>JBDRNC010000030.1:0-32351 GCA_043811535.1 Elusimicrobiota bacterium
AGCCATTTAGCAATTTTAGAATTCAAAAGGAGTTATCATGAAACGTAAATTCACAATTTTTGTTTCAGGCGCAGTAATCGCGCTGACTTTGATTTATTCCACGTTCAGCCCGGTCAGGGCCGCTGTCGACAAGACCTATGACCAGCTTAAGATGCTTGTGGACATAATGACGTTCATTGAGGAAAACTATGTAGAAGAAAAGCAGCCCAAGGACCTTCTGAACGGCGCCATAAAAGGGATGGTCAAGACTCTCGACCCGTTCTCGCAGTTCATGGAGCCGGAAGTTTACAAGGAAATGAAGACGGAAACGGAAGGCCAGTTCGGCGGGTTGGGTATAAGGATCTCCATAAAAAGCGAGTGGCTCACTGTCGTCACTCCTCTTCTCGGCACACCCGCGTACCGTATCGGCATACTTCCGGATGACAAAATCATAAAGATAGAAGGGCAGAGCACTCAGGGCATTACCGTAGAAGAAGCCGTCAAGAAACTGCGCGGCACGCCCGGCACGAAAGTGACGATAACGATAGCCAGGGAAAGCGCGAAAGAACCTATCGATTTCACGATAACGCGCGAGATCATAAAAATTGAAACTATTTCCGGCAGGATGCTCGAAAACCGGATAGGGTACATAAAGCTCACGGAATTCAACGCCAATACTACGAGAGACCTGAGGAAGGAACTCGCTATCCTCGAGAAAAAAGACATGAAGTCCCTGATTCTTGACCTGCGCAATAATCCCGGCGGCCTTCTTGATGAAGCCGCGGATGTATGCAGGGAATTCATAGGCGAAAACAAGGTTGTAGTGTATATTCAGGGCAGAAAAGCCGATTCGCGCAGGGATTACTACGCGAAAGTCAAAGCGCCTTACGGAGACCTTCCGCTCATTGTGCTTGTCAACCGAGGTTCGGCTTCCGGTTCGGAGATCGTAGCGGGAGCTGTCCAGGACCTGAAGCGAGGGCTCCTTGTCGGAACAACTACATTCGGCAAGGGAAGCGTTCAATCCGTTTATCCTCTCACGGAGGGTTACGGTTTGAGGCTCACCACGGCAAAGTATTACACCCCTTCCGGCAGATGCATACACAGGGACGAAAAAACAGGCGCCGGAGGGATAACTCCCGATATTATCATCCCCGTCACGCCCGAAGTGGAAGTCAAACTGTACACGCAGGGAGAAGAGGTATACGCGCAGGGAAAAGAGCCCGAATCGGCGGTTAAAAAGCAAGACCGCGTTGAAGACGTCGCTCTGCTAAGGTCAATCGAACTGCTCAAGGCGCGCGAAGTATTTTCGGGAATAAAATAGTAAGACAATTGCTAAATGGTTAAATTGTTAAATTGCTAACGTCTTTAACCATTTGGCCATACAGCCATTTGACCATTTAATTTATATGTCCAAAAACAAATCATCAAAAGACAATAAAAGCGGGCTTCCGGGCGTATTGTTCATAGCCGTCCTGTTCCTTTTCGGCGTGCTTGTCTGGATTTACCTGCAAACTTCCAAAAAGGACTACACGCAGTACGCGGTGAAGTTTGATTCGGCTCTTTCCGATGTTCTCGTAAGGAACGGGATAAGCGATCCTAACATTCTGTCACAGTCGCGCCTTGAAAAGACTTCCCAAACGCATGTGTGGGTCGAGTATTTCAAGGAAATATCCCTGCCGAAAAAGACCTCTCCGGAGAAACTGTTCAAGGATATCCAGGCATTGTCCGGCAATTTGTCATTCAGTTATTCCGCGTCGGCGCTTGACGGCGAAAAAACCGAGATAAGGATCTCATTCAACAGGGTGCTGCTGTACCGGATGATATTCAACCCGTCATTAAAGGCGCAGCCGCTGAAAAAAGTGGCTATTGTCATAGATGATTTGGGTTATACCAAGAATATTTCCGGTTTTCTTGACCTCGGCGTTCCGATAACATTCGCAATACTCCCTAAGGAAGCCTACTCCAAAACGCTTGCCGGACAGCTCACGAAGCTCAAAAGGCCATACATCCTGCACATGCCCCTGGAACCGGAAGGATACCCGAACATAAATCCCGGCAAGGCCGCGATTCTTAAAAGCATGACAGCCTCCGAGATTAAAAAAATATTCAACTCCAATCTGGAAAGTGTCCCCGGTGTCGCCGGCGTGTCCAACCACATGGGCTCCGCTTTCAGCGCAGACGCCGATAAAATGAGGGTTTTTCTGAAACTGGTGAAAGAAAACAAACTGTTCTATTTTGATTCCTACACAACGCCAAAATCAAAAGCGGCTCAGATAGCAAAAGAACTTAAAATGCCTTTCATACAGAACAGAATATTCCTTGATGTAGAAGACGATCCCGCGGCGGTCAGGAAACAGCTTGACCTTCTATTAAAACAAGCCGACACCCGCGGCAGGTCTATAGCAATAGGGCACATTGACAAAAAGAACGTCGTGCCGGCCCTGCGGGAATACATACCGAAATTCGCCGAAAAAGGGATAGAATTCGTATATTTGACGGATTTATTGAAATAAGAGAAGCAATGGCTAAATGGCCAAATGGCTATACGGTTAAAGACGTCAGCAATTTAGCCATAGAACCATTCAGCCTTTAGTATTATTAACCATTTTAGCCGTTTAGCCATTCAGCCATTAGTAGTATTAGCCATTTAACCATTCAGCAATTTAACAATTATTATGTTTATTCTCGGTATCGAAACATCCTGCGATGAAACTTCCGCTTCCATAGTGCGCGGCGGCAGGAAAATAATCTCGAATATTGTCTCTTCGCAGACGGCTATCCACAAAAAGTATTCCGGAGTCGTGCCTGAGCTCGCGAGCCGCGCGCATCTGGAAAACATCAACTGGGTTGTCTCCGCCGCTCTATCCCAAGCCGGGCTTAAGATGCGTGATATCGGAAAAAGGGTCGCCGCGATATCATATACAAGGGGTCCCGGGCTGGCCGGCTCGCTTCTGGTAGGGCAGGTCGCTGCGCAGACGCTCTCGTTCATGCGCGGCGCGAGGCTTATAGACGTCAATCACATTGAAGGCCATTTGTACGCTGCGTGTCTTGAACGCAAGGACCTTCGCCCGCCTTACCTGAGCCTGGTAGTTTCAGGGGGGCATACCGAACTTATTATTGTCCGGGATTTCGGAAAATACGAATATCTTGGCGGAACCCGCGACGACGCGGCGGGCGAGGCGTATGACAAGGTGGCTAAACTGCTAAATCTTGAATACCCCGGAGGCCCGGTGATAGACGCGATCTCAAAAAAAGGGGACCCTGAAAGCATAAGGTTCCCAAGGCCGCTCATGCCGGGCACATGGGATTTCTCTTTTTCGGGGCTCAAGACATCGGTTGTCAATCATGTAAAGAACAATGGCCTTCCAGGACCTGATTCAAAAGCTCTTTTTAACATATGCGCCTCGTTCCAGGCGGCGGTAACGGAAACACTTACCGAAAAGACTTTCTCCGCGGCAAAACACTTCAAATTAAGAAAAGTGGTTCTGGGCGGCGGGGTCGCGGCGAACTCTTCGCTTCGGAAGGCCTTTCTGAAAAGAGCCGCTGAGACGGGTTTGGATGTTTTTCTTCCGTCGCGAGCGCTTTGCACCGATAACGCAGCTATGATAGCGTGCGCGGGATATTACAAACTTAAGAAAAGCCGCGCCGGGAAAGGTTTTTCGTGTTTGAAAGCCCAGAAAATAGAGCCCAGCATGAAAATAAGGAACTGGCATTGAGAAAGACGGAAGATGGAAGAAGGAAGACGGAAGAAAAACAACGGAAGACGGACGACGGAAGACATTAAGATTAATCTGGAGGGTAAGATGCTAAGCAGAAAACTTATGGCAGTATCGGCAGTACTATTTGTCACCGCAGTGTGCTATGCGGCGCAGGATGCCAAACCCAAGCCGGAAATGAAGCTTGAAACCGTGCTGGCCACGATTGACGGCGTTCCGGTAACCAAGGACGCTCTTTACACGCGCATCATCCAGTTGTATCCCGCGCAGGCGCAGGACGCGCTTGACAGGATGGTCAACGAAATAATGATATCAAACGAAGCGGAGCGCAAGAAAGTGACGATCTCCGACCGTGAGATAAAGAAAAAATCCGTCGATATGGGCATTACGGGCGAATTGTCCAATCCGGCGAAGGATCTGATAAGGATCTCAATGCTCGCTGATAAAATGATTATTGAAGAATTCAAGATAAAAGTGACGCCCGAAGACGTCAAGACTTTCTTTGAAGCCAATAAAGCGGTTCTCGGGGAACCTGAACAGGTGCGCCTGAGACAGATTTACGTACTGGCGCCTAATGAGGCGAACGACATCTCGCTTTCACTAAACGCCGGGGCGGATTTCGCGAAGATGGCTCAGGCAAAATCTATGGATACGGCGAGCAAGGACAAGGGCGGCGACCTTGGCTATTTCACGCGCGGCATGATACTCCCTGAGATAGAAAAGGTTGCGTTCGAAATGAAGGTAGGAGAGATCAGCCAGCCCATAAAAGGCGCGAACGGCTATCACATTGTCAAACTTGAAGGAAGAAAACCCGCCAAGGAAGCCAAATTTGACAATGAAATGAAAAAACGGCTTGAAATCGCTATTAAAAACATCAGGATACAGCAGGCAATCCCGGTGTGGCTTGACGGATTGCGCAAAAAAGCCGAAATAAAGTGACCGTAGGCCTCACCTCGGTCATCCCCGAGTGTCTGAATCGGGGATCCATTTAAGCGAAGGGTCAACCCCGAGTGTTTTAATCGGGGATCCATATCTATTCTTATGCCACATACCGTTAAAATATCCGGTTACCTCAGACCGCTTCTCATCGGCAAACTGAAACTCCGCAACAACATCTTTCTCGCCCCGATGGCGGGCATTACCGACGGCCCGTTCCGCCGGCTTGCAATTGAGGGCGGGGCCGGTCTTGTCTGCAGCGAGATGGTATCGTCAAAAGCGCTGGCGCACGGCCATAAACGCACGCATAAAATGCTTGAGCTGACAGCCGCCGAGCATCCTGTCAGTATTCAGATATTCGGCCCGGATCCGGAATCCATGGCAGCGGCGGCAAAAACGGCCGAGCAGTGCGGGGCGGATATCATTGACATCAATTTCGGCTGTCCCGTGCCCAAAATAGCGAAATCCGGCGCCGGAGCGGTTCTGCTTTCAAATGAAAAGGCCGCCTCGGCTATTATGGAATCAACCTCAAAAGCCGTCAGGATTCCAGTAACCGCAAAAATACGCATCGGCAGGAATTCGGGGGAAAACATAGCTCCGAGATTCGTCAATATCGCGGAAGAAAACGGGATAAGCGCGGTCATCATACACGGCCGTCCCGCGGCTTCCGGCCACAAAGGCGCTCCCGACCTTGACGCGATAAGAAAAGCCGGGGAATTCGCGCGGATACCGGTAATAGGCAACGGCGGGATAACGAACGAAACGAGCGCGCTGAATTTCTTTGAACGGACGGACTGCGACGGTATCATGATAGGCAGGGGCGCGATAGGCGATTTCGGCATCTTCGCGAGAATCGAGCATTTTCTAAACACCGGCGAAAAACTCCCGGACTCCACATGGGAAACGCGCATAGACAACTTCAGAAAACACGCCGAACTCGCCGTTGAGCTATACGGCGAAAAGCGCGGACTGATACGCATGCGCAAGATCGTCGCTTATTACCTCAAAGACATGCCCGGCGCCTCGTCAATAAGGAACAGGTTCTGCAAAATAGAATCCGTAAAAGAGATGGATGGTCTTTTGTCCAACATGCGGCAATCCCCGCATTTTGATTGAAATTTCTATAAATTTTACCGTTGACCGGTACTTAAGTGCCGGTCTGCATAATTAACGCTATGAAACACAAAACTAATGATTTTCATCAATTCTGCCAGCCGGAACCTGAGCGGTATGAAAGGCAGGGTTTTCCCGAAGCTATATACGGCGAGGGAAAAACCGTCAAGCAGATAATTTCCA
The DNA here is from genome assembly GCA_043811535.1 of Elusimicrobiota bacterium. Classification (GTDB taxonomy): domain Bacteria; phylum Elusimicrobiota; class Endomicrobiia; order Endomicrobiales; family JBDRNC01; genus JBDRNC01. Next base: position 5,928 of record JBDRNC010000030.1, read on the forward strand.
TAGCCCGCGGGCTGTCAAAAGGGAACGGCCCGGTAATCGTCACCAGAATCGGAAAAAAAGAATTTTCCGCAGTTAAAAAGGCCTTCCCGAAGGCCGAGTACTTCGAGCTCGCGAGGATAATCGCGGTCAAGCGCTCTCTTGTCCGGCCCGCGCACGGATCATATATATGTATCGTAACAGCGGGCACGACAGATATAGGAACGGCTGAGGAAGCCGCCGTTACCGCTGAGATACTGGGAAACAAGGTTGAAAGGATATACGACGCCGGCGTTGCAGGCATCCACCGCCTGTTCAAGCACAAGGAACGCCTGCTCGGCGCGTCCTGCATCGTGGTCTGCGCCGGAATGGAAGGAGCGCTTGCCAGCGTTGTCGGCGGGCTGGTCAGCTGCCCTGTGATAGGCGTTCCGACTTCCGTCGGATACGGCGTTTCCTTCAAGGGCGTCTCGGCGCTCCTGACCATGCTGAATTCCTGCGCCGCCAACGTGAGCGTCGTTAATATTGATGACGGCTTCGGCGCCGGCGTGATAGCAAGTTTAATTAACAAAGGGTCCAGGGTCCAGGACAAATAATCAGTAGACCGGCACTTAAGTGCCGGCCTGAAATGGGGGGAGTACATGGGGGCAATTAAGCGTTATTTTGAGGACGGTGCCGTATATTTCGTTACAACAGTCACTTTTTTTAGAAGAAAAATATTTAATAACAGTGACCATGCCAGATTTCTGTTGTTTTCAATAGGATATCATAGATATTTGTTAGATTTTAAGCTGTTTGGATATGTCATAATGCCTGATCACATCCATATGTTAATTCAACCTAAATCTGAACTGCAAAGTATTTCAAAGATCATGCAGCATATCAAAGGCAACTTTGCAAGAAAATACAACGAAATGGTAGACCGGCACTTAAGTGCCGGTCTACGGGATGCAAATGGGAAAGGGAAGAGGAGGTATTCTCCTGTATGGCAGGAAGGATTTTACGATACCGGCCTCAGAGACGAAATTGCATTTCATAAATGGCTTGAATATATGCACAATAATCCGATAAAAACTGGGTTAGCAGCGGAGGCGGGGATGTATGAATTCTCCAGTTATAATCAGTATCATTTGGGGCACCGTAGCAGCATTCAAATCCCGATAGACCGGGCTTAGGATCAATTTCATGTAGACGGCACTTAAGTGCCGTCTACATGACTGAGATATTATTATGAAAAAAGTACTATATTTTAATTGCGCTTCGGGGATAGCGGGCGACATGATAATCGCGTCGCTGATAGACGCCGGCGTCCCGGCCGCCGCTCTGGAACAAAGACTTAAACGGGCGCTTCGCGTCAAGGACTGGAAGCTGAAATGCGCCGCGGCAAGCCATTACCACTGCCCCGCGAAAACCGTGCAAGTCACCGGCCTGAGGCATTTTAATTCCCCGTATGAGATGCTTAGAATACTCAGGCGCTCTTCCCTGCCGGCTGAAACCAAGGCTAAATCCATCGCGATAATTGAAACATTAATCAGGGCCGAGTCCAGGGTCCACGGCGTCCCCAAAGATAAGGTTCACTTCCATGAACTGAATTCCATCGACACGCTGATTGACACCGCGGGTTCATGCCTCGCGGCCGAACTGCTAGGCATAACAGAGATCCGGGCTTCACAGCTCAATATAGGCAGGCCGGCGCCGGCCACTCTTGAGATAATAAAAGAAAACAAAATACCCGTATACTCGGACAACTCTTCCTGCGAGCTGACCACCCCGACCGGCGCGGCAATCATCTCAAACATCGCGTCGGGATTCGGCGCCATGCCCCCGATGATAATCGAAAAATCAGGATTCGGCGGCGGAACCAAGTTCATAACCAAGGCCCCCAACATGCTTCAAGCCGTAATCGGAAGAATTCCCGGAGGCAGCGCGCCCGGAGACGAAGTCATCCTGCTTGAAACCAACATAGACGATTTGGACCCCCGCGTATATCCTTATGTAATGGAACTCCTGCTGAAAGCCGGAGCGAAAGATACGTGGCTGACGCATATAATAATGAAAAAAGGCCGGCCGGGAACGATGCTTTCAACGCTGTGCGCTCCGCGCGATGAAGGTGAGATGGTCCTCATCATATTCCGCGAAACCACCACGCTCGGCATCCGCCGTATACCCGTCCTGCGCCATATACTTGCCAGAAAATCAGGCAAAACCCGCAAAATCGCCTACCTGCACGACGGAAATACGAAATCAAGTGTTGAATTCGAACAAGCCAGGAAAATGGCGCTTAAAACAGGCCAACCCCTCAAAGATATACTTTGAATGTTTTCTTATATATCATTGACTCCGTAACACGAACCGATCAGAAAGAAACATGAAAAACAAACAAAACTACCTAGTATTGCTGGCGTATTCATTACTGTCGATTATCATGACATACCCGCTGGTATTTAAGATATTCACGCATATACCGGGAGCGGGTTTTGACAGTCCATTTTTTATATGGAATATGTGGTGGACAAAAAAAGCGCTGTTAGATCTTCATGCTAATCCCTTTTATTCGAATTATGTGTTTTATCCAAATGGGATAGAATTATTAACGGCAAACTTCATGATTTTCAACAACCTTATATCCATACCTTTTCAGTATATATTTAATCTGGTATTTATAAGCAATATCTTTGTTATCATTTCATATGTATTTTCCGGATTTGGCATGTATCTATTAGTGCGTTATTTGACCGGAAATAAATACGCGGCTTTCATCGCGGGAATAGTATTTGCGTTCAATCCTTGGAGATTCGCGAGGATGGAGCAAGGATATTATGATCTGCTGCATACGGAATGGATGCCTTTTTATATTTATTATCTAACGAAAACAATAGATGAAGGTAAATATTACAAAAATGCCGTATTTAGCGGAATATTTTATGCATTAACAACAACATGCCACTATTACTACATGGTATATCTTGCCCTGTTTACAGTTCTGTATATCCCGCTGCAAGCACTAATAAACAGGAATAAAGTCTCGCCAAACTTGATAATAGTAGTTAAAAAACTATTAGTAACAGGTATAACATTTGTAATTATATTATCGCCGATGTTATTCAGTATATTCCAAGATATTAGAAATAACGCATATCAAACAACAGAAAATAATGTATTTACATCTTCCGGAGTCGATATTATTGATTATTTCAAAACAAACACAAGCCAGTCTTTTTATGGGAACGGAAGGCATACAGACAATATTGATTTACTGGAAAGATCCGTAAGTCCGGGATATATTGTCTTATTACTAACTTTATTTATTATTTTCAAGGCCATCAGAAGCAATAACGATGTAAAAGTATGGTTTATTCTAACATGTATGTTTGTTTTATTTTCATTTGGATCAATTTTGCACATCCCTTTTCTTAAGTTTAAGATGCACCTGTTTTCTTACTATATCTTTGAATATATACCAATACTAAATGCAGTTAGAATACCAACAAGATTCGGCGTGATGACAGGAGTTTGTTTTGCTGTTATGGCCGGGTACTCCTTAAGTTACTTATTGAATATGATCAACAAGCCAAAGTTAAATAGGGTATTTATGACTTCTGTTGCTGTATTGATTTTATTTGAGTACATAAGTATTCCCATTCCGTTAACAGCGATGACGGTTCCGGGGATATACAGAGAAATAGCAAAGGACAAAAGCGATTCGACCCTGCTAGAAGTGCCTTTGGGATGGATGAATTCAACTTCAGAAATAGGAACACCCTTTTCAAAACCGTTTTATTATCAGACAATACACGAAAAAAGGCTTTTGTCCGGCGGAGGGGCAAGGTCAAGAGCTGATAAAGTATTCTATTACGCGGGTATGCCTATTATCAATACAATAAGAAGATTACAGGAGTTAAGGGGTTTCAGGGTTCAGTATTACAATAATGCGTTAACAAACGACAAAATGGTGGCCCAAAGCATATTTGAGTTGTATAATATCAAGTACATACTGGTGCATGAGCCCTATGCTACGAAAGAAATGCTGGAATACTTGAATTACGTCGGACATTACAGCCGCATATTTAAACAGGATGACATATATGTTTATGAAATTGAGCATGGCAAAGAATATAAAAATATAAAAGACAACGATAGAATATTCGATAGATTATGGTTTGGTTACGGGTGGTGTCCGGAATATGACAACGCGCAAACCGATCAAATGAATGCGCGCTCATCGACAAATAATGAGCCGTATATTTACTATTATACAACAAGGCCAAGGTCGTGCAGATTAATACTGAATATGGCGCCAAGAGTATATAGCGATCAGATTAAATTAAAAATCATAGTAAATAGCAAATATTTGCTTTCACCGGATATATCCTTAAATGAACAATTCAGCAGCTATGCGGTGCCGTTAGACGGGGCCATGTTAAAAAGGGGAATAAATATGATTACATTCAATATTAGCGGATCTAAAGATAAATCCGCATTGTCCGGGACAGCTGAAAAACTATTGTTTGTTAAAAGCATGCAAATAGAGTAAGATATTTGCGAGTAGAATTTGCGCAATAGGAAAAATGAGATAAATAGTAAATATGGATAATATTTCAATATCTTTCATACTTCCCGTGCTCAACGAAGCCGAGAACATCGAATTTGTTGTTTCCGAGATCGAAAGTATTCTCCGGGACAAACACTTTTCGCATGAATTCATATTCGTCAACGACGGGAGCACCGACAATACCTCCGCCGTTTTATCGCGCCTGAACAGCCAAAACCCGAATATCATTGAGATAAAGAATCCCGTAAAACTCGGCAAAAGCGATTCATTGATGAAAGGCGCCGCGCTGGCAAAAGGAGACGTTTTCGTTTTCATGGACGGCGACGGGCAGATACGGAAAGAAGACGTATCGCGGGCAGTTGAAAAACTGCTTGAATTTGACGCGGATATTGTATTGGGGAGCAAATATCATCCGCAATCCATGAACCCCACCGGATTTACCAGAAAGATGTTCGGCCAGGTTTATAACTGGATGACGCGAACCATCCTGCATTTCAATTTCACTGACATACAATCCGGCCTGAAAGCAATGAAAGCCGATAGCTACAGGGCGCTTATGCCTATCAGCGCCAAAAGATTCGATTTTGACCTGAAATTCATAACAAAAGCCGTCAGGTACGGAATGGAAATAGAAGAAGTGCCCATGGAAGTGAAGGAAAGGCACTCGGGCGGGTCAAAAGTAAACAAATTCGTCACGTCATTCAGTTTATTGGTCCAGATATTTGAGATTTTCGTCCGCGAACACCTGGACCCGAAGATAATCGCGGGTAACTACCAGTATAAGGCCCTGCATCAGGGCGGCCGCATGCAGAGGTTCTGGCACGCGAACAAGATAACGCTGATAAAGAATATCGTAAATTTCAGGAACAGCGACGTGGTTTTGGACGCGGGGTGCGGTTCCGGGAACCTGTGTTTTTCGCTGTCGGAAATATGCAAGGAAGTTGACGGGATAGACATGTTTGAAGACGCAGTCAAATTCGCCGAGAAGATAAAGAAAAGGAAGGGATTCAAAAACTGCGCATTCAGCGCGGCGTCCCTTGATAAAATACCTTATGAAGACGGTTATTTTGACAAGGTTTTCATGACTGACGTCATAGAGCACTTGCATGATCCGGATGAAGCTCTTGAAGAAATAAAAAGGAAGATGAAAAAAGGGGGGCAGCTTGTAATAGTCACGCCGAATTACTCAAGTTACTGGGAAAACATGGAGGAATTCATTGACATGCTGAACATCATCCCAAAACTGAAGGATAACCAGCATATCAACCAGTATAATACCGGTAATTTAAAAGAACTTTTAAGCAAGCATGGTTTCACAACAGAAAAAACCGGGACTTTTTACGGACTCTCGCCTTTTCTTTCAATTCTTTTCGGCGGATGGGCGCAGAAAAGGTTTCTTAAAGAAATAGCAAAACCTTCCGATAAACGGGCACTTCTGTACTCAGTGGCGGTCAAAACCGTGTAATGTGTTATGAGTAATGTGTCAAAAAACGCACCTAGACAAGTCGTTTTCATCTAACATTTAACTTAAAACATTACACAAGTATTTCAAACTTTCCCTTGACAAATCAGAAATAATCTGCAATTATATTAATGTAAACAGGAAGTGTACTGTTTGGTTTAAGGTTGTCTAAATTCAAGCATTTTAGGCATATATGCGTTTTTTTTCTGTTATTAAATCATCGTTCACAATAACCTTCCTGGCAATAGGAGCAGTATCCCTGTCAGTAATTCCTTTGCATGCCGACTCTCCCAGGATGCATATCAGCACGGCTGAAATAACAATGGACGGGTTTGACAGCGGCGGCGACCCGGCGGACGGCTATACCGGCGACGATTACGCCCTTCGCTACGCGCTCGGCGAGCCGGGGGGGATAACAAAATTATCCGGCGCGAACTATGTCCTGCAATCCGGCTATTTCGGTCAGGACCTCGTGGCACCGGCCAATGTCTCGGCTATATGGCACGTGCCCGGCGGGCTGGCGCGTTCCATAACCCTTCAGTGGCGCGCGCCTGGAGATAATGAAAGAGACGATATCAATTTGTGGGGTTCAAGAATTCACATATCAACGGCAACGGACGAGACAAGCGCCGAAAATGACAGTTTCTGGACTTCAAAAAGGGACGAAGCCGATTTTCAGATAAGCACGGCGGGTGTTGACGCGCAGGCCATATGCAGTTACAGGATAACCGGCCTGGTCGCAAATGTTACCTATTATTTCCGCATGTGGAACCTGGACCAGGCCGCCAACTGGTCGGATATATCCACAGGCGGCACTACGTACGCCCGGCCGGTCATACTCTCGGTTTACGTTGTTGAACCTACAACATTCAATTTCGGCTGGCAGCAGACGGGCATATCCACGGTTGCGGCAAACGGCATTGTGGTGAGAAATGACGGCAATACAACCGAAACATATCTCATGCGCCTGACTACAGGCACGATATTCCCTTCTGATACGGTCTGGGACGCCGGCACCGAACCCGGAAACAACGTGTTCTCTCTGTACAGCATCTTGAATGCAACCGCGCCTCAGGTTGAAAATTTTGGATTGGTTGAAGGAGACGATCTGCTAATGCTGGATGACAATACGTGTTCGGACACTAATTACTCAATGGGTTATGAAAAGGGGGATGCCGTTGTTCCCTACATGGTTAGTCCCCTTCTGAGCGACAACACTTGCTGGTTTATGCTAAAAACGCCACTTGCGACAAGCACAACGGCCGATCAGGTAATTACTGTGATATTCACGGCAACAGAAACGCCTTAATTACAGTGATCAGTGAATAGAAAATTAGAGAATAGAGAATACAAACACATAAAAGACATTGAAATGTGAATAGGATATAGTAGAAGGTTGTATCTGCGCCAATTTGCGTTTTTGTCGTTATTGTCTGCGGTAATCTGCGTATAATAGAGAAAAGACACAAAATAACATATACGGAGAAGAAAATGAAATCATTCAGAAAAATCATATCGTTTTTGTTTTTGACTTCCTGCTTCCTGCCTACAGCTTCCTGTCTTTACGCCAGCGGAATCTCAACTAATTGCGGCGAAATATACTTGGAAAACCTCAAGATAGGCCAGACGTACTCCTTGAGACAGCTACTAGGGCGTCCTTTTGACGTTACCTATACGGGAATATCGATGGCCGACCTTGAAATCAAGCTTGCCTTGCAGGATGTACACTCTCCAGACGGATTCGAGCCGATACGGGACGCTTCGTGGATAAGGATTGAAAAAGACAAGTTCTCGCTGGACCCCGGCCAGACCGCTGAGACAGACATCTTTATCACGATTCCTAACAACCCTCAATATATGGGAACAAAATTATATTGTTGGATTAATCCGCAGGCCAGCCCGCCGAAAACCAAAATCGGCGATATTCTTTTTGGAACGGGTTTGATATGCAAGTTAAAACTCATAGTCGCGGCAAAGCCTCCCACGCCGGAAGAGATAAGGCAGTTGAAAAAACAGATGCTCGGACAGATAATGAATTTCGCCATCACACCAGAACGTATCTTCCTGGTCAATATTGAACCGGGAAAGAGATACGACCTCAAGAAGGATTTAAGCGAAATGCTGAAAATCGTCAATACCTCCGATTTCATCGCCGACATACAGGTAAACTCTATCGAAGTAAAAAAGAATGGTCTTTTTCCGCCCGTCGGGTACATTGAAGCGCCGGACCCCAACTGGCTGAAAGTAAAGAAGAAAAAATTCAAAATGAAAGAGAACACGATAAATGAGATTCCTCTTGAAATAGAAATACCAAAGAGTGTTAAGACGGGAGAGAGCTATTATTTTGTCATTGTAATAGATGTCACATCAAAAATTAGGACAAGCAGGTATTACACGAAAGTATACGTAGATACTAAGAAAGAGGCCGTAAAACCCGCGAGCGGGGAAAACAAGAAGTGAACTACCTGTTTTAAATAAAATATTTTAAAAAAACACTTGACAACATAGAAATTAGGTGCTATATTATTAGTGGAAACAAGAAGCGCACAGCATAATTCAACTTAAGATAAATAGGCGGGAGGTGATAAACAAACAGTAAGGAATAGAAGTTAATTCTACAAGGAGGTAATCATGAAGAAGTATCTTGTTTTAGCTTTGATTGCTGTATCTGCTCTCATAGGTTTTACTGCTGTTGACGTGTTGGCCGATGAGTCTGACAATGCGTATGTCATCGTAAGATGTACAATCACAATCAGCGTAGATGTGCTTGACGGCAACGCGACGTTTTACGTTTCCGGTATGAGCACAGGATCGCTGAGTGGTTTCACACCGGGTGCAACCGAATATTCCAAGCCTAACATGGTTTCCATCAACAACAACAGCAGCGGTGCCTTGACAAAATGGACGCTGCACGTATCAACAATCCAGACCAAGGCCTATTCCGGATCGGGCAATGACCCGACAGAAATACTTGGAACAGGCTGGGCAGCTGATCCCGTTGACATAGCGCCGTATACAGGTTGGTTGCTAGGAGATCAGTCTGGCGTCCTTACCTGCGCCCTGGCAGCGGTATTTATAGCTAATGATGAACAGGCTATAGCCCGGGATTTTGACCCCTTACAGGATAGCACTGCCGGAGATCTGCTGACAATGCGTACTACTGCTAACGCTCTCGATACGTGGGATACTACAGCCAGATTCTTCCCGGATATTGGTACATCATATCCGAGCAGAATCGGCACATCTGCTGCGAATTGGACCATGCCTGGCGATACATGCGACCTTGCTTTCAAGTTCTCCGCACCGATTGTAGTCGCAGATGAGAACTGGAGAAGGATTGTAGTCGTAGTCACAGCAGGCCAGTAAGTTATACTTTCCTACTCCCCCCGATTAATCGGGGGGGGATGGATGGTTTAGCTTAAAGCATTAAAAAATCTCCCCGCAGAGGTAGACTTCTGTGTCCGCAATTGTTTGCGGGACGCCGGATGTCGGTTTCCGGTTTTCCGTTAAATCATTGACTTGGGCAAAGTGTCGGAAGTTCCGGCTTTTTGCCATTTCCAAAAGCGCGAAACATAGCGCTTTTAGATACGCAAATCTGCGTAAATCTGTGATTTCAGCCCTGCAGAAGGCCATTGCGGGGTTATTTTATTTTTCCAAAAGGTCTTTACTTTCCCTTTTTAATAATATACAATCTAGAAGTTGGGATAAGGCAGTCATTTCACGGAATTACTGCCTTTTCGCTGGCTTTTTTAATGTTTTGGGCCGGAACGGAAGTCTTAACCTCTGCGGGGAGGAAAAGCTTACTCCGGCCCAATTTATTTTAAGCAGGACGGATAAAACCGGTTGTTTTTGCCGGCTTTTATCGTCCTGCTTTTTCTTTTTACAGTCCCATTTTTTTCACGGAACAATGTGGAATGGGACCTTCGGGGCGGCATGTCCTATCGGACACAGGCAACATCTCTGCGGGGAGATTTGTTTGTTCACGGACTGCCGCCCTTTTTTCTTTCAACAGGGACGTGTCAGCGTCCCGTCGTCTTGGGGCAGGGAACAGGAGCCAACTTCCTCTGCGGGGAGCAAATGCTTCAACCCTGCCCCACCCGGTTTACCGGGCAGACACAGCTGTCTATCCTCTGCGGGGAGGAAACACTTGTCTGCCCGATACTTTTTGCGGGACCGCCTGCGCCCCTCTTTATGGGGCTGCTCAGGCGTCCCTTCATCTTGGGACAGGGAACAGAAGGTATTCCTCTGCGGGGAGCGAATGCTTCAACCCTGTCCCTTACTTATTCGGCGGGCAAAACGGTCTATCCTTTGCGGGGAGAAAACCATTGCCCGCCGCATTTTTTGTCCCATTTTTATTCACGGAACAACGTGGAATGGGACCTTCGGGGCGGCATGTCCTATCGGATACAGGCAACATCTCTGCGGGGAGATTTGTTTGTTCACGGACTGCCGCCCTTTCATTTTCTTATGGGACTGCTTGCGCCCCTCTTTACGGGGCTGCAAAAGCGTCCCGTTGTCTTGGGACAGGGAACAGAAGCCGACGGTACCCGGTTCGGGTATCACTTCCTCTGCGGGGAGCGAATGCTTCAACCCTGTCCCACCCGGTATTTATGGAGCAGACAGCAATTGCAACATATGGATTCCCGCTTACAACCGCGGGAATGACAAGTTGAAGGACAGCTGTCATCCCCGAATGCTTAAATCGGGGATCCAGAGGGAGAACGCCGGAACAAAGAGGGATTTATGAAATTAATCAAATACATTTCACTACCGGAGGCCAAAATGAAGGTTATCGGCATTGCCATGATCTGCATGTCGGCGTTGATGATTGTGTCCGCTTTCAAGATCATATTTGCTTAAGCTTGTTCCCGAATCGGGAATGAAATAATACGGAGGTAGTCATGAGAGCCATCAGATTTCTGATAATCGGCCTTGCAGCTTTGGTGCTGTTTGCCGCGTTCAACGTGCTTTTTGCCTCAGGCCTGTCCACTAATTTCGCGGATGTCTATATAGACAACCTGAAAATCGGAGGATCCTATAACCTGAGCAAAGTGGCGAATTATCCCATGTGGGTGCAGCAGAACGGCGCCGCGGTCAGCGATATCAGGATAGAAACCACGCTGCCTTCGCGCGATGACCTGCGCAAGGGATATGAGCCCATACCGGATAAGTCATGGATCACTTATTCAAAAACTGATTTCCGGATTCTTTCGGGCGAAACACAGAGCATTGACGTTACCGTCCACGTACCGGATGACAAGAACCTTCTGGGCAAAAAATACATGGCGCATGTCTTCATCACGGGCGCGCCTCCGAAGGGCGGGGGCGGAGGCGTAGCAATAGCGCTGGGCATCAAGGGCAAGATTTACATCACTGTCGCGAAGGCGCCCATGAGCGAGAAGGAAATGAAGGAACAGAAATCGAAGGAATCGGCCCCGAAGCAGGGCTTGATAATCCTCCCGGAAAAATTTTACGCTGACAACGCCGCTGGCGGAAAGACCGTAAAAGTAACCGAATCCGTGCCGCTGAAGCTGATAAATCCGTCCAGGGAAACACTTTCAATAAGAATCGAGTATGCCGACCCCTCTTCATCCGGCTTCGGCGTTCCGGCGGATTTCATACAGGGCGGAACCGGTGAAATATCCTTTTCAAAAACAAAGTTTTCCTTAAAACCCGACGGCGTGGAGAACATAGATATAACGGTGAACCTTTCGCGTGATTCGGCAAAGACAAAGCGATTTTACGTGGTAAGAATATTGGTAAAGTCTCAGACGGTGGAACTGGCTAAGTTTGTTCCGGTATACATAACTCAATAATACCCTTGCGGGTATTTCAATAGGGAGGCATTTATGTTTAGGAAATCTCTTATTTACCTGGTGTTAATCCTAGGGCTGTTCGTGTTGTTCAAGGGAACGCTTTACGCGGGTATTAATTCTTCGGCCTACATCACGATAAGGTGCACGGCTACTATCTCGATAGAGCTGTTCAACAGGGCGGCGGGAGGAGGTCTTCTCGAGAAAACTTCGTATTACAACTTCGGAGAAGTCGCGGCGGCCAGCACTGCCACGGCGCTCAATCCGATAGGTGTCCGCAACAACTCTACGGGCGCCATAACCAAGTGGGAACTGGACGTTCTTGAGGATGGCGGATACATAGACCAGGGCGCCGCTTACCAGTGGACGCTCGGATCAGCGCCCGGAATCAACAAGGCCGCCATGTTCGCGAAGTTTTCTTCAACCACGCTCACGAACGATGATTTCGACATGTCCGTGGACAGCCTGACAACGACCACGCAGGGAGCGAAGACCTACTCCATGACGAACTTCTACAGCTACTGCTCCCAGTACCTGGACTCCAGCTACGCGGGCGGAGCTAACATGGTGCTTCCCTCAACCTATGACGGCAGCCCGGAAGGCAAGGCCGAGAGACAGCTGTGGATTAAGATGCTTACGCCCACTGCCGTGAACGGTGCAAATCAGGATATCACGATTCTGCTGAGACTTACAGCGAAATAAGTAAAAACAAGACGGAAGATGGAAGACGGAAGACGGAACAACAAGGCAGAAGAAAATAAAAAGGAGAGTTTATGAAAGAAGGAAGATGGAAGACGGAGCAACAAGACGGAAGACTGAAGAGGGAAGATGGAAGTAGCGAGACAAAAGGCGGAAGAAAAATAACTGAAAAGGAGGATGTTATGAAAGAAGGAAGATGGAAGACGGGACAACAAGATGGAAGACTGAAGAAGGAAGAAGGAAACTGCAGGATAGAAGAAAGAAGATGGAAGACGGAAGACGGAAGAGAACAGATGGAAGGATCATGCGTGCCGGGAAACGGCGCAAATCTAAACAGGAGGTGGACTTCAATGTTACGCAGATTAAAGCAGTCATTGCTTCTGCTGGTCTCAGCGTTCGTTGTCGCAACGGTATGCGCGACGGCGGGTTACGCCGACAATCCGCAGTCGGCCTACATCACGATAAGGTGCACGGCTACTATCTCGATAGAGCTGTTCAACAGGGCGGCAGGAGGAGGGCTTCTCGAGAAAACATCGTATTACAACTTCGGCGATGTCGCGGCGGCCAGCACGGCCACGGCGGTTAATCCGATAGGCGTCCGCAACAACTCACAGGGCGCCATAACCCAGTGGGAGCTGGACGTTCTTGAGGATGGCGGATACATAGACCAGGGCGCAGCTTACCAGTGGACGCTCGGATCAGCGCCCGGAATCAACAAGGCCGCTATGTTCGTGAAGTTTTCTTCAACCACGCTCACGAACGATGATTTCGACATGGCCGTAGACAGCCTGACAACGACCACGCAGGGAGCGAAGACCTACTCCATGACGAACTTCTACAGCTACTGCTCTCAGTACCTGGACTCCGAATACGCTGGCGGAGCGAACTTGGTGCTTCCGACGAGCTATGATGCCGGCGCGGAAGGCAAGGCCGAGAGACGGCTGTGGATTAAGATGCTTACGCCGACTGCCGTGAACGGAGCAAATCAGGATGTCTCGATACTGTTAAGGCTTACAGCGAAATAAGTAAAAACAAGACGGAAGACAGAAGAAAGAAGAAGGAAGACGGAAAAAAATACGATGAGGACAAAAAGACGGAAAAGGAAATTGAGCAAAAAGTTATGAGGAAATGGGCGTCACCATTATCTACTTTGTGTAGATTGTTACTAGCCCTGCTTGTACTGGGACAGGCGTGCTCTGTTCCCGTGTATTCAAGCGCTCCCGTAGCTGTCAGGATTGTGCCGAATTACGCCAATCCTCCGGGCGTTCTAACAGGGATAGTTACTGTCCCTGATTATTCAGCGCCTGAAGACAAGGGCAAGATCAAACTCCAATGGCGCGCTCCGGCGGCCGAGCAAAACACGGATGACGTGTTCTCCTACATCATCAAATACGCTACATTCTCCGTATCGGATGTGGGAAGCAACACTAACACTTGGTGGAACCATCCGAACTGTTTGACTGTGCTGGATCCGGAACTCCCGAATTCATGGGGATACAAGGCGCATTCCGCCAGAGGAACGATCGAAACCGTCAACATCTCCGAACTGATCGGAGGCGTGCGTTACTATTTCGGCGTGAAATCCGTGGACAGGTACAAGAGAGCGTCTGATTATGACGATCCTATGGCAGGCATAACAAATCAAACACAGGGCTTCACGACTACTCCGCCGTGGACACCGTACAACATCACTACCATCACGGCACTGGCAACGACCAAGAGAGGACAGGCCAATCTCGAATGGACCGCGCCGGTATTCATCGATACGTCGGGATTCCTGGTTTCGGGCAACATACCTCATTCGGGCGAATATTGCGTGCAGTATTCAACAACGCACGAACTTACGAGCGGCGAAACGATCTTAGACACGGAACTTTACAAATTATACCTGCCTGACAATACGAACAATTGGGTCGGATCCACGCGGGTCACAATATCAACTTACAACGTGACAAGCGGCGACCAGCAGCGGATCTTATTGACAGGGCTCACCAAACCTACGACATATTTCTTCCACATTTTCACAAAGAACGATTGGCCCAACAGGTGGTCAAACGCTTCCTTTACTGCTCAAGTCATGCCTTACTGGTACTTTAAACCGGTTCAAACCGTCACTGCTATAGCTTCAGGCTCAACCGACACAAATATCGGCAGCTACGCGTCGCTTACCTGGACAAATCCGGCTACGGAACCCGAACTTGTCGGAACACGCGTTTGCTATTCCAATTCGACATACCCGAGTTCATACGCATGGCCTACATATATTGACTTACAGCCGCAACTAACAGCGCAAACAACCGACTATCAACATATACAGCTTCTGCCGAGGACGTCGTACTACTACACTCTCTATGCTTACGATACTGACGGATACTACTCGGCCGGTATCAGTACCATGGTATATACCGGCACCGACCTTATCGCGCCTGACCTGGTTCAGAACCTGACCGGACTCATAGGCGTGGATATATCGGGCGGCGTAGACAGGTACTTTATCACACTTAATTGGACAACTCCGGACTCAGCGCCGCTTTACAGGAACTCGGATTATCAGGGCGCGAGGCTGTACTTCAGCACTATAACGACCGTAATCTCGCAGCACGAATACGCTAACACTTTCGGCGGCACTAACAGCCTGCCGCAGCAATTCTTGCACGACAACCTGCAGCCGCTCACAACTTATTATTATTCAATGGAATCTTACGACCTGGCGGGCAATTCGTCCACTGTCAGATCGGCGGCCCTGCTGTACATCTCGGAAGAGTATGTCGCTCCTTCCAGGCCGACGCTGCTCAGCGCTGTAACAGCCAGCGTCACCAGCAGAGAAACCGGCAACACGCTTTACCTGAGATGGACAAGCCCGCCGGAACCTCAGACATCCGGCATGAGGGTAGTGCTGCGCACGGATAGATTCGCAAGATACTACAGCGACATCCAAGAATACACGCTCGTCCATAATTGGGCGGGAGGCGCCAACACGACGGCTGACTACACATACAAGCAGCTGTTGTCAAATACGACATATTACACGTCATTGTTCGCCATCTCCAAATACGGCGTGGCTTCAAGGTCAACTACAACCTATATCTACATTACCGTTCCATGGGTTGACACAGTGGCCCCGTACGCTCCGCAGAATATAAAGATCGCGTCCAGGACATCTAATACAAGAACTATTGAATGGCGCCACGTAACCCGCAACGCGGACTACGCGCAATTCAGCAATCCCGACGCGCCCAGGATTGACGAACTGCTCGCGTACAAGGTATTCCGCAGCACCGGCATCATGTCGAACGACTGGTATTCTGTCGGGACGGTCATGGCGGGCATAAACTCCTATACGGATACCCTGCCGGATAACCGCATGTACTTCTACAAGGTGCGAGCCATAGACGCTACCGGCAACTATAATGATTCGACATTGCTGAGTAGCGAAGGCGATCTGATATTCGTCAATATCGACGGAAGCTACCTCTGGCTGTCAGAAGCGCTCTCTCGCGCTCTTGACAAGGATTACAACACGTACAAGTACGACCTGACGGTTAAATTCAACTCGAACGCTTCCGATGAGCTCGGCCCTGTACTCAAGTCTCTTGAATGGGACGCGTACAAGATAATTGATTCTTCGGCGGGCGCCAACCTTTCCAAGGTTGACGGTTTCAGCCCGTCCAAGGCACTGGGAGCAACGCCCGAATCGGCTGACCTCGGACTGACCTATGCCGTCGGCAGCAGCAATTCAGCGATTTCGTTCTCGCCGGCGGCCAAGAAACTGACCCCCGAGCAGGCGGCCAAGCAGGTCTCCATGTACTACTTCAACGGCGTGGAATGGCTGAAGCTCAGCGGCACGGTCAACGCCGAATACGGCACTGTCAATTCAAAGGTCAAGTTCGCGGGCAAGTACCAGTTAAGGATGGCGGCTCCCGCCACCGAATTCACGTTCTACGGCGTGCTGCCCAAGATAATAACTCCGAACAACGACGGGCAGAACGACAAGGCGCTGTTCAGGTTCGCGAACCCGAAAGAATCCGTCATAAGCGTCAGGATATTTGACGTCAAGGGCGCGCTCGTCAGGAAACTTGACGACACGAACAGGACCTCCGACAGCCAGGAAGGCGCGGGCTTCATATCATGGGACGGCACGGACAAGGACGGCATGACCGTCATGCCCGGCGTGTATATCTATCAGTTCGAAGGCGAAGGCAAGGTCATCAACGGAACAGTGGTAGTAGCCAGATAAGACGGAAGAAGGAAGATCGAAGACGGAAGGAAAAGGAATGAATATGAAAATAAAGAAAACTCAATTACTGGAGGTTGTTATGAATTCAATCAGATTAAAAATGAAACGCATGAGGATCCGGCAATTATTGATTGCTTTGTCTTTGAGTTGTGCCGTTTCTTCCTTCTTCCTTCTTCCGTCTTCGCTGTTCGCGGCATTTGAGGACACTCCTATCGGCGGGCGCCCCACCGGTCTCGGCGGAGCCTACGCGGGACTTGCCGACGATGTCTATTCGATCTATTACAACCCGGCCGGACTGGCGTTGATGCCGCAGTCGGAATTCGCGGCGCAGTACAGCAAGCTGTTCGTGGGATTGGACGATAATTCAAACTTAAATCAGTCGTTCCTGGCGCTGGGGCGGCCGCTGAAGTATAAACGCGATTACGGCACCATAGGCGCGGGCTGGCTCAAATTCGAGCTTGCGGGCCTTTACCAGGAAAACACATTCTTCCTGACATACGCGAAATACGGACTGCTTCCCAGATTGAGCGTCGGAGTGAACCTCAAGTACCTGAAACTCGCTTACGGCGAGGACAGCTATACAAGGAACGCTATAGTGGATGATTTCGGAAACACGGGCGGGGCGGCGGACAGCCTTTTCCAGAAATTCGGCAATTCCGTGGGCAGAGTTGATCTTGACCTGGGCGCCCAGATGAAATTCGGAGGGAACTATAAGGTCGGCCTCATGGTGCAGAACATTACCGAGCCGAACCTCGCGCTTCAGGATACGGTCAGCGCGCCTTTGCCCAGGACTTTCAGGCTCGGAGTGGCGCACACAGGGCCGACGTTCGCAGTAGCCGTTGACGGAATAACCAGGAAAGTCAACCAGAACACGGACTGGGAAATAGACACCGGCGCCGAGAAATGGTTCAAGTTCGGCATGGTGTTCAGGGGCGGCGTATCCATAGGAAGCAGGGAGCTTGCCAACGTCGCGGCCGGCATCGGATATGAAGTGAATAATTTCCACATAGATTACGCTATCGTGTATCCTTTGCAGGGCATCAAGGACACCATGGGGAACCACCGCATATCATTGAAGACAAAGTTCGGGCCCGTCATGCGGGAGAAAGTGGAGAATGAGGAATTACTGCTCAAGATTGAGAAAGAAAAAGAAATGCGCGTCAAAGCGGAGAAGGAACTCGTCGACGCGAGGCTGGAGATCGAGAAACTGCGCAAAGAGATAGAAGAACTGCTTAAGCGCCCGGTCGCGCCCGTGTCGCCGATGCCCGGAATTCCCGAGGTGAGCGCGCCGGCTGAAAAAGGCAAGCCGGGTGAGGCTATCAAGAAAAAGCCCGCCGGACCGGCGACTACGACCGGTTACATAGGCGAAATGAACAGTTACCGGAGGTCCGGGAACCAGATGACGATACCTCAGAGGATCGATTACCTGAAAAATGTCGTGGACACGTACAAGGGCAAAGTAAACACTTCGGATGCCGATACCGAATACATGATAATGGTCGAAGAACTCAAGGCCCAGAAGAAGTATTACCGCGATTCTCTGACATACTACAAGAGAATGGTCAATCAGGGTATTACGGCCGATGAGCAGACAAGCATACTGAAGAAAATGATCAGCAAATACGAGGCAATAGGAATTGACGTATCCGAAGCCAAGAAGGAACTGGGAAAAGTGCAGGCGCAATAAAATAAGACTAATGGCTAAATGGTTAAATAGCTAAATGGCTAATAAAGACACGGACAAATGGCCAAACGGTTAAATGGTTTAAGACGTTAGCAATATGGCAATAAAGCCATTTAGCAATTGTTTATATGTTCAGCCATTCAGCCGTGTTGTTAGCAGCCATTTAACCATCAAGCCATTTAGCAATTTGCCTTACCAAAACTGTTTGAAATTTTATAGGAAAAGAGGTATAATTATGATTGACAAAATCTTTGAATTATTCGAAAAAGTCTTATTTTATGAACATCCCGGCAACAGTACCGGCCGCGCTCCGGCTGGTTCCAAAAAAATGAAGAAAGTCAAAGGCCTTGCCGTACTCTTCGTCTTAACGCCTTCTCTGGCCTTCGCAGTATTCTCTCTGCTGATGCTTTTTTCCATTCCTATTTCTCTGGCGCCGGTTGAGAATCTGTGCGCCGAACTGAAGGTATACCCCAAAATAATCACCCCGGGATCGCCCCCGGAAAACGAAAAGGTCTTCTTTGACTTTACTGATTTTGACGACCCAAAACCCACTCTGAGGATTATAGACATAACCGGCAGGAAAGTAAGGGATATACTCACTCTGAACCCCCAGCCGTTCAGTACCGGCTGGCGACTGACATGGGACGGCAGGGATGAAAACGGCTCTCTCGTTCTGCCCGGGATATATATTTACCAGTGGGAGGAAGGGACCAAGACCATTAACGGAACGATTGTCGTGTCGAGGTGACGAATCGCATGGGCGATTTGTCATCCCCGAATGTCTAAATCGGGGATCCACAATTGGGGGGGTCTTGAATCATAATTTCTTTGTATACATACTCTCTAGTAAAATAAATGGAACCATATATGTTGGCGTTACTAATGACCTTGTTAGACGAGTATATGAACATAAGAATGGTTTGGTAAAAGGTTTCACTAAAAAATATAAAGTTCATTGTTTGGTCTATTTTGAATCAATTCAAGACATTAATGCCGCGATTGAAAGGGAAAAACGCATCAAAAAGTGGAATAGAAATTGGAAGAAAGCATTAATTGAAAAGAATAATCCTGAGTGGCAGGATTTATATAATGATATTCTGTAATAACTATGGGTTCCCGCTTAAAACCGCGGGAATGACAAGTTGTTTGGCAATTTATTTATGACCATAAAATCGCGGTTGTTTATCACGTTTTTCGTGCTGGTTTCCCTTGTAGTGCTGATGGGGACGGTGCTTGTTGTCTTCGGAGTGAAGAATAAAGGGTTGTCCGAACAGAGCATGCTTTATTATTCGCGGCTTTTTTTCTGGCGCGAGATATACCAGGCTTTCGATCTTCAATCCAGAAGCTTGAAGTATTACGTCATCCTGGGCGACAACAGCGAAAAGGACCGCTACCGCGAGCAGTTCGACTTGATAAAAAAGCGCGTTTCAGAGGTCCAGCAGCCCGATGAAGACCTCACCGCGTGGATACTGGAGTATAATGAGTTGAACGGCATAGTTGAAAAGAATTTCTACTCTAAATCCAGGGAGAAGCTCTTTGACAGTTTTTCGACGGACATCTCAAAGAGAAACACCAGGATGAAGACCGCTCTTGAAGCATCCATTAAGAATAACCAGGAAATACTCGACAGTATCGAAAGGAAGATACTGGAACTGAATACATTCAGCTTCATTTTCTCGTTTTCCACTGGAATCCTCGCGATACTGATGGGCGGATTCATGAGCGTCCTGATCTTCAGGTCAATAGCAAGACCCTTGAGCGTGCTCCAGAAAGGGACGAAAATAATCGGCGAAGGAAACCTGGACTACCAGATTCCTATTGAGAGCGGCGATGAAATAGGACAACTCGCGAAGAGCTTCAATCAGATGGTGCAGAACCTTCATAACCTGCAGCTGCAGATCATACAGATGGACAGGATGTCATCCATAGGTCAGCTGGCCGGAGGGGTCGCGCACGAGATCAACAATCCCCTGACAGGCGTGCTCGGGCAGGCCCAGCTTCTTCTTGAAAAATACCCGCAGGGCCATCCCCACAGGCCCCTCGTGGAAAGGATAGAATCCGCGGCCCAGAGATGCAGGAGGATTGTGCGCGCTCTGCTGGATTTCGCCCGCGATAAGAACTATAACTTCTATTCGACGGATATCCACAAGCTTATGTTGGAAACGCTGGATTTCACGAAAACTGAAATGGAATCAAGAAAAATAGACTTAAACAATCATATTCCGGTTGAGCTTCCTCAGCTGAAAATCTCGTCCGGGCATATCCAACAGGTTTTCCTCAACATCATAAGCAACGCGATACACGCGATGCCGGGCGGAGGGAAACTTACTATTTCAGCGGCTGTCTCAAAAAATTTCATGGAAATAGCGTTCACCGATACGGGCATGGGGATAAAAAGGGAAAATGTGGGCCACGTTTTCGATCCGTTCTTCACAACAAAAGAAATAGGAAAAGGCACCGGCCTCGGCCTTACGATCAGTTACGGAATTATTCAAAGGCATAACGGGGAAATAATCGCAAAAAGCGAAGGCGAAGGGAAAGGATCCTCATTTACGGTAAGGTTGCCGGTGAGCGCAGATAGTCGCAGATAGAATACGCAGATTTTCACAGATGAAAAACACAGATTGACGCAGATAGAATACGCGGATTATCGCAAATAAGAAACGCAGATTAACGCAGATAAGAAGCGCAGATTCACACAGATAATAAAAGGGGGATGGAATGGGGGAAAAAGAGTTTTATTATAAGGAGCTAAGTTACAGGATAAGGGGCGCATTCTTTCAAGTATATAATACGCTTGGACCGGGGCAAAAAGAAGTCGTATATCATAATGCCTTAACTCATGAGTTTAAGCTTTCAAACATACAGTTTGATATTAACAAAAAGTTTGCGGTAAAATATAAAGGGGGCGTTGTAGGTTTCTATCAGCCTGATTTCATTGTTGATAATAAAGTAATAGTTGAAATTAAGGCAATTCCAAATCTAATCAGGTTAAATGAATTACAGGTCTTTTATTATATTAGAAATATGGAACAGAAACTTGCCTTTTTGGTCAACTTTGGAGCCGAAAAACTTGAAATAAAACGAATTGTTAAAAAAACCGAATAACAGAAGTTATATCTGCGCCAATCTGTGTTTTTGTTATTTATATCTGAGGTAATCTGCGTAAGGTCGTATTTGCGCGTATTTGAGTTGTTCTTTATCTGAGGTAATCTGCGTATGACTGTATCTGCGTATATTTGAGTTGTTCTTTATTTGAGGTAATCTGCGTATATGAAGAAAATAGTCGTCATCGAAGACGATCCGGATGTCACGCTTGTCCTTCAGGAGCTATTTCCAGCGCCTGAATATGAGGGTCATTATTTCACGTCAGGAACAAAAGCGATACCCCGGATAGAGGAAATCCTGCCGGACCTTGTCATAATGGATCTCATGATGCCCAGCATGAGCGGGTTTGAAATATGCCAGCAATTGAAACGTTCGGGCAAGACAAGGAACATACCGCTTGTAGCCATAACCGGTTATGATTCACGCGACAACAGGCTGAAAATATTCGCGGCAGGCATTGACGACTACCTGCCGAAGCCCTTTGACGTAAAGGTGCTTATGAAAAAAATAAAAGCGTTGATTAGTTAAGCAAATATTGATAAAATAGAGTACAATAATATGGTTAAATGGATAACTATCAATGGCTATATGGCTTGATGGCTAAATGGCTTTAACAGACTAAATGGCTATACAGATAAATGGCCAAACGGCTAAATGGTTTAGACGTTAACAATATAGCCATAAAGCAATATAGCCATTTATGAATCAATTATTATCATGAACAGGCAAATTGCAGTTAAATCATCGAAGTTAATCATATGCAAACCAGGGAAGATGCTCGCCTGCTTGCTTCTGTTTGCTTCCATCTTCTTTCTTCCTTCTTCCGTCTTATTCGCTCTCGACTGGTCCGAAAGCGTTGTTACTGATTTCAGCGACGGAATATTCAGTAAAACAACTTCCACGGTGGATTCGCCGGAAATCAAGATTATGGGCATTTCCGACTGGTATGATGCCGACTGGGGTTTCAGGCAGCCCATAACGCTGTTGTACTCGCAGAACGTGGTGGACCATCAATCAAGACTCGACATGGGCTCCATGATAAAGAACCTTGTAGGCAGCGGAAGGATCAGGCCTGACGGAGCGGACATCAGATTCACGGATTCCGACGGGACATCGCTTATACCCTACTGGGTAGACCTGTCAACCGACGTGCTGGGCACCGCAACCACAACACAGATATGGATAAAAATACCGTCGGCAACCGCCAGCACGATAAAGACGATTTTCATGTATTACAGCAATCCTTCAACAGCAACTATCTTTTCAGACAGGAACACAGTTGATGACCTTTTTGAGGATTGGGAAACCGGCATATTAGATACTACAAAATGGTCGCAAGGCGGCGCGGCGAATTTTTCGATAACCGCTTCATCCAAGCAAGGCGGAAATTATGCCGTTAGAAGTGGGGCTATAACTCATACGCAGGAATCCTTGCTTGAGAAGACTCTTAATCTTACGGACTCCGCCAATTTGACCTTTTACTGGGCAGCATCCTCCGAAATTACATTTGACAGTGACTTTATCGTTTTCCTGGTTGATTCGGTGGAAAATCCGCCTCAAGCATGCCGCGTTTACGGCCAACAGCAGTGGGTCTCGCGCACTGTGTCATTACCCGCGGGAAACAGGACGCTTACGTGGCGTTATACCAAAAAGAACAGCGGTGATTACGCCTATATCGGATTAGACAGGACTTGGGTTGACAGCATAAGCATCAGAAAATCAGCCCCGCAGCCAACCGTTGACTTGACGGAATCGATAGAATTTTACGGCCAGGAAATATATTCCAACGGCAGTTACTATTCGAACGTCAATAATACGGGGGCTGAGAATTCTATTTTACGTAAAGCAACTTGGTCGTATATCTCAAACGGCGGAAGCATGGCCGTCGCTGTCAGGTATTCTAATACTGAATTTGCCTCAATCGACGGGTCTCCCGGATGGAACGCGGTAATCAACGGAGCCAACCTGAATTATCAGGGCCAATACATGCAATACAAGGTGGACCTTAATGCCAATTCCGGCGGCACTACGGCTCCGATTCTTCTCGGAATTAATTTGAATTATGATGTTCCTCCCACAAGGCCGACACGTTTCCAGGGCACCGCGATATCTTCAAATGCCATCAACTGGGAATGGGAAGACAATTCCAAAAACGAACTGGGATTCCGGATCTATTCTTCGACAAAAGACATCTCGGGCTACGCTCCAAGCGGATTCTTCAGTTCTTCAACAGTTGACGGCCTGCTTTACAATATCTCGGACGACACGACTTTCTATTTAGAAGAGAACCTTGTCCCAAACTTGCACTACAACCGCTTTCTGGTGGCATACAGCACGGTCGGATGCAATATCTCCAGGATCGTGAACGTTTCATCTCCTATCGCTACGTATGATACCGTGACCTGGGGACAAATTCCCCAGATCAACGCTGAAAAATTCAAGTGGGATACGAACGATCCCGTAGGGGATCCGGGTGACAATTTTCATTACGATACGATTTCTACGGAAACTTTCACCACCAACTCCACGTTTTATTTTACGAGCAATATTTTTTCCACGGGTCCCGCAAGAGCAGAATATTACCGTGTCGTATGGGATACGAACAGCACCCGCGCGTGGATAAACAGCGAGACTCTCTGGTACGCCCCGACAAATTTCGTTTATAATAACGTGACGGGCAATACGGCAAGCGGAAAACCTCAGCTCGCAAAATGGCTGAGCTTAAATACGACTTCGGCGTATTTCCACGTCAAATCGTATAACCAGTCAAACGTCGGGTCCGGAGCAGTGGACGTCGGGCCCTTCTATTTCAACGGCTGCCCTTCGCGTATTACCGACCTTCTGGCGACGGCCAGCACGACAGAGGAAGGCGCAATTCATCTTACATGGACCGCGCCTTTCGCTAATTCGACATTCACCAGCATCTCAAACGGGACCTATATTCTCAAGTGGGCCAATACTCTTATCAACTCTGAAAATCAATTCAATTCCGCCCCGTACGGCCTGACAATGACGACATCCGTGACTGCCGGCCTTCCGTCAAGGTACACGATAACCGGATTGACGCCGGGACAGCAGTATTGCTTTTCCATAAAAACCTTTGACTCCGATAATAATTTCAGCACTTTCGGGACAAATGATGAAAATGTGCTATATACCCTGACCAATGCGGCGAAAGTAGCGAAGATAGTTTTCAAGAATAACCAGATGACGAATTTTGTCGGACTTCCTTCTTCGGCGCTAAGCATTGAATGCCAGGATTCAAGCGACAATCCGTTGAAATTGTTCCAAAACCACCAATTGCTGCTTAAAAGAGACGGGGTCCAGGTAATAAACGCGAACAGGGGTTTTTCAGAAGACATCGACCCATGGGCCCCCACCGATTCCGTTACCATACTGCAAGGATTCTATTCCGCGCAGTTCTATTACAAGGATGACACGGCGGGAATCCATACCATGAACGTAAGCAATCCCGGCGACCCATTGTGGACCGAGGCCTCTCAGGACATCAATATCCTGCCGGGAAAAGCGGCCACTTTCGTCATGGACGCCGTCACTAGCCAGGATATAGGCACCAAGGCGAATATTACCGTAAAAGCTAACGACGGCTACAGCGCCTCAAACATATCGCAGGATTATGTCGGAGGCGTCGCGGCTACGGTAACCCTGAACGGTTCCCAGCTCTCGCCTCCCACGCATTATTTCACGCTCGCGGACGCCGGGCAGAAAATATTTGAATGGCAGAACACGAGCGTCGCCGGCTCGGGAGTGTTTTCGGTCACGGAGAATATCACCCAGGCGTTTAACGACATCAAATTCATAACCTTGAACGGAGCATACATTTCCGCCAGCCAGGGAATGATCAAAAGGACCATCGACGGCGGCACAAAATGGTTCGCCGTGAATTCTACCGGAACAGGCAGCAACCTGCGCTCAATAGCCGTGGACGACTCCTACAATTACGTGCTCGGAGCCGGAAATTCAGGCATAGTTGCCATAAGCACCGACGCGACACAGTCGTTCAGGAGCATTGACACCGGCATCGGAGAAGACCTGTACGGGATATTCTTTGTGGACGTGTCAACGGTATACGCCTGCGGCGATAACGGGAAAATAATAAAGTCCACGGATTTCGGCGAAACATGGAGCGCGAATATCGGCCCCGGAGCCGAAACGAACAGGTTCAATTCGCTCTATTTCGTGAACGCATCAACGGGATATGCCTGCGGCAACGCGGGCAAGGCGTACAAGACCGATGACGGCGGAGCGTCATGGAGTTCCATCGACCCGGCGGGTGCCGGAGCCTTGAACCTGCTCAGGATACAGTTCCTGGACGACGATAACGGCCACATAAGCGCAACCGGAGGAAAGGTATTTAACACTGTTAACGGAGGAACGGACTGGACAAGCCCGGCCAATGTTGGAGACGCCCCGGCCGCTACGGAATTCAAGGCCATGCACTTCTACGACGCGAACACCGGTTTCGTAGGCGGCACGGACAGAAGAATATACAAGACAATTGACGGCGGATCAACGTGGTCCATAAGTTTTTCATCGTCGGCAACGCTGGAAATTCGCGGGATATCGTTTGTCAAGGGCGATACGAACATCGTGCTTGCCGTCGGGGTCAACGGTTCCGTATACAGAACAACGGACGGAGGAATAAACTGGAACCAGATAACCATGACCGCGCAATCCGGCGTGATAAACTGGAACGGCCTTGTGCTTAACGCCCAGTCTATCGCCACCCAGCTGCTGCAGGGCAGGGACAGGCAGGCGGCGGTTAAAATAACCGCCAAAACCATGTTCGGAGGGTCGTCAAGAATCACCGCGTTCAAGGTATATCTGTCGGGCGGCACAGGAGACGGGAGCGATATAAAATACGTCAAGCTGTAC
>JBDRNC010000031.1:0-32764 GCA_043811535.1 Elusimicrobiota bacterium
CGCAAAGCGTGCGTAAAAGCGTGCGTATTTCCGCATTGAAATATCAATATATTTTAACAATACGCACGCCCCCGTGCGCATTTTGCGCACGCGCGACAAACCTTATTGCACTTTAATCGAAGTACCCGATATGGTAATGCGCGCGTTAATGCACGCTTTCAAAAACACCAATACCATATCGAAGGTGTTTTTTTTTAAGTTTTTTTTGCGATGGGCGACCCCGTAAAAGAGCTTCGCCCTCACGGGGCGAGACTGAAGGAGGAGCAATATCCCGTAGGGATATTATACCCGCAGGGTATTCATCGCAACACACCCACCACCACCGATACCACCTACGACGAGTCCTACGGCCACGTCGTAGGTGAATTATGTAAGCGACGAAGCAATCCGAAAAAGACGTGTTGGCGACGACTTGGGCTGGGTGTAGCGTCCCGGTCACAGGTTAGTTAATGGCTGAGATATTTTTGGAATGGCTTCAAGGAATAAGGAGTGCGGCGTCCACCCCGGTGGACGTAAGCGACGAATGACGCAGAAGACAACCAAAAGAGCTCAGCCCTTCGGGAATGTTCATATTTCACCAATTTCTGCTTCACTTCTCCTCAACGTGCCACTGTGGGCACGCCTTGTGTCGAAGTTCATTGAACTTGGCAAAATCTGAACATTCCATTAATAATCTGTGGCCGGGACGCTACACCTGAAGGAAGCCAACCCGAGCGAGGCTGCTATGCCGAGCGTACTTTTGAGGATTGGTTTCGGAGCGAATCGTGTCCCCTGAGAAAAGCTTCCCGAGCCGTTTTCAGAGCCGGATTACATGCAGAGATTGCTTCGTCCCTTCGCTCCTCGCAATGACGGCTTGAAATATGCTATAATATTCAATATGAAAACGAAATTTGCTAAAAAGCACATCAAGCTTTCCGACGTAACCGAAGTCCAGACAACTCTCCGGCAGGCCAAGCTGAATACCGTTTGCGAGAGCGCCAAGTGCCCGAACATCGGCGAGTGTTTCGGCAAGAAGATAGCGACATTCCTCATCGCCGGCGACACGTGCACGCGCCAATGCAAATTCTGCGCTATAAATAAAGGCAATCCGAAACCGCTGGATCCCAAGGAGCCGGAACGCATCGCCAACACCATAAAGAATTTCGGCCTTAAATACGCCGTTATCACATCCGTCACGCGGGACGACCTCTACGACGGCGCCGCCGGGCATTTCTTTGAGACCGTGAAATCCATACGCGAGATATCTCCCGACACGAAAGTTGAAATACTCGTCCCGGATTTCAACGGAAACCAGGAAGCCGCCGAAATATCGTTCTCGTCAAACCCCGACGTTTTTTCGCATAATCTGGAAACGGTCGCGGGCCTTTACGATAAGGCCCGTAAAGGCGCGTGCTACAAAAGGTCTTTAAGCCTATTAACCTGGGCCAAGCAGAAAGGTCTGAGGACAAAATCCGGTATGATGCTGGGCCTGGGCGAAAAAGAAAGGGAAGTCCTAAAAGCTCTCAGGGACCTGAGAAAAACAGGTTGCGAGATGGTGACGCTCGGGCAGTACCTTGCTCCTTCGAAGAAACACCATCCTGTCGTAGAATATATCCAGCCGGATGTTTTTGAGTACTACAAAAAAGTCGCGCTTAAAATGGGATTCAGAAGCTGCTTAAGCGGCCCGTATGTCAGAAGTTCGTATCAGGCCGACCAGATGTTTGAATAACGGCAACGACTGTGTAATGTTTAATGTGTAAAGTTTGATGAATTAAACACTACCATTATTACCGCCGTTTTCATTACACATAAAACATCCAACATATGTTCTGCCTTCTTCATCGCACATTAAACATCCAACATTACACTTTGTTCTCTCCTCATTCTTGAAACTTTCCGCCGGTCTTGGTTGTCCAATTAACAGAAGCTCAACAACATAGGAGGTAATTATGAAAAAGTTTATTTGCTTTTGCGCGATCATTGTAATGGCTGCGGGCGCAGCGTTCGCTCAGATGGACGAGGACATGGAAGGTTGTCAGACGTTGGGCAATAACATGAATGACCATCCTATGAAGTGTGGTGTCAAAGGTTATTTTGGTAAAACGAAACGCGCAAAAAAGAGTCAAGGCCTGAAAGGGATGAATCAATCCATGAATGTGGAGAATTACCTTGGCCTGAAAACCGAGTTGGGTTTAACGGATACCCAGGTAACCCGGCTTGAAACAATTAAAACGGAGAGCCAGAAGACCAGTATCAAGAAACAGTCAGATATAAAGATAGCCGAAGTTGATCTCAAGGAACTTAAAAAGAAAGAACCCGTGGATTTCAAGGCTGTCAAGAAAATAACCAAGCAGATCTCTGCGCTCCGCGCGGAATCCGCCCTTGCGGCCATAGACGCCAAAGAAAATGCGTATAACGTTCTTACCGCTGATCAGAAGGAGAAACTGCCTGAAGTGTTAAAGGAAAAAAAGCAAAAAATGAAACAGAAGATGAAAGAATAAAAGAAACAATAAATACAGTTCGTGGTTCACAGTTCTTAGTTCGAAGTTAATAACAAAGACTTTACCATGAACTCCCGACTACGAACTCTGAACTAATACTACGCCCCCTCACCTTAATCTTCTTCCGTAAACGGAGAGGAAAAGGGTGGGGGGATTTTTTGCCCGTATTTTCGGCTAAAATGGGTTTGATTTATCATGTAGATTTTGTTAGAATTATCGTCATGAAGTCAAACGAAATCAGACAGAATTTTCTTAAGTTTTTTGAAAAGAACGGGCATAAGGTCGTTCAATCGGACTCGCTCATTCCGTCCGGCGACCCCACTCTTCTTTTCTCATCCGCGGGAATGGTCCAGTTCAAGAAACACTTTCTCGGCCAGGCAAAGGATTCGTACAAGAGAGCGGCATCCTGCCAGAAATGCTTCAGGACGTCCGATATAGACAGGGTGGGTTTTACCAGCCGGCACCTGACCTTCTTTGAGATGCTCGGGAATTTTTCTTTCGGCGATTATTTCAAAAAAGACGCCATCGCATGGGCATGGGAATTCCTCACGAAAGACATGGCCCTGCCCAAGGACAAACTGTACCCGACGGTATACAAGGACGACGATGAGGCTTTTGACCTCTGGAAAAAGACAGCGCCGGAATCAAACGTCATGCGCCTCGGCGAAGAGACGAATTTCTGGAACATGGGGCCTACCGGGCCCTGCGGCCCCTGCTCCGAGATATATCTGGACCTGGGGCCCGAGATGGGCTGCGGAAATAAGGAGTGCGCGCCGGGCTGCGACTGCGACAGGTATATAGAGATATGGAACCTGGTTTTCACGCAGTTTGACAGGCAGGAAGACGGCTCGCTCAAAAACCTTCCGTACAAGAATATAGACACCGGCATGGGATTTGAACGCCTTGTCGCGGCGGTCAACGGAAAGAAAAGCTTCTTTGACACCGACTTGTTCAAGCCGCTGATCGGCGGAATCTCGGATATCCTGGAAATCGACGAAAAAAAGAGCCGGAAAGAACTGCGCATGATGGCCGACCACTCGCGCGCGGTAACGATGCTCATATCGGACGGCGTGCTTCCTTCCAACGAGGGAAGGGGCTACGTGCTGCGCAGGATACTGCGCAGAGCTGTGAGGCAGGGAAAACTGTTCGGAGCGTCCGAGCCTTTCCTCTACAAGTTCACCGCGGAAACGGCTGAAATAATGAAGGGCGCATATCCCGAACTAGAGCAAAGACGCGAGAACATAGCCGGCATAACAAAGATGGAAGAGGAAAAATTCCTTGAAACGCTCGAAGCGGGCTCCAAAATACTCGATGACCTGATAAAGAAATGCAAGGCCGGAACGGGCAAGACAAAGATTATTCCCGGCGGCGAAGTCTTCAAATTATACGACACTTACGGTTTTCCGCAGGACCTGACAAAGGAAATCGCGAAAGAACACGGATTAGGCATTGATGAGGAAGGTTTTATGGCTTCGCAAAAAGAAGCGCAGGAAAAATCAAGGGCCGCTTGGTCCGGCTCCGGCGAAAAGGACATCACTTTCTATTCCAAACTTCACAAGGAGACCGGCGACATCCTGTTTACGGGTTATGAATCGCTGGCTTCCTCGGCAACCGTCAAGGCATTAATAAAAGGAAACGAGAAGGTTAACGCGCTTAACGCCGGCGAAGAAGGCAAGGTTATTCTCAACGAAACACCGTTTTACGCTGAATCCGGCGGACAGGTGGGAGACACGGGACAGCTTGAAGCTGGAAGCGGGAAGGTTGAAGTAAACAACGTATATAAACCCGTTGACGGATTGTTTGTGCATCAGATAAAAGTTTTATCCGGTAAAATATCGGCCGGCGACAAGGTTGAGGCGAAAGTGGACGCGCAGAGAAGACACGACATCATGCGGCACCACACCGCCACGCATTTACTGCACAGGGCGCTGAGGCAGGTACTCGGCACGCACGTCACGCAGGCCGGTTCCCTTGTGACCCCCGACAATCTGCGTTTTGATTTCACTCATCTGGCCGCGATGAAGCCTGAGGATATAGAGGCCGTTGAGCAGATAGTCAACAAGGCCGCGAGGGACAACATGCAGGTTTGCATAGCCCTTATGAAGCTGGACGAGGCAAGAAAACACGGCGCGATGGCGCTTTTCGGCGAAAAATACGGCGAAAAAGTCCGCGCGGTCTCCGTTATGAAAAAAGAGGGCGACGAGAAGTTTTCCATGGAGCTCTGCGGGGGAACGCATGTATCGTTCACCGGCGACATCGGTTTTTTCAAGATAGTATCAGAATCTTCGATAGCGTCGGGTGTCCGCAGGATTGAAGCCGTCGCCGGAGGGGCCGCGGAGAAGCACGTGCGCTCCAAGGAACGGATCCTGCAGGATCTCGCGGCGAAGATGAAGGTCTCCCAGCAGGAAATGCCCCAGCGGCTTGAAAAGCTGCTCCAGCAGGAAAAGGTTCTCGAAAAAGAGATATCGAAACTTAAAAGCCAGCTCGCGTCGGGCGGCATGGATGATATGCTCAAGAACATCCGCGACGTTGACGGAATTAAACTGCTTGTATCAAAAACCCCCGACGCCGATGTAAAATCGCTAAGGTCTCTTGTGGATGGTTTAACGCAAAAACTTGGGAATAATTCAATAATAATAATCGCAGGCGCCGCGGAAGATAAGATATCCTTTATCGTTTCGGTTGCCGAGGACCTTGTAAAGACCGGATATAACGCCGGGAAGATCGCCAAGTCCTTGTCCGCGATGATAGGCGGATCCGGCGGCGGAAAGCCTGATTTCGCGCAGGGCGGGGGAAAAGACCCGTCCAAACTCGATGAGGCGCTCAATAAGATAGCAGGAATGTTAAAATAAATAATGAAAGGAAGTATTAACCGTCCCATAAGCGGGATTTCGCGATAAGATAATTAAAAAAGTATTTAGGAGTCGGTGTCAATCCACCTGCGCTGACATGTTGACAATAGACACGGCTATTCGCCGTATTGTCAACATAGCTTCGGTGGATTTCGCATAAAGCAATCTAATAAAAACACTTGAGGTGCTCAATGTTCGATAAACTGAAAGAACTGAAAAAGCTGAAGGACCTGCATGACGCGATGTCAAAGGAAAAGCTGGAAAACGAGAAAGACGGCATTAAGATAGTGATGAACGGCAAAATGGAAGTGGAATCAGTCACTCTCAACCCGTCTCTTGACAAGGAAAGACAGGAAAAGGCGCTCAAAGAGCTCATAAACGACACGATACGCAAGATACAGATGTCCATGGCGCAGAAGATGGGCGGACTTAAAGGGCTGATGTAGAAGCAATTACAAATTACAGATTTCAGATTACAAATTAAAGGGATAAATATTTGCAGTAGTTCTTTGATTTGTCGTAAATTTTCTCGTACTGTGTTGCCTTCGCCACCTGAATTCGTAGCGAGGAAACGGAATTCGAGCCGAACCAAGGAATCTGAGCCGCTGCGTATTCACAGAACTACGTTAGGCGAAGATGACGCCGGTGCAGGCCAAATTCCGTTTCCGCAGCAGAATGTAAGGTGGCGAAGGCAACACAATGCGCTCGTAGCTCAATTGGATAGAGTACTGGCCTCCGAAGCCAGTTGTCCCGGTTCAACTCCGGGCGAGCGCGTTTACGTTCGGAACGTTTTCACGAAAAACGTCCTCGCAGCACTCGGACTCCCGAACGAGATCCTCATGGAAGCACAAGTCGGACTCGTTAGGGTTTTCTAAGAAAACATTCCTCACTTGCGGGGTTTAAAACAAGGAAGTCGTTGCACACATACTTCCTCGTAAACTTATCCTTCGCTTCCTATTAAAGACAAAAACGACATTGAACAGACGCTTTTCTCGAAAATGTTCCTTACTTGTAGTTTGTATTTAGTAATCTTTCAATCTTTCCAATTTTTGTAATCTTTTATTATGTCTCTGATTATAGGCGTTATCGGCGGGAGCGAGTGCAGCAAGGAAATTGAAAAGCTCGCGTATGAGACCGGCAAGGCGATTGCCGAGGCCGGTTTCGCGCTTGTATGCGGCGGGATGTCGGGCGTCATGCAAGCCGCGTGCAAGGGGGCAAAAGACGCGGGCGGTTTGACAATCGGTATTCTTCCCGGCAAAAACAAGGCGGAAGCGAATGAGTTTGTTGATATCCCTATCGTGACCGCAATGTCGCACGCGAGGAACGCTGTCATCGTAAGGACGGCTGACGCGCTTATAGCGGTCGGCGGCAGATACGGCACGCTTTCGGAAATCGGCCTGGCTAAATCCATAGACAAGCCGGTTTTCGGCCTTAAAACCTGGGACATCGACGGCGTCATAAAGGTCAACACCCCCGCAGAAGCAATCAAAGCCGTTAAAAAGTCTTTACGAGATACTAAATACTAGATACTGCCGTTAAAATATGAAAGCAATTCTTCAGCGCGTCACCGAAGCAAAAGTTAAAATTAATAACGGTGAAACCAGATCTATCGGTAAGGGCCTTGTCATACTGCTGGGTGTGGGGGTAAACGACGCGGAAAAGGACGCCGAGAAGCTCGCGGAAAAGATAGTAAATCTGCGGATATTTCCGAATGAAGAAGGGAAATTCGACAAGTGCCTGCTTGATATCTGCGGGGAAGCGCTGGTCGTATCGCAGTTCACCTTGTACGGCGATTGCGAAAAAGGAAGGCGGCCCGATTTCACAAAGGCCGCGCGTCCGGAAAAGGCCGTCCCGCTCTACGAGCGTTTCATAAAATGCCTAAAAGAATTCAAGGTAAAAACGGAAACAGGCGAGTTTGCGGCTGATATGATGGTTGAGATACACAACGACGGGCCGGTCACAATATCTCTTGATTCAAATGATATATAGCCCGCTGCGCGGGAAATTCTAATGGTCAAATGTCAAATGACAAAATATTTTCTTTCGTTCCTCGCAATTATGATTTGTTCTTTTTCTGTAATACTGTCAGCGGAATCCGAGTTCGGGGCAGGGGTCGGGTTTTCGCCGTGGGACGGTTCATACTACCAGAAAAAGGACCGGACGGCGGTCCCGGACAAATTCATAAGGGCAGCCGCGATACATTTCGGTATTTCCGAAACGGACCTTGCGAAACTCTGGTACCGCGGTTACGGAAGGAACGAACTAATCAAGGTCATTCTTATAAGCCGCGACGCCAAACAAGAACTGAAAGATGTGGTAAAACTGCGCGACAAGAACATGAAATACGCGAAGATTGCCGAAAAATATACTCTTGATTACTACAAATTCACGGCGGACGCCGAATCCGCCCGGAAAGAGATCGATTACGAGGTTTCAGTTTCAACTTACACTATAGAAATATCAACTGTGACGGAGAAATCAAAAACACATTAGTTTAGTTTTTTGACTCCCCTCTTTAATAAAGAGGGGAAGGGGAGATTTTATAAATGACAAATCCCCCTGTATCCCCCTTTACAAAGGGGGAATGTAATATATAAGAGGTTACCAATCCACCTACGCTGACATGTTGACAATAGACACGGCTATTCGCCGTATTGTCAACATAGCTTCGGCGGATTTCGCGATGGGACAATTTAATATAAACACTAGAGGTGCTCAATGACCAAGAAACTGCTTTACGTGCTTATCGGAGTGTACGCGCTGGGTTTCATGTGCGGGCTGTTCCTGATTCTCAGGCAGGCGCCCGCCGTCAAGCCGCGCATGAAGATGCCTTTAATGCAGATGAACAAGGATGCCGTCGCCGTGATACAGATCTACGGGCCTATTTACATCAAAGAACGTTCCAGTTACGGTTTCTCCGCCAACGATTCCGACAGGATAGTCAAGCGTCTCCGCAAAATCAGCCGGAAAGGCGACGTGAAAGCCGTGGTGCTCCGCATCAATTCTCCCGGCGGCAGCGTCGCCGCGGTGCAGGAGATATGCAAGGAGATAGACAACCTGAAACTGAATAAAATAGTCGTCGTGGCATCGTTAGGGGACGTCGCGGCTTCGGGAGGGTATTATATCGCCAGCCAGGCCGATAAGATAATCGCCTCGCCGGGCACGCTCACGGGATCGATAGGCGTAATACTCCAGCTGGCCAACGTCCAGGAATTGTTCAAGAAAATCGGCGTGAAGATGGAAACTGTGCGTTCCGGAAAGTACAAGGACATCGGCTCGTCATACCGCGAGTTAAGCCCTGAGGAAAGACAGATCTTCCAGAAACTGACCGACGACGCGTATTCGCAGTTCGTCGCGGCCGTTGAAACCGGAAGGAAGTTCACGCACGAAAAGGCGCTGGAACTTGCCGATGGAAGGATTTACACGGGAACGCAGGCGAAAGAGCTCGGAATGCTGGACGATTTTGGGAATAGCGAGGACGCTATAGCGATTGCCGCCCAGGCGGCGGGCATAACAGGAACACCAAGGATCATCGGCGACAGCGAGCCGTGGGAAGATTTTTTCGGGATATTCGGAGAAAGAAGCGAGATCATGATGATGTCGGACCTGCTCGCGAAACGCAAGGTCCGGCTTGATTACATGATGGAGTGATAACATGAATATGGAACTTTTTCTTAACCTGCTTGTAAATCCAAAACTGATACTTTCAGAAATAAGGCCCAGAAGCAGCTGGCTGATATCAATCGCGGTTATGTTTCTCGCGTGCTCGTCCCTGATAATGGGCAACTTCATCGCGTACGGGCGGGACGGCGGATTGTGGCAGTGGCTGGTTAACTCAACATTGTTCGCCGTGCTGAGTATCTTTATTGTGTATTTCTACCTGCCGCTCATACACGCGCTCGCCGAAAGGTTCATGCCTCAAAGCCGGGTTTCTGACCTGCTGGTCTACGCCGGATTCAGTTTCGCGCCGCTGCTGCTGGCATTTCCGCTGGCAATGCTGCTGTCCGTTTCACGCAGCGGGCCGCTGATCTATTCGCTTCTTTCCATTATACTGTTCTTCAGGATCATCGGGAACATCTCGGCGGGCGTCAGGGACAACTATAACATCAGCCCGGGCAGAGCCGCGTGGTACACTATCCTGCCTTCATTGCTCATATTCATATTCCCTGTTATCTTTGCCGTCCTGTCATTAATGCTTTATTATGATTAGCCGCAAAGAACGGATTGAAAAGCTCTACACACTCCTGAATCCCTGCCGTTTATGCCCGCACGCGTGCGGCATCGACCGTTTTGCTTCGGCAATGGGCCGGTGCGGCTCGGGCAAAAACATCCTGATATCAAGTTCCAACCTCCATTTCGGCGAAGAACCGCCCGTATCCGGTTTTAAGGGCTCGGGCACGATATTTTTCACTAACTGCAACCTCTCTTGCGTCTTCTGCCAGAACTACCCCATAAGCCAGCTCAGGAACGGCAACCCGGCTACTGTCGGGGAACTCGCGGAAAAAATGCTTGACCTCCAGAAACAGGGGGCGCATAATATCAATTTTGTCACACCGACCCATTTCGCGCCCCAGATCGTTGAAGCGGTCTATATTGCGCGCGACGCCGGCCTGAATATCCCGCTCGTTTATAACTGCGGGGGATACGAAGCAGTCGGGACGCTGGAACTTCTTGAAGGAATAATAGACATCTACATGCCCGACGCGAAATATTCCGACGCTGGCAAGTCCCAAAAATATTCTTCGGCGCCGAATTACTGGACAGTTAACAAAAAAGCGCTGAAAGAAATGCACAGGCAGGCCGGGAATCTAGAGGTTGACGACAAAGGCGTCGCCAGGAAAGGACTGCTTATACGCCACCTTGTCCTTCCGAACGATATTTCGGGAAGCAGCGAAGTGCTGGAATTCATCGCAAAAGAGCTGTCCCCTGACACCTATGTCAGCATAATGTCGCAATATCATCCGGCGAACAAAACAGATATGTTCCCGGAACTGTCACGAAAAGTGTCAGCCAGGGAATACAACAGGGTTGTCAAGCTGGCGGAGAATCTGGGCTTGGATAAAGGCTGGATACAAGAATTATAGACGGATGAAGGAAGAATGAAGAAGGAAGCTAAAAGATGGAAGTCAGAAAATTGAAGACGGAAGTAAAGACACGGAATATTTTGTAGAATAATAATGAAAATAAGTTTTGAATTTCAAAAATTCTTCCAACTTCGCACTTCCTTCTTCTTTCTTATTATTTCTTCCGTCTTCCATCTTCCGTCTTCGTTCTTTCTTGAGCGTATACCCAGTCTTTCAGCGCTTTCGCGCGCAGCGAGTGCGGAGCTAAGTTAAATGAAAGGCGGGCTTCTTCCCTGACCATCCAGTAGGGATACTGCTTGAGATATTCGCAATTCCCAGGATAATTCGGCCTTATAAAACGACAGCCGTAATTCTTAATGAGTTTTTTGTTCGCGGGCACGTCTTTCAGGTAAATGAGAGCCCCGTCATCCCAGTAAACCAGTATCCAATCCTTCCGTTCATCCAGAACCTTGCATGAATAATAGCTTTCCTGGGGAATTATCGCCGCGGTGAATCCGTATTCCTTTTCAAGTTTGTTCCATATTTCCGGGTTCCAGAAATAAAACGACTGCTCGACGAATTTAGCGCCGTATTCCACAAGGCGTCCGTCGATGAAGACCTTTTCGTCCGGATAAAACTTCCATATTAGATACCCGCCGATGTCATAATCGTTGAAAAGCGGGCCTTTTATCCCGTTCCTTTTCATGAAATCAGCCGCGTATCTCGCCCTGTGCGCGTCGCCGAGCCCAAAAGAGTATTTGCCCGCCGCGTCAAACGCTTTTGCGCCCGCCCACAAAACCGCAGCCAATACAACGCCGAATATGTACGGAAAAAGCGGATTTCCATGCAGCCGGCCCGGCACCTTCAAACGATCCTTCATTCCGGCGAGAGCCCCGCATACTGCCGGCAATGAAATAAGGACAAATACCGGGATATTCCTTATCGCCGCCAGCGAGCCGGCCGCCCCGAACAGCACGATAAGGGCGTCCCTGAATGATTCCGTATCTTTTCCGCCCGAAGAGAAGAAGTCAACGAGTAATTTCACGAATACTACCCCTGCCAGGATCAGAAACACGCAGTAAGGGATATAAGAAACTGACAACGCGGGGGGATGATATTCAAGTATGAGCCGGTTAAACCCGTCCCTGAAAAATATTATGAAATACTCGAAGATCTTATACCCGTGCGGCGTGATGAATGCCGCGGCCGCGGTCCCGAAAAACAGCACCGCTTTTCTTTCGGCGTTCAACGCTTCGTCGAACATCACATACAGCGCCGTTAAGCCGACGCCTATCAGGGAAGCCGGACCGTGCATGTTCGCCCAGAATACCTGCATCAGGGGAATAACAAAAAGCGGTTTTGTCTTTTTCCTGAATTCATAGGTGTAGGCGGCGGCAAAAAAGTAGGTGAAGAGCTGGGGCCTTTCGCGCAGGCCGTCCCGCAGAACAAGGAAGGCAAGCGCCGCAATCGCGGCATTAATATATGGATTTCTTTCTTTGCAGGATCTCAAAACGATAAAAAATATCAGCGACGCGGCAAGCGCCTTGAATACCGTAAGTCCGGACAGCCCGGAAGCCCAGTAAACGCAATACAGCAGTGTTTGCGCCAGCCATTCAAAAGCCAGCCACGGTTTTCCGTATATTGTATAGGAAAAAATGTCTGTTGACGGGATTGTCAGGTTCTTGAGGATATATTCGCCGGTTTTCAGGTGCCACCAGACATCGTTGTCAGTGATCCTGAAAATACTCAAGGCAAAAACCATCGCCAGCAGAACGCCGTAGAGAATGTGCTTTGTTTTCATGCCAATATGATACCATAAAAACGGTATCCGGTAAACGGCAATCGGTTTAAACAGCTGAAACTCGTTTTTTCTTCCTTTGACACGATAACCAGTATGTGATAAGATTGAATTGTTATGAAGAAGTTTTTAATTATATTTTCAGCGCTTGTTCTTGCGGTTCAAATCGCGTCCGCGGATTCGTGCGGTGTTGTTCCCGTAATCAACAGAGAGTTTGAGAATGCCTATATTAACATGATTGATTCTGCCGAGGAATCGGTTTGCATGGCTTATCTGTATATCAACCGGGACGCCGCGACTGAAAAAGTAAAACAGGCGCTCGCGAGGGCCGTTGAAAGAAAAGTCAAAGTCCGTATAATCCTTGAAGACTCCATACCGGACAACGCAAAAGCCGCGAAGGAGCTGAATTCTCTGGGCGCGGAGGCAAAACTGGACTCGCCCGGCGCCCAGATCCACTGCAAGCTGACGGTCGTGGACGGCAAAAAAGTATTGATCGGTTCTACGAACATGAGCGCTAAATCCATCAACGAGAACAATGAAACGAACATCGCGCTTTATTGTCCGGGCGCGGCCGGATACTTCGCCGGATATTTTGACGGGCTATGGAACAACCGAGGCAAGAACCATAAAATCAATTACAGGCAGAGTGAATGCCCTAAAGTGGTCCCGCTCACCGATAGGCAGTATTTCCGCGGCGCGAGGAACCTTATACTCAACGCCAGGTCTAAAATCGGCTTGATTGTCTACAACTGCAGGTACTACCCTAAAGGCAATTTTAATCCCGAGAACGACCTGTTGAACGCCCTCTGTTCAATGGCCCGCGGCGGGAAGGATGTAAGGGTTATCCTGGAAAATAGCGATTTTGACGAAGAAGTGAACAGGAGTAACGCCGAATCGGCGGAGTTCCTGAAAAGCAGCGGGGTAAAAGTCCGATTTGATTCAAGAAAGACAATCACTCACGCAAAACTGCTTCTGGCGGACGGCAACGCGGTTATCGGTTCTTCCAACTGGGGGATGGCGGCGTATTCAAAGAACTACGAAACAAACGTTGCGTTAATGGGCTCACCCGTTGCGGACACCTATTGGAAATATTTTGACGGCCTGTGGGAACAATGCGAATGAATTCATCATCAGG
Organism: Elusimicrobiota bacterium; assembly: GCA_043811535.1. Classification (GTDB taxonomy): domain Bacteria; phylum Elusimicrobiota; class Endomicrobiia; order Endomicrobiales; family JBDRNC01; genus JBDRNC01. Next base: position 13,329 of record JBDRNC010000031.1, read on the forward strand.
AATTTGTAATCTGTAATTTGGCAATTGACATGGAGGGTTTTATGATACGCAAAGCTGTCTATTCGGGGACATGGTATCCTTCGGGAAAAAAAGAAATCGAGGCCTTTATTATCCCCGACGCGAAAAAACAGAAATCCGTCGCAGCGTTCTGCCCTCACGCGGGCTGGGTGTATTCCGGGAAAGTGGCGGGGGAGGTTTTCTCGTCGATTGAACCAGTGAAACTATATATTCTCATAGGCCCTAACCACCGCGGCATGGGAGCGCCCGTCGGCATCTGGAGCGAAGGCGCGTGGATGACGCCGCTCGGTGAACTTGAGATAGAAGACAAGGTCGCGAAAGCGATATTGAAGAAATCAAATACCGCGCGCTCCGATTTCCTTTCGCACGCGCAGGAGCATTCCCTTGAGGTCCAACTGCCCTTCATAAAATACTTCAGCCCCGGCGCGAAAATAGTTCCAGTATCGCTGGCGGATTACAGCCCCGCAACATGCAGGGAACTCGGCGAGGCGGCAGCCGCGGCGATAAAAGAAAACGGATTCACGGATGACGCCGTTATCGTCGCGTCAACGGATATGAGCCATTATGTGAGCGCGGAACAGGCGAAAAAGTCGGATAACCTGGCCATACGCAAGATTCTGGACATTGACCCGAAAGGTCTGCTTGAAACTGTGAAGCAGAACGATATATCTATGTGCGGCTCGGGGCCGGCGGCGGCGGCGCTCTGGGCGGCAAAAATACTCGGTGCGAAAAGCTCCAAACTTATCCGCTACTCGACTTCGGGAGACGTCACCGGAGACAGCAGCGAAGTTGTCGGTTACGCCGGAATTATTGTGTATTGACGCTGTTTTTTCTGTAGACCGGCACTTAAGTGCCAATCTTCTAATGTAAAGCTGTTTTTGGTATAATATCAATATGAAAGAGATAATATTTTCGGCTATTCTCACGCTTTTCCTCGGTCCGGGCGTGGGACATCTGTACCTGAAACGCTGGAAAAAGGGAACCATGTTCATCGCAGCCGCCCTGGGACTGCTTATTCTGCTTGCCTGGCGTTTCATAACAAGCATAAAACGGGAAGCGTGGGATTCCATTATGGCGCTCAGCCAGCAGGACCTGATGACGCAACAACTTACCGAGATGTACAATAACTTCACCCAGTCTTATTCAAGTTTTATCTTCTATTACGACCTGATTTTCGCGGGTATTTGGGCTTACGCGCTTATCGACGGCTTTATAATCGCGCGTTCGCTTATGCCCTCGCGGAAACAAAACGACCCGTCCGATAATACCTAAAATGAAATCAGTCACTTCAGCCGAAATGAGGGAAATCGACCGGCGCGCGACCGAAGAGTTCGGCGTCGCAAGCCGGACCCTTATGGAAAACGCCGGCAAAGCGGTAGCCGACGCCGCCGAATCCATCGCAAAAAGCTCCGTCAATAAGAGGATACTTGTCTTATGCGGACCGGGCAATAACGGCGGCGACGGGCTGGTGGCCGCGAGATATCTCCAAAACCGCGGGTACAAGGTAAAGGTATTGCTCATAAAGGAGCCGGGCGCTTTTAAAGGCGATACCCTTGAGAATTACAAACTTGCCGAAAACCTTTGGCTGGACATGCATGTTTTCGGAGATTCCACGATTTTCCGCGATTATGACGTAGTAATCGACGCGCTGCTTGGAACCGGAACGAAAGGGGAGATTGCGGGCGCGTATAAACTCGCGATAGATTACATAAACTCTTCCGGCGTTCCCGTCGTTTCCGTTGATATACCTTCGGGCCTTGACGCCGATACCGGCATGGTTTTTGGAACGGCTGTCAAAGCGCAAATCACCGTGACGATGGCTCTTCCAAAAAAAGGTTTTGAGAATCCGGAGGCAGCGCAGTATTTGGGAAAACTGATTATAGCCGACATAGGAATACCTGAAGAACTCCTCAAATAAAGACGTTGACGGTTGACAGTTGACGGATGACAGGAAAAACACATCTTTTTCTGTTAACTTTCTACTGTCATATGTCGGCGTTTTTTTGCTATAATAATCTCAAATAACTATGAAAAACACGCTGATTTTATCGCTAATATTATTTTTTGCGGCCCCAACCGCTTTTACGGACAACTCCATCTGGAAAGGAACTGAAAAAGTGAAACTAGAAAACGGCCTTACCGTGCTATTGAAAGAAGACCATAACCAGCCGATCGTGACCGCGCAGGTCTGGGTCAAAGCGGGCTCCATTTATGAAAACCCGAAAACGTACGGCCTCTCGCACTTTCTTGAACACCTGATTTTTAAGGGCACTAAAAATTATCCGGGGGATATGATCAGCAGGACTGTAGAAACCCGGGGCGGGTATATCAACGCCGCGACTTCAAAAGAGTTCACGGAATATTACATAGACATTCAGAAGGACACGCATGAAGAAGCCGTCAGGATTCTTGCCGACGCAGTGTCCGGCGCAGTATTTCCGCCGGAAGAAATAGAGAAGGAAAGGCTTGTCGTGCTTGAAGAGATAAACAGGCATGAAGATAATCCTGAAGGCTCTCTTTTTGATGCTTTCAGCGACGCGGTCCATCAGGCAACCGCTTACAAAAGCAGGGTCATAGGCTCGGCAGATGTGATCAGAAACGTTTCAAGACAGGAAATAATCGATTATTACCGGGCCTTTTATATTCCTGACAACATGGTCCTCTCGGTCATGGGTGATTTTGACACGCAAAAACTTCTGGGGCTTATTAAAGAGACTTTCGGCGCGCTGAAAAGCGGCCCCAGCCAGGCGGAGCCGCGGCTGACGGAACCGGCGCACGAACCCGTCATTATACGCAAAGAAAAAAAAGTCGCGTACACTTATTGGATAGGCGGATTTTTAGGGCCCGAGATCAGCGACACCAAGGACATGATGACCGCGGATGTTGTCTCGTCAATACTCGTGGGAGGACGGTCAGCCAGGCTTTACAGGAAAATACGGGAGGAAAAACGCCTTGTATATTCCATCGGCGGGTCTTTCTGGTCCATGAGGGGAAACGGGGTCATGTACCTTATCGCGCTGATGCCTCCTGAAAATGAGAAAAAGGCTATCTCAGCAGTGACAAAAGAGATAGAGATATTGAGAGATAAAGGCCCGACGGACGCGGAGCTGAAGCGTGTGAAAGAGATGACAAAGTCGTCGTGGTATTTCGGCCTTGAATCATACCACGGGCAGGCGTCCTTGATGGCATACTGGTACCTGCTCGGTAATCCGGACTTCATAGACCGGTACATCGAAAGCATAGAAAAAACGACGAAACAGGACGTGCAGGAATTCCTGAAAAAATATTACGCGAACGGCCTTAACCAGGCCGTATTGTTTCCTGAGAAAGATTAACACCAATTACAAATTACAGACAACTTCACATTAAATATTTAATGGAGTCCCGCAAAGCGGGGCTACATATTACAGATTGAAAACTTAATGTTGTTAATTTGTAATCTGTAATTTGTAATCTGTAATTACTCAGATATATGAAAACAATAAAAAAAGCGTTAATTTCATCAATAACGATCCTGCTAATTGCGGGCGCGAATGTGTTTGGAGGAACGGTGAATACTTTCAATCTGTCCAACGGCATCAAGGTAATCCAAAAAGAAGACTCCAGAAATCCGCTTGTCACGGTCCACGTATTCTTGCGGAGCGGGATCGCGAACGAAACTGAAAAGCAGGCCGGCCTTTCGTCTTTCACCCAGCTTTTAATGATCAAAGGCACAAAAACCAGGAACGCGGAAAAACTCGGAATTGAAATAGAAGACATCGGCGCCAGCATATCTTCCGACGTCGACTATGATTTTACGAGCGTGGGCATTTCCCTGATGAGCTCCTATTTCGGAAAGGGGATCGAGCTGCTGTCGGATATCGTGTTCAATCCCGCTTTTGATAAGAAAGAGATCGAAAAAGAGCGTCTAAACGTGCTCGCCGGGCTCAAGGGCCGCCAGGACCATATTTTTGAAGTCGCGAACGACGAGTTTAATAGTAGGTTCTACGGGAATCATCCCTACTCATGGAACGAATCCGGAAAATCTGAAACAGTGTCGGCGTTCAAAAGAGAAGATTTCGTGAAATGGCACGGCATCTACTATGTCCCCGGAAATATTTTCATGGTCATAGCCGGCGACGTCAACCAGAAAACCGCGAAGGAATTTGCAGAGAAATATTTCGGGGGAATTAAAAATACCGGCGGTTTTTCGCCGTCCGCCGCGCCGCAAGTCCGGGAGCCGGCACCCAAAAAAGACGTTATCGCGACCTCTAAATTCCAGCAGGCGTATTACATGATAGGTTTTCCGGCGCCCGCCCTGGGGCAGCCCGATTACGCTACGCTTAAAGTAATAAACGCGATGCTTGGCTCCAGGATGAGCGGAAGGCTTTTCACCGAATTAAGAGAGAAGCTCAGCCTCGCCTACGAGGTCAATTCATTCTATCCGTCCAGAAAACAGTTAAGCCGGTTCACGGTTTATCTCGGACTTCAAAAGAAAAACCTGAAACTTGCCGAAACAAGAACCATGGAGATATTGGATGACCTTAGGAATAGCCCCGTTCAGGAGGAAGAACTCCAGGATACCAAAAACTACATCAAGGGAATCTTTCTGCTGGACCATCAGACGATCTCGCGCCAGGCGTGGTACCTGGGATGGTGGGAAGCCATGGGAATGGGCTACGATTACGACGAAAAATACCTTCAAAGCCTCTTGAGCGTTTCAACCGCCGACATACAGAATACCGCGAAAAAGTATTTCAATGAAAAATTTGTACAGATAGAACTGGTTCCGGAACAACAGTGATGAGTTATGAGTTGTGAGTTATGAGAAAAAACATAAAAATATTACTGGCGTTGGCGCTGTTCTTCGCAACAACCTTCTCAGCCTGCCGCAAAGAAAACCATTCCATGCCGGCTTCGGATACCGGTTCGCCGGAATACGGCGACATGTATATTGCCTCATCCATCGGCGACGCGACCTACCTGAACCCTATCCTGGCTACGGACAGCGCGTCGGGAGATATCAACGGCCTGGTTTACAACGGCCTGGTCAAATATGATAAAGACATCAAGCTTGTCGGCGACCTTGCCGAAAGCTGGGAAATATCGGACAACGGCCTCATCATCACGTTCAAGCTCAGGAAAAACGTCAAGTGGCACGATGGCCGGCCTTTCACGGCTGGCGACGTGAAATTCACGTATGAACGGCTGATAGACCCGAAGGTCCGCACGCCTTACGGCTCCGATTACCTCATTGTGAAAGAGCTGAAAATACTTGACCCCTATACTCTCCGCGTGACATACAAGGAACCGTTCGCTCCGGCGCTTGAATCGTGGGGGATGGGCATCGTGCCCAAACACGTCTTCGAAAAAGGCGATTTTAACGAAAACCCCGCCAACAGGAATCCCGTGGGAACGGGCCCTTATAAATTCAAGGAGTGGAAGACAGACGAGAAAATAGTCCTTGAGGCAAACCCGGATTATTTTGAAGGGAAACCCTACATCTCAAGATACGTCTACCGCATAATCCCCGACCAGTCCGTGGAGTTTTTGGAACTCCGCAATGAAAGCATAGATGAAATGAGCCTGACTCCCGATCAATGGAGGGCCTATCCCGAATTTTTCAGGCATTACAATAAATTCAGATATCCCGCCTTTATGTACACCTATTTCGCTTTCAACCTGAAAAATCCTGTTTTCGCCGAAAAGAAATTCAGGCAGGCCGTGGCTCACGCGATAGACAAGCGGGACATAATCAACGGCGTACTGCTCGGAATGGGAAAGGCCGCGACAGGCCCGTTCCCGCCGCAGTCATGGGCTTACGATCCCGGAGTAAGAGATTACGAATATAATCCTGAAAAGGCGAAAATCCTGCTTGCCGAACTCGGATGGAAAGACGAAGACGGCGACGGCTATCTCGAGCGGAACGGGAAAAAGCTGAGCTTTACCATCATGACCAACCAGGGCAATAAACTGCGCTCGCTGTCCGCCGAGATAATCCAGTCGCACCTGAAAAAAATAGGGATAAAAGCGGAAGTAAGGATTGTAGAATGGAGCACCTTCATACATAAATTCGTTGACCAGAAGAATTTTGACGCTATCATACTCGGATGGAATCTCTCGCGCGACCCCGACCAGTATTCCATCTGGAACTCCAAACAGACGGGGACGGGGCAGTATAATTTCGTCTCCTATAGTAATCCCGAGATAGACTCGCTTCTTGAAAAGGGAAGAAAAACGTTTGACCACGAAAAGCGCAAAACAATTTATCATAAAATGCACAGGATTCTTGCGCAAGACTTACCGTATATTTTCCTGTATTACCCGGAATCCATGCCGGTCGTGCATAAGCGTTTCATCGGGCCCGAGGTTGCTCCCGCCGGGCTTGGATGGAATTTTTTCAAGTGGTACGCGCCTAAAACGCAGCAAAAATACGGAGTAAACTAAATTGCTGATAACTTATTAAGGCATGGTTAAACGGCTCAATGGCTAAATGGTTAAAAGAAAACAACATTGCTATATTGCCAAACAGTTAAATGGTCAAAGACTTTAAACAATTTAACCGTATAGCCATTTATCCATTATATTTATGATAAATTACATTTTTCGCCGTCTTTTATTCATGGTTCCCATGATCATCGGCATAACGCTGGTGACGTTCGGCGTCATGCATCTGACTCCGGGGAAACCTACCGACACGATGACCGACATGAACGCCAAGGTCTCAGTACAGGCGAAACAAAAACTCATCGAACTTTACGGCCTGGACAAGCCGTGGCACATACAATACTGGAACTGGCTGAAACGCTTCTCAAAACTTGATTTCGGGAAATCTTTCAAGGATGGAAGGCCCGCGATAAAAAAAATCGGCGAGCGGCTCCCGGCAACGCTCCTTCTGAATATACTTTCACTCGGGCTTATTCTGCTGGTCGCCATACCGGTAGGGGTATTTTCCGCAGTAAGGCGCAACTCGGTCTTTGACCGGATAATGACTGTCCTGGTATTCATCGGCTTCTCGGTCCCGGCTTTCTGGGTCGCGCTGCTTTCAATGATATTGTTCGGCCTGAAACTCGGCTGGCTCCCCATATCCGGGCTGAGGTCGCTGAATTTTTCCGACCTTTCGCTTTTGGGGAAGGCCCTTGACATGTCATCGCACCTGGTTCTTCCGGTATTCATATCGGCGTTCACGGGTCTGGCGGGCCTTTCCAGATATACCCGCTCGAGCATGCTGGACACGATACACCAGGATTACATACGCATGGCGTACGCGAAGGGTTTAAGCAGGAACAGGATCATCTTCCATCACGCGCTCAAGAACGCCCTTTTGCCGATAGTAACGATACTCGGGCTCTCGCTTCCGGGGCTTATCGGCGGCGGATTCATTTTTGAAACGATATTCGCATACCCGGGTATGGGGCGCCTGGGATATGAAGCGATAATGGCAAGGGATTTTCCGGTTATAATGGCGGTGGGGACTATCGCAGCGTTCCTTACCCTGCTCGGAAACCTTATCGCGGATATAACTTACGCGCTGGTGGATCCGAGAATAAGATACAAATAAAGCAATTGCTAAATGGCTAAATTGCTGATTGCTAACGTCTTTAAACCATTTAGCCATAAAACCATTTAACCATTTTTGTTATGTTAAAAAGATACTTCTCACAATTATCGCAGAATAAAATGGCTCTGGCGGGGCTGATAATAGTCGCCCTGCTTGCCGTGCTCGCGGCAGCCGCGCCGTTTTTCGCGCCGTACGATCCTGTGGGCCAGTATCTGTCGGATAGATTGTCCGGGCCTTCCGGCAAATACCTGCTCGGTACGGATGACCTCGGGCGCGATGTTTTTTCAAGGATGATACACGGCACGCGCGTGTCGCTCGCCGTGGGATTTATCGCCGTGGGGATCTCCGTCATTATCGGGACGCTGCTTGGCCTTTTAAGCGGTTATTTCGGAAAATGGGTGGACACGGTCATCATGCGCGCCGTTGACATCATGCTCTGCTTCCCGACTTTTTTCCTGATACTGCTTGTGATTGCGTTCCTTGAGCCCAATATTTACAATGTGATGTTCGTGATAGGATTGACTTCGTGGCCGGGACTGACGCGCCTTGTCAGGGCGCAAGTGTTGTCCTTGAAAGAAAGAGAGTATATCCAGGCCGCGAAACTTTTAGGATTGAGCCGGTGGAGAATATTTTTCGTGCATCTGCTGCCCAACGTCATATCCCCGATAATCGTCTCGGCGACGCTGGGCGTCGGCGACGCGATCCTTACCGAGTCCGGCCTGTCCTTTTTAGGCCTCGGCGTCCAACCGCCCATGCCTTCATGGGGGCAGATGCTCACGACAGGCAAGGATTACATATACATGGCATGGTGGTTGTCGGTATTCCCGGGCATCGCGATACTTGTCACGGTGCTCGCATTCAATCTGCTCGGAGAAGGATTGAGGGATGTGCTGGACCCGAGAATAGGGGAAAAATGAAACAAAATTGTTGTATTGCTAAATTGCTGATTGCTAAAACAATCAACAATTAGCAATTCAGCCGTATAGCCATTTAGCTATTTATTATGAACATATTAGAGATTACGAATCTTTCTGTGGAATACTACAGAAACCACCGCGTTATTCCCGCGGTGCGTAATGTTTCGCTGAGCGTTGAGCAGGGAGAGACTCTCGCCGTTGTCGGAGAATCCGGCTGCGGAAAAAGCTCGCTCGCCCTGGCCGTGATGAGGCTTATATTCCCCGAAGAAGGAAAGATCACGTCGGGAAGCGTCGTCTATAACGGCAGGAACATACTTGAGATGGGCAATGACGAACTCCGCGGGCTGAGAGGCAAGGATATCTCCGTTGTTTTCCAGGATCCCGCGTCTTCGCTGAATCCCGTATTGAGCGTGCGGGAACAGCTTATTGAAACCGTTGAAGCCCACGCGCCGGGCAGGAGCCGTGAGGAAAAAGAACAATTGCTCAAAGACGCGCTTGCCGAAGTCCTCCTGAGCGACCACTCGCGCATGCTGAACTCATATCCGCACCAGCTGTCCGGCGGGCAGAAACAAAGGATAGCGATAGCGGCGGCCATCATCAACCGCCCCGGACTGCTGATAGCCGACGAGCCCACGACAGCCCTTGACGTCACGATACAAAAGGAAATCCTTGACCTGCTTGATAAACTGAAAAATGAGCTGTCTCTGACCGTTATACTTATTACGCACAACATACCTCTCGCTTATGAGCGATGCCGGAATATCGCGGTGATGTACGCCGGCGAAATCGTCGAATACGGCGGCAGGGATGATGTTTTTAAAAATCCAAGGCACCCTTACACGGCGGCTCTTATCAAGTCGGTGCCGCGGCTTGAACGTTTCACGGGAAAGCATTTCCTTTTGCCGGGACAACCGCCGGACCCGTCATCTCTCCCGAAAGGATGCAAGTTCCACCCGAGATGCGAAAAGGCAATGGATATTTGCAGGACAAGCGAGCCGGGGGAATGTACGGTAAACAATACCAAGGTGAAGTGTTTTTTGTATAAATGAGTATATTACAGATTACAAATTACACATTACAAATTAACGACTTTTAAGCTTTTAATCTGTAATATGTAGCCCCGCTTTGCGGGACTCCATTAAATATTTAATGTGAAGTCGTCTGTAATTTGTAATCGCAGGATCTAACATTATGACTCTGCTAACTGTAAAAAATGTTGTTAAAACCTACGCGATAGAAAGCGGTTTTTTCCGCACGCAAACGGGCTCCGTTAAAGCTCTCGACAATATTTCAGTATCACTGGAAACCGGGAAAGTTTTAGGAATCGTCGGAGAATCCGGAAGCGGGAAAACGACGCTCGGCAAGATAATCTGCCGCCTTATCCAACCCGACTCCGGCGCCATCGCATTTGAGGGCAAAGGAATCGAGACATTTACTTCCGCGGAACTGTCCGGGATTGTTCAGATGGTTTTCCAGGACCCTTTCGCGTCGTTGAACCCGAAACTGAGCATCGGAACGATGCTCCGCGAAGCAGCGGGAAAAAACCGCGAAAGGGAAATAAACGCAACTTTGAGCTCTGTGGGACTTCCCAAAAACATACTGTCTTCCTATCCTCACCAGTTCTCAGGAGGACAAAGGCAGAGGATAGCCCTTGCGCGCGCCCTGTTGAAACAACCGAAGATAATCGTGGCGGACGAGCCGCTTTCGTCCCTTGACCTTACCATACAGAACCAGCTGCTGGAGGTTTTCGCCGGGCTGAAAGAGACGCAGGATATCTCATTCGTCTTCATCAGCCATGACCTTGCCGTCACGAGCAACCTTTCCGACTATCTTGTCGTGATGCAAAATGGTAAAATAGCGGAAGAAGGGGAAACGCGGCAGATAATAGAAAACCCAAAAGAAGAATACACGAAGCGGTTACTAGAGGCTGTCCCCAAAATGTAGTAAGTGCTCTGGGGGGAATTATGTGTAATGTGGAATGTTTGATGTGTAATGAATTTAAACACGCCGTTGTTGCGCAGTTTTCATTACACTTTACACACTAAACATTACACAATTTAAAGCAACACGCTATAAATAATATGATAAAAAAGATATTAAAGGCATTATCGGAAATATCCAGTGGACATAAGGTCTACATTGTGGGCGGGTGGCTGCGGGATAAGCTGCTCAAAAAAGAGAACAGGGACCTTGACCTCGCGGTTTCCGGAGACGCGCGGAAATTCGCGAAAACATTAAGCGGAAAACTTAAAGGGCGGCTTGTCGTACTGGATGAGAAGAATAAGGTCTTCAGGATCATCCTGAAACACAATACTGACCTTGACTATATAGACGTGTCCGCGATGAAAGGCCCTTCAATAGAAAAAGATCTCGGAAGAAGGGATTTTTCCGTAAATTCTATTGCCGCGGCAATAGAGAATCCGGCCGGAATGATAGACCCGCGCGGGGGCATTAAAGACATAAAAAAGAAAATCGTCCGCATGACGGACAAAAAATGCTTTTCCGATGACCCGCTGCGCATGCTCAGGGCATTCAGGATAGCGTCGGAACTGAAATTCAAGATAGAGCCCTCGACGCTTCGGCGGATAAGAAAAGACGCCCCGCTCATACGCAAGAGCGCCGGCGAAAGGATCAGGGAAGAATTATGCAGGATTTTTGCCGATACCGGTTCTTCCGGCTGGATCGCACAGATTGACAAGTCAGGACTGCTTGAAAAATTACTGCCCGAAATATCGGTAATGAAACAATCCGCGAGGAGTTTTTACTTTCATCCGAACGGGCTCTGGCAGCATTCCATCGAGACGCTCGCGAGCCTTGAAGAGATCTTCCGCAATTTGAGCGGACTTTTTCACGAAAACAGCGGCAGGATACGGGAATATCTGAACGAGCCCGTTTCTCGGGCGTCAACAAGAGGGACATTGCTGAAACTGGTGGCGCTGCTTCACGATATAGCAAAGCCGGCCTGCGCGAAAAGGGCCGGCAACCGCATGAGGTTTATCGGCCACGACAAGAAAGGCGCCGAAATGATAGCGCGCGCGTTCGAGCGGCTTAAAATGAGCAGAAAAGAAACACGCGCCGCGCAGAATATAGTCAGCCATCACATGAGGCCGATAAGCCTGGGGCAGGCGAACGTGCTGACATCCAGGGCTTCCGTAAGATTATTCAAGGCGACCGCCGATAACCTGCCCATGCTACTGCTGCTTTCTCTGGCGGACTGTTATTCCTATAGAAGGCTTAAAGTCAAGAAAGCAGTTGAATTGAAAAAGATGAGGCAGGTCGTCAGGGACCTTTTCTCCCGCTACTTCGCGGAGAAAGAAAGATCGTCCAGGCCGAGAATCATAGACGGCCATATGATCATGAAAAAATTCAAACTTAAGCCCGGGCCCGTCATAGGCAAACTGCTGAACGCCGTTTCCGAAGCGCAGATGATGGGAAAAATAAGCACTTCCGAAGAAGCCCTGGCTCTCGCTCGCAAAACGTTGACACGTTATAAAAAATGAGATAGAATGACAACAGTATTTCGTATTTCGCATCTCGCAATTTGTCGTACGTGAAAGAAATTCTTTGATGTATTTTTACGAAATACGAGATACGAACAACGAATAACTGCATTTATGCGGGCGTAGTCTAGTGGTAAAACCCGTGCTTCCCAAGCACGAGATGTGGGTTCGATTCCCATCGCCCGCTTTTAACGACAGTTGACAGTTCACAGTTGACGGTTGACAGCATAAACGAAAGACATTTGACAAATTGGGAATCGAAGACGACCCGAACGCTGCCGAACAGGCAGATAAAGTGAGGGCGGCCGGCAAAGAGTTGCCGCGCGACGAATAAGGAGCGCAAGTTTGGCAACGGGCGCGAGCCGGTGAGCGCCCAAGGAGCGCCAGGGACGGGGGAGAAGGATTCCCATCGCCCGCTTTTGAACCTTGAAAAGGTTCAAAAGCAATTGGTCCTGAACACAAGCGAAGCGCAGTGTTCATGGACGCTCCACCTTAAGTGTTTTGTCTTTGAAAAACCGGGAATTTATTATGAGACTATCCGATATCCTTAAGAAACACAACCAGCAGGCAAAGCCCGCTCAGCCCGGGACGAAGCAGGAACCCGTAAAAAATGAGCAGGTAGTGACGGTAAAAACTGCCAAACTCCAAGTTCCGCCTTCCCTGATCTCCAAGATACCCATCCTGGCGCCGGAAGAAACCTATAAAAAATCGGTCAATGAGATCAAATCCATCATCGAGCATATCGACAGGGGGGATGAATTCCCTAACAAGATCGAGTCCGTGCAGGAACTTATTGAACTTGTCGAAGACCGCAATGAAGATATCTCGATCCTCGCGGACAAAGCGACCCCTGACCTTTACCTCTACTCTCATTCCGTCAACGTCTGTATTTTCACGCTGATATTAGGCAAACAGATGGGGCTGTCCGGCGATAATCTCAAAGAACTGGGCTACTCTTCTTTCCTGCATGACATAGGCATGATCAAGCACATGAACACCGTGCAGAAGAAAGGCAGGCTGACGGCGGCAGAATTCAATCTCGTGAAAAAGCATCCTATGAACGGACATGAATTGGTGCGGATGCTCGCGAACATCTCTCCGGAAATCAAGGATATTGCGGCTACTGTTATATCTCATATCCACGAACGGGTGAACGGCGCGGGATATCCGACCGGTCTTAAAGGAAAAGACATCCACGTGCTCGCGCGGATGACAGCGATCGGCGACGTGTACGAAGCTCTTACGCATCCGAGGCCTTACAGGGATCGCTATATCCCGCACGAAGCGCTGAAATTGATGATCACTTCCGCCGATACCGATTTTGACGCGGACCTGCTTAAAGCGTTCATTGAAACAATTTCGCTGTATCCGCCGGGAAGCTACGTAAGATTGAATTCGGATGATATCGCAAGGGTCATCAAGCTGAATCAGGGGCTTCCGACAAGGCCGGTTGTCCGCGTTATCGCGAATGCCAAAGGACAAAAAGTCACCGAGACCAAGATCATTGATCTGTCGGCCATATCGGTCCTGTTCATCAAAGAAGCGATTGACGAAACAAAACTTGAATCTATAGACAAAAGACTCGCTTTGGAACTCAAAGCAGTCCGCTGGTGGGTAAAAGGACTATAGTCCCTAAAGGCGGTGAAAAAGAATGAAAATGATTTCTTTGGCATCCATTGGTCTCGGAGTTATCAGCGCGCTGATCGGCCTTATTTCCAGGATGCAGGTGCATCCCCTGCTCGGTCTTGAATCAAAACCTTGGGCGGGAGTAGCGGTTCTCTTCCTGCTTCTTGCCATAGCGCTGAACACAACTAAGAAGGATTGAAGCTCCGCCCGATTTATCGGGCGTATGAATTGTAGTCGGCACTTCAGTGCCGACTACCTTCTTTAAGCTGAAATCCGCCGCAATACCGCTGGCGGAATGCAGGTGGATTGAAGCTCCGCCCGATTTATCGGGCGTATGAATTGTAGTCGGCACTTCAGTGCCGACTACTTTCAATAAACTGAAATCCGCCGAAGTCCCGTTGCGTGGGACGATCGTATTTATGATTAAGTTATCCCATACCATTGAAATTGGTACGGTAAGGGTTTGTTTGCTTTGCCCGTCGGTTTTTTGGGCAAAGCTTATCAAAACGAATTACGCGCCGTATCTCATATCAGCAAAGATTAAACGCCCCGATGCCGTTGTCCTTCTAGATCCTTCCGCGTTAAAAGCAGAAAAAACCGGCAAAGTCACGGTCAGCTCAACCGGCGGAAAAACCAGCATATCACGTTCAGACTTTGATTTAATTTCAAATGACGGCTTAACGCGCGCGGTTTTACGCTGCGCGAAAAACAAATATTCCTTTGATTCATGGTTAAGGGTTTTTCTGACGCTTCTCGGCCTGAAAAAATCATCCGTGCTCGTGCACGCCTCGGGTCTTCATGTCAATAAATCGGTCTTCCTTTTTCCGGGCGTTTCCGGAAGCGGAAAATCCTCAATAACAAGGATCTTCGGCAGGCGGAACGCTTTAAGCGACGAAATAGTCATGCTTCAAGCCGGAAAAAATGTAAATGCCGCAAGCACCCCGTTCTGGGGGGAACTGAAGAAAGGCACCGGTCATATTTTCAACTCCGGCTTAAGGGGCGTATTCTTCATCAAACACGGAAAAAAACTGTCGGCAGCCAGGCTAACGCCCGGCCAGGCGCTTAAGAAGCTGTTATCAACCGTTCTTTTCTTCTCAAAAGAAAGCGCGCATGTCAAGAAACTTCTTGCGCTCGCCGCGAGGATATCCGGCGCGGTTCCGGCATACGACCTTTCTTTCTCCCTGAATGTCAAAAGAAATGAGCTTATCAAGTTTTTAAAGGAAAGATATGGTCAAATTTAGGAAATTACCGGAACTGGCTTACAGGACGATAAACGGAAAGGCGTATATCGTCAACCCGAAGGACTCCACGCTTCATGAATTGAACGAAACAGGAACTTTTATATGGGAACTGCTGGAGTCTCCCGCGGGCGAAAAAGAAATATCCGCAAAACTGGCGGCGGAATACCGTATTCCGCGCTCAAAAGCGCGGGAAGACGCCGTAAAATTCCTGTCATCCCTGAAAAGGAAAAAACTCCTGGCAACAACCGATGAATAGTATCTCCGCGCAGGCAACTCCATTCAACAGCCTTTTTAACAAAACATACCGCTCACGAATTCCGGTGGCCTGCACGCTGGAACTCACTAAAAACTGCAATCTGCGGTGCAGGCATTGCTACCTGGATTTCCGTAAAAAAAGCGTGGGTGAACTGTCGACGGCGCAGGTCAAGAAAATCCTTAACCAGCTTGCGGCCGCCGGCGCGTTATACCTGGTCTTCACCGGCGGGGAAATCTTCCTGAGAAAGGATATCTTTGAGCTCTGCGAATACGCCCGCCGCCTGAAATTCAGCCTGAGAATCTTTACGAACGGCACTTTGATTACAGAAAATACTGCCCGGAAGATCTCGGAAACCGGCGTTTCCGCGGTGGAAATAAGCCTTTACGGAAGAAAAAACACTCACGAATCCATAACCCGGGCAAAAGGCTCCTTTGAAAAAACGATGCGCGCCGTCAAATTGCTGGCGAAATTCAATGTGCCGGTCGTGATAAAATGCCCGATTATCACAATGAATATCTGCGATTACGCGTGGCTCAAATCAACGGCAAATAAACTTAAAGTAAAACTTCAATTAGACCCGATTATTGCCCCAAAAAACAACGGGAATAAAAGCGTCTTAAAGTATCGCCTGTCTCCCGTAAATCTCAGAAAGATCCTCAAAAAAGAGTTGCCGCCTGAAAAAATCGTAGAGAGCAAAAACACGGACCTTTTATGCAGCGCGGGCCGGAATCTTGTCGCGGTCAATTCAAGCGGTATGGTATATCCGTGCCTCCAACTTCTCATTCCTTTGGGCAATATCAAAAAAAGCGATTTCAATACTATCTGGAGCATGAAAAACAAAGCGGTTTCAGGGCTCATGGGCGTTAAACCCAAAATGCTTCTTGCTTGCGGCAAGTGCAAACTCGTTTCATACTGCCAAAGATGTCCGGGACTCGCGTTTTTAGAGGACAAAAGCCTTTTAGGGCCGAACAAAATTGCTTGCAAAATAGCCGAAATAAGGAAAAACCTGTCATTTTGACGAGTGACAAAAGTCACACCGCACGCCTTGCCTTCCCAATTATTCCTTTAATATACCGCTTCGACGGAAAAAAAAGGCCTTTTCAGGCCGTTTTTTCACACAAAATTCTATAAAATCTAAAACAAAATACTTGTTGAAATTGCTTTATTTTTGAGGTATAATTGTATTACTACTATCAGGCGGTAATTATGGCAAAAAAAAACAAGAAACCCTACGTCAAACCGTCCGTGAAATCGGAAAAAATCATCGAAACAGCGGCGCTTGCCTGCGGAAAATGCATCGCAGGAAATCCGATTTACCAGGCGGCTTGCAAGTCGTACAAAAAATTCTCTTGAATAAAACGCTTAATGGAAACCGTTGACAAAGTCCTCAACGGCACTGTGTAATCGTTTAAGAATCAGTGTAATCAGAGTTGACAAACCTTCCGCCGTTTCTTACCAGGTTCAATTCAGTTTATGGCAGAAATCCTGGTCAAAAACACCATCGGCGGCTCAATGAGACCTGCTCTTAAAAACGGGCAACCGGTCCGGGCCGAGTTTTTGCCGTTTGATTCTTTCCGCACAGGCGACATGGTCCTTTACAAAAAAGAAAACAACCACTACATCCACCGCATAATCCGTAAAAAGCCGGATTATTTTATTGTAGACGGTGATTCAGCCGTAACATCCCAGCACAATGTCTATCCCGGGGAGATTTTAGGCCGGCCGGTCTCGTTTTTCAACGGCCTTCCCGGCCTTATTTTGGGAAATATATCCAATCTCGCCTTCAAACTCGGTCGAAAACTGAAAAGTTTCGTCCTTTCCTTCCGTTTTCTGTCGCTTTTGTTTTTAACT
Source organism: Elusimicrobiota bacterium (assembly GCA_043811535.1). Taxonomy (GTDB): domain Bacteria; phylum Elusimicrobiota; class Endomicrobiia; order Endomicrobiales; family JBDRNC01; genus JBDRNC01. Next base: position 30,278 of record JBDRNC010000031.1, read on the forward strand.
TCCGTCTTCCTTCTTCCTTCTCCCGTCTCGCTTTACGCGGTTGTCCGCGTAAAGACAGTAGAATGGAACTTCGGCTCCTACTATTCCGCAAACAGTATCGCCTCCGGTTCTCCATGGACGCCTCCTTACATTACGGTTAACCTGCCCGACGCGATAGCCACTTCGCCCATCAAGAACGCCTATCTTGAAATTGAATATCTTACTACCACAAACAAAGGCGCGAGCACCACTAATATTGATGTTTTCTTTTCCACTGGAACGGCAGCGGGGGGCCCGGTAGACAGCATCGGCGGCGGAAACATACCGTCGACATCGAGAGAAACCGATTTATTGAACATCAAAGTGGATGTCACGTCTAAAATCGCCTATTGGTCGTCTCAGGCGTACAGCATGGCCGTAAGCATAACAGGCCCCACAAGCAATATGCATTCCGCGAAATTGTATATCACGTACTATTACGATGACGACCCGGCCGTCAAGGCAACCCAGATAAAGACCGTCAGGTTCCCGCTGTTTTCCAACTCCGCGAACGGCATATCGGGCGTGGCGTCTTCGGAAAGCCAGCTGACATTAGGCGCTACTTTCACCTACTACGCCGAAATTCCGGAAACCGGAGCGTCCATCAAGCAGGCATGGTTTGAGATAAGAGGCCTGAATCAAGCCAGCGGTTCCACAAATAACGGGTTTATTAACTGTAATATCCTTACTTTCGGCAAGGAAGCGATGATGACCTTTTCTGGAGTGAATACGGATTCTTATAGGTACAGATACCTTACCTCCACCGGCATTCCGGCAGGCTTTTCAACTACCGGCATGCAGAGTTTGAACGTGTCTTTGTCAGGGAACGCGGCATCAAACGTATTGGGAGGCGAAGTTGTCATAACGTACGAATTCCCGGCTTCAGCCGGAACTAAGCTCAAAACAGTCAGCTACTTTTTGTGCCAGTCGAGCGATACGGCGGGATCGCCCGTGGATTTCACGGTTCCGACATTCCTAAGAGAAGTAGGTATAACGATAAAAAGAATTTACGCGTTCATAAGGGGTTCCTATGATTCTACGTCCTCGTACTCGCTGCCCATAAACTCGAAAATCGCCGGGAACAGCCTGACATCAAGGAGCTATCCTCTCATAATTACCAACGTCATCAATTCAGGATTTGAATTATATCATGATATGAGCGAGGGAAGGTCCTATTGGGTTGACGGCTCAACCGTGAATATCAGCTGGACCGATTCTTCCGCGCTTGGAAGCCTGGGGATGGAACTGGTGATAACCTACACGTATACCTCTGAAGGAAAGTTCACGGATTTTTACCGCGTTTTCGCGGGACAGACGCCTTTTCAACAAGCGGCCGGCGCGACATATGATAGTTCTTTCAGCGTATTCTTCCCGGATCCGGAAACCCCCGTAGGCATCAAAACCTTGCGCTCGGCCTTTTTAACCGCCAACTTCATTCAAGGGAACACCTCTGTATCGCAGGACCCGGGTACCACTGTGAATGTAAACTCCGCGGCAGGCGAAGCCCGGATGTCTTATCATAACTCGCTGACTGAAAATTTCCAGGCGGGAGTGGTGTATGATTTTACCAAAAGGATTTCGCCGTCAAGCACCACGGCAACGGCAAATTACAGCCTGAACTCCGACCCGTATAACGTGTCCGGAGCGGCAAATATACTATACGGATACATGCCCGTGCCCATCATACCCGCGTCACTTGCCCAGTACAAATCAGACGGAGCAACCGCCGTGCAGACCGGCGGATTCACAAACGAGAACGGAGCCCGTTTCAAGTTTACTATGAGCAGCAGGTTCAGCGGCGACGTCCTATATCCTGTCATAGAAATAAAACCCGCAATTTCCAGCTTTGACGGACTCAATCTTTCCACAGGCGCGCCCCAGGCTTATTCCGGAAGCCCCTTGAATGCCGATATCTTTGTAAGCACCGGGCAGCAGCAGTACCAGTGGCGCGCTTCCGTTTACGGAACAGGCGGCAGGTCAAGCTGGGTCAATTATTCTACTCCGGGCACGACACATTTCGGCATTGACCTTTCAAGCCCGGCGGCGCCGGCGCTTTCAAATCCTTTAAGCGGCGCGGCCACCAACTACAGCACTCCCCGGTTTACGTGGCAATCCGTGTCTGACACCGGCGGCTCGGGAACGAAAGATTACCTTCTTCAGATTTCCACTTCATCCAATTTTATCCCGGTGTACATGAGTTCGCAGACAGCGCTTACCTCGGCAAGGACTTCGCAGATAACCCAAAAATTATACTGGTGGAGGGTATGTGCTAACGATAACGCCGGAAACACAGGCGTATTTTCCAGCACATGGACCGTGATAGTGGACACGACTCCGCCGACGGCCGTATCCACATTGAACAATCCTATAAACAATTACACCACAAACCAGATGACGCTTTCCTTCTCGTGGGCGGGCGTTACGGACCTGCCCGCCGGCGTCACTACATATACTCTGCAGATTTCCACG
>JBDRNC010000032.1:0-13785 GCA_043811535.1 Elusimicrobiota bacterium
GAACATCCTTCCCTTCAAAGTCCACGACCGCAATATTCTCGCGTATCTTACTCTTTTCAGTAAGCTCCGCACTATTAGCGCTGGATACAATAAATATTATTGAAAACAGAAAGACATAGTATTTATTCATTGATTTCTCAATAACTATTTTCTTTTATAGATAGTATAGACAGTTTTTTGGTCTGTGTCAATAAAGATTGCCATACCCTTTCTACTACGATTTTATATCTTTCCTATAAAAAAGAAAAGGGGCCAAGGCTGGGGGACAGACCTTGACCCCGAAAAGATATTAAGATAACCGATTCCACCTACCCTAAAGGCGCTTCGCATTCCAGTGGAATGAACGGTTCTTAACTCCGTCCCCTATTCTCTTTGCAGGTCTATATAGGATTTACAGCATATAAATTACCTAATACGACCAGCCCTTCCCTTGTCAATGCAGGTGAAATGGAAGAACAGAATATAATTCCCAAAATGACTAATATTTTCTTATTCATTTTTTATCGGCACAAACATAATCCTTTTAAATTCAGGGCCATTATGATAGACATTATAAATATATCCGTCATGCTGAATAAGCCCCGTGAAATTAAATCTATTTGTTTCTCTCAATATATTCAGCTGTAATACCGCTTTCAATTTACCCTCTTTTGAATACTCCAAAATATCGCCCTCAAAATAATTATTTGAATTGTATTTCGTTGCATATAACCTTAATGTGTCATCATTTATTAAATATATATTGCCAATTACATTGAGGGCATTAATATTATCAGGAAGTTTAATAATAGCCCGTACTTCTCTGTCGCTAGTTATTTTAAGTACGTGGTTATTATTTTTATCTAACTCAATCTTGAAATGTATTTTTTCTATTGTATTAGAATTTACATGAGAATTAATCATTTTATCATTAATAAAATTATAGAAAGTATCTTGAACTCCGAAGAATAAATATATATTTCCGTCGCGGCTTGCGAACGATACGTAATCACGTTTATTCTTTAATTGATACTTTTGCAATATATTATCATCCCGATATTGCCATACTTCAAAATCTCCTTTTGGTATTAATTGAGCGCCAAGAGCAAAGTTCTTAACAAACAAATAATATAGATCGTCCTTAGCATCTATTCCTATGTCTATACCAAAATAGCAAATATCTTTGTTAAAATAATAATAATACTCTACATCTTCTGACGGATAGTATGTATTCCCATCCAACCTGCACCATGCGTTAGGCGCATTGACTTGCTGAAAAGTGATGCCTTTATTTGTGTGCCTCACTGCGCTTTTACCATCTTTTTCTGCCCGCGCTGGAACAGGAATTGATTTAATGTATTTACCGGTTCTACTGAATTTCTGTATCCTATTATTCATCGGATCAAGAAAGTATATCTCTCCTTTCGAATTTACGGCATAAGATATATGATAACCAGAAACAATTCCCTCACCAGTAAAGAACGAATCAAACATAAATCTACCCGGTTCAGAGCCAGTAATTAAATCAATAAGCTTCTCCTCTTTCATTTCAAGCAATGTTACAGGATTTTCAGCATACGGTGTCTTAACTTTAATAAGTGGATCTGTTGATTCAACAACCGAATATCCCGCGGGCATTTCCATGCTTGTTATCTTTATTTGTTTGTTCGTTATTTCCGCTTTTTCTTGTCTTGTGCTTGTGTTTTGAATATCACTATATGTTTTTTCGTTCTTCGATTTGCAACCCATCAATACAACGCTACAAAAGATGAAAAACAGAATTGCCCTATAAAACCCCATGATAATATCTCCTTTCATTTATTTCCCTTCCCACTCATTTTTGAAGAAATCAGGGTAGTATTCACCAATTAAGGTTGTACCCCGCTTGAAAATTATACCAGTGAAATGGCATAAAATCAAGGAAATACACAATGGAATAGCTTAAAACACAAAAGAAAGGGGGCCAAGGCTGGGGGACAGACCTTGACCCCGAAAAAATATTGGCCTCCCCGACTTTTCGGGGCTCTGTTTACACACATTAAGGAAGTCGCCCGCCACTACCGCAGGGGCGGATGGCTAATTTCAGCGCATTCTGTCCTTCTGATCTTCCGTGTCCATCCAGAATTGTGTTACCAGTTTGTCTATGCAATTTTGTTGAGCGTCTATCACGTTTACTCCGTCTGTCATCACTGAACCCACCCATATTATCTCGGCTGTTTCAGCGTCTATAAGCTTGGCTACAATGCCTATCTCCGGATACTCTTGCTTGCTGGAAGGATAACTGTGCGTCTGTTTCCAGGGACGCACTCCTTTTTGCTCGATTACGACGGACACCGTGCCGTCTATATTTCTTTTAACCTTTTTATATACCGGCTCTTCGTAAATGACTTTGTTATTTTCATCTTCTTTTGGGAAATATGCCGTTACCGTGCCGAAGAATAGCGCGTCCACACCGAGAATTTCACCGAGTTTCTTGGTCGTATCGGGATTAAGCGCGCCGGTCGTGCCCAGTTTCTGCTCGCGCAATACATCTTCCAACGTCTGTCTTTCAACCAGGTTGAAACCCTTCGTCATGAGTTCTCCGACAAAAACATCCTCTATTCCTTTTATTTCCATCTCATTATTCATAAAAGTCATTACACCGATGCGTTTGATATGATTGAAATTGTAGCTCTTGTTGATTATCGTGCGCGGCGATGCGCAGCCGGACAATAAAACTGGAACAAGCAAGAATAAAAATAGTTTCTTCATTTCGAGCTCCTATTTTTTGGCCATTGAAGCGCCGCATTTGGGGCATTTGAGCGATGATAATCTGAAACCGGGTTTGGGCGGAACCTCGGCTTTGCAAGCGGGGCATATGCCGGTATTGGATTTATCCTGAGGAATTATTCCGTCATTTGTCTTAATTCCCTGCTGACCGCCTACTTTTACCGCTCGTATGGGGTTCTGTCCGTTTCTTTGCGGCATTTGAAAACTCCTTATATTATTTTTTGATTTTTGCTTCTGTTTTCGCCCAGGAATCTTTGAGCGTGACTGTGCGGTTGAAGACGGGTTTGCCGGGCTTTGAATCCTTGTCAACGCAGAAATAACCGTGCCTGAGGAACTGGAACCTCTCGCCCGGTTTGGCGTCCTTGAGCGATTGTTCAAGCTTGCAGTTTGCCAATACTTCCAGCGAATTTGGATTCAAGCTTTCCGTAAAATCCCGGCCTTCCTCAACGGATTCCGGGTTTTCCTTGTTGAAAAGCCGGTCGTAGAGGCGGACTTCGGCGTCTATCGCGTGCTGCGCGGATACCCAGTGCAGAGTTCCCTTCACTTTCCTGTTGTCGGGCGTCCCGCCGCCGCGCGATTCCGGGTCATATGTGCAGTGTATTTCCGTTATCTCGTCTTTGGCGTTCTTCACGGCGCTGACAAATTTAATGTAGTAAACATGTTTCAGCCGGACTTCCTGGCCGGGAGCAAGGCGGAAATATCCTTTCGGCGGATTTTCGCTGAAATCGTCGCGCTCAATGTATATCTCTTTGGAAAATATTATCTTCCTTGTACCGGCCGACGGGTCCTCCGGATTGTTGTCGGCGTCAAACTCCTCGATTTTGCCGTCGGGATAATTGTCTATGACGACTTTCAGGGGTTTCAGCACGCCCATGACCCGCCGGGACGCCTTATTCAGGTCTTCCCTGATGAAATATTCCAGAAGCGCGACGTCAATGGTGCTATTGGTCTTGTCTATGCTGATACGTTCAAGAAAATTCAATATGGAAGCGGGCGTGTAGCCGCGCCTGCGCAAGCCGCTTAGTGTGGGCATCCTCGCGTCGTCCCAGCCGCTCACGTGTTCCTTCTCGACAAGCTCCCTGAGTTTCCTCTTGCTCATCACGGTATACGTAAGGTTGAGCCGCGCGAACTCTATCTGGCGCGGGTGGCAGTCACTCGTTATATTATCCAGAACCCAGTCGTAAAGGGGCCGGTGGTCCTAGAATTCCAGAGAGCATAAAGAGTGGGTTATCTTTTCAAGCGCGTCGGAAATCGGGTGGGCGTAATCGTACATCGGGTAAATGCACCACTTGTCGCCGGTCTTGGGATGCGTGGCGCGTTTTATCCGGTAAATCGCCGGGTCGCGCATGTTGATGTTAGGATGCGCCATGTCTATCTTTGCGCGAAGCGTGCATTTGCCGTCAGGGAACCTGCCGTCGCGCATATTCTCAAAAAGCCCGAGGTTCTCTTCCACGGAACGGTCCCGGTACGGACTGTTCTTGCCGGGGGCTGTGGGAGTGCCGCGGTACTCGCGCATTTCGTCCGGAGTAAGGTCGCAGACGAACGCCTTGCCCTTTTTTATCAGTTCTAAGGCGTATTCATAAAATTTGCCGTAATAATCCGACGCGAAATAAAGGTGTTTCCCCCAGTCAAAACCGAGCCACTTTACGTCTTCCTGAATTGAATCGATGTACTCCATCTCTTCTTTCTCGGGGTTGGTATCGTCAAAGCGCAGGTGACAGGCGCCGCCGTATTCCTTGGCTATGCCGAAATCAATGCTGAAGGCCTTCGCGTGGCCGATATGCATGTAGCCGTTGGGCTCCGGAGGGAAGCGCGTTTCCACGCGCCCGCCGTTCTTGCCCGCGGCCACCTCGGCATCAATGATAGTCCTTAGAAAATCCTTGCCTTTCTTCTCGTCAACCATAGTAATTAATTATACTAATTTTGGACGGAAATTTGCTACAAATACTAAAAACTAAATACTAAACACTAAATAAATCATAAATTATAATTCCAAAAATTAAATATAACTGCAGTGTTTGAGTTTAATTTTTTATGTTTTGAGCTTATTTAGTATTTAGTGTTTTAAGCTTAGTATTTGTCGTTAGTTGAGTGTTTGCCTGAATCTGCGGGAGGCGACAAAGACAGAGGCAAACATAATAAGAAGTATCGCGGCGAAATGCGGCCAGAAGAGCTCGGGGATGTTGCCTTTGAGCATCACGTTCCTCAGCAACGTTATGAAATACTTCAGGGGGTCGATGTAGGCCAGCCACTTAATAGCAATAGGCATGTTCTCTACCGGAAAGAATACGCCGGACATGAGCATCGCGGGAAAAACAAATATGAATGTGCCCATCATGGCCTGCTGCTGGTTGCGCGCGAAAGTCGATATGAGCGTGCCTATGCTTACGGTCGTGCAGACAAATATGAAAGTGGCCAGGAAAAGCAGAAGGAAAGAACCCCTTACGGGCATGCCGAATATGGCCATGCCTGCCCCCATTATGAAAACAGCGTCAATAAGACCGATGATTATGAAAGGGATGGTCTTGCCGAGTATTATCTCGACATTGCTCAGCGGCGCCGCGATTATGCTTTCAAATGTGCCGAGTTCCTTTTCGCGCGCTATTGACATGCTAGTGAGCATTATCGTGGCTATGCACATTATCATCGTCATTATGCCTGGAATCATGAAAAGCGGGGTTTCCATCGCGGGATTGTAAAGGACCCTTACGTCGAATTTTACCTGACTACCGGTCATCCCGGGCCCGCCGCGGCGGGCCGCCAGGAACATCGCGGCTATGTTCTGTATGTATGATTCGACGGCGCGGGCTTTCGTGGCGTTCTGCGCGTCTATGAGCAGTTGTATCCTCGCCGCGCCCCTTGCCGCTTCTTTGTCGATGCCGCCCGCGGGAGCTATAAGCACGGCGTCGGTTTTCCCGGTCTGCATGAGTTCCATCGGATCCCCCCGGCCGGGCTCGATCCTGTTGAACCAGCCGGTTGAATAGATCCTGTCGGACAACTGTCTCGCGGTCCGGTCCGACGGGCTGTGGATAACGGCAAGATTGAGATTCTTGAAATCCGTATTTATCGCGAATCCGAATATGAGCAGTTGAATGACCGGCGCGACGAACAGGAATACCCTCATCACCGGGTCCCTGAGCGTTTGCGCGAATTCTTTCTTGATAAAACCGATTAATACTTTCTTCATTTTAACATCCTTTCATTGCTAAATGGTTCATAAATTCAAACTTCATGGCCAAATGGTTAAATGGCCAAGTAGACGACGATTGTTAAATGGATAAACTGCTAAATGGTTAAAGACGTTAGCAATTTAACATGTTGTTCCAGCAATTTAGCAATTTAGCCCTATAGCCATTTATTATGGCTCCAAATCCTTTTTGAATTTCTTTGACGCCGCCATGATCGGTATCAGGCTCAGCAGGAACAGCGCTGAGAACGGAAGTATCATTTCATATAAACTTGGGCCCTTCAAAAAGAGCGCCCTTATTATCGTCATGAACCACCTCGGAGGCAGAAGCGCCGTCAGGTACCTGAAAAACACCGGCATGCTCTCCACGGGGAATATGAAGCCCGACAGCAAAAGCGACGGCAGCAGGCCCGTTATGAACGCGAACTGCATTGACCTGCTCTGAACGCGCATTGTCACGGATATAAGTATGCCCTGGGCCAGCGAAGCGACAATGAATATGAGCACGGCTAAAACGAGAAGAATATGGCTGCCCTCAAACGGAACCCCGAATACCAGCCTCGCGACCAGATAAACCAGCGAGGCTCCCATCACGCCGATGGCCACATACGGCATTATCTTTCCCAAAACTATCTCCATGGGCTGGACGGGCGTTGACAGCAGGAGCTCCATGGAACCGTTCTCCCATTCCCTTGCCACCGTCAATGCCGTCATCAATATCGCGAGCAGGCCTATGACTATCACTATCAGGCCCGGAACGATAAACCACCGCGTATTGAGTTCGGGATTGTAGAGGAATCTAGTCCGCAGTTCTACCGGGACGCCCGCAGCCGGGCCCGTAAACCGCGAGGCCACGGCTTTCTGTATGGAACCGATGTATCTCGCCACTATGCCTGTTTTCTGGTTGTCAGTTCCGTCTATGAGTATCTGCACGTCAGCGGATTGCCCGGATGCGATTTTCTTTCCAAATCCGGGGTTGATAATTATGGAGCCGAAATCCTTCTCCGATTCTATTTCCCTTAGCATTTCCGAAGGATATGCGCCCTTGTCAAGCTTGAAATACCCCGAAGCAAGGAATACGTCCGCCAGTTCCCTTGACTGGCGCGTATTGTCAAAATCGTATACGGCCAGTTTTACCCCTCTGAAATCAAAATCTATCGCGAACCCGAAATATATTACCAATACTATGGGAAGCCCGAGCGCCATTCCCGCGGTAAACGGATCGCGCAGTATGTGCATGACCTCTTTTCTGGCGATGGCAATGATTCTGGATAGTTTCATAATTTGTTTTATTACCTTCACCTTCCCCCCTTGCGGGGGAAGGACGGGATGGGGGGTCCTCCCCACCCTCACCCTCCCCTACCAGAGGGGAGGGCAAATGTAATACTACTCATCTTTCTTCCCCTTCCACTAATTTCAAAAACACGTCTTCAAGCGTCGGTTTTCTTTTCCCGCCGGGCAGGCCGCGCGGATAGGTATCCTTTTCCAACTGGGCCGGGCTTCCGAGCGCGATAAGTTTACCGGCTCTCATCAGCGCTATCCTCCCGCATTCCTCGGCTTCGTCCATGTAATGAGTGGTTACAAAAACCGTCTTGCCTTCCTTCGCCAGCGCCCTTATGAGCGACCAGAACCTCGCCCGGACGGCAGGCGAGACGCCGGATGTCGGCTCGTCAAGAAAAACTATACCCGGATCGTGAATTAGAGTCGCCGCGAGCGAAACCTGCTGTTTAACCCCCGCGGGGAGTTCCCTGACCATCGTATCGCGGCCGGAATCATAGCCGATGAACTCGAATATCCTGTCTATCTGCTTTTCCGCATCAGCTTCAGGCATCCTTCTTATCGTCGCTTTGAAATTCAAATTCTCTATTACCGTCAAGTCGTCGTAAAGCGTGAACTTCTGCGACATGTACCCGACGACAGCCTTGATGGCGGACAGACCCTTTTTCGGGTCAAGGCCCTCGACGCGTACCTCGCCGGACGTGGGAACCAGAAGCCCGCACATCACGCGTATCGCCGTGGTTTTTCCGGCGCCGTTGGCGCCCAAAAATCCGAAGATCTCGCCTTTCTCAACTCCGAGAGTAAGGCTGTCTACGGCGGTGAAATCGCCGAACTTGACGGTAAGGTTGTTTATCTCGACTGCTTTCATCGTTACTCCGTAAAAACCCGTAGACGGCACTTAAGTGCCGTCTACTCAACCATGAGACATCTTTATGAAAACCTCATCAAAGCCTTTTACCTTTTCCCTTGCAAGCAGCTCTTCCGGCCTGCCGCTCATCATTATCTTTCCTGAGTCCATAAGGTGGACAAAAGCGCACCTTTCGGCTTCGTCCATATACGACGTTGAAATGAGGATAAGTATCTTTTGTTCTGAAAGGCGGTGGAGCAGGTCCCAGAATTCCCTGCGGCTTATCGGGTCCACGCCGTTTGTCGGCTCGTCCAGAAGCATCATCGAAGGGGACTGGAGCATCGCGCACATCAACCCGACCTTCTTGTACATCCCCCCCGAAAGATTCCCGATCTTCCTGTCCCTGAATTTTTCAAGGCGCGTGATATTCAGAAGTTCCTTTGAGCGTTCGCTGAAATCTTTTTCCGGCAGGCTGTAAAGGTCTTTGAAAAATATTAGATGTTCGTCAATGGACAGGTCCGGATACAAACTCTGTTTTGAAGGCATGTACGCGAGCGTCGGGCGGATATCTTCGAACCCCACATCCCTGCCGGAAGCGTTATATCTGATGCTGCCATTGTCCTTGCGGAGCAGGCCGGCAAGTATCCTGAAAAGCGTGGTCTTGCCCGCGCCGTCCGGCCCGATGAACCCGTTGAGCGTCCCGGGCTCGACGTTGACAATCACGTTTTCAAGCGCAACCGTCTCGCCGAATTTTCGGGTAACATTTGAAATGTTTATACCTATGTTTTTCATTTTACTATTCATTTCCCCTCTTTTCTAAAGAGGGGTCAGGGGAGATTTTTTAAAATCCCCCTCTATCCCCCTTTTATAAAGGGGGAGGATATTTGTATTTATTTTCCCAATTCGACTTCCACCGTCATGCCGGGTTTAAGGAACTCGTCGTCGTTCTCAAAAGCGATCTTGACGCCGAAAACAAGCCTGGTCCTTTCCTTCTGAGTCTGGACGTTCTTAGGAGTGAACTCGGCTTCCTGATTTATATGCGATATCCTGCCGGGTATAGTTTTCTTCACGCCGGACTCGGGAACGTAGCCCTTCACTTCCATCCCTGCGGATATTTTTGAAAGCACCGGCTGGGGCACGTAAATATACGCCCAGGGCCTTTTTATGTCCGCTATTGTCATGAGTTTTACTCCGGGCGCGACCATCTCGCCGGGCTCGTGGAAGCGCGTTATCACGGTGCCGTCTATGGGCGATTTTACCGTTCCCCAGCTGAGGCGCACCGCGGCGTCATCCCTCTTGAATTTTATCCTGTCAAAGGCCTCGCGGTTCAGCGAGCCGGCGTCAAGCAGCTCTATTGCGCGCTTGTAATCGCGCTCGGCCGCCGCGGCCGCGACCTCTATATCCTCTATTGAAAGCTTCACCAGCGCCTGCCCCTGGCTGACCTTGTCCCCCTCCCGGGCATTAACCGAACCTATCACGCCTGTCAGGCGGGATGAAAGGTCCACCTCGGTCGCCTCCACGGTGCCGGCATACATGAACCCGCCGCGCTTCGTCAAAGTCAGATAGAGCGTTAATCCGACAACAGCTAATACCGCAACCGCAATGATTTTTCTTTTATCCATACAATACCTCCTGTATATAATTACAGATTCCATATTACAAATTACATATTAACCGCTTAAAGCTTCAAATTTGTAATCTGTAATTTGTAATTGCATAATATGTTTTATTCCGCCAGGTTCGCTATGACTGCCAGATTCATCAGCATCTGGACCTTTGTCCTTGCCGACTGTATCTTCGCTTCAAGCGCCTTGAAGTTCACGTTCTCAACTTCTAAAAAGGATATCGAGCCGCTTTTATATGTTTTATAGATTATTTTTGAAAGTTCGTCCGTCTCCGCGACCGAGATTTCATTCATTTTTTTCTGGTCCCGCAGGTTTGAAAGCTGTTCCATGGTTTTGGCCCAGTCGCGCCTGAAATCGGACAAGGCCTGGCCCCTGCGCTGCAGACCGGCGGACATCGCGTTTTCGCTCTCGTTCACTCGGTTTTTTACGGCGCCGAATTCAAACAGCGCCCAATTCAGCGTCGCGCTGAAAGTATTCTGGTTATAGCTTTCAAGTTTTGTGCCGTTGGGATAATCCATCGACGACTTCGCCGAAAGCTGAACTTTCGGCCAGTTGCCGGAACCCGCGCTCTTCGCGGCGTATCCTGACGCTTCCGCGGATTTCGCGAAAACTTCAAGCGCCGGATGCTTTTCGTCAAGTTTTGAATCCATGTACGGCTCGAATCTTCCCAGCATGGAATCCAGGCTTTCCAGTTTCGGCTGGGCGTATTCCGCGCCGGTCAGCGCGGAAAGGTCGCTTAAGGCGGAAGCCATATCGGCCTGCGTCTGCCTGAGCTGCTTCATCCTCGCGAGCACTTCCTGATGCGCCTTCAGTTCGTCGGCGCGGCTCTTTGTCCCGGCGCGCACATTGATTCTTATGTCTTCATACTGGGCGCTTGAAAGTTTGAGGGCGTCCGCGTAAAGCATAACCTGTTCGCCCGCCAGCGCCAATTGGAAATACGCCGACCTGGCCGAAAAGACAACCTGCCTTCTCATCGCCTCTGCCTCGTTCTTCCTGGCTTCAGCCGCGGCCGTCGCGCTTTTATGCGCGTTGAACACGCCGCCCGAATCCCACGCGGTCCATGTGAGCAGCGGGCCTATGGAATAATTAGAATTATCGCCGAACTTTACGGGGTTGGAATTAGGAATAGGAAGCGTTATCTCCTGCACGCTGGTAATGTAGCGGTAGGAACCGTCAAGCGCGAGCTTAGGATAGCCCAGCGTTTTCTGGTACGACGAGCGCTCTTCGGCGGCCTTCTGCTCGTATTTCAGGCTTTTAAGGCGCTGTGAATGATTCTCCGCGCTCTGTTCCGCGTCGCCAAGCGTCAACGATGCCTGAATTGCATCAGCGGCGGATATGACAGACGGAAGAAAGAAGATGGAAGACGGAAGCAAGAGGCAGCAGAAAATAAGAACGGCATTAACAAGGTTTCTCATCCCGTTAGAGATAGGTCGCCGCTTGGCGACTGCGGCATTTTGAGCTTCAATTTTAAATATCTTTTTTTCCTCGAATATATCCAACATATCATTTGTATTATTTCCGGTATCTCTAACGGGACTCATTTTGCACCCCCGGTGGATATGCCTTTCAGCGCCAGGTCTATTCTTTCCGCTATTCTTTTATCAGATATAGCGGTTTTTTCCAGGACCGGAATGAAAGCGCCGAGGAATGTTCCCTTGTAGTTCTTTTCAAGCACCCTGATGACAATACTCGGAAGAGCGGCCGCGCCGATTATCAGCGGCACTATCGCAAATATGGAGGTTTTCACGATATATCCTTCTTTCTGGCATTGTGAAAGGAGTTCCAGAAAGATTTTGACGTGTTTTGTCATGTTTTTCCGCGCGAACTCCACTATTTTCCTGTTGCCTTTAAATATCTCTTCAAAAAGCGCGGAGACAAGCATCCTGTTTTCCCTGACAAATATCCCGGCGCTCAGCAGGGCGTTCCTGAGCCGTTCCAGCGGAGTGCCGCCTGTTTCAGATTCAATTTTGAAACCTTTAAAAAACTCCTCGTACACCTCCGTCATCAGGACTTCCATGTACTTTTCCTTGGTCCCGAAGTGGTAGTTGAACATACCGAGATTTACTCCTGCTTTTCTGGCGACATCCCTGAGCCTGAGCCCGGATATCCCCATCCTGGGGACAAGCTCTTTTCCCGCTTGGATTAGTTTTTTGTCGATATTCTGCGACGGCCTGGTCATTTTTAGTCCTCCTGACACTACATTTTATAAGAAATTCCCAAAAAAGTCGCCTGAGTGATATTTTTTTGAAGCGAAATTCTTGATCTTGAGGCGAGGCAAGGCGTATGAGCGCGACGCGTGGCAATTAAAGAGCCACGTTAGCGCGAATACAACGAAGCCGCAGCCAAAGAGCAAGAATTGCAGCCAAAAAGGTATTACTCAGGCGACTTTAACTACTCTTTGGTATAATTATACATTGGTATAGTTATAATGTCAAGGCCTTTTCATTTTTCCGCCCCCGAAGTGGCGGAAACTCTTCGGGAGCGGCAAGCGACTTCCATAATATAACTCAATGGAGTCCCGACGAAGTCGCGGAGCGGCAAAAAAAACACCGCGCGTATAAAGGCGCGGTGTTACAGTGAAAAACCGGTTTATTACTTCTGTTTGAATGCCCCCAGGAACTTGGTGAGTTTGGCCCAGTATTTGCTGTTATCTTTAAGGTCTTTTGACACAAAGCCCACATACGCGACGCTTTTCTTGCCGGCGATCTTTTCCATTGAAGGCACTATATTCTCGGCGGGCGTGCTGCCGGCCGTGACAAAGAAAGCGACTTCTTTGAATTTATCCTTATTCCGGGTTATATATGTCCTTATGGCGGGCGTCATGGCCCACGACCAGATAGGCGTGCCTACCATCGTGATATCGTATTTTGAGGGATCGAGCTTTATCGGGTCAATTTCCGTAAGATTCCTGAATGTCGCGTCCTTGCCTCCGCTTATAAAGCCGAAAAAGCCCTTCCTATTCTTCTTGTCTACAATTTTTTCGATATCGGCCCCGAAACAGTCGGCGATATCCTTCGCGACCCGCTCAGTGGTGCCCGTCAAAGAAAAATAGACAACAAGGATTTTCTTTCCCGTTACTATTTTCTTGAGATCCGTCTTTTCAGCCTTGTATCTAACGGTCGCGCCGGTCACGGCGTCATTTTGTTCGACTGCCGTTAAAATACACGGCATCATTAAACATGCCGCCGCAATCAGCAAGACTTTCATAAAATCTCCGTTTTAATCGTTATGCCACAGCTTTTAAATTCACCGACCCGTCATCTTCAACCGCCAGCAGATATGACGGCTTGTTATTCCAACAGCCGGTATTGTAATACTCCGTGCTGTCTTTTGTGATATTATACATAAAATGGGTGTGTCCGCACACAACTACATCGCACTTTTTTTTCACCGCGTATTCCAGCGCCAGGCCGGCTATCTGTTCAGTCGCTCTGAGCCAGCGGTCGGCAAGCTTGAGCATTATCCAGTCAAATAACTGCGATGAAACCACCCTCTGGAACGAGGTGTACATCGAAGCGAGCAAGCGTCCCAGTATCTTATTGTTTGAGATAAAACTGTCGAACTGGTGCCCGTGAAGCGCTATAAACCTTCTCCCGCCCGCTTCCCAGATGAATTCTTCGCGCACGGGAATGCCTATCATATAAGACATTAACCTCTGGAATTTACCGTCATGGTTGCCCTTGATCCAGACAACCTCCACGTCCCTTCGCGACAGCTTGCCTATGTGTTCAAGCAATTCCCAGTGGGTGCTGGTCAGTTTTTCGAAATTCAGGTCCTCGAACATATCCCCGTTTATCACGATGCGCTTGAATCTCATGCTTTTGAGCGTTGCCGTCAGATCAAAGGCCCTGCTGTTCGGCGAACCCAGATGGACATCGGAAATAATGATTGTATTTAGCTTCTCCATACGCTATAATTATACAAAATATGAGCCAAGAAGGCATTAAGTCCCTTCTTAATGGTAGTGTATACTAAAGTGTGTAATTTGTTTATGTTGTTTCCGTTTTTCTTTTTTGCTTCTTTTTTCTTTTAAGAAGTTGACATAAAAAAGAAAAGGGGCTATTCTCCCATAAGTTAGACCAATAACCTAATGAGGAGGT
>JBDRNC010000033.1:0-5609 GCA_043811535.1 Elusimicrobiota bacterium
TGAAAAGCTGAAGGACAGGACCCAAACCATTCAATTTATTGACAAACTATCGCTGAAATACAACGCGAAATTCAACATTCACTACTTTATGCCTCTGCCTGGAACGCCTTTTGAAGGACTTGCCCCCGAACCGATAGAAAATGCCGTCAAGGAATCAGTCCATCGACTGATCCGCGACGGCATTGCCCACGGCGACTTCTTCCATCAGCTTCACTATACCGGTTAATACCGGGCCGCCCCTTAGCATTAATTCTTTTTCAGGATTATCTTTTCATCCTTGCCCGTGAGCGGCTCCCCTACTACGGCAAATTCAAACAACGAGTATCCGAACGTAGTCCCGCGTTCTTTACCGCTAAGCCTGACGTACCTTGCTTTCACGGGGCTGATTTTAATCTGCTCGCGTCCCCCTGAGCCTTTTTCGGTCGAATAGACCTTGATCCAATCGCTCTCATCCGGCGAAACATCTATAGAATATGATTTTCCGAACGCCGTCTCCCAGTTAAGCACGATCTCGTATATCATGGCAGTCCTGCCGAGATCGCAGGTAAGCACCTCGGAGTCATCATGCTGCGAACTCCACCTTGTGGACATGTCTCCATCGAACGCCTTCCACGCATTGTATACTTCCTTCGTTGACTCATCTTCTTCTTCAGAACTTGCCTTCGCGCTCAGCACGGGGAGCGGCATTAGCGTATTCACCGGGAAATACTTAAGCCCCTTGATATCGTTGCCGTCCCGGTCGCCTATCCTGGCCGACAGCCCCCAACCGCCGCCGATATTATTCACTTTGGCCAGCAGGTTGTTGTCGCCGTCCTTCAGCCTGATATTTATGATATCCTGGTCCGGTTCAAGGCCGCGCGGAGTGTCGTTGTTAAGCACCATTTCACCGTTAAGCCAGACGCGCACGCCGTCGTCGCTGCCGATGTAGAGTATGGCGTCCGTGGCCGCCGCACAGTTTATGCGCACGTAGGCCATCCCGTTGCTTTCGTCCTTTTGACCGAATACTTCGTCGGCAGCCAGATCAACGAAGTCATTCGTCCCTAAATATCTCCTCCATGTATTACCCCCTTCGCTCGCGCCTTCGACAGGAACTGACTTGCCTTCATTATCAAAACACGGATCGTCAAGGGTCTGGTCTATAAAAGGGCCGCAGACCAGCCATGATTTGATATAATCCGCCGATAATCCTGGACATGAAATAAAGATGCATAACACGGCAATTAACGCTTTCATAATACCCTCCCTCATTCATTTAACAGGCGTATTGCTTCCTTTATCGCTTTTGACGTGAATTCCAGATCACCGCTAAGTTCATCTTTAGACCCTCTCCACGTGAGCGCGTCGTACAAGAAAACCACGCTTTTATTCTTCTTGTTGAACACAATGGCCGGCTTGCCGTCGTCAAACTTTGCCAGAGCCGTTCCATTGAAATTTTCGTCTTCGAGAGGGGCCATCCAGTACGCTTCGCCCGAACTTTTAAGGCCGCCGAAAGATACGGTGACCTTCGCGTCGCGTACAATATCGTAGCCTGTCTCAAGCGTGACGGCAAAGACATGTATTTTCGGATTATCAGGAAGCGTGATGGAACGCAGTGTCTTAAAGCCGTTGCATCTCGACTTTAGGTGGCTTATATAGATATTCTCGCCCGAACTTGTTTTTGTCTTGACAGCGCCGTGCCCGAAAAACGGGATATATCTCCAATCAGTTACGGTCTCCCCGGTATACACATCTTCCAAAGTGCCGTCAGAATATCCAAGCGAGACCCGGCACACGCTGTCGTTTCCCTGCGCAGCCAAAAGGAAGTGCGCGTACGTATATTTCCCTTCGGGCACGCTCAATACCTGTCCCGCCGCAGCCACATTATCGTTTTTCCCGTCCTTGTTTCCCGGGAACATAAACTCGGCGTCGTTCTTCACGCACCGGAGCACGCTGACAGCGCCGTCCTGCGGATCCGGCAGCATGTCATTATTGAAATAACTCCCGATATCCGCGTAACGAAACTCAGCATTGAACTTTGAGGCGTCGGAATCCAGCAGAGAAAGGAACCACTTGTCGGTTGACCTGAACCTTTCGTCTTCAATGCCGGCGCACGTCATGGCTATAACTTTCCTGCCTTTTAGTTTTTCCCTGTCCTCCATTGACAGCCGTTCGAGCGATCTGCCGGCTATGATGATCGGCTTATCATCGTCCGGAACGCTGGAAGTGAAGCTGAACGGGAACCATGTATCATCGAAGACTTTCAGAAGACCGGTCGCGAGACTGGAATCGGCAATCCCTGGTGACGGGACCTTGATATATTTGAGATTATCTTTAATCAGCGCGTCAAACTCTTGCAGAAAATCGTACTCCAGCGCGAGCATCAGCGATTTAAACTGCTGGTACGATGCGTAATAAGACGCAATTGCGTATTCCGGATACAATATCCAGACCTTGGGTTTTTTCTCCCGCGCATAATTGACGCGCAGGGCGGAATTCAGGTATTTTCCCAAGGCGGATACAGGTTTCATGGATCTGTCGTCGCGAATGTAGCCGAAATCGCCCTCATAAAGCTTGTCATAGAACTTGAAGTGAGTCCACCCCGTCATCCACGGCCACGAGTCCAGCAGAGCTGTCTGGCGCATGTACATCTCTGCGACGAAATCCTCGTCGCCCGGTTTTCCCGCGCCGTAAGCCATGAAAGGCGGATTCTGTTTCAGCGGAGCGGCGCGAAATCCCGTTTCGCTTATGTAACAAGGCATTTTCTGAAGGTCGGAATGCCATTTCGTCATGTACAGCAGTTCCCCGAAAGATATCCAGTCTCTTCCGAAATCCGGCAGGTTGTTGTAATGAACCGGCGAAACAAAATTGATGCCGGAATTCTTAAGCGTGGAAAGAGGAAAAGGGCAGACCTCAGGCATTTCCGTGGTATAAGTGACCATTCTTTTCTTGTTGTCTATCTTCCTTATGTAAGACGTGATGTCTTTCAGGAAATCGTTTACTGTCCAGAGCGTGTATTCGTAGATATCGCCCCTCCACGGAGATCTTCCGAGGTCGCACACCGCGCCGTTCTTAATTATCTCTTCGTCGGCAATCACGTCGCTGAACGCCCTGTATTCCTTGTTCCATTCCCGGTTAAGCGCGCCTATGCCGCCGTATTTCTTTTTCAACCACACCGGCAGATATTTTATGCTTGCCGCGCCGAGCATCGCCTTCCCCAGGTGCTTTTCTCCGCCCCAGTCCAGCGGGAACATCCATCTCTGGTCCATATCTATCGCAAGCACGGAAGGATGCTTCTTGAATATAGGACAGTATTGCTTGAAATACGCTTTTGCGTTTTTCCTGAATTCCGGATTCATGAAATCCGGGTATTCTTTCAGCGTTTTTGGGAAATCAGGCAAGTCGTAGTAGCTCATGCGCGGGTAGAACGCAAAATTATTGGCGTCGCACCATGTGAGTATTTCCTCCAAGTTCTCCATGCCGTACAGGTTCAGCGTGTTAAACCCGTGCTCCTTCATTATCTTCAGACTGGCCAGTATCTTCTTCATGCTATTCTTCTCTTTGGCGTACGGTCCGGTATCCGGCCCCCACGCGTAACACATCGCTATCGAATAGAACGGCTTGCCGGAGGGGTCAACGAATACCCACCTGTCGCTGATTTTTTTCAGCTCAAACTGTCCCTTCTTCCAATCTTCCGAACGGGCCGGCGGCGAGAACTGCATGAACAACAGGATGATACACGCGCACAACGACAGGCTTTTACTGGACATTTTCGGCCTCCATCGGAACGGATTATTTTTTAGATATATCTTTGCAGGACGACCTGAACACAACCTCCGGCTCCAGCAGTATTTTCCCATCCGGGACCGGAGCACCCTTCAGCATATCGAGAAGGGTCTCTGCCCCGGCTTTTCCCATTTGATAAAACGGCATTTTCAGAGAGGTCAGCGGCGGTTCAAACAGGTCGCAGAAGACCATGTTGTCGAACCCTATGACTGAAATGTCGCCCGGAACGGCAATGCCGTTCTTTTTCATGACATCAATACCGTAAAACGCCTGAAGGTCGCTCGCAAAAATAAGCGCGGTCAGCTCCGGGTTTCTTTTGATAAGACCCATTGCCGCCACCTTGCTGCCGTCAGACGTGAAAGAGTTTTCTTCGGCGATATACCCGGGATTGAACTCTATGCCGTGTTCCGCCAGAGCCCTGATATAGCCGTCTTTTCTCAGGTTCCAAACCGCATCGTACCAGATGCCGGGAATTACCAGGCCGATCTTTTTATGCCCGAGCCCGATCAGTTTTTTTGCCGCCAGATAGCCGCCCTTCTCGTCATCTATGGATATGCCGGCGGCGCCGGGTTCGCTGCTATTGAGGAAAACCACAGGCAGTTTCCTTTCCATGACAGTCTTCTTCTGGCTTTCCGTAAGGCTCAGAAAGACCACTATCATTCCCGCTATCCCTGGCTCTTCCATTATGCCGTCAAGGTATGACTGCTTGCGGGCATCGTTCATCATCTCATCCTTATAGAACGTGTACCTTATCTGCGAATACCCGAATTTTGAAAGCGCCTGCGTAATTCCGGAATCTATTTCTGAAACAATATGCCCCCCTGCGCCGGCATAGACTATACTGATGTATTTAGATTTACCGGATAAAGTAGTTTTCACGTATCCCAATTTCGCCGCTGTGTTCTTTATCTTCACCCTTAGCTCCGGACTTATCCCTTTCCTGTCATTAAGCGCAAAAGACACCGCGGATGGAGAAACACCTGCCAGTCTGGCAATATCGGATACTCGAGTCTTAGGTTTGACCATATACTTCCTCACCTTATACTAATATATTTAGTTTTTATTAGATTATAACCATACTATATGATACAAATAGAACGTATTTACTAATTTATTTAGTATATTGTAACCTATAAACTGATTCTTGTCAATAGTTAAATAGATATATTTCAAAGGACCGATCAATAAAAAGCAACAATGGACGATTCCTATTCATTGAATAGAACCGTCCCTTTTTTCGGGGAGGAATATAAAGTACACCTCCGACGAGGGCCATGTCTCTTCGGAGGTGTTAAGCTCTATATTAAGCGTATTAAAGAACGAATATCACCCAAATGGCGACAACTATCGTTATAAACCCAAAAACACACCTGTCGCAATGGTTGACGTAAAATAAAACGGCCTCTTGTTCGCACGTCTTACAATGAAATCAAATCTGCGCAATTCTGCCTCCTATTTTCTAGTGTCCTTCAGCCTGTGAATTATTCCGTCCAGCATGTTCTTGACTGTCGGGTATGATTTTCCTAAAAACCTTGCCATGTCCTTGAGGCTCCCATCATTGAGCACGAAAGCGTAGACAAACTCCTGTTCGTCATTGGAAAGCCCTGATAACGTATCCGGAGGAAAATCCCCCCTTCGCTTATAAAAGAAAGTTTTTCGGTCCCATGGAACTGAGGCGCGGATGCCCGAACAAGTGCGTATTCTGCCAAACCCCGTGTATTTTCCCTATAATAAGGGAACACAGCGTTGAATACGTGCTAAAATACTCCAAATACATCAAAGACGCGGGCCGTGAAAGGGTTTTTTTCACGATTTCAGACGCGCTGGCGTGCGGCTCCAAAAACGGA
>JBDRNC010000034.1:0-36889 GCA_043811535.1 Elusimicrobiota bacterium
CCTCCAGCGCTACCTTTGCTTTGAACCCTGCCTCGAACCTCTTCCGCATCATTTCAGGCCTCCTTTTAGGCTTCCATTATACTGCTTTTTACACCTTAAATCAGCCTAAATAGTGGCCCAGTTTTTCCCGAGTATTATAAATGGCTAACCGGATAAATGGTTAAATTGCTAAAGTCTTACAAGCCATTTAGCCATAAGACCATTTAACCATTATTCCATGTTGACTATTTCTTCTTAAGTTCCCTAAGGGCGTCCCTGGCGATCCATTTAGAGGAGGGGAAATCCATCTTTGCGATGCTTTCGGCAAGTTTTACGGCTTCTTTGCGGAGTTTCTCGTTGCGTTTTCCTATCTGCCTCAATGCCCAGTTGACGGCTTTCTTGACAAAATTCCTGTCATCAATGGTTCCTCTTTTAATAGAGGGGAAAAAATCAATAAAATCCCTGTCATTGAATTCTTTTCCGTGCACCGCCATTACCGCCATCAGCGCGAAGCCCGCGCGTTTTACGTACTCTTCCCTTCTTTTGGACCAATCGTGGCATTTCTTATACGCGTATTCCGTTTCGTGAAAAAGGTTCAGGCAGGTCTGGTCGCACACGTCCCACGAGTCAAAACCCCTTACCCATTTTTCCATCTGCCTTTCGTTGACCTTCTTCGGCTCATCCACCAGCCCCGCGAGTATCTTCGCTTCATGGATACCGGTTTTCCACAGTTGCTGGGCAAGCGCATGGTTCTTTCCTAACTTTTTAGCGAAGGACCTTAGCTTGGGCATTGAAATTCCAAGCGCGCCTTTCACATTTATTCCGAACCTGGCCATGCCTTTTACATTTTTAACATTTGATTGACTTTTCAAGTATTTTACTGCTTCCGCGCAATCCATATTGAGCTCCTCAAGCGTTGTTCTAAATTGCCTTATGCGAAATCCCCGATAGGGGATTGACTCCTGTATTAAGCGTTGTTCTAAATTGCTTTATCCCGCCATATCCCTAAAATGTTGTTTTATTTCCGAATCGCAGGATGCCGCTAATTCGAGTATTCCCCTCGCCAAAGAATAATCTCAAGCGAGGGGAATATTTCGCCTTGGCATCTGATCGTTAGTATTTCAGCTTTTTGAAAGATCGATTGTAAGTATAAAAACAAAAAGCCACATTTTTAGATGTGGGTTCCATGTCCTTGCGCGTTGCATACCGCGATAATAAGATTTATCTTTCCCGCCATGTTGTCAAAATTCTACATATTTTGAATAAGATTTGCAATATCTAAATAATATTTTTATAAATTTCAAACATATCCGTTAATCTTATTTCATCCATCTACCTTTTTTCGTCTACCTTCTACCAGCTTTATATTCCCTGGCTTACCATTATGCACGCGTGATGCGTGACCGACATGCCGTATTCTTTCGCTTTCTTTATTGCGTCTTCGGATTCCGAACCTGGCTGCATCCAGATCTCTTTTATCCCAAGCTCCATGCATTGTTCGATTATTTTTTCCGTTATTTGCGGCGGAACTACCGTTATAACCAATTCAGGCTTATGGCTGACCTCCTCAAGTTTCCTGAAAATCTTTTTTCCGAGAACTTCGCCGCCGGCAGGATTTATCCCGGAAACATCATAGTCGGCGTCCAGCAGCGATTTGAATATCTTATATCCGAATTTTTTCGGATTGCCTGATACCCCGACAACGGCGATGATTTTTTCTTTAATGTCTTTCAAATGGAGCCCCTTCGGACACTCTGCGCAGGTATAACACGGATTTAAATAAAGGATATACGATTATTGCTATTTGTAGTTAGTAGTTATAGGTCACGCAATTGTGCGCGGTTGAAAGATGTGTGAGGTTTATTTTTCAGTTATTTGACTAGCTTGATCCAGCCCCACATCGATGGGTCCGTATAAAACCTGCTGTTACCGGCCCAAACCATCTGGACCTGCCTGTTGCCGCCCTTCTTGTCCGCGTCGTTCAGAGCCATGTTGAACGGCAGCAGCATATTCTCAGACGGGCTAAATTCCTTGAAAGCACGCCAAGGCACGGATGCCTCCAATATGTATCCGTCTCCCTTTTTGTTCTCGTTAACGACATACGTCACATCTGCCGCAGAGCTTTTCAACTGCCATGACCATGTCTGCAGATTTTTTGGAAAAAAACTGTTTATTAAGAAAGCGAGTTGGAAATCTGAAGAAGAAAATACTTTCCGCGCCGGGTCCGCGGCCGGGTCAAGACCGAAAGCTATTTCTAAAGAGTCGCCGTTCCAAATTGAATCCCCGGAATAACTGTTAATGCACGTTTTGTCGTCGAGGATTTCAGCAAGAAGGTAAAGGTTTTTCTCGTCCCACGCTAAAACCGCATTCCCGTTGAGATCTTTTTCACCGGACCATGAAATATTTTCACTGTTCAGTGTTACCTGTTTTTTGTCGTTCATAACGACCGCCAGAAATGCGCCGTCCGCCCCCGAAGGCGCCGTCCACTCGCCGTTGTCAATCTTGCCGTCAATGACAGGCGGGACGGAGGCATACTTGGATAATACAACCGGCTTTTCCCATTTAATTATTATAGGTTTTAATTCTTTTTCCGCGCCCGTCGGGAGCTTAAAATCCTTGATAATAGCAGATACAGCCTCCGGATCGCTTAAGAAATATCCGTCCTTCATCTCGCCCGCGAAAGCCGCGACGGCCGCCGTGCTGGATTGTATGCGCCAGTCACGCTCTTTTTTGATATTGAACCAAACCGCGGCTTTAATGGCCGGGTAATCTTTCTTTATGGCGCCCAGCGCTTCTTGTATCCAGACCGCCTTGTCGCCACCTCCTGTCCCCGAGCCGAACTCGCCAAGCATTATCGGTTTGCCGGGGTACGACTGGACGAATTCATTGTACCTTGTGTTCACAAGCCGGCTGAACGGGATCCAGACGCCTCCGGCCAGGTCGCGCCCCCAGTTGTAAGCATCCATTCCAATCCAATCCACGTATTCGCCGCCCGGGTAATACTTCGAACATTTATTCCATGGAGATGTTGGAAAATCGGCATTCATCGGGCACCATAGCCAGATAACGTTATCGGCGCCCTCTTCTTTGAATATATCGTGAACATGGCGGTACATATCCACATAAACCGCCGCCTTGTACTTGTTCTTGGCCGCGCTCCATGGGTACCAGTCGCCGTTCATCTCGTGTCCGAACCTCAGGAAGAACGGATATTTGAACTCGCGCGCCGCTTTTGCCCATTTTCTGACGTACTTATCATATTTTCCGCGGGAGATTTCTTCCGGGCTCAAAGGTTTCTTGCCCCAATTGATCCAGGGTTCCCATGTAACGTGAGGTATGGCTCCGTATTTCACTATCTTATCGCAGTCCTCGCTCGGAAAATCATATGTCCAATCCACGAAAAACATTATCATGCCGGCTTTCTTGCCGGTCATAATCTCCGTCTCGTTTATGGCCTCGAGTTCTATGGGAAGATTGCTCTGGAACAGCCCCCAAAGGCAGCCCTGTGCCTCTTGCGCGAAAGCGCAGCGGTAGGATAAAGCCGTCAGCAGGTAGAGCACGGACGCTGTTCCGGCGAATAAAGCGCGTTTGGTGTTCACTATTTTATTATCACAATCTCGTCAACATTGAATTTATAGACAACGGGCTCGGATTCCGAAGGGGCCGCCTGAAAGCGGACTTCCGCCACTTGGTCCCACTGGAATAGCTCGTCAAATTTATTCTCGACCCCGTCATAATAGCTTCCCTTGTCCGGGAAATACGACAGGGGAATCTTCACCTCTTCCCATTTCTTCTTGGACAGCTGCGCGTAGGCTGGAAGATCTATGAATATCTCAACCGGCTTGCCGTCCGCGTCGGAATCCACAAGCTGAACTTTTAGGAGCGGCCTTTCCTGGTCGCATTTAATCCAGAACGCTAAACAGGCGCCGCCGTCGCGCAGTTCCTTGAGCGCGGAAGGTTTTGGAAGCCGCACCATTGCCGCAGTCCACTGGGCCGTGTTCAATTCTATCCTGAGGGAGGCTTTCCCTTCCTTCGGATTCTTGAAATCCGCTTCTATCTTGGAACCGTTGCCGTAAACCGATAGTTTGCCCATATCGCGGTAGAAAGTTAATACAGAAACGTCGTCAGCCTGCTTATCGGCGGAAACAGCGATGCCCGATCCGGCCGCAAAGATCAGTGCGAACAACGTACTGCAAACCATACAACGTTTTAACTTCATTCTGACCTCCTTGAACACCTTAAGCGTTGTTCTAAGGTGTTTCATGTGAAATCCCCTATCGGGGGTTAACTTCGTAATAGCTTTTTGTGTTACCGATAACAGTATAGCAGACCATCTCCGTTTTGTCAAGAAAGAAAGGCGATTGTTTTATTATCGGGCATGGTGCAAAAGACATTAAACTACAGTCGATAGTTATCGGTATCCTGTAATAATTTACGGACAATTCTTCCTTAAAAAGGAACATCGCTTAAGTTTTTCCCTGCAGGCAAACAGGAATTTTTTCGCTTCCGGCGACTGGTAATCGGGATATGTCCAGGGAAGCGCCGTGAAATCCTTTGCTTTATATAGCAACGTTAATTCCGCGTAGATGCCCTTACCTATATATATCCTGTGGCTGAAATCCTTGGTTGAGGCCAGCACGACCTTAGACAACTCAACGTATCCGGGGTCAAGATTAACGCGCCTTTGACTGTTTTCCGCGTATTTGCCTTCAATTCCGTTCGTTTGAAGCTTGATATCCGCCAGTTCGTCCGGATTCACGGGCTTTTCAAAAGATATCCAGCGTCGCAGCAATCCTTTGCCCATCTCTTTCTCGTAATAATCCGTGAAACCGAACGGCACGACGGCGCTTTTGACGTCTATCGCGCCCCATTTCTCCTCAATGGCCTTTTCCGCCGAAGAAAGGATTTCCTGCGAAGACGCTATTATCCCGATGAACAGCTTTGCCGGCTTTACTGCGTTAATACCGCCCATTTAATCTATCCCGTCCTTAATATTAAAAACCTTGTCTATCTCAAATCCCACGCGTATTCTGTGAAAAAGGAAATACGTCAAACCGTGGACCTTATTGCCCTCGTAATCCATGATAATGTGCAGCGCCCACCCGATAGACATTCCTATTATCCAGGGACTCCTTGTCAGATACACAAGCAGGGCTATCGGAAACAGGAACTCTACCGAATGACTTATCAGCAATGCTTTTTTCAGCCTGTATTCATTGCAAGTGTGAAAGAAATGATCAAGATCCATGCGGAAAGGATGCTCGCGCCAGTAATCTATTATATGGTCAAGGTCTATGAATACCCCCGTGATAAAAACTCCGGCGGCCATCCCGGGCGACCTCGTTACCGCGTAGACCGCGGCTGCGCCGATGGTCGATGCTAAAGCATGCTGGGGAAGTCTCATTTTCTTGTAAACTCCTTGAACACCTTAAGCGTTTCTACTAAATTGCCTTATGCGACCAACCTTAATTTACCTTAACCGAAGTCCGCCGCGGCGGATGAAATCCCACTGCAGTGGGATTAGTAAATACCGGCAGGTTTTCTTAATTATCCCAAATAGCGGCTATTTTTTCAACGAATACAGAATAATGCCGTTGGCTTCATAGATCTCCCTGCAGTAGCGCAAAATCACGCTTTCCATCAGAAAAACCGTGCGGCTGTCGTAATATGTCTCGGAGGGCATATACATATTGTAATTTACGAGCACGTGCGTTACGTCGAGCTCATCAAGGCGTTTTTTCAGTTCAGCCGGTTTCGCGTATTTTCCGTACACTACTTCCGTCTGGTTTATCGGGTCGCCCCAGAGGTAATTCCTTTCAAGATAATACCCGCGCAGTTCCCTGTACAGAAAAACCTTTGAGCCGGGCGGAAGCGTCCTGTTTATATAGGTATAGGTCCTGTAGTTATCCATCTCCTTTTCAAGGTACCGTTCCGCGGGCGGCGTGCCGGGCGATTCCACGGACGGAAGGGTGAAAACAGCGAAAAGCTCATTGTTTACGCTTGACAAGGCGAGCGGCAAGAGGTTTATAAGAAAAACCGCGCCCACTCCTATACGCAGCGCCTTCGGCTTTATCCCGGACACCCACTCAAACGTGAGCATGAACATCAAAGGCATTATGCTGAGCAGGTGCCGCCACAACTGCAAGCCCGCCCAGAACCAGACAACGGCGTAAAACACTATATAGAAGCAAATGAAAGCTTCCTTGAAAGACGGTTTTCTGAACAATATGATCCTAAGGATAAACACGAGCACCGCGGGTATGATGAAAAATTGAGGCATGTCCTGATACCTAGCGGCGGATTTAACAAGGTGGTACGGAAGTATAATGAAGTTCAGGAGCGTGGCCTTAACGCCTTCCGTCGCGCGCACCTCCCGGCCGCCCTTCTCAAGCACGCCTATCAGGTCCTTATCCGCGGGATTTATAAATTTCTGAAAAAAGGGGAACACCGGATTTCCCGTCCAGGCGTATTTCTGGTAATACATTGGCCCGGCGATGACAACAAAAATCAGCGCGGCTGCGGCGATTTGCGCGGCTTTTATCTTTATCCTGCCGGATAACAGCAGGGCGGCCGCCGACAGCGCCAAAAACGCGCACGTTATCAGTCCGGACATCTTTGCCGCGGCCGCGAATCCTGCAAACGCCACAGACGCGTATATGCGCCTTATATCGCCCGTAATTATGAAGTTCCAGAAAAACACGAACGCTAGGAATGAAAAAAGAGCAAGAGACAGGTCGTTATTGACTATTCCGCTGACTTTAAGCACGGCCGGCGTCACGGCGAAAAGCGCCGCAGAGGCCCATGCGATTTTCCCGTTGAAGTTTTCCCTGCCGAACGCGAGTATAACGCAGGCGAAAAGGGCTTCCACAAGGACTGAGAAGAGCTGGGGTATCCTGTCGTTGGCGGCCAGCAGCGCTGCCGCGTTGAGCATCTCCCCGCCTATCGAACACTGTTGAAACCTCATGCCCGGGATCTCAAATATCCCGTGCTCCAGGGCGTAAAATTTAGGTATCGGAAGATGGTATACGAGCGCGTCCCACGACACAGGGGGGGAAAGAGCCGCCGCCGCCCCGTACGTCAAACTCACGGCTATTATCAGCAGAAAACCGCGCTCTGCGGCGTCGTTCGGCCGTACAAGATTAAACTGTATCTTCCCTTTAAGGAAGTCATACGCCCAAAGAATAGCCCCGGCTGCGAGAAACGCGATAACAGCTTCCTTGTACAACAGGTGCAGTTTCCCCAGAAAGAAAAAAAGCAGGTTGGCCGCGCCCATGCCGAGCGCGATCGCCGCCGGGCCGGAATATCCCGACTCGCGTTTTTCCGGAAGAATCAGGTCCAGTATCCTTTTTCCGAAAGAATAGAAACAAAAAGTAAAAAGCAGGAATACCGACGGGGTAATTATCAGGTTATCGGCAAGCGCGCGCGGAGAGATGTTTTTTATCACCTGCCAGTTAAGGACGTAGCCCAGGAAACTGCGGTGCTGGAGAAATACAAAGCATAGAAGCGCGAGTAAAACGGTTTTATCCAGGTATTTTTCTATTTTTGCCATGATACGCGGCCCGCGAAGATAAGCATTACTTTTGGTTTGTTGTTCATTTTAAGACCGTATCTCGTATTTAGTATCTGGTATCTGGCAGGCATTTTTAGGAGAGAAAATATTTCTTTTTGTCGTTCGGTACGGAGAGGGAGGGTATCCTACGCTAAAGCTTCGGAATACCTTCTGTCCCGTATTTGCTCGCTATATAAATGAACTCGTCCTTCCGTAGCTCGAAGAGCGAAGGGGGACGGAGAGGGAGGGATTCGAACCCTCGGTACAGGTTTTCACCCGTACACCGGTTTAGCAAACCGGCGCACTAAACCAACTATGCGACCTCTCCACCTACGCCAAAGCTTCGGTGGACACGGTCCACGCAGAAACTTTAGCAATATAATTTAGTTCTTGAGAGAATTGTCCTCCGTAGCTCGCCAGAGCGAAGGATGGGCGACCTCTCCATGATTATGACTGTGTTTTGGATTATACTAAATTAAGCTATTCGAGGCAAGAAAAAAGATATGTTCGCGAACGCGACTATAAAATTGTATTGAAAATCAAATATATATCTGTTATAATAAATAAGGACTTTAGGTATGGAAGCGACACTTACAGCATCTTTGCCCGTTTCCGCCGAAAATCTATTGTTAAATCTTTCAGGAGGTATTGATAATGAAATCTGTGCGCCTTGCAGCTGTTTTTGCAGTAATCATGTCTGTAGCGTTTGCATCTCTTTCTTATGCCGCCAAAAAGGAAGCGGCGGCGCTCGCCGTAAAATCCGTCGAAGCGTCTACCGTTGAGAAAGCGGAGAATCCTGAGGGCGCGCCCGACGTAAGCGCGAAGAATATCTTAGACGGAGACATGAATACCCGCTGGTCGTCCGAGTTTTCCGACGATAACTGGATTGTGCTCCAGCTTAAGAAGAAAGCGACGATAAAGAAAGTCGTTATCGACTGGGAAACAGCCTGCGCGAAGTCATATAAAATACTTGTTTCAAATAATAACAAGAAATGGACCGAAGTTTACAGCACTGACAACTGCGCCGGCGGCCACGAAGAGATAGATCTTGAAAAGGCATCCGGAAAATACGTCAAGATAGAACTTCTTAAAAGAGCCACCGAATGGGGTTTTTCGATATTCGAATTACAAGTTTTAGGATACTAGATTTTTGCACTGGCTTGACATGGCATATGAATTAGATTTACAATAAGTATCAATCCCTTTATATGGGATTGATACTTATTGAGGTGTTTTTACGGAAAACATTATGAAATACAAAGTTCTTGTCGTAGATGATGACGAAGGAATCATAGAACTCATCAAAACCGCCTTTTCCGAAGAAAAGGATTTTCAGATTTCCATTGCGGAAACCGGAAAAAAGGCCCTGCAGATCATAAATTCCTTTAAACCCCATATTATTTTGCTGGACGTGATGCTTCCGGATATGGCCGGCTATGAAATTTCCGGCAAGCTCCGGGCCGAGGATAATTTCACGCCGGTAATATTCATGTCCGGTAAGAAAATTGACCAGGAAGACAAGGCCGCCGGTTTCCTGAGCGGCGCTGATGACTACGTCATAAAACCTTTCGCACCCAGGGAACTTCTCTTCCGCGTAAAGGCCGTTCTTAACCGGACAAACCGCGAAGCGCAGATGCATAAAGATTACAAAATAGATCCTGACAATTTTTTGATATATATAGGCCCGCAAAAAATCGAAGGGCTTACTCCCACGGAATTCAAGATACTGTCTCTCCTGCTCAGCAAAAGCCCCAATATAGTCAACAAGGATGAAATTGTTAAAACTATATGGGCCATAGTGAATCCCAGCACCTACAGAAGCCTTGAAGTTTACATACAGCGCCTTAGAAAGAAATTGGGACCCGAAATCGGAAACAAAATAGAGACAGTTCCCACCAAAGGCTATCGCTACTCCGCCTGAACTCCGTTTCTCCGTCGGATATTTATTACATTTCTTGCCTTTGTGACATAAATCACAATATTGAGGAACCTCAAAATCATTTGAGCTTAAATTTCATTGTGCCGGTCTTGCTATGCTGTTATAGTATAGTAGGGACAAGTACAATCGAAAAAGGCAAACTCCGGGTAACCGGAGGACGCAAAACCACGGCCCCGTAAAAGCGCGAAGCGCTCTACGGGGGGCCGGGCTGCCGGAATACTTTCCTTCGAGTATTGAGGCAGTCTTTTTTATTTGTATTCTGAGAAGGCAACAATGATCTACGGCATTCCTATCTTCGGAAGCATCGGCAAAAAGAGCGAAAGGAGAAATTCGCCCCGCCAGGACACTAATGTCGGCGTGCAATTTCAGTTTATCACGCCCTTGCCTTTGATAGTGACAAAGATGTTCAATATATCGGACTCCGGCGCGGGAAATTTAAAAAATGTGTCATCCGGCGGAGCGATGCTTGAAATACCCGTAAACATTAAGGGGCCTTCGTTTCTATATCACTTAAACAAGGCGCTTGAAACCTGCCAGGAGGCTGTCGGCATGGACAAGCCCGTAATTCTGCGGCCTTCTGATTTCAGCACAGTGAAGCTGGTATTTTCCTCGCAGAATAGTGCCGATATTTCCGTGCTTGCGATCCCCGTATGGGTGAGATATTTCGAAAAGGGATCTTTTGAAGGCACTGTAAATATCGGCCTCAGGTTCCCTGAAAATATGAAACTCGTTTTAAGCGGCGATCAGATGAACATTGAAACCGTTTTTGACTCATAAGGCGCTTCTTCGAATATAACAACAAAAAAAACGGCCCCTTCCCGGTTACCGGAAAGAGGCCGTTTTCTATAAATATATTGCGTCTACACCATTCCCTGGGACATCATGGCCCTGGCCACCTTCATGAAACCGGCAATGTTCGCGCCGTTGACGAGGTTGCCCGGAGTGCCGTATTCTTCTGCGGCCTCCTTCGCCGATTTGTGTATGTTTACCATGATCTGGTGGAGCTTGCTGTCAACTTCTTCAAACGTCCAGTACATGCGCTGCGAGTCCTGCGCCATTTCAAGGCCCGATGTGGCGACTCCGCCGGCGTTAGCTGCTTT
Organism: Elusimicrobiota bacterium; assembly: GCA_043811535.1. Taxonomy (GTDB): domain Bacteria; phylum Elusimicrobiota; class Endomicrobiia; order Endomicrobiales; family JBDRNC01; genus JBDRNC01. The sequence goes on from JBDRNC010000034.1 coordinate 10,568, forward strand.
GCCGGGGCCGTAAGAGACCTTGTTCTGCAGGAATACTTTTACAGCTTCCGGCGTGCAGGGCATGTTCGCGCCTTCCGCGACCGCAATGCAGCCGTTCTTCACGAGCACTTCCGCCGCTTTTTCGTCAAGCTCGTTCTGCGTCGCGCAGGGAAGGGCTATGTCGCACTTGACATGCCAGATGTTCGCGCAGCCTTCCTTGTACTCGGCCGATTTGAATTCCTTGACGTAATCGCTGATCCTCTTGCGCTCCACTTCTTTGAGCTTCTTTATGGCGTCGAGGTTTATTCCGTGCTTGTCGTATATGTAGCCGTTGGAATCCGACATCGCGACGACTTTCGCTCCCAGCTGGGTAGCTTTCTGGTGCGCGTAAATGGCGACGTTTCCGGAACCTGAAACGACGACCGTCTTGCCGTCAAATGATGTTTTCCTGTCCTTGAGCATCTCTTCGGTGAAATACACGCAGCCGTAGCCCGTGGCTTCCGTCCTGGCAAGCGAGCCGCCGAACGTCAGGCCTTTTCCGGTCAGAACGCCGCTGAACAGGCCCGTGATCTTTTTCCACTGGCCGAACATGTAGCCTACTTCGCGGCCGCCTACTCCGATATCGCCGGCGGGAACGTCAACGTCGGCGCCGATGTGGCGGTAAAGCTCATTCATGAAGCTCTGGCAGAATCTCATGACTTCCGCGTCGGATTTGCCTTTCGGGTCGAAATCAGAACCGCCCTTGCCGCCGCCCATCATCAGGCCGGTCAGCGAGTTCTTGAATATCTGTTCAAAACCGAGGAATTTTATTATTCCGATGTAAACGGAGGGATGAAACCTTAAGCCGCCCTTGTAAGGCCCTAGGGCCGAGTTGAATTGTATGCGGAATCCGCGGTTGACCTGTATCCTTCCCTTGTCATCCTGCCACGGCACGCGGAAAAGGATCTGTCTTTCCGGCTCAACTATTCTTTCTATTAGGTTTGCTTCTTCAAATTCCGGATTTTTCTTGAGGATCAGCTTGAGGGACTCTAAGACTTCTTCTACGGCCTGATGGAATTCGGGCTCGTTTGGATTGCGTTTCTTGACTGCTTCCAACACGTGTTCTACGTAGCCTTTGCCTGACATAAGTTGTGCCTCCTAATTTTAATCGGGAGGCGCACAATTTAAGACATCGCTGTCTTCAAAAATACCTGAACCTTATAGACATCATAGTCTGTTCGGTTAACAGCACGTCGTTAATGGGCGCCAATTTCGCCGGTTTAGGCAGGACCTCTTTGTCCGCGGTTCGGCTTTACTGCAGTAAAGTGGAAACTCCGTTGTTTCCGGTAAGTTGAGTCAGTATTTTAGGAAAAATCGGGGGGAAAGTCAAGAGAGAGAATAACATGGCTGAATAACTATATGGCTGAATGGCTATATGGCTAAATTGCTAAAGTCTTTAAGCCATTTGACCATTTAGCCATTTAACAATTTAAATCACTCCCGCTTCTTTCCATACATCCTTCTCTTCCATGCACAGGTACACGAACGGTTTATTGGAGCGCATTTTTATCCAGGACATCATTTTTTTATAAATCCGCAGGCGGATCTCCGGGATGTACCTGAGTTTTCCGTCGAAATCGAGCAGCAGCTCACCGTCGAGTATGGAGTTATCGGGAAAACGTGTTTCTATCACTTTCTTCGTCTCCGGGTTCATCCTAAGCGTCCCTATGCTTATCCAATTGATGTATTTTCCCGGAACCGCGTCAAACAGCCGCTCAACGACTCCGGCGTAATCCTTTTCCCAGCCGGGATAGTATATGACCGGGTCAAAATGGAAGCCGACGCACGATCCCGCATCGGCAACGGCGCGCGCAGCGTTAAGCCGTTCTTCAAGCGAAGCGGTATAAAACTCGTTTCTTTCTATTATTGACTGCGGGTTCAGCGACCACGATACAACGATATTCCCCGGAAGCGGTTTTTTTAGCAGGTTTCCTATATTTACGCTTTTTGTCTTGAACTCAAATGACAAATGCGGCCGTTTTCCGAAGAATTCCGCGATTTGCGGAGAAAATTCCGTGATATCGTCAAATACGAGCGAATCAGTAAACTCGCCGGTGCCTATCCTCGGCTTCCCGAACATGCCCTTTGCCGCCTTTTCTTCCGTAAAGCCCGAGAAATACTCCTCCAAATTCGAAGGAAACGCGATACCCGGGAAATTCTGGTAGCCCTGAAGGAAGCAGTACGTGCACTCGTACGGGCATCCGAACCCGATGTTTAATATGTTGTACCCGCAGCAGACCGCGTTTTTTGTGCACGGGCACTGTTTGAAGAAATCATATTTCTCTTTCACGATGAAGTAGTTCTCGGAACGCTTGTTGTAGCCCCTGATAGTTAACCCCGTTAGAGACAATGAGCGCTTCGAAGGTACCGATGGCGGTGCTGCACCACCCTCTGAAAGCATAGTTTCAGATCTTCTTGAGGTGTCGGCCGTATTCTCTAACGGGGTAAACTCTTTATCCCGCAGAGCCGCTTTTAATGAAGGGATTATCTTGAATACCGCTTTCGGGAAGAGCTTTTTAAACCTGCCCGCGACCGGGCTGTTTTCCGAGCCGTACTCAATATAAACTTTTCTCGGATAAAGTTTCAATTTAATGCCGGTTTTGACTTTTTCAGAAGCGTTGATCTCCAGTTTAGGCAGATAAAAGCTCTTCTTTTCCGCCTTCCAGCGGCTTTCCGGATAACGTATTCTCAGCAAGACGGCTTTCAGGCGGTCAAAATCCGCGCTTTCAGTTCCGGCAAGCGTTTCCACGGCGGTGATTCCCCCGCGTTTTGATATCTCGTATACAAGCCGTAGTATTTCGCGCGATTTGTTGACGCCGAAACGGCCGTATTTTTTCTGTATTATCCTATTAATTGCTTCAGGACTTTGCATTTTGGGGTGATTGGATGAATAAGATGAGAAGCTTGGCGAGTTCGTTCTTGGAATTGTCTATTTTCTGGCGTTCCGCCGGCTCAAGGTCCGTGTAGAACGGTTTTTTCGTGATAATATCGGTCACGTAAGACAGCGATATTGCCCTTCTTTTTATATGAAGCGCGGATGAGAAGACCAGCGAGCTTTCCATGTCCACGCACGAGATCTTGTGCTTCGCGAACCATTGGATGTATCCCGCTTCAAGGAACAGCGAGCCGACGGTGGCGCAGTTGAGCTGCATTATATTTTTTCCGGCCGCGAATCCCTCGAATTTTTCAAAAAGTTTCTTGTCCGGGTAGGAGGCGTCCATGCCTTCCCTGAATTTAAGCATTTCCGTGAAACTCTCGAGCACCAGCGCTTTTTTTGTCATTACCTTCGTTCCCAGATCGATAACCCCGGTGCTCCCGCAGCTCCCGAAAAGAAAGATATTCCTGCAGGCAGTGTCATTCAAAAGCAGCACGCAGTCGCCCGCCATCGTGCCGTACTTTGAATGTATGACGCTGGCGTATCCCGCGTTAATAACGCTGAAAAGCAGGCCCCGCGCGCTTTGGACGGAACCGGCGCCGGAAAACAATCCCACATTGCCCGGCATCGGGCATATAATGCAGTTTTCCCTTATCTCGCCCTGTTCAATTCCGAATAACTTCTTAAACGCGTTCATTTTAAATACCGTACCTCGTCGCTAGTGACCCGTGGCCCGTAAAACGTGTCACGAGTCACTGGTCACAGGCCACTGTTGTTAAGGCATTACGTCCGTAAACCGCGTGAGGCGGTTCAGTATATCGCTTTCTTTCACAATTCCGCTTGCTACAAGCTGTTTTATCTCAGGCAGAACTCTCTTATATTTATCAACAAGCATCTTTGAGCACTCGCAGTAGAATTCCACTTTTTCTTTGTCATAGTTCAGATGCGGGATAACGCAGCGCCCGGCGCATACGTTCTTGATCTCGCAGTTTACGCATATCTCAAAGTTGAAGTCGCCGCGCGACTTTTTCATGTCCACTCCGCCGCTGACTGTTCCCAGTTTATTATGGTAGCTGTCCTCGCACGAATAAACCGAGCCGTCTATGGCTATCGCCTGGAAATTCGTCCCTATGCCGCACGGGAGTCCCGTATACACGTGTTTGTGCTCAAGCATGTCGTATAATCCCTGAAACGGTATGAGCCCGGTGACCTTTCCGTCTTTCAGGCCTTTCATCCAGCAGTCCAGCAGGATGTCCAGGTCTTTGTCGTAGTTTGAAAGGAAGCCGGCCAGGTCTTCCTTTTCCGGAGAATTCTCCAGGAACCAGAAAATATTATCAAATTCGCCGGTAAGATTCAAAACAGAATCCTTAAGGCGCGACCTGGGAGTTATCGTGACAAAAGCGAGCACGTTCGCTTTTAAATCGTTTTTTACGCCCGCGAAGTTTTCCAGCGTGCGCCTATAACTTCCTTTGCCGCGGACTTCATCGTGAAGGCGGCTGTCTCCGTCTATCGAAACGGATATCATATGCATTTTGTTGAGCAGGCCGATATTTTCCCGCGATATGAGCGTGCCGTTCGTGAAGATGTTATACATCGGCCTCAATCCTGCCGTGCCGTCCATTACTTCCGACAAAAGCCCCGTTTCAAGCATGGGTTCGCCGCCGTAAAACGTTATCACGACCGGGTCGTAGCCGTTCTTGCGCGCATCGCTCATGATATGAGATATAATTTTCGGCGCGTCGGCCTTTTTCGCGGGCTCTTTGCTTCGGCGGGCTGAATTTATGCAGTAGGCGCAGTTCAGGTTGCACCTGTTCGTCGTCATTATCGAGTACTCCATGTAGGTTTCTTTAATGCAGCTCATTAACGGCTCCAAATACTAAACAATAAACTCTAAATACTAAATAAACAAAAAATAATAATGTTTAAGTTCAAATAAACAGCAGTTATTTAGATTTTGGATTTTAGATTTATTTAGTGTTTAGTATTTAGAATTTAGTATTTGCCTTATTCTTTCTGTGTCGCCAGTATCTGATTTATTTTCGCAAGGTCCTTGTTGTCCACGAGAATCAACAGTATGTCGCCGTCTTCGATGACCGTATTGCCCCCGGGGACTATAAAATCCTCACCGCGCGCGATCAGCGTGATCAGGCACTCCTGCGGGAGCCCCAGTTCCACCACCGCCTTGCCGATGACCGCGGAACCGTACGGCACTAAGAAATCCACGAGCCGCATGTTCATTTTATCGGTATGCTCGAACTCTATCGGGTATTTTCTGGTATCTTTGAAAGGAGCCGCGACGCCGAGTGTCTTGGCGAGAACATGCACCGTGGTTCCCTGCAGCAGCATGGACGTAAGCACCACGAAGAAAACGATGTTGAATATTATGCCTGATTTATCCACCCCGGCGAGCAGCGGGAAAGTCGCCAGGATTATAGGTACAGATGCCCTCAGCCCCACCCATGAGACAAGCGCCTTTTCGCTGAGGCCCAGTTTAGAAGGTATCAGCGCTATGAAAACGCTTAACGGCCTTGCGAACACCATCAGGAAAAGCGAGACAAGTATTCCCATTATCGCCGCGGGCATAAGCATCGACGGCATTATGAGAAGGCCGAGCGCGAGGAACATGCTTATCTGCATGAGCCACGCGACGCCTCCGTGGAAATTCACGAGGCTCTTCTTGTGGGCGAAATTCCTGTTGCCCATAACGATGCCGGCAATATAGGCCGTCAGGAACCCGTTGCCTCCGGATTTGACGGATACCGCGTACGCAAGCAGCACGAGCGCCGTGGTCAGCACCGGGTAGAGGCCGTCATATTCAAGTTTCAGCTTATTTACCAGGTAAAACATGCAAACACCGAAAATATACCCGAACAGCGCGCCGAGCCCCATCTGCAGGAAAAACGTTGGGAACATCGTCATGAAAGATTTTTCGGGATTAAGCAGCAGGCTTGTGAATCCGATGGTCAGAAAGACCGCCATCGGGTCGTTAGAACCGGATTCAAGCTCGAGAAGAGGCTGAAGGTCCCCCGAAAGACTTACTTTCTTTGACCTTAGCACCGAAAAGACGGCAGTAGCGTCTGTTGATGAAACGATAGCGCCGAGCAGCAGGCCCTCAAGCAGCGAAAATCCCAGCACGACGGTTGCGAACCATCCGACGGCAAGCGCCGTCAGAAGGACGCCGACCGTGGAAAGCAGGACCCCTTCCCTGAAAACCGGTTTTACTTTTTTCCACTCGGTATCCGCGCCGCTGAAAAACAGTATGAAAACAAGCGCCAGCACGCCGAACGCCTGGATTACGGCAGGATCGGAAAATTTAATAAGGTGGAATCCTTCCTTGCCGATTACAATGCCTAAAAATAAAAAAAGCAAAAGGGAGGGAACTCCCATTTTGCTTGACGCCTTGCTGGCTATTACGCTTATAGTCAGAATCGCCGACACGACAATAAGGATGCTTTCTATTGAAAACATTTTATAATATCCTCGTCAGCCGTTTCTCGCTAAAATTATTTTATCAATTATGCTGAATAATAGCAATAAATTGAAATCCCCCGCCGTTACCGTTCCCGCATCGATGTAAACCGATGCGGGAACGGCATAGGAAGGGAATTTGAATGTAGTTCTGTCTCTTCAGTATTCTATTTCAAATTCCACGTCTTTCGCCGTGTAAAACGGCTCTATTGTCGGCTCTTCCAGGTATGCAGGATTATAGCCCTCCAGCAGAACGTTGTGGAACCCCGGCCCCTCAACAACTATCGCGAGCACGTTGTCTTTTTCAAGGAAGGTTTCCGGTACGTAGAAATCGTTTTGGGGGCCGATGGATTCGTATTTCCCGACGGCTTTACCGTTGACATAAATGTAGCATCTTTCCTCGGCGCGCGGTATTGTAAGTTTCACGGGCGCCTGCCAGCCTTCCTGTTTATCGTACTTGAACCTGCGCCTGAGCCAGATAAGATTTCCGAGGGATTCATCGGCAAGGAACCTGTAGCCTGACGGCGCTTTCGCCCACCGCGAGTCGTCGAATCCTTTCGTGTGGTAGCCAAGGTTAAGACCGCCCAGATTGAACTTGTATTTGAATTTCTTAATCTTTATGGTATTGCCGTAGGCGTCCCGAAGCGTGAACGGCTTCTGAAGCCCGCTGTATTTCTTAATCGCGCCTTCGTGAGGGTGCGCTTTTGTATGATAGGCGTTCTCGTATCGCACCGCTACCACGTTCCTGCCGGGTTTCAAAAACCGCGCAACGTTCTTTTCGCTCTCGCCGACTCCTTTCCAGACAAACCCGCCGTTCACGTAAACGTACATCCGGTCCATCTTACCCGAGTCGAATTTCATGTTCGCCGTACCGTTTGTCTTTTCAACGTTGAATTCCGCGCGGTACCAGTAATAGCCGTGTCCGAATATCCCGGCCTTTTCCAAAGAGACGGGCTCGGCCAGGGTTTCCCAGCCGGAATCGTCGTAATCCGGCATCTTTTCTTTCTCGTCGGGACAATAATGCCAGTCCGGCTCCCACTTCACCGCGCAAGCTTTCCGTTCATCCTGTTTCAGCTCATACTTGAATTCGCAAAGATTGTTCCCGCGGTCCCACTTGAACTTTACCGGCTTGCCGTCCAGAACGATTTTTTTCGGCTTTTCTTCTAAAAACAGCCTATTTGCGTGCTCCCGGCCCGGTCTTACGGACGCGCCGCCGTTCCACACGTAATCAAACGTCGTAACCCCTTTTCCGCGGGGGAATTCCCAAACCCTGCCCGAAAGCTCTTTATCCAGCACGACAACCTTCAAGCCACCAATGTCGTATATTTTCATTCCCGAGTGCATATACTTCAATTCTTTCGTTTTTTTCCCTGAAACAAAAACTGTTTCTCCAGGGGAGTTGCTGTCCCCGTACAGGAAGATATAGTTCCTCCCGCCGATATTTTCCAAAGAAAGCAGTTCCGACGTGGAATACTTCACCGTCCATCCGCCGGCGCCCGTTTTCACGTTGACGGGCAGGAGCCTGACGGTGTACGCGGGCAGCTCAAACGTCCCCTTTTTCGGGATCCGCACCTTTCCATTTTCTCCGTTAAACTCTACCGCGACATTGTAGGCCCTGTCTTCCAGGTTGCGTGTCATTACAAGGCCGCCGTCTTTTCCGGAGCGCGACAGTATCTTAAGTTTTGAGGTCTTTTGCGTGAAATCCCCGTCCACCGCGGCGCCGCCTGATTTCAGCAGTCTCAGCGACTCGCCGCCTTCGATGAATCCGGCTTTGTCATATGACTGCTCCGCCCCGGTGAAAAGCCCGGGGAATGAATTGACGAGCTGTGAAACGGCGCGCGTCGCGTAATACTTTTCCGCGTCCGGCTCGCCCCACTCCCTGATGGGCGAGACCCCGAAATCGAAGGAAGTGGTGTTTCCTGTCGGCGAGGGCAGCACGCCTTCGTCGCCCCTGCAGTTCCAGCCGGGAAAAGTGGTCCCGCCGGCGTACATATATAGATTCAACAGCGACGCGCCGTGCGCCAGGACGTTGCGCATGATGGAATCCAGGACGTTGAGCCCTATCCTGCACAGCGGCTGGCCGAACTGGTCAAACCATCCCGACTGCAGCTCGAGTATCAGCGTCGGTTTGCCGGGCTGCTGTTTTTTAGTAAGTTCTATCTTTTCGTCAAAGTGGTCGAATTCCCACAGCCACAGCCACGGTATGTTCGGATAGAAAGTCCGCGTCTCTATTATGTCCGATCCGCGCACGAGCCTTCCCTCGTTCGTGAATGTGGGGATGTCTATGCCCGCTTCGCGCGAGAGTTCCAGAAGGCGGAACATGTATTTTTTCGCGGTTTCTTCGGGTATCTTGAAGTTTCCCATGTCAAGATAGTGGTCATATTCGTTCTCTATCTGGAACAGTATAACGGTGCCGCCGTTCGTTATGAGGTGCTTCTTCGCCGCCTTCGCTATTTCTTTGAACCAACGTTCTATGTAACCGAGGTATTTTTCGTCGTACGTGCGCATCTCCATCTCTTTCGACAGCAGCCAGTCGGGAAACCCGCCGAAATCCCATTCCGCGCAGATGTAGGGGCCCGGCTTCATAATAACGTACAGCCCGTATTTCTCGCACAACTCTAAGAACCCGCCCAAGTCCCTGTCGCCCGTCCAGAGCATCTTGCCTTCTTCGGGCTCGTGGAAGTTCCACGGTATGTAGGTGCTCACGAAGTTGCACCCGCCGAGCTTCATCTTCCTTATCCTGTCTTCCCAGAGTTCGGGCGGCGTGCGGAAATAGTGGAACTCGCCCCCGAAAAGCATTATTCTTTTTCCATTGATGAAAAAACTCTTTTCGTCATACCTGATCGCGTCTTTTGTCATGGTTTTGCGGCCCTCCGTTTTAGTTACCGATAACATCTGACCGCTTTATAGAAACCGGCGTACTGCCGGTTTCATAAATTGTTAAATGGCTGATTAACTACATGGCCATATGGCTAAATTGCTAAATGGCTAATAAATTATAACACCATGGCTAAACTGCTGAACGGCTAAATGGTTAAAGTCTTTGGCAATTTAGCCGTATGACCATTATTTGTTATTCCTCGGGTTTATCGGCAAACTTCACCGTGAGATATGAATTCTTTATCACGGCAAAACCGCTTGAATCTGAATTTGAACCGCCGCGCTTGTAGCTGTTCAGGTCCTTTTCCTGCAGGTTTTTCGGCGCGCCTGCAAGGTCGTAAAGGTACGGGCACGCCCCGGGAACCTTGTCATCCCCGTCGCCGCCGCCTCCGAGCCATTCCGTCTGCTCGGAAACCACTTTCCGCAGATAATCGCTTTCCTGCGTCCCTACGCCGATTATGAATTTCCATGTCTGCCCGGCGGGATTGCCTATTATTTCAAGCGGAACCGAGACTTCCACGGCCGACCAGTTCGCGTCGTCGCACCTGAACCCCGGCGTATCGTCTTCCTTTCCCACCCGCTTGGCGATAAGCCTGTTCTTCGCGTTCCAGATATACGCCTTCCACGTGGAACTGAGCCCTATCACGTACTGGCACGCGAGCTCGGGCGCCGCCTTTATGTTCCCCATGCAGCCTTCCTCCGGATTCATGTCTTCCGGGTTGCCCTGGGCCAGCAGAGTAGTGAATTGCTCGGAACTGTTTTCCTTGTGTATACCGATCATCCTGTACGGAGCCCAGTAATCCCCGGGACGGCGGCATTTTATCATGAAATACAGATTCTTGCTGTCCCACGTGATGCGTATTTCCCTGATATCGGCGCAATTGGTAAAAGCCGCATTTGTCGGGTACGTGTACGAACCGGTGCCGTTATCGTCTCCCTGGGCGTCGCGCCAGATATACTCTCCCTGGTTAACTATCCAGGAATCATCCTGCGCCGGAAGGTCCCCGATCCAGTCCGAGATGCTCTTGTCCACCTTTATTGGATGGCCCGCCAGCGGCACCAGCCGTTTTGCCGGCGCCGCGGCCTTCTTTGTAACTGCCGGTTGATCGGATGTTTTCGCGTCCGCTTCCAGTTCGGCGGGCGTCAATGATTTTACCGGCTCCTCAACCATTTTCTTTTTTAGCGGCACCGCGTGAAGAGATACGGTTGATGCAATGAATACCGCGAGCATAATAAAAACAACATTTTTCATGAACATGATTTCCTCCTCTATTGACTGCATGGCTAAATGGCTGTACGGCTAAATGGTTAAAAGCATTTCAGCCATTTGGCAATTTAGCCATTTGACCATTTATATTTGCTATTCAAACGTAACTTCAATGAACGAATTCTTGATAACGGAAAAAGCCTTGTCGTTTCCCGGCTTTCCCTGCGGGTCGTAACCCGACAGGTCGGCGCTCTGCCCTTTGAAATCCGACCCGGCAAGATCATAGATGTCAGGATCGGCGCCCGCGACGTTTCCGGCCTCGCCTTCTCCGCCGCCCCCGTTCCACTCAGAAGGTATATCAGCCATTTCGCGCAGCATCTCTCCGTCCTGCGTGCCCATGCCGATGATGAATTTCCATGTCTGCCCCGCGGGATTGCCTATCACGCTGTACGGAACCGCGATCTCTATATTCTCCCAGTTTTCGTCGTCAACCATGAACTCCGGGGTATCCGAGGGGGAACTTTCTTTCTTCGCGACCAGCTCGCCTTTAGCGTTCCAGACGCGCCCCTTATAAGTGCCCGCAACGCCGATTATATACTGGCAAGCCAGTTCGGGCGCCACTCTTATTTCGCCGTAGCATCCGCCATCCGGAGATACCTGATCAAGGCCGCCTTCCGCCAGCGTTTCCGTCGCGGGCTCATTGCTCCCTTCCTTGTGTATGCCTATAATCCTGTATGGCGCCCACCAGTCGCCCGGCCGTACGGCCTTTATGAGGAAATAAAGACATCTCTTGTCGCAGGTTATGCGCACCTCTTTTATGTCCGCGCAGGCTTTGAACGACGGCGAAAGCGGGTATGTGTAATTTCCGGGTCCGCTGTCGTCCCCTGTCATATCCGTCCAGATGAACTCCCCCTTGTCTATAACGGATGTATTGGGTTTCCTCTTGGCGCTGCCTATCCAGTCCAGGACGCTCTTGTCCACCTTGACCGAGTGGCCCTCCAGCGGAACGGCTATCTCGAACGGTACTTTCCGCTCAAAAATCTTTCCGCCGGTTTCCTTCACGAGAACTGTCAGATCGTGGCGGCTGCCCGGTTTGAAATTTTGCGGTATTTTCCACGTCGTTTCATACCCGCCGCGCTTATCCGGCTTGATAAGAACAAATTCCTTCTTATCCACGGAATATGATACGCCCGCTATCTCGCTTTTGTATTTCGGTTTCACGGCAATCCTGAGAACGCGGCTTGCCTTGCCGTTTACGGAAGGGGAAATGACGTTATGCCTGTTTGAAAATTCCAGTTTCACGGAGTCCTGCCCCAGCTGTTTCGCCTTGTCTTCCGCGACAACGGCGAATTCATGCTCGCCGTCCGGATATTCCGCGGAATCTATGCTCCGGGCCGGGATTTTCTGCCCGTCGATATAATACGTTATCTTAGCCACGTCCGCGTCGGGAATTTCCACCGAAGGGGAAAATTCGCCCTGCACGATATCGCCGGCGGCGGGGGACTTTATCTTGACCGTCGGCGGAAGGTCCGTCACGTACTCTCCCTTGCCCGTAACCGCGAAAAGATGCAGCTTATCATCTTTGGGCGCGATAATGGATTTCAACACCTTCTTGCTGTCCGCCGGGATGCTCTGAAGATATATTCCCGCGCCGGGTTTTTTGAGCCCGTCCTTTTCAAGATGTTTCGGTGTGAAGAACGCCGTTTCCTCGCCGAACACCGGGACGCCGCGCCACCAGTCGGAAAAAGCCGCGGAGGCCTTCTCGCTCGTCCCGTCCGTGTATACAAGCGTGAAAGAGTTCTTTTTCGCGGCGTTGTGCATCGCGCCCAGCATGTATATTTTTGTGTACCTGCCGTATTTTACCGGCAGCGTCTGGCCGTAACACTCAAGATTGTTGCGCTGAAGAGGCTCTTTTTTCCCGAACCTGAATTTCACAGGGCCGTCTTTTGAGTTATAAATGAACTCGCTTCCCGAGCCGGGAAAGATCTCGGTCGGGAAATCATATCCCGTGCCGTCGCCGAGGTCTTCCTTTGACGCTATCCAGTCGTGGTTGAACGGCAGGTCCACGTAAATTCCAGGCGTATTGTCAACCGTGACGCTTACGGACTTCTGCGTCCTGTTGCCGCCGGTATCGGAAGCCGTAACCTTTATCTGGCATGTTTTTCCGTTCTCAAGCTTTGCCGTGTCGATGAAAGCGGAATATACGCCTTCTCCTTCCGGTTTCATTTCCCGGGCCGCTTCTCCGCCTGCCGACAGGACGACGCCCGCAAGCCCGCGGTCGTCCTCCACAAGAGCCGTGACCCGGATCTTGCCCATTACAAAATCCTTATTCAGCGGAGAAAGCAGTTCCGCGGAAGGAGAGTCGTCGGTGTTATCCACTATCACGTCCATTTGTTTCGATATCACCTGTCCGGCAGGGCCGACGCCTCTTATCTGCAGCAGGTGGTTCCCTTCGATTAATCCCGTCGTATTAAGAACGGCCGAATACGTTCCCGGCTGCGGGTTCTTCATCCTGATGTATTCGCCTCGGTCCACGGAATACTTCATTTCTTTCGCCGGCGCTTCTTTGGGCGTTGAAACGGAAATCTCCGCCTGTCCAGAGATTTTTTTTGCGGACGGCAGCCTGATATCTATATCCCACTGCCCGTTAAACAAGGCGTAATTTCTTTGGACTTCATAGTATGCGGGTTTCGCGTATTTCCTGTCCCATTTCATCACGCCCATGGTTTCAGGCTCGCTTATCATCGTATGCCAGTCGAACGCCGCCCACCAGACGGCGCCCGCGACGGCGTCATGACTCCTTAAAGCCCTCATCGTTTCCCTGGCTATCCTGACCTGTTCCTGAGCGCTTGACATGTCCGCTTCCGACCATGAGCCATACTCAGTGACAATTATCGGCTTCATCGGGTATTTCTCGTGCATTTTCTCAAGGGCTTCAACGGTATCATCGTAAACATTCGTCTTGCCGTAAAACACGCCGTAATACATCGTGAAGCCCAAAACGTCGCAGTCAACCTGCGTCTTGTCCGTGGGATCGCTCGCGACGGCTGACTGTCCTATCAGGCGCGTGCCGTCCACCATGTAGGATGCCTGTTTCAGCTGCTGTATGTAGAGTATCCTTTCCTTTTCCCACGAACATTCATTGCAGGTGCCGTGAAACATGACTGAAGGCCTGTTGTAGTCCTTGTATATCATTTCAAGGAACATCTGCCACGTGACTTTCCTGTCTTTGCGCATTATGTCAAAAGCCGGGCCGTCGAGCCAGAACGCGGGGATCTCTTCCCATACCGCGAAACCCATGCGGTCCGTCAATATGTATGTCATCGCCGGATTCGGCCAGTGGCCGGTCCTTATGAAATCAACGTTTATGTCCTTCATTATCTTCAGGTCGCGGTACACGAACTTGGATTGTTCCAGATCCATTTCGGCTTCGCCCGGGAAAACCTCCGTGCGCGACATGCCGCGCAGGAAGACCGGCTCCCGGTTGATCAAAACCTTGCACTCCCTGCCGTCCACCTTTATCTCCCTTACTCCGAACTGGGTGTAGAACCTGTCGGAAACGCCTTTTCCTTCAAGTGAAACTTCCAGCACGTAAAGCTTCGGGTTTTCAGGCGACCAGAATTCAAACGAATCTAAAACGAGTTCCGCCGCCTGCGCAAGGACCTTATCCCTGCCCAATCCGACATCATACTCGGACTGGCCGGAGAATTTCAGCGGTTTGGCGAAATCGGCGATTCCCTTGGCGCAGGGGGAAAGAATGTTTTCCGGAGTTATTTTTGTTTCGAATATTTTTACCGTCAGTTTCGCGTCCGCCTTTTCGCCGTTCCTGTTGAATATCACAACGTTTACCTGCGCCGCGGCCGATTTTTTTCCGGTTATCTGCGTCTTGACGTCCGCGCGGGCTATCGATACCGCGGGCGCTATCTCCAGATATACCCCGCGCAGGATACCTGTATAGTTCCACCAGTCGCACGTCACGTACGGAACTATGTTCTTGTCGTTCGCCTTAAGTCCTTTATCTTCCTGCCCCATCGGAAGCCACGGGATATTGTCCACGCGCGCGGCTATTATGTTCTTGCCGCCGTAATTAAGAAAATCTGTCGCGTCAAACGCGAACGGCGTGTAGCCGCCCTCGTGCGTGCCGGCCCACTTGCCGTTTATCCATACGTCCGTCACGTAATTCGCGCCCTCAAACACCAGTTTTACAAGTTTGCCCCTGGCGGAGACGGGAACCTCAAACTGCCTGCGGTACCATACCCCGCCCTGGTACCTGTCGGGAACCGGATTCTCAACGCCGGGCACAACATGCGTTTCCCACTGCACGTCATTGAAACCGGCCGTGTGCCGCCCTCCGCTTTCCCTTTCAAGCTCGGAAATAACCGAAGAAACCCTCGCGCGCAGGCTGAGCCGGTGGTCGGCTTCCGCGCGCTGCTTTTTCCACTTTCCGGCAAGGTCAATGTATTCCCTGTCCTGCTTTTCAAACGAAGGCAGCGGCATCCCGCTCTGGAACGGCACAATGCTGTCGCCGGCTTTGAGGATATCAAGAGTTATGGAAAGCTGGTGAGCGGATTCCGCTGAAAAGCATTCGCACGCGAGAGAAAACAGAAGCGCGGTGATAAGGAATGTTTCTTTGATTTTCATGACATTATTTGAATTTTATCCAGTCTATATTAAATTCTCCGCTGATTACGTAAAATCTTATTTTGTGCCTTCCCTTCGGTATCACAACGCCTTTTTTCACAATCGTTGTCCAGGTGCTCCAGACGCCGGTATTTGCCGCGCTGATCAGCCCGCTCACGTCTTTGCCTTCGATTTCCAGCCTGAATTTTCCGCTGCTGTTCGGGCTCGCGACGCGGAATTCAACGTCGTACGCTTTCCGGGACGGACTATTCACTTCATACTCCAGCCATTCGCCGTCAGATATCCATCCGACGCTGTAACCAACCTGTTGTATATCGACTCCCTCCAGCGGGCGGTATTTTTCGCCTTTGTTTTCCTTGTCGCTGTCGTGGTACGATACGCCCTCTCCGCCGTGCCCGAAATCCTCGGCTTCAATGACCGCGGGAATTGTCTTCATCAGGCTGCTCACCACTTCGCCGTTCTTCGCGCATTTCTCATATCGAATGCTTTCAAGGAAGCCTTTCAGCGCTTTCATGGATTCCTCTTTCCCGGGCACTTCTTCGCCTTTCGTATATTCGATTATTTTGTCAAATCCCTCCGGCATTTTTATCGAGCATGGGCAGTTTGCCTTCTCAAGTTTTTTCCAGGGCCAGAAACACCAGCTTATCCCGTTGGCCTCAAGCAGTTCCGTGCAGGAATAATACCACTGGTTGTCGTTCTCGCCGGTCTCTCCGCACCACAACGGCACGTTTTGCGCTTCGGAGAGTTCCAGATATTTACTGATGGAATCTGCGTCGGTTTCGTTCCAGTACTTGTGGAAACTGTATACCATGTTGTCGTCTATCGGCGTGTCAAACATTGAGAAGTTCGTTGCCCACTTCGCGCCTTCGATGAAAAGGATGTGGTTCCCGTCAACACTCCTGACGGCCGCAACAAGGGCCTTATACATGGGCAGCAGGTCGCCGACGTACTGGTCCGCGTTTTTTGAAACCGGCTCGTTCAGCAGATCATATCCCGCTATTATCTCGCAGTCCTTATAATGTTCGGCTATGCTCCCCCATATTCTGACGGTTTCCTGTTTCTTCGCTTCGTCCGGCCACATGCCGGGCTTTTCCTCAACGCTGTCGTCTATGTTTGAGCCGGTCTGCCCGCCCGGCGCGCAGTGCATGTCCAGAATCACGTACACACCGTATTTTTTGCACCAACGCACGAGGTCGTCTATCAGTCCGAAGCCCTCCGTCCCGTCCTTCCCGCCCGCAAAAAACGAGTAGTGGAACGGGACCCTTACGCTGTTGAATCCGTAACCGGCTATCGCCCTAATGTCGGATTCGGTTATAAACCTTTCCCTGAACTCCGTCCAGAACTTCGCCGATTCCTCTTCGCCGACAAGCGTTTTCGTCAGGCCGTAAATCCTTGTCGGGCTGTTGAATTTGCCTTCAAACTCGAAAATATAACCTTCGGGCACCATCCAGTTTGCGAGGTTTATCCCGCGCAGTATGACCGCGTTCCCTTTTCCGTCAACGATTTGCCTGCCGCTGGCCTTCAAAAATCCCTTTGTCTTCAAACTGTCCTTGGTCATCCTTTCCGCTCCGCCGGCATTCGCCGTATAGATACCATTAAACATAATCAGCAAGAAAAGAAGATAAATTATTATTTTGGTTTTCATGGGATAATAAATGGCTGGATGGTTAAATGGCTAATATATTATAACGTCATGGCTAAACTGCTGAACGGCTAAATGGTTAAAGTCTTTGGCAATTTAGCAATTAAACCATATGGCCATGTAGTTAATCAACAATTTAGCCATTGTCGTTATTAAAAGTCCAGTCTTATTTCAATTTGTATGCGGTCGTCGTCGTAAGGCTCGCCTTTCGGCGCGTCGCTCGCGTTGGTATACTGCGTGTAAATGTATTCCGCGGACAGGAACGCGTTTGACGTGAGGTTATTTTCCGCCTTTATGGAAATGGAGTGGTTCGCTATCTTCTTGTCCAGACCCCTGTCCCACCCTTTCCAAACCGAGTACTTGGAATTCATCCGGCTGGTCTGCGAGAACTGGTAAGACAGATAGAGCTCGTTTATGTAAACCTCGTAATTGCGGTACGTGCTGAAGTTGTAGCGCGTTTCAGCGTGATAATTCTTGTCGTCAAGGTATTCCCGCGAAAACGACGTCTCGAGGCCCCTGTAGGGCTTGTTTGACACGCCGAACCTTTTTGAATGCTTGTAGTACTGGTCGTCCGCTTTTCTTTTGATGTCGACCATGAGGCCCGACAGCACGAATCCCAGCGGGATATCCTGCGCGAAATAGAAGCTGTTCCCTTTCTGGTTGCCCCAGTCGTTATCATAGTTCGTCCGGTCCGCGCGCCAGCGCGGTATGTATTTTTCTCCGATATCGCGGTATTCATAATGGATGCTCGTGCCTGTTCCCGGAGGATATATCTCGGCCCTGCCTATCTTGAGAAAGTCCGTCTCGGTAATCTTGGCCGAGTTGGGCCTGGCGCCGGTATAAACCGGATTGAGCGGGTCCGTCATGTCCGCGTAGGCGTCGCTGCGGTAAGTATCCGCCCCGTACACGCCTTTCAGCACGAACAGGTTCCCGAACTTGCGCATTATTTCATAATAGAAAACCGAGTCGTCCGAAATCTTGGCGGTCGTCAGGTTTTCCGGGCCTGTAGTGACTGTGCTCGCGTCGGTAAGCCCGGTCGCTTTCTTCGCCATCTGATTTGAATGGACCAGCATGCCGCGCTGTTCAAAACCCATCCATTTAAGGTTAAACCGCGTGCCGTATGTAAAGGAATTATACCTGTGTTTGATGATAAACCCGTGGTAATCAAAGGTCCTGGCGGCCGAACCCATTTTCCCTTCCGCCTGGACTCCCTGATAACCCCATACCGGAGTGTAGACGTATGGCCCGTAATCAATCCAGAGGTTCCCTATCTGTAGCGATGTCAGGTGAGGCAGATCGGTGGCGGTTATCGTGAAATTAGGGATGCCCACGCCCTGCAGGTTCTGAGAACTGTTTCCGGCGCTGTCTTCATACACGGTCACGCCCTGGCCGTATTCCTGGAACGTCGGCGAAAGCTCGACGTACGCGCTGTAATTCTGGGCCTGTCCCGAAAATTTAATATTGAACTCGTTGAACCACTCGTCGCTGGCTTCCGGCGTGCTGCGGAATTTTGACTTCGCCGTAAGGTTCGTGCCTATTTTCACCCTGCCTTTCGGCAGTCCCGTTTTCGGTTTCGCGCGCTGGGGAAGGTCGGGCCCGGCGCCTACAAGGTCGTCAAGCAGTATTATGCCGCTGACGGCTTCGGGCGTCCTGCCTTTTATCACAAATCCTATAATGCGGATGTTGCTGACGTCTATCGCGCGGTTCCCGATGTTTCCGGCCGTGGTAAGGATGAAACTTTCGAGCGGCACGGCAAACTCGTTCCAGGTGTCGGTCAGCAGTATATTATGGTCTTCGTACTCGTATATTTCTTCATCGTCGTCAACGATATACATCTTGAAAATATTGCCCGACGCGTCGCCCTTTACCCACATCCTGACTTCCAGGAAATTGTCCCAGTTGGTGTCCGAAGGTTCCTTTTTAATTTCAACCTGCGAGGGCACGCTGCGGCTGGTTTTGAGCGAGTAATTTATCTGAAGGGCGCCCGCGTCCACTTTCGCCTTGTGCGAGACGTAGAGGTCTATGCTTGAAGAATCCAGCGCCCTTACCTGGAATATCCCGTAAGGATTATTCGCTTCAAAGTCCTCTATTACGCGTACGCCGAACGAAGACTCTTCCGCAAAACCGGAGACAGACGCGGCAAAAAGTGCTGCGATGGTCAGAGATAATATTTTTTTAATCATAGTTTAAATATAATAAATGGCTAAATGGTTCAATGGATAAATGGCTGATTAACTACATGGCCATATGGCTTAATTGCTAAATTGCCAAAGACTTTAACCATTTAGCCGTTCAGCAGTTTAGCCAAGGTGTTATTATTTATTAGCCATTTGACAATTTAACCGTTTAGCAATATTTCAAAGTCTCAATGTCATTGAAAACAAATGCGTGTTATCAAGGTCAAAGTGCTTTTTCATCGCGTAATCGAACTGAAGGCCCGAAACCCTTATGCCCAGGCCCATCGTGTAGGTCCACAGCGCAAGGTGCTGGCGTATCGCGCCTAACCGCACGGCGATTATCCTGCCGGCGAACCAGGCTTCCGCTCCCGCGTGGAATTGAGTATTGCCTTCCTGGAAATTATCCCAGTCAAACGCCAGCGTGAAAAGCCTGCCGTGCTTGTATCCCGCTCCGAGAATGAGATTCGCGGGTATGATGTCGTCGGAATCGGACTGGAAATGTATCTCGGGCCAGTTCATGTCCTGCACGGCCGCGCCGGCGTAGAAATCGCGGTACCTGTACTGCGCGCCCGCGTCTATCCCGTACCCGGTGCCGGTCGTTTTCTGCTGGGCCTTGTAATATTTCACGTTCGCCCCGAGCGAAAGGTTCCTCAGGAAATCCAGCTGCGGTTTCGTCCCGAACGAAAATATGAAAGTATTCTCGCTGAAATCAAGAAAATCAACTTTTGAAGTCGTCGCAAGGCGCATAATGCCGAAACCGACGCTGCCTATTCCCATGCCGGGATGCCCGTAAAAATAATTGTCATAACTCACAAGGCCGAGCCCGTAGAGGTCTGCGCGCGACGCCGAAAATTCGTTGTATTTCAGGTTCATCAGCCCCGCCGGGTTCCAGTAGACCGCGCTCGCGTCGTCAACAACGGCCACCGCCGCGTTGCCCATGCCGGCCGCGCGCACGCCCCCGCCGAGATGCTCGAAGATGCCGGCAAAAACTGAACCGTTTATTGACAGCGCAATCGATAGAATAAGTATTCTTTTTATCATGACTCTTTTGTTTTCAAATGGTTAAATTGTCAAATGGCTAATAAATTATAACACCTTGGCTAAACTGCTGAATGGCTAAATGGTTAAAGTCTTTGGCAATTTAGCAATTCAGCCATTTAGCCATTTACTTCTCTATCCCTATTATATGGCTGTATTTCTGCTTGCGCGCCGTTATGGAATCGGCGTAGAGCTGGTACATGTAGAGCCCGCTGCGCTGGAGCGTCCCGTCGTTATTCTTGCCGTCCCATTCGAACTCGCCCGCGCCGGAATCGAAATCCCCTTCGCGCTCCCAGATGATGATTCCCTTGAGGTCGTAAATCCTCAGGCGCATTCTCGCGGCTTCGCCTAGCGTAAATCTTATCCTGGCCGTATCCCTGAAGCCGTTGCCGTCCGGCGTGAACGGGTTGTTTATCACTTCTATCTTCGTCATGACGTCATCCGCGGAAAAGTCATTGAAGAAATCGCTTTCGGTCCCCGCTGTCATGTCGCCAAAGATAACATTACCGCTCTCTCCGGTACCGCTGTACCTTGAAACGGAAATCCACACGCCGGTTATCTCCCTGAGGTTGAATGTGGCTCCGGAACTGCCCTGGAAATAGGTGAATTCCTCCAGCGGCGCTTTCAGGACAAAGTATGAGTCCATCAGGTCGTAATTTCTTTTGTGGTAATAGACGGTTCCGCTTGAGTCCTGCAGTTTTATTTCCACGTAATTATTCGCTCCGGATTGCTTCATCGTCAAATATACGGCCTTGACATAGGAAAGGTTCAGCGAAGATTTCCTTATCATGTTGGCCCAGGTGCCCGTCGCGCCCAGCGAGTACTTCATGCGCATCGCGCCGTTCCTGTAGCCGCTTATCGTAGACAGCGCGCTTGAAGCCGATGTATCGGCATAGCCCGACCAGCTCGTGTTGCCCACCGGCGTGTCCATGTCGTCAAGGTACCGCAACTCCGCCGTATTGTTATTACAGAATTCAAGGTTGTCTATGTATATGACTCCGGTCTTTTGAGTAATGGAATTATCAAAAAGAAAATTAATATTCCTTATCGCGCTTAATTTACTTGTATACTGTGTAATATCAATAATAACCTGCTGCCATGATGTAGTTATGCTTGAAATACCACTGAAAGAGGTGGTGGATATTTGTTCCTTGAAAATCCGTACCCCATCGGCCGATCCATCGGCGTATTTCAGTTCCACCAGCATTTTCTCACCACCGACAGCACCCTTAACTCGGAATTTCAATTGATTCATATCTGACATATTTTTAGAATTGCCGTTTGTGTAATAAAACGCCCACGCGTCCCCAGCCGTAACGTCATATCTTAATTCAAGCGATTTGTTACTCGCGTAGACCACCGTAGACACTATAATATTGGTTATGGCGCCGCCGCTGCCCGAATACGTGCCGGAAGTCCCGTTGAAAAGATTCGTGCCCGTTCCGCTCTCAAAATCGTCCCACATGGCGTTATTGGTCACTACATATATATCATCCACGTCAAGCTCGCCGGATCCCCCTTCGGACCTGTCTATGACGAACTCGAACGATTGCACGGATGCCCAGTTGAAACTGCCGTCCCCCACGCTTGCCGCGTCGACCGTGAAGCTTGAGAGATTCACGGTTGCCTGCACCCATCCGCCCGAATCAGCCACCGCGCCCAGCGGATATTTCAAAAGGTCCCCGTCCGAATCCTTGAACTTGACGGAAATGTTCTCGCTGCTTCCGGTTTTGCGGTAATAGAACTGCACATTTTCCGTTCCGTTGAACGACCAGTACTGCACCGATTTGTACAGCTGAGCCCACCCGCTTGTTCCGATCGCGTATTCCAGTTTGAGCCCGGTTCCATCCGGCGTGTCCACACTGCTCAGGCTTGCGGAATCTCCGCTCCCGTTTGAAAGCGTCCACGCCGAAGCCGAATCCATGGAATCTATCGTAACGGACGATGAATAGGCCCCGAAATCTCCGCAAAACGCGGGCAATGCGTATAATGTTAAGGTTCCGATAATTAATAGTAACAGTTTTTTATACATTCTGTTGAAATGGCTAAACGGCTGATTAACTACATGGCCATACGGCTTAATTGCTAAAATTGCCAAAGACTTTAACCATTTAGCCGTTCAGCAGTTTAGCCATGGTGTTATAATTTATTAGCCATTTAGCAATTTGGCAATTTATTTCCTTGGCGGAGCCGTTGATTCCCGTTTAATGAGCGAAACGTCAAGCGTTTTCTGCAGGACCGGATTGAACTTGTCCTTGACATGATTAATAAGGTATTCCGCGGCAAGCTTGCCCAACAGCTCGGCGTCCTGGTTTATCGTGGTAAGCGTCGGTTCCGCGGTGAGCGCGAGGTCTATATTGTCAAATCCCACTATTGAAATGTCTTTCGGCACGCTAAGCCCTTTTTCCCTGACGGCCTGCATGGCTCCCAGCGCCATAAGATCGTTGGCGGCGAATATCCCCGTTGGCGGCGTTCCGAGCGCGAGCAGTTTCATCGCGGCCCTGTACGCGAGCT
Organism: Elusimicrobiota bacterium; assembly: GCA_043811535.1. GTDB lineage: Bacteria > Elusimicrobiota > Endomicrobiia > Endomicrobiales > JBDRNC01 > JBDRNC01. The sequence continues at coordinate 33,028 of JBDRNC010000034.1, forward strand.
TCTGCTCAAAGTCGCCCGATATCATATATTGCTTCTGGCACTTGATATCATAATGCCCGAGAGCCCTAAGATAGCCGTTCTCCCGCTCTATCGCGTCGGCCCTGTCCGCGGGCCCTCCGATAAAACCTATATTCTTATGGCCGAGCTTGATCAGGTGCTCCGTGGCCAGGTAACCGCCCTTAAAACTGTCGGAGCATATCCAGTTGACGTTCTTATTATCGCTTTTGGAGCTGATATTGACGAAAGTGATGTTCTCCCTTATCAGCGTTTTTACCAGCGGGCTGTTTATGGAAGGGGCTACAAGCATGAATCCTTTGACAAGACCGCTGAAGTACCAGTTGGTGATGTCTTCGTAGTTCCTGGTCTTGGGCGTTATCCGCGAAAAAAGCACAAGGTTATAACCGCTGCTGTCTACCGCCTGCTCTACGCCGGCCATTACCTCCATCAGGTAGTGCGTGGAAAGGATATTGTTATTGTAGAACTGGATGATAAGCCCGAGCGTTTTGGAGGACCTGCGCGAAAGGACCGCAGCTGAAAGGTTGGGCTTGTAATTCAGGTCCTTCATAAGGCCCAGTACTTTCTTGCGCACCTTTTCGCTTACATACGGATGGTTATTGAGGACCCTGGATACCGTCATTTTCGAAACGCCGAGGCGCTTCGCGATGGTATCCATTGTGGGAAGGATGTTGTCTTTCTGTTTTGTTAACATTTGAACTCACTTCTGCCTGCCCGCCGAAGGCGGGTAACAGATTATTGTGTTACCGATAACAGTATAGCAGACCGGAAAGTATTTGTCAAGAGGGGGTAAAAAATATTTTCCCTTCGTTTTTAATCTACGCGTCCGCCGCTTTCTCCGTCGGAATACGCGCAGTTGTCCAATTAGCGGCAACTAAAACGGCGTTCATGCGTTATTAAGTTGAATTGTTGACATGTTACAAACAATAACTTTTTAACTTATTAACTTTTAAGCTTTGGGACCCGTAAACCATGTACTTATGGACTTATGATCGCCTTATCTGTTTCCGCGGAAATATCTATTGACATATCCCATGATTTCTATTACAATACCTATATTGGCAAACGTTTGCAGAGGAGCCACCCCCACCTTCTGAGCCACAGGCTCCTTAATTATGCGACTTTCCCGATAAATCGGGACTTCATTCATAATTCACTATGGAAGTCGGCCGCGATTCAATTTAGTATTCATCCCCCCGGTATTTCGGGGGGATTTTATAACGCGGGAATAAAGCGAGGTATAACTCCAATGATTAGATTCGCACTCATTTTTTCATTGCTTTTCGTTATTTTCATGCAGATTCGCCCTGTTCCTGTCAATGCCGCTCCCGCCAAGAATCCCCTGCCCGTAAATATCACCACCTCCCCCGAAGATACGGAATACCTGCGCGATATACTCAAAGAGACCTTTGCTTCTATCTATTATAACAGGCACCCGGTAACCGGCATCTGCTCCTATCTTCCAGAAAAACCCGATCTGAATGAACTTATGAAAACCGAGAATATATTCCTTTCGTTCGCTTCCGTTGCGATAGCCGGCAAGATCGGGCTCATCCCGGACGAAGAGGCCAGGAAAGAAATTGAAAAAACGCTCTACTGGCTGGAAAAAATCCCGACGGCCCAGGGATTCCAGCTGGACTGCGTGCACACCTCTGACGGGAGCGCGGGGGACAATGTCGTGTACGCGCTCGGCGACCTGGGATTCAACTCCTGCTGCCTCATTCTGGTAGGCGAAGCGTACCCGGAATTCAAGCCGCGGACCGAGAAGCTTGTCAACGCGATGAACTGGGGCGGGTTATATAATAAGGATGCGGGATTCCTTGCCGGCGTAATCAGGATTAACACGGCGAATAATTCCCTTGAAACTATCGGCACCGGAATGCTGCTTGCGTGCGACCAGCGCCTCGCGATCTTCATGGCGATTGCGGCCGGCGGAGCCCCGCCCAAACTTTGGGACAACATGCCCAGATACTATCTTTCGCGCTACGGCGTAAAATACATGAAACCCGGAGAAGGACTCGGATTCGGCGAGCAGGTCTGGGCCGGAAGCTACTTCCTGGACGAGCGCGGCTCCGAGATAGGCAAATCGTGCGCAAACATGGCATGGGCCCAGATAAACTACGCCCAGGACATGGGCTACCCGGCATGGGGATGGTCAAACTGCCTCAGCCCTGTAAGATACATGGGATTCGGAGACCCGGGCACCGACTGGTCGATAATAAACCCGCACGCCGTCGGCGCCGCGGTAGTTTACTATCCTAACCAGGTCGCAAAGGCCTTCAGGGCCATGGAAAAACTCGGAGTAAGGGAACCTATCAGTGCGGGCGGGAAGAAACGCAATTTCGGCCTGAGAAGTTCCATTGATGTTGACACGAACGAGTCGCCCGAACAGGTGATCGCGGGCCTTGACCAGCCCTTCATTTTCATGTCGCTGGCCAATTACTTATACGACGGCGTCGTGTGGAAACACTTCCGCGCCAACAAAACGGTCCAAAACGGCATAAACCGCATCGAGGAGTACAGGAAACCGAAACAGGAATACCTTAAATTATACGAAAAGCGCGACATTGAAGGGCCGGTTCTCCCGAAAAGCAAAATAAACCCCGCGGCCCCGCCGCTTGTCATTGACAGCTTTGACAACGACATAAACGACCTCGACGGCGCAAGGATACCGCGCGCTGCAACGTTCCAAAAACAGCGGGGAAGCGCCAAAATCACCTTCAAAACTAACGATGAAAAAGTAAGCTATTTGACGGAAGACCTCGTGGGAACGGACCTTTCCGGCTACAACGCCCTGAAACTGGTTGCCCGCGCGGACAGGCCCGGAAAGATAATGCTGACGATGCGCATATCCGGCGAAGGCGGCTACAGGCCCGTTGACGTCACCACTGAATGGAAAGAATTAATTATTCCGTTCCGCTCGTTCATGGGAGGGAAGGATGGTTTTGATTACGGCTCAAAAGACCCGAAACTGAGATGGACCGGCATGTGGCATGACAGGACGAGCGGCGACGAGATAGGCATCGGCCCGTTCGGCGTGAATTCCTTGGAGCTTAAAGAGATATCTTTCATCGCGCTTCCGGCCGACAAGCTGTACGCGGCGGCGAAAACGCTGAAAACCATCCCCGAGACCTTTATTGAAAAAGACGGTACGCTGGACAGGATGGACGACAAGAACGCCTGGAAAACCTTGGCATCGGGTACCGAGACGAGATTAAACCTGAGCCATGTTAAAGGCGTGCGCGGCGACGCGCTTGCCTGCGATTTTTCTTTCGGCAAGCAGGGGGGATGGATCCTGCTGAACAAGGAAGTGAACCTTACCTTAAATAAAGATTCCATTATTGTTTTTAATCTTAAGGCGGAAGGCGGACCGGCGACGCTGGAAGTGAAAGTCATAGATTCGACCGGCGCGACTTACATGAAGGAAATGAAAAACGGCGTAAAAAACTCTTCCGTATGGACAGAGATAAAAATCAAGAGCAGCGAGCTTGTTTACGGATGGGGCGGCGTTAAGAATGACAAGCCCGGCAAGCTCAAGGAATTCCATTTCGCCATTGCGTCAAAGGACGGCGCAAGCGCCGGCCGCGCGTATTTCGACGAATTAAGGATAATACAAACGAAATGACCCTAGAGACAATTACAAATTACAAATTACAGATTACATATTACAAATTAACAATAGACAACAACAAACCCCCCTTCATCCCACTACTGTCCCGATGTTTTATCGTCTGGGAAGAGTGGTAATTGATTTAAGTTACTAAAATTTTCGAATCTTGAATATGATAATGCACGGAAAAGCGGTGTTCTTTCAAATAAGGACACGCTTAGTATCTGTAAAATAGTG
>JBDRNC010000035.1:0-116649 GCA_043811535.1 Elusimicrobiota bacterium
ACCTCCTCATTAGGTTATTGGTCTAACTTATGGGAGAATAGCCCCTTTTCTTTTTTATGTCAACTTCTTAAAAGAAAAAAGAAGCAAAAAAGAAAAACGGAAACAACATAAACAAATTACACACTTTAGTATACACTACCTGCTGTAGCTATTAAGTTGACAAATATTTCGCAATAAAGTACAATAACAACGCTGACAAACAGCATGGCCTGGTAGGTGTATCTTTTTTTCTTTCCGAATTAAAAGAGTAATCACTTTTCAACCAGAAAATTAAATCGACATATCTGTCTGGAGGATGTTATGAGCGACAATCTAAGTTCAAGAATGGCCGGAGCGCCGTCTTTTACCGACTCTTACGCGAGGTCGGAAGGACTGCCGAAAAACTACGGCGACACGAAAATCGTAATTTTACCCAGGGACCCGATGTGGTTCTACGCGTACTGGGAAGTCGCGCCGAATACTATCCAAAGCATCAAAAAAGTCCTTGGAGAAGGGAAATTCGATTCAAGCAAATGGGTTCTGCGCATATACGACGTTACTGAAATTGAATTTAACGGAAGGAACGCGCACCGCTACTTTGACGTTGGGATAAGCAGAGACGCCGATAACTGGTATATTAACGCCGGAGAGCTCAACCGCGCATGGTGCGTGGACCTGGGTCTCAGCACCGAGGACGGGCAATTTGTCGTGATCGCAAGATCGAACGTGCTGATGATGCCGAGGCAGGGCGTGTCTCCGATAACCGATGAACAGTGGGCGATACTCCAACAGGAATTCGAGCGCCTGCTGAAACTTTCCGGAGTGGATAAGATAGGAAAGAGCTCTTTTGACGTGGCGAAACTGATGAGGGAACGCTGGGAAGAAATAGTTTCCATTTCGCTTCCTTCATCGCATATCGGCGCGAGTTCATGGAAAGGAAAGGCCGCCGAAGCGAAACCTAAGGATTTCTGGATGAAAGCCGACATGGAACTTATCATATACGGTGCGACGGAAGCCGACGCGAAACTTACGCTTCAGGGCAAGTCCGTACAGCTGCGCCCGGACGGCTCGTTCTCGCTCCGGTTTTACTTCCCCGAAGGCAAGCAGGAATACCCGATTGAAGCTGTGTCAGCGGACGGCACAATGAAAAGAAAAGTGTCTTTCACCGTGAAAAGGGAAACGAAATAATGGATCAACCGAAAGGCTACTGGTGTCTCCAGCTGCACGCGCATCTGCCGTATGTCAGACATCCCGAATTCCCTGATTTTCTTGAAGAGGACTGGCTATACGAGGCGATCACGGAAACATACCTTCCCCTGCTCTCGATTTTCGAGAAATTCATGGAAGAGAATATCGATTTCCGCCTCACGATGAGCATTACGCCGCCTTTGGCCGGGATGCTCAGCGACTCGCTTCTTCAAAGCCGCTATTATACCCGCCTTAACAAACTCATTGAACTTGCGGAAAAAGAGGTATGGCGTACAAGGACGATCCCGGAGTTCCAGTCGACCGTCCTGATGTACGAAAAGATACTCAAGAATTGCAGGCGCCTGTGGGAGAAATACCACGGCAATATTTTGACGGGTTTCAAGAACCTTCAGGACGCGGGCAAGCTTGAGATCATAACATGCTGCGCGACGCACGGTTTTCTTCCCTTGAAAGTCCATAAAGCCGCGATAAGAGCGCAGGTAAAGACCGCCTGCGCGGATTATGAAAGGCATTTCGGCAGAAGGCCGAGAGGCATCTGGCTTGCCGAGTGCGCTTACCAGCCCGGCATTGATAAGTTCCTGAAAGAAGAAAATATCAGATTTTTCTTTACCGAGGCGCACGGCATTCTGTACGCTTCTCCGCGCCCGAGATACGGAGTTTTTGCCCCGATATACTGCCCGTCGGGCGTGGCGGCGTTCGGACGCGACATGGAAACCGCGCACCAGGTTTGGAGCGCGGATTCGGGATATCCCGGCGACCCCGATTACAGGGAATTCTACCGCGACCTCGGGTACGACCTTGACTACGACTATGTCAGGCCTTACCTGCATTCCGACGGCGTCAGGAGGAACATAGGGCTCAAATACCACAGGATCACGGGAAAAGTGGCGCTAGGCGAAAAGCAGCCTTACAACCCGGAATTGGCGATGAACAAGGCGGCAAGCCACGCGGGCAATTTCATGTTCAACCGCGAGAAGCAGATGGAATACCTGTCAGGTGTTCTTGACCGCAAGCCGCTCGTGGTTTCAATGTACGACGCGGAGCTTTTCGGCCACTGGTGGTTTGAAGGTCCCAATTTCATCGACTATCTTTTCAGAAAGATCCATTTCGACCAGAAAACCTTCAAGTGCATAACGCCTTCCGAATATCTTGAGAAATTCCCCAAGAACCAGATTTCAACCCCCGCGGCTTCTTCATGGGGCGACAAGGGGTATTTTGAGGTCTGGCTGAACGGGACGAACGATTGGATATACAGGCATCTTGACAAAGCGGCCGAAAGAATGGTAGAAATTACTAAGGAAAATCCGAATGCAGAAGGATTGCAAAAGAGAGCTTTAAATCAGGCCGCGAGGGAACTTCTGTTGGCTCAATCGTCGGACTGGGCTTTCATAATGACAACCGGCACGATGGTTTCGTACGCTGAAAAACGGACTCGCGAGCATCTGGTTGACTTCAATAAGCTATACGAACAGATAAAGCAGAATCAGCTGGACGAAGGTTTTATCGGCTGGCTTGAAAGCAGGAACAATATCTTTCCTTTGATGGATTATAAAGTGTACATGCCGGAGTAAGGCTGACGAATTCATCCCGTTAGAGTTAAAACACCTTCGGCGACAGCGGGTTACGGGGATTAACAAAAGGAATATTTTCCATGTTTATTATAGAGAACTCTAAAATTATGTTTTCGTATCTCTAACGGGATGAAAATCACGCGGCTGCACATTCTTCTATTGGTAATTATTTTTGCGCTGGCTGGTCTCGGGTACTATCAGTACGACCAGAACAACAGGCAAAAGGCCGAGCTTGCCGCGCTTGTCGCCAAGCAGACGGAACAAAAACGGCTTGAAGAGCAAAGGCAGCAGGAAGAAAAAACCAAGAAAGAGAACTGGGCAAGGCAGACGATAGCGGTCGCAGGCGAAATACGCGTGATTTCAAAGAAGAAAGGCCGCGATATTTCAAAGGGACAGGAAACTCTCCGCCTTGCCAAAGATTCATACGATAAAACTGACTACGATAGCGCGATAGACTTATCACTGCAGTCCATACAGGAACTTGAAACAGCCCCCTACCTTGATATCAACTATACCGTCCGCCGCGGCGATTGCCTCTGGAACATAGCCAAGAAGCCCGAACACTACGGCAGGGGAGCCGGGTGGGTGAAGATTTGGAAAGCGAACAAGAAAAAAATACCGGACTACGACCTGATACATCCCAAGCAAATCCTGAAAATACCTAAAAGCCAGCCGCAGAACACCAAAAACCAGCCCGAATCGGGACTGCCTAACAGCTAATCCCGCCAACGCCTGAAATAGTCTTTTTTCCGTCTTAAAAAAACTTATCCTTTCCATTGTCCTTTTATTTATTTTCCCTTAAAGGGCAAAGCCCGGACAAGGACTCACCCAGAATCATTCATTCATGTCAAGGAATGAATGATTCAGCCCTTTGGGCGGTTTCCCGAAGGGAAACCGGGTTGACTTATTAGCTATTTTCTGCTATTCTAACTACTAATCAAACCTACGGAAAATTCCGACTGAAACAGGATTTTCATGACGTCGTTCGAGATGGAAACAATCATCGTTTTTTTTGTTTCTCTTATTCTCCTGCTTGCCTGGTTTCTTATCATCAGGCAGAGGCGGAAAGCTGTCTCCAAGCAAACCGAGTTTTCAAGGCGGTTGAAAGAAACGCAGTCGCACCTTCAGAACTACATCAGCGATGTGGACAACCTTATCGTGATGCTGGTAGGGATACACGAATTCGGGATGACAGCGACCGGCATCGTGTCAAAGGATGAGCTCACACAGCTTATTGTCGACTCCGCCTGCAAGTTGATGAGGTCCGACAGCGGCTCGCTCATGCTTTTAAACCATGAGACCAACGAGCTTGCTATAGTGTCGTCAAAAGGACTGGCGCCTGAAGTGATTGCGACTACCAGGGTAAATCTCGGCGAAGGCGTCGCCGGCAGGGTGGCCCAGAGCGGCAAGCCGATTTTTGTGGAAAATATAGAGACCGATATAAGGTTCCTGAGGCCAAACAGCGTCCGCTATCCTTCAAAGTCGTTCATATCAGTGCCCCTCAAGGTCAAGAAGAGAGTTATCGGCGTCCTTAATGTGAGTTCTTCGGACACGAACAAGAGTTTTGAGGAAAGAGATGTGCGTCTGCTGACAATCCTGGCGGACCAGGCCGCGATAACGCTTGAAAACATCGATCTCTATGACAACCTCCAGCATTTTTACCTTGAAATGGTCCAAACGCTGGCAAGGACCATCGACGCCAAGGATTCGTACACGCATGACCACGCCGACCGCGCCAGGCGGTATTCAATATCGATAGGCAAGAAATTGGGTTTGCCCGAAGCGATGATACGCCACATAGAATACGCGGCGCTGATGCATGATATAGGCAAGATAGGCATAGACGAAAACATTCTCCGCAAGCCGGGGCAGCTCACACCAGAAGAAAGGGATATAATTAAAAAACATCCCGCCATCGGGAACCGCATCATTTCTCCCGTGGCCTTCCTGTCGCCCGTTGCCCCGATGGTTCTTTACCACCAGGAATGGTTCAACGGTCGCGGGTATCCCGAGGGGCTTGCGGGCGAGGAGATACCGCTCGGCGCGAGGATCGTCGCCGTGATAGACGCGTTTGACGCCATGACTTCTGACAGGCCGTACCGGAAAGCCCTGACAAAAGAGGCCGCGATAGAAGAATTGAAAAAGAACTCAGGCACGCAGTTCGACCCCAAGGTAGTTAAGTCATTCCTTGAAACCCTCGAAGAGGAAGAGAAGGAACAGGTGCACAGTAATAGAACCTTTTAAATGGCCAAATTGCTTTATTGCTAAATTGCTGACGGCCTTTAATTATTTAGCTATTTCGCAGTTAGTTTTTTTAGCCATTTAACCATTTAGCCATTGTGCAGTTTAGTTTCTCAACCATTTAGCAATTTAATTATTATGATAGGCACGCTTTATATTGTCCCCACTCCTATCGGAAATCTTGAAGATATAACGCTGCGGGCTGTCAGAATATTGAAGGAAGTTGACTTTATCGCCTGCGAAGACACAAGGCAGACCTCAAAATTGCTGAATCATTTGGGAATAAGCAAGTGCCTCGTCAGCTTTTACACATACAACCAGCTGAAGCGCATTCCACAGATAATCAATGATTTGAGTTCCGGAAAAAGCGTCGCGCTGGTATCCGATAGCGGGACTCCTGGCATTTCCGATCCGGGTTTTTTTTTAATTAAAGAGGCGATCAAGTCCGGCATACCGGTAGTTCCGCTGCCGGGCCCCTGCGCTGCGGTAACGGCGCTTGTGGTTTCCGGGCTCCCGAGCGACGGTTTCGTTTTTCTTGGATTCCTGAAAAAGAAACCCGGCAAGATGAAGAAGGAACTGAGCGCGGCTTTTAACGCGGGGAAAACAGTTGTTTTTTACGAATCTCCGCACAGACTCGCCAAAACCCTTGAAACATGCATGGAAATCCTGCCCGCAGACACCGAAGCCGCCGTGGCGCGCGAACTTACTAAAAAATTTGAAGAGGTCCTGCGCGGAACGATTGCTGAAGTCAGCGCGGAGGTGCGCAGTCGCGAGATAATAGGCGAAGCGGTAGTATTGCTGAATTGCGATAAAAACAAGAAAAATAACCCGGTTTCCTGAAAGGAAACCGCCCGTAGGACTGAACCGTTCACGATCGGATAAATATGCTGTACGGACGATAATTCTAGTTAAAATCACGAAGTTTCAGGTGAACGGTTCTGGGTAAATCCTTGACTGGGCTTCGCCCTTTAGGGAAAACAAGAAAAGGATAAGGAAGAAGACAATGATTAAGGCAGGTATTATAGGTATTACCGGATACACCGGAGAGGAGCTTTTGAAGATACTTTCAAAGCATCCGGGCGTGGAAATATCCGTGCTCGCGAGCAGGTCGGCCGAAGAAACAAAACCTGTCAAGGAAATATATCCTCACCTCGCGCACCTGAGCCTTTCTTACGAGAAACTTGACGCGGCCGGCGTGGCCAAGAGATCAGACGTGGTTTTTCTCGCGCTTCCGCACAAGGTCTCTTTTGAAGTTGTACCCGAGCTGCTGAGCGCCGGAAAGAACGTGATTGACCTTTCCGCGGATTTCAGGATTGAAGATGTCTCGACATACGAGCAATGGTACGGCGGAAAGCATGCCGCGCCCGCGAATCTCAAGGAAGCCGTCTACGGCCTTCCCGAATTATACAGGGATAAGATCGCGAAAGCCAGGTTGATCGCGAATCCAGGATGTTACCCGACAACCATAATCCTCGGGGCCGCGCCAGCCCTGAAACACAAGCTTATTGAGCCGGATTCAATAATAATAGACGCAAAAAGCGGCATATCCGGAGCCGGCAGGAAGTCCGTTGAGGAGTATTATAAGAACGAGCATCCGAATTTCAGGCCGTACAACATAGCGGGCGTCCACAGGCATATTCCCGAGATCGAGCAGGAACTTTCAAAGGTCGCCGGTAAAAAGATCACAGTGACATTCACTCCACAGATAATCCCGGTGGAAAGGGGAATGGTGTCTTCAATCTACATGAATTTGAAAAAGAAGCTGACCACGCAGGAAGCGATCGGGCTGTACGGGGAGTTTTACGCGAAAGAGCCGTTTGTCAGGATATTTTCAGATGACAAGATACCTGATGTCAGGAACGTGGCTAATACGAATTTTTGCGACATAACGGTAAGGGTTGACGCCAGGGCAAACCGGCTTATAGTCATATCCGCGATAGATAATCTTGTGAAAGGCGCTTCCGGACAGGCGGTGCAGAACATGAATATCATGTACGGGTTCAAGGAAACGGAAGCTCTAATATAAATTCAAAATTCAAATGATCCGACTTCGCATGCGACCATCTGCTATTTATTTAACCGAGGTCCCTCTTTCGGGGAGACTCCATTGAAAATAATAATGAAGTCGCAAAATATAACGCCAATATCAAAGCACAAAACGTTTTAAATTTTAGTATTTGAATTTATTTTGTCATTTGTGCTTTGTCATTTGGATTTAGGAGTTTCCATGTTGCCAAAAGGTTTCGTCGCGTCAGGCATTCACTGCGGAATAGCGAAGAAGAGAAACAAAAAAGATATCGCGATTTTCTTTTCACTTTATCCGGCTGTGGCTTCGGGGATGTTCACTTCAAACCTCGTAAAGGCGGCGCCGGTGCTTTTGAGCCAGAAATACCTGAGGAACGGCAAGAATTTCAGGGGCATCGTGGCGAATTCCGGATGCGCGAACGCCTGCACCGGAAGGAAAGGGATGGATGATGCGGAAACGGTTTGCGAAGCTTCCGCTAAACTACTTAAAGTGGAGAGCGGAGAGATACTGGCGGCTTCAACGGGCGTGATAGGGCAGTTCTTGCCGCTCGCGCGCGCGCAGTCCGGGCTAAAGAAGCTGGCCGTGCAGGTACTTAAAGGCAGATCAAGTGAAACCGCGGCCGTTGAAGCGATAATGACCACCGATACTTTCCCGAAGGTCGCCAGGAGAGAGGCGCTGATTGATAAAAGAAGGATAACTATATGGGGCTGCGCGAAAGGCGCCGGCATGATACACCCCTCTATGAAGCCGTTTCACGCGACGATGCTCAGTTTCATTATGACCGACGCTTCAATAACGCCCTTCGCGTTGGACAAGGCGCTTAATAATGCCGTAGAAAAATCTTTCAACTGTGTTTCGGTTGACGGCGATACCTCCACGAACGACACTGTATTGGCGCTGGCCAACGGGGCGGCGCTGAACAGGCAGATTTCCGACAAGGACAAGAACCTGGCGGTTTTTGAGGGCGCGCTGACAGGCGTGTGCCTTGAACTCGCGAAAATGGTCGCCGCGGACGGCGAAGGAGCGACGAAATTCATCGAGATAGAAGTTAAGAACGCTGACACGGAAAAGACGGCCAAAAGGATTGCAGAGACCGTGGCCACTTCTCCGCTTGTCAAGACCGCGGTTTTCGGCAACGACGCCAACTGGGGCAGGATAATGGCGGCGGCCGGCAGGTCCGGAGCAAAAATCAATCCCGACAGGATTGACGTGTTCTTCGGCAAGCTAATGGTAGCAAGGCGCGGGACGGCCGTGAAATTCTCGGAGAGAAAAGCGTTAAGGATACTGAAGGACAAGAAGGTCAGGATTACCGTTGATCTGCATCAGGGAAAGAAAAGCGCTAAGTACTACACGTGCGACTTCTCGTTTGATTACGTTAAGGAAAACGCCTCCTATAGAAGCTGAAAAACAGTGTAATGTTTAATGTGTGATGAAAACTCAGCGAACCGACAAAATTCATTACACATTAAACATTATACATTACACAGTTATCTTAGCCCCGCTGCTATTGTGAATCTATGAAGACCACCGTAATAAAGATAAATAGCGATAAACCCGATATAGATAAGCTTAAGAAAGCTGCGGAAGTTCTGAAAAACGGTGGATTAGTAGCCATTCCGACCGAAACTGTTTACGGTCTGGCGGTAAGCGCTTTCAACGCTGACGCGCAGAAAAAGGTATACAAGCTGAAGGGCCGTTCTTTCAATAAACCGCTCATACTCATGGCATCTTCTGCCGCGCAGATGGATAAGCTTATAGAACTGCATGATAAAGCGAAAAAGATGGCGAAGAAATATTGGCCGGGACCGCTGACGCTAGTATGCCACACGACGTATCTCGGCAAGCTTGCGATGAGCGGCAGGCATAACTGCGGAGTCAGGATACCGGCGGACAAAGTTGTTGCCGGACTGCTTGAACTATGTCCTTTCCCGCTGGCCACGACCAGCGCGAATCCTTCTTCAAAACCCAGCGCTAAAAGCGGGAAAGAAGCGTTGAAATATTTTGACGGTAAGATTGACCTGCTTCTTGATTCCGGGAAATGCAGGATTGGCAAAGAATCCACGGTAGTTGACGCAACGCACTTTCCGTTTGTCGTCGTGCGCGAAGGCTGTCTGCCGAAAAAAGAATTATTGAAATATATATAATTACAGACGACCACATCTTTAATACTTAACGAAGTCCCGCACCGCGGGATTACATATTACAGATTAAGAGTCTTCAATATGTAATTTGTAATCGCTAAATCTGTAATCTATTTATGAATATTCTTTTTGTGTGCACGGGAAACACATGCCGTTCCGCGATGGCCGAAGCCCTGGCTGGTAAAATGCTTGCGGATGCCGGCGTAAAAGGCGTAACCGTCGAATCCTGCGGAACCGCCGTGTCGCCGCTTTACAAGGTCCCTCCCGTTGTGATAACGCTCATGCGGCAGGAAGGCATAGACATGACACGGCACCGCCCGGCGCAAATGACGGAGAAACATCTTATAGAAACGGATATAGTGCTCGTGATGGACAGTTACCATAAGCAGTATATCGCATCAACATCGCCCGGCAAGAAAAGCAAGGTCTTTCTTTTAAAAGAATATATCGGAGAAAAAAAAGATATTGAGATTTCCGATCCCATCGGGCATTCGGACGAAGCGTATGGCCGGACGAAAGATGAACTTAAGAGATGCATTATAAAACTAATTAAAAAATTGAAAGGTTAAAAGATTGCACGGTAAAGGCAACTAAACTGCCTGAAAGGAAAGGGAAATGGAAAATCTGAAAAAGAATGACCCGGAGATCTACAAGATAGTGAAGAAGGAGCTAGAACGCCAGAAAAACACCATCGAGCTGATCGCTTCAGAGAACCACACTTCGCTGGCCGTTATGGAGGCCCAGGGCTCGGTGCTGACGAATAAGTACGCGGAGGGCTATCCGGGCAGGCGTTATTACCAGGGATGCGAAGCGGTAGACATGGTTGAAACGCTAGCGATGGAACGCTGCAAGAAACTTTTTGGAGCCGAGCACGCCAATGTCCAGCCCCATTCCGGCACGCAGGCGAACGTCGCGGTATATATGGCTTTGCTCAATCCGGGCGACACTATAATGGGCATGAACCTGTCGCACGGAGGACATCTCTCCCACGGCCATCCTTTGAATTTTTCAGGGAAATATTTCAAGGTTGTCTCATTCACGGTGCGTCAGGAAAATGAGATGATAGATTACGACGAAGTCGAAAAACTTGCGAAAGAGAGCAAGCCGAAGATGATCATGGCCGGCGCGAGCACGTATTCGAGGATATGGGATTGGCAGCGGCTGAGAAAGATCGCTGACGGCATAAGCGCTTTTCTCGTTGCGGACATCGCCCATTACGCCGGGCTTATAGCCGCGGGAGTTTACCCGACTTCGGTGCCTTATGCAGACGTAACGACGAGCACTACCCACAAAACCTTAAGAGGGCCAAGGGGCGGAATAATCATGTGCAAGGAAAAATTCGCTACCCAGATAGACAGGGCGGTTTTTCCGGGCGACCAGGGCGGTCCATTGATGCACATCATCGCCGCGAAAGCAGTAGCTTTCGGCGAGGCGCTTAAACCTGAATTCATCAAATACCAGGAGCAGGTCCTGCAGAACGCCCGCTATCTGGCGGATAAGCTGATGAAAGCGGGAATCAAGATAGTGTCCGGCGGTACCGACTGCCACATGTTCCTCGTAGATCTGAGACCGCTCAACCTTAAGGGAAGGCCTACCGCTGAACTGCTCGAGAAGGCCGGCCTTACCGTGAACTTCAATACAATTCCCTACGATCCGGAAAAGCCGATGGTAGCTTCGGGTATCAGGATAGGAACGCCTGCGGTTACCACCCGCGGCATGAAAGAAGCTGAGATGGATATTATCGCGGATTGCGTCGCAGAAATCCTTAAGAATCCGGCAGAGGCAAAAGTCTTGGAGAAGGTTGCCGTGAAAGTGAAATTGCTCTGCGAAAAATTCCCGCTATACAGTGAACTTAGTTAATAGTATAGTCAAAATGTCTTAAACTAATTGCCAATTGCTGATTGCTAATTGCTCTTATATAAAATAATATGGTTTATTTTATCGCCTTCATCGTCGCGATAGCAGGTACGATAGTTTTTACGCCGGTATCCATATTCCTGGCGCGGAAATTGGACGTGCTTGATTACCCGCGCGCGAGAAAGGTTCACAGGCAACCGCTTCCGAGGTGGGGCGGGATCGGTATCTATTTTGGGTTCATGATAGCCATCTCTTTGCTTGTGTTCCTGATGCCTTCGTTCAAGGAACTCCTGGGATTCAACACGGGCGAGCTTATGAGGCAGCTCACGGGGATCATCGTGGGCGCGACCATCGTTTTTATTTTGGGATTGTTTGACGACAGGAAGCCGATAAGGGCCGTGACAAAGCTGTTGATGCAGATAATAGCCGCCTACGTTGCGATGGATTACGGCGTCAGGATCTCGGGGCTCGCTCTTCCTTTCAGCGGAGGTTTTTACCAGCTGCCTATCATCATGGGGCAGATATTGACGGTGTTCTGGATAATCGGCTTCATGAACACGATAAACCTGGCAGACGGACTTGACGGCATGGCGGCGGGCATAGTAGCGATAGCCTCAGCGACATTTTTCGTAGTCGCGCTGCTGCAGGGCGACACCAAGCTTGTGCTGCTTTCGCAACAACTAACGTTCGCCGCGGTGCTCGCGGCCGCTTTAACCGGGGCGTGTTTGGGTTTCCTTGTATTTAATTTCCATCCGGCCAAACTGTTCATGGGAGACTCCGGGGCGCTTTTCCTCGGTTTCATGCTTGCCGCGATAAGCACGATAGGGACGCTTAAAAGCACGGCCGTCATGGCTATAGTCATACCGATCGTGGTAGTCGCTCTTCCGATACTTGACGTCGCGCTTTCAATGTTCAGGCGCCTGCGTAAGGGCACGAGCATGATGCAGCCCGACAAAGAGCATATCCACCACAGACTGCTTCAATACGGCTGGACACACAGGGAAGTTGTGCTGCTTATATACATTTTCACTCTGATATTATCCATAGGTTCGATATTACTGACGGTATTTAAAGGGAAAGTTTAAACAGCGGCAATTAGCCATTAGCAATTGGCAATTAGTGAGCCGTCAAACCACCAGGCTCCTGCCTGGTGATGGATAGGCCAGTCCAGACGGCAGGCCTGGTAAAAATGATATAATCTGCGAATGAGATTCAGAAAGAGCACGCACGCAGTATATAAGACGGAGTATCATGTAGTCTGGACTCCGAGATATCGCAGAAAGATATTTGTGCGCGGGGTAAAGCAATACGTTGAAAAGCTGCTTCCGCATATTGAAGGACTGGAAGAGGATATAGAAGTCATCCGAGTAAACGTACAGTTGGATCACGCGCACCTCATAGTAGTGATACCGCCAAGGATTTCAGTTGCCGAAGTGATAGGGTACATGAAATCGCGAAGCAGCAAGGCACTTATGGCGAAATTTCCTTTTCTGCGCAAGGCATATCCTGGAAAAGAAGGGATATGGTCGCGAGGGTACTGTATATCATGCATAGGGATGAACGAAAAGGAAATTCTCGCCTATGTAGAGCATCAGTTCAAAGAAGACACAGGGCAACTGAAACTCAATTTCTAAAGAACGCGAAAGAAGCCGCCGGCTCCTGCCGGCGGAGTAACACTATTTTTAATTTATTGTTTATCCATCTATGTCTAACGCAAACTACGTTCTCGCCCGTTCAATACTGACACGCCAGAAGGAAAAACACCCTCTTTTCCAGATTGACGCGACGCTTAATCCGTATTTTGGATGCGCCTATAACTGCATGTACTGCCCGTATGTTGTAAGAAGCAAGGTGAGCGTGAAAACTAATTTCCTTTCGTTCTTGAAAGAAAAACTGGCAATTGAAAAAAAGAAGCTGCATCTGGGAATCGGCACTTCATGCGAGCCGTACTGCGAAGAAGAGAAGGAATTCAGGCTGACAAGGGGTACGGTTGAGACTGCGGTAAAATCCGGAATGCCGGTCCAGATTTTCACAAAATCCGAACTTGCGCTGGAAGATGCGGGAATGTTTGCGGAATACTCGGAAAAAGGACTGCTTGCGGTTACAATATCTCTTTTCACGCTTGACAGGAAACTTGCGAAATATTTCGAACCGGGTTTTCCCGTTCCTGAAGACAGGATCAACCTGCTAAAAAAACTGAAGAAAAAAGGAGTTTTTGCCGGCATAGCGCTGGCGCCGGTAATGCCGTACATCTCTGATTCCAAGGAGCAGATCGAACAGATCTTCCAGGCCGTGCAGAAAGCAGGCGGGGATTACATTCTTCCGGTAGCGTTGAATATCACGAATGAAAAGATAAAGCAGAAAATGGACGAAGCGTTTTTGAAGGTCTTTCCGGGAAGCAGGCTTGGTTTTCAGACAATATACGGCGAAAAAAAACTTCCCGACGACGTGTATTCGAGCTGGATGGACCAGTACTTCAGGATACTCAGCGGTAAATATGATATTCCGGCCTACCTTCCAGTAGAGAATGTTGAACCCGGCTTGATCAGCATAAGCCGCGAGATTCCCGAATGAATACGCGCTGTTGAAAAATACATTATTTCAATTCACATGAATAAAATACTAATACATCACTGCTGCGCGCCGTGTTCATATGGTATAGTCGGCGCGCTTGAAAAAGAATATGAGATTGAAGGTTACTGGTTCAATCCGAATATCCACCCCGAAGAAGAACACGCTAAAAGACGAGATGCCCTCAGAAAATACACGGAAAGCAGGGGTATAACACTGCATGAAAAAAAAGATTTCATTTACAGACAGGATGAATGGGTCATGAATGCCCCGAAAGAGCCTACGGAAAGGTGCGAGTACTGCTATTATCTCAGGCTGAACGATACGGCGTACGCCGCGCGAAAAGCGGACATAGGCGTTTTTACGACGTCTCTGCTCTCGAGCCCGTATCAAAAACATGAACTTGTAAAGCAAGCCGGGAAGAGAGTGGCGTCAGCGTACGGGATAGAGTTTCTTTACCGCGATTTCAGGCAGTTTTATTACGAAGGAAAAAATAGTGCCCGGCAGGAAGGCGTGCACATGCAGAAATACTGCGGATGCGTATTTTCAGTTGATGAAAAACGCGCTCCTGAAAAGGCCGCTTTGAAATGACATATCTTGGAAAGCTGCTTATTCTGCTGGGAATACTGCTTGTCGCCGCCGGAATAATCCTTTTACTGGCGCCGCGCATTCCATTCCTCGGCAAGCTTCCGGGAGATATCGTTATTAAAAAAGGGAGTTTTACGCTTTATTTTCCTATTGCGACATCTGTATTGTTAAGCGCTGTCCTGGCTTTGATGCTTTACTTGTTCAGGTCAAAATGAAAAATATATTCTTACTTATTATGGTGTCGTTGATTTGCGCGTCCGCGTCATGCGCGCAGCGGCTTCCCGGTACGATCATGAGGATCGGAATTCTGATAAATGTAAAGTCGTTCAATCTGAGCTGCGAAGGCCAGTACTATCTTTACGAGATGAATACCGGTGAAAAATCAGAGATTAAACCCATGAACGATTATCTGGTAAAAGGGGAAGCGGGTGATATAAAAATAAATGGAAAAAGTTTCCGCTCAAAAGTCAGGATAAACTCCGGAAAAAGCGGGGCAAGGATAAGGATAAACGGCAGGAGATACCACGATAATATTTTAATCGTTTGCAAGAATTCAAAGATTACCGTGATAAACGAGCTGGGGCTGGAGGATTACATTTCCGGAATTCTTCCGCGCGAAGTAAGTCCTAAGTGGCCGAAAGAATCGTTGAAAGCGCAGGCTGTTGTCAGCAGGACATACGCGATGAAAAACCTCAAGCGCCACGGGTCGGAAAGTTTTGATTTGTGTTCGGAAACGCACTGCCAGGTGTACGGAGGGATGGAATCGGAAGACCCAAGGACAACGAAGGCGGTTGAAGATACCCGGAACGAGGTTTTGACATATGACGGCCAGCTGGCGCAGGCGCTCTTCCATGCCTGCTGCGCGGGCCACACCGAAAATCCTAACTATGTCTGGATATGGAATTCAAACTCGCCGAAATACCTGCGGGGCAGGACAGATAAATTCTGCGCCGGAAGCCCCCATGGATACTGGAAAAACAGGATAGACGGCGAGTTTATCCGAAAACGCCTCGTGAAAGCAAAGTATGACGTCGGCAAAATAGAAAGCATAAGAATTTCAGGCAGGAACGAATCAGGCAGAGCCATAAATCTTAAAATAAACCATTCAGGCGGGACTCTGACAATCAATGCCGCTAAATTCAGGCTCGCGGTTGATCCATGGCTTGTGAAAAGCACGATGTTCAGCAGCATCGTCCGGTACGGCAAATCATTTGAATTCAGAGGTTCGGGATGGGGACACGGCGTGGGCATGTGCCAGTGGGGAGCAAAGGTAATGTCCGACAAGGGCTACGATTACAAAGAGATACTTAAGTATTATTATCCCGGGACGAAAATAGAAAAGTGGGAAGAATGAAAAACCAGACGGAAGAGGGAAGTTTGAAGAAGGAAGTAGTTTTTCTTCCGTCTTCTATCTTCCGTCTTCCTTTTTTATGTAGAGCACTGACAAACCAATGAATATTGAACACGCACTATCTGCGTATGACTTTGATCTGCCTAAAGAGCTAATAGCGCAGTTGCCCGCCGAAAAAAGGGAAAATTCCAGGCTGATGGTATTGGACAGGGGATCCGGAAAAACGGAGCATAGGTCCTTCGCAGATATTGCCGGGTATTTCGGGCCGGGCGATTGCCTTGTCTTGAATAAGACGAAAGTAATCCCGGCAAGGCTTTTCGGCAAGAAAGAAACAGGCGGAAGGATCGAAGCGCTGTTCTTGAAACAAATGAATGGAACGTGCTGGACGGCGCTGGTCAGACCTTTTCTGGGAACAGGCAAGAGCATTATTTTCCCGGACGGGCTTTCGGCAAGAGTATCCGGAAAAACAGAATTGGGCGAGACGATACTAGACGTTTCCGGCGCAGACGTCAGGAATGTACTTGAAGAACACGGCAGGATGCCGCTGCCTCCGTATATAAAGCGCGGGCTGGTTCCCGGAGAAAAGGATAAAATCGACAGGGAGCGCTACCAAACCGTGTACGCCGAGAACGAAGGTTCAATCGCGGCTCCGACGGCGGGCCTGCATTTCACGAAGGAGCTTCTTGAACGGATAAAGGAAAAAGGGACCGAGATAGTCGAGGTAACGCTGCACGTTGGCTGGGGAACTTTCAGACCTATCGTCAGCGACGATATCGCGAAGCACAAAATGCTCCCTGAAATCTATGAAATATGGGAGCGGGCCGCAAGCGGTATAGCCGCGGCAAAACGGAATAAAGGAAGAGTAGTGGTCGTCGGCACAACTGCCGCAAGGGCGCTGGAATCTTGTCCGGAAAGAATATTTGCGGAACCTGCGCGCGAAATCATGGGGGAAACCGGGATATTCATATATCCGGGGTATAAATTCGCTGTAGTAGACGCGTTTATAACAAACTTTCACCTGCCAAAATCGACTCCTCTCATGATGGCCTGCGCCTTTGCCGGGAAAGAGGCGCTTTTTAAAGCGTATGAGGAGGCGATAAGAGAGAAATACCGCTTTTTCTCGTACGGAGACGCTATGTTTATTAAATAGTCCATTTCATGAAAACAGTTCAAAAATACTGATAAATATAGTATAATTACAGCAGGCATTCAAGCCTGCTTTTTATTTTTAAGACAGATATGAAAGAAAAATTAACTCTGGAAAAAATCGCTTCGAATCCTGAAGTCCAGGCCTACCTTAAGACTGCGGACGATATGTTCAAGGTAATGGGTTATAAGGAGCACGGATCGCGGCATGCAATGCTTTCGGCGAATATAGCGGGGAACATTATGAAATTCCTTGATTATCCCGACAAGGAATGCGAGCTGGCTAAAATCGCCGGCTATTTACACGATATAGGCAACGCGATAGGCCAGAGGGACCATGCCCAGAACGGCGGGGTCCTCACGCTGAGTATCCTGGAAAAGATGAAGATACCTTATGGCGACATTTTTCCGGTGATCAGCGCGATAGGAAGCCATGAAGACAAAGATTTTCTGCCGCCTTCGGCAATGGCCGCGGCTGTGATTCTCGGGGACAAAACAGATGTGCACCATACTCGGGTACGCTCGCCGGATTTTGCGGCCGCGGATACGCATGCGCGCGTCAACGCGGCCTGCCAGCGTGCGTTTATGAGAGTGATTAAAGAAGAGAGAATAGTCTCGCTTGAGCTGACGATTGACATTCAGATCTGCTCTGTGATGGATTATTTCGAGATATTTCTTTCAAGGACGAAATACTGCAGGAGCGCGAGCCGCGTGCTTGGATGCGAGTTCGAGCTGTATATAAATAAAGACAAGTTTTTGTAAAAACAAATGGCTAAATGGCTTGATGGCTAAATGGCTATAAGATTATCAACCATTTAACCATTTGGCAATTTAGCCATATCCTTAAGAAGCTATGAATATTGGAACCTTTATCGTAACTAAAAAATCCGGAGAATGCCGCGCTCGCGCTGGTCAATTGACAACCGGCCGCGGAGTCATTAATACTCCCGTTTTCATGCCTGTCGGTACGCAGGGCTCGGTAAAAACGCTCTCTAACGAAGAACTTGAGAGTTCCGGCGCGCAGATTATCCTTTCAAACTCCTACCATCTCTATCTTAGGCCCGGCACGGAACTGATAAGGTCCGCGGGCGGGGTGCACAAGTTTATCGGATGGTGCAAGCCGATGCTTACCGATTCGGGCGGGTTTCAGATATTCAGCCTGACAACGCTGAGGCGGATAGATTCGGACGGCGTCGAGTTTCGGTCGCATATCGACGGATCGAAGCATTTTTTTACGCCGGAAAAATCCATTGAAGTCCAGAATCGGATAGGCGCCGACATAATAATGTGTTTTGACGAATGCACTCCTTATCCGAGCACGCGCGATTATGCCGAAAGATCCATGCTTTTAAGCGTGGACTGGGCAAAGCGCTGCAAGAAGGCCTTCGAAGAACTCAGGTTCACGGAAGGACAGGGACAGCTTTTGTTCGGGATCGTGCAGGGGTCGGTTTATGCGGATCTCAGAAAAGAGAGCGTAGAAAAGATGCTTAAGATCGATTTTCCAGGATACGCGCTGGGCGGGCTTTCGGTGGGCGAACCGAAAGAGGAAATTCTAAGGATCATAGATGCCGCGGCCCCTCTTCTGCCCGAAGAAAAACCAAGGTACGCTATGGGGCTCGGGATGCCCGAAGATATATGGGAAGCGGTTGAACGCGGAATCGATATGTTTGACTGCGTCTTGCCCACACGGAACGGACGAAACGGGCAGGCATTCACAAGTTCCGGGAAAGTCAATATAAAAAATGCGGAATATGTTGCCGATTTTGGGCCTTTGGACGCGGGGTGTTCATGCCCCACATGCGCTAATTACTCAAGGGCCTATTTGAATCATCTTTTCAAGGCGCAGGAGCTTCTTGTACTGCGTCTTTTGACTTTACATAACGTTTATTTTATGATAAAATTAGTTGATAATATAAGGAAATCAATAGAAAACGACTGCTTCATGAACGCCAAGAAGGAGTTTTTGAATAAGTATTGTACAGCAACCTGAAAACGCTGAAAACAGGTGTCCCCCGCCAACGGCGGGGTCACTAACGGCAATATAAAACAACACATTTGGTGTTCAAGGTATTCAGGGAGATACGGTGAGAGTCAGAGTAGCGAATTTATTTTTTTTCAGCGCGGTCTTCGCCGCGGCCATAACTTTGCTTTGGGCCGGTAAGAATAAAATGCCTGATGAAATAAACATTGTGCGGCAGGGGCTGAAAGAGACCGACTCTGAAGTGCGTTCAACTTCCGCGGAAATATTGTCAAAATTAAATGACGTGGATTCGCTGGCCGAAATTAAAACGCTTTTAAGCGATAAGAATGATTCGGTGAGAATTCAGGCTGCGCTAGCGATGTACAGGCTCGGGGACAGATCGGGCGCGGCCGAAATAAGAAAAATTCTCAACAAAGCGCCCAAACTTTCTGATAAACCCACTTCTATGGAACGCGTAAGAGCCATAACACGCGGAACGGTAAGGGCCGCAGCGGCCGCAGCGCTGGGCGAGGTGGGCGATAAGGAATCCATTCCGACTCTGAAGAAATGGGTGGATGATGATGACGGGCGGGTCGGCGACGCGTGCATGGTCGCGCTGGCGAAAATGGGGGACAAAACCGTAATAGGCGAGTTTTTATCGGCGCTTAGAAGCACGAAGCAGGGCGTCAGGGCGAAGGCTGCGAAGATTCTGGGCGAAATAGGGGATTCCACGTGTTTTTCCGGACTGAGAGAACGCCTTAAGGACTGGGACAGGGACGTCAAGGCGGCGTCAGCCCTGGCTTTGGGCAAACTAAAAGACAACGAGAGCCTGCCTGCGATAAGAGAATTGCTGTGGGACAAGGATGATATAGTCCGCGAGAACGCCGCGGCTTCCATAGGCTTTATGGGAAATTCCGATTCTGTCGGGCCGCTGAAAGAAGTCCTGCAGGATGCCAACGGTTTCGTCCGCATCACCGCGTCAAAATCGTTGTTCATGCTCGGGGACGACAGCGGAAAGGATTTTCTCATCAGGGTTCTCAGGACCGATGACAGGGACGCGACGTTGAGAGCGCTTGACGCGCTCAATGGCAAGATGAAACAGGACGATATCCCTGAGCTTCAGAAACTTACAGGTGGAAAGGATAAGCTAATTTCCGTGAAGGCAGCCGGCTATATAGCCGGCTTGAAGATGGAAAATAAATAGGAGGAAATTCAGATGAGAAAGAGCTTAATTCAGGTTCTTACATTGTTGTTATCGGCTGCAACGGCATTTGCCGAGGATGCGGCCGCGCCGCAGCAGAATCCTATCGCCGGCTTTCTGCCGCTGATAATTATTTTCGTGATTTTTTATTTCCTGCTGATACGCCCGCAGTCAAAGAAACAGAAAGAGCATCAGAAAATGCTGAACGCCGTGAAGAAGGACGACCGCATTATCACTTCAGGAGGCATTTACGGCACGGTGACGGCTGTCAGGGAAGGCATCATTGAGGTCAAAATCGCCGAAGGCGTGAAAGTCCAGCTTGCAAAGAGCGCGGTCGGAAGCGTTATTCCTCTGGAAGGCGCGGCGCAAAACGCGCAGACGGAAGCAAAAACACCTGATATAATTAGATAGCGACAGTAATCGGTAATGCGACATGAAATCCCCCGACTTCCGTCGGGGGATGAATGCGTAATGATGTCGAAGCAGGTTGCGTTACGAAAGAAGCCTCCCCGACTCTTTCGGGGAGGAGCATCACTAATATGAAAAACCATAAATACTCAGGTCTGACGCTGGAAGACGTCAAAAAGAACCCGGTCGCAAACAGCTTCATTGAGGCGGCCAATGAGTATCTAGGAGCTGTCGGCTACACTGAACACGGATTCAGGCATGTTAGCCTTGTCGCGTCGGTTGCGCACAATACTCTCTCGCATCTAGGCCATGCGGCTCCTCTTCCGGAACTGGCGGGTATTGCAGGATACCTGCACGACATCGGAAATGTCGTGAACAGGCAGGACCACGGGCAGTCGGCCGCGCTGATCGCCATGAGGATACTCAATGAAATGGGCGCTACGCCCGAAGAGATCGCGATGGTAATATCGGCGATAGGCAACCATGAAGAGGAGATAGGCGACCCGGTCAATCCCGTCGCGGCCGCGCTGATACTTGCAGACAAATCGGATGTCCACAAAACGCGAGTGCGTAATCCCAAAATGATAGGCGCGGACATCCACGACAGGGTCAATTACGCCGTTGAGCGCTCTTTTCTGAACGTTGACGGCAACAAGAAGACCATTCGGCTGGAACTGACGATTGACACGAAAATATCGCAGGTAATGGAATATTTTGAGATATTCATGTCGCGCATGATAATGTGCAGGCGGGCGGCGAAACTGCTTGGATGCAGTTTTGAGCTGGTAATAAACGAGCGCAAACTGCTCTAATGACCGCAATACACGCAAAAAAAATCCTTTTCACGTTCGCGCTGATAGTAGCCGGCATAATGTTCTTTCACAGGCTCAACGAAGCTCCGCTTGCCGGGGATGATACGTACTACTCGGAAATTGCGAAGGAAATGGCCGTCACCGGCGATTTTCTAACGCCGCATTTCGGCTACCGTGTTGATTTTCACACGAGCAAACCGCCGGTTCTTTTCTGGGTAAACGCGGTATCGGGGAAATTGTTCGGTTTTAATAATTTCGCAATGAGGTTCCCTTCGGCGGTATTGTGTTTTCTCGGGGTCGCCGCTCTTTTATTATTCGCCGACAGGTACTTCGGCAGGCTGACGGCGTTTTTTTCGGCGCTGATACTGGTTTTTACTCAGCAGTACCTATATCACGCGAGAAGCGCGGTGACTGACGGACCGTTCGCGGTTTTCTTTTCGCTTATGATGATGTCCTTCTGGATTGCACGGGCCGAAAAGAGGGTCATCTTTTATTATTTATCGGGTGTTTTTCTCGGCCTTGCCGTCATGACAAGGCAGATACCGGGTTTTTTCGCGTTAATCGCTGTGTTCGGCTACATAGTTCTTTCAAAAGAATTCAAGATATTGAAAAACTGGCATTTCTGGGCCGGAATGATCCTTTCGGCGGCAATCATTTTGCCGTGGCACATCGCGATGTATGCAAGGCATGGCGCAGCGTTCATCGACCAGTATTTAGGCGTCGCGCTGATGACCGGGATAAAGGGATATCCGGTCGAGTACTCCGGAAATCCGTCTCTTAATCCGTGGTACGCGTATTTTTCCATACTCCTGAGTAATTACGAGCCATGGCTGCCGTTCTTCGTGGCGGGACTGGCAGGAACGGCTTTACATTTCAAGAATTTTGACGCCGAAAAAAGAAAGAAATCAATTTTCATGCTGTGCTGGATATTCGCGCCGTTCGCGCTCTTTCAAATTGCCAAGGTCAAGCAGTATCATTACCTGGTGCCACTTTACATCCCGATGGCGGCAGTATGCGGGAAGGTATTTGCCGGTTTCGGCGAGCGGGCGAGAAAAACAGCCGTATTGGTTTTTATTTCGGTGTTTTCGCTGTATTCCGCGGCTTGTATTATATTCCCGATAATCCCGAAGACGCTTGACAGCAGGGAATATGTCGACACGATTACTATGGTTCCGGAGATCATGAAGATTGAAGGCAGCGTAGAGACTCTGCACAGGGGCGGCATGCACTACTTGAGCTGTTTCTGGTTCTACGGGGACAAGGGCACGGTCATAAACGACGAAAGTGAACTTATAAGCAAGATAATGTCCGCAAAAAAGCGGACTTTCATTCTTTTCAAGGAAGATTATAAGAGGATAGCGGACAGCGTGAAGAATCGAAATCTGAATATTATTATATCTTCGAGAGACTCGGTGTTATTCACGAATTGACTCCAATAAGAGATTGTTTATGACAGTTTTCTTCCTTCTGGCGGCCTATAACGAAGAAAAGGACATGCCTGGACTGCTGGAGGATTTCGCAAAAAGCGGGTTTAAGTTCGGCTACCGCATCTTGATTGTAAACGACGGTTCCACCGATAAAACCGAAGAGGTCGCAAGACTGTATCAGGGCCGCGTGCCAATTGATATTGTGGCACACAAATTCAACAGAGGGCTGGGGAAGGCCATTGATACGGGCTTATCGGAGATAGCGGGAGTCATGAAAAGCGGCGACTCTGTGATAACAATGGACGCGGACCGCACTCACCCGTTGAGTATGGTCCCCCGGATGGAAGAATTGCTGAGAGCCGGCGAAGACATAGTGATAGCTTCAAGATTCTGCGGCGGCGCCCGGGTATTCGGCGTTCCGTTCCACAGGAAGTTCCTTAGCTATGCGGCGAATTTGCTGGCGGGAATGTTATTTGGACTGAAAGGCGTCAAAGACTATACTTCCGGGTTCAGGGCCTTTTCCGCGAAACTCCTTCTCCGTATGCGCGAAAAATACGGCGACACGTTGCTGACCGAACAGGGTTTCGCGGCGACTGTGGAATTGCTGCTTAAAGCCGCGCCGCTTGCTTCAGGCGTCAAAGAAGTGCCCCTTGAACTGCATTACGAAATGAAGTCAGGCGCTAGTAAGATGAGGGTAATAAAGACAATAGGAAGATATCTAATTCTTTTTATTAAAATGAAAAGAATCCTAAATTAAAACTGAGGAAAGGAAAGGGACATGTCAAAATTACAGATGAAAGTCGTTCTTACGCTGACATTTCTGGGCATTGCATTCTATTTTTTGTATCCGTCATGGGAATGGTACGGTCTTCCGCAGGCGGAGAGGGAGCAGAGGGAAAAGCTAAAGGACAAAATAATCGGCAAGGTGCTGAATCTGGGCCTTGACCTGCGCGGCGGAGTACACCTGGTGCTGGAGCTTGACGCTGACAAACTCGAAAAAGGGGTGGACGTCGTTGATGCCGTTAACCGCGCCATAGAGATTATCAGGAACCGCGTTGACCAGTTCGGCGTTGCCGAGCCTTTGATGACAAGGCAGGGCGACAGGTGGATAGTTGTCCAGTTGCCGGGAATAAAGGATCCGGAAAGAGCGAAAGACCTTATAGGGAAGACTGCGCTTCTGGAGTTTCGTCTCGTTGATACCAGCCCCGTACTGAGCCAGATCGCCGAAAAACTGCGCGAGAAAGGCGTCCGCATTGAAGAGATAAACGCATACCCCGAAATAGTCAAAATGATTCCACAGGGCTTTGAGGTATTTCCGGGGAGGGAGGACAGATATTACCTTCTGAAATCTTCCGCGGAGCTTACGGGCGCGTATCTTACAAACGCGAAAGTAGAGATGGGCGGAGAATATGGATATCCCCATGTCGCGATAGAATTCAATTCGGACGGGTCAAAAATATTTTCCAGGGTTACCGAGGCTAATATCAACCGAAGCCTGGCAATAGTCCTTGACGGCGTCGTGCAATCGGCGCCTAATATAGAATCAAAGATCCCGGATGGGAAGGGTATCATACGCGGAAATTTTACCATGGATGACGCGAAATTTCTCGCGACGGTGCTGAGGGCGGGCGCGCTTCCGGCCCCGGTCCGGATAATTGAAGAAAGGACCGTAGGGCCGACGCTCGGAGAGGACTCTATAAAAGCAGGCGTGAGCGCTTCCGCGTTCGGATTGCTCCTTATACTGATTTTTATGGGAATCTATTACAGGTTCTCCGGAATGGTAGCGAACTTCGCGCTTGTCCTGAATTTTGTGCTTCTTCTCGGACTCATGGCGGCTTTTCATTTCACGCTCACGCTGCCCGGCATTGCCGGAATAATCCTGAGCCTGGCAATGGCGGTCGACGCCAATGTCCTCATTCTTGAAAGAATGAGAGAAGAATTTCACGCGGGCAAAACTCAAAGGATGGCCATTGACGCGGCCTACCAGAAAGCCTTCGTGACGATACTTGACTCCAATTTAACGACGCTTATTGCGGCCGTGTTCCTGTTCCAGTTTGGCACAGGGCCTATCAAGGGTTTCGCTGTAACGCTGACTTTCGGCATAATAATAAGCATGTTCACCGCGATAATGGTTACCAAGACGATATATGAGCTGCTGTTCCAGGAAAAAATAATAACGCAGATAAAACTATAACGGAGGAAAAAAAAGTGGAGCTAATTAAGAACACAAAAATTGACTTTGTAGCGAAAAGATACATTTTTTTCGTGTTATCCGGCGCTTTGATTCTGGCGGGAATCATTTCGCTGGCCGTAAAGGGAGGCCCGAACCTAGGCATTGATTTTGTCGGAGGCAGTTTGCTGCAGCTTTCGTTTGACCAGCCGGTGCAGATGGATACCGTGCGCGAATGCATGCGCGAAGCGGGATTTGAAAAAGCCGAGATGCAAAGCGCGCAGGGCAACAACCTGATAATAAGAATTAAAAAAAGCGATATCACTCAGGAGGAATTTGCCGCGAGAGCGCTGCAGGCCATACAGGCAAAGTATCCGCAGCATAAGATAAATACGGAAAGGGCTGAATACGTCGGGCCGGCGATCGGAAGGCACTTGTATAAACAAGCGATATTCGCGATGTTGTTCTCCATGCTGGGTATCATAATATACGTGGCGTTCCGCTTTCATTCAGGCGTATGGGGCACTGCGGGCGTTGTGGCTCTCTGCCACGACGTATTTGTCGTAGTGGGAATATTCTCCCTGCTTGACAAGGAAATAACACTTACGATAATCGCGGCGCTGCTTACGCTGGCAGGTTTTTCAATCAACGATACCATAGTGATTTTTGACAGGATGCGCGAGAACCTTAAGCTGAGGATAAAAGACAACTTCGGCACTATAATAAACGTCAGCGTGAACCAGACGCTTTCAAGGACGGTCATAACTTCCTTAACGGTGTTCATAGTTACCGTAGCGATCTTCTTTTACGGGGGCGAGGTTATACACGATTTCGCTTTCGCCATGCTGATCGGCGTATTTATCGGTAGTTATTCGACTATTTTTGTGGCTTCTCCGATGGTTTATGAATGGGAAGAATACAAAAAGAGAAGAACTGTCGCGATGAAAACCCAAAAATAGGTAAAAAAGGGCCGGAATGAAAAAGATCAAGAAATTCAAGATTAACCTGCGCGCCAGGGAAGTCACGAGATTGCTGAAAGCGACCGCGGAAATTACTGAGATCACTCCGCAGCTTGAGGAAGCCATTCAAAGAGAGACTTTAAATGTCCAGAAGAGTGTCTCCCCGGCGGCTATTTACGAAACATTTTTCAAGGAAAAATATCCTGAAGGCCTGCTTGTATCCCCGCCCGATGTTTGGGTTGCAGGAAGCATTTATCTTGTGACTCTCGGCGAGGAGATAGAACTGCTGAAAGATGAGGCCCTTTCGCGCGGCGAGAACCTTTTAAGCCAGATCATACACTCTGCCGGCCTTGAGGCGCTTGAACAGTCAGCGGGTTTCGTTCAAAGGTTGATGGCGGAAGAATCCAAAGAAGAAAACTGCGAATTGTCAGACAGGAAACGCGTAAACACGCCTGAATTCTATAAAACGCTGTTCGCATCTCTTCCGGGCGACAAGATAGGAGTTCAAATCCTTGAAAACAACCTGCTAAAGCCGTTGTATTCTTCGGGCGGGATAATATACTGGATCCAGCAGAAGAAGCGCGGCGGTAAAGGCGGATAGCCTCTCCGCAGTGAAGCGCTCCTCGATCTTGCGTATCTGTGTAATCTTTATAAAATCAGTTTAATCAAGCATTGTTGAGGTTTTACAGCAATCTCAAAATACGAATATGATATTCCTATATAACCTGGCTCTCTTCACAATACTGATACCCGCCATTTTCGCCCTTATCCTGCTGAATCGCAAGAGACTTAGAAAAGAATCGTTCCGAAACTGGCATGAGAGACTCGGCTTATGGGATTTCTCCAGAATTGAACGTAAAAATAAGCCGCTCCTCTGGTTCCACTGCGCGTCGCTCGGAGAGGTGCGCGCCGTAGAGCCTCTTATCGGGAAGCTCGGAGAATTCAGCATATTGATCACCGTAATGACCAATAGCGCGCATAAATATGCCGAAGAAAGGGAACTTTCAAGAGCGGTGTATTTCCTTCCCGTCGATTTTTCATTCATATTGAACAATGTCATGCGAAAAACCAGTCCCGACGTCCTGGTCCTTGTCGAGACCGAGCTCTGGCCGGGGCTTGTTTATTCGGCTAATAAGAGCGGAGCAAAAATAATTTCGATAAACGGGAGACTGTCCGTTTACTCCTATCCGTATTACAGGCTTATGAGATTCCTGTGGGGCCGCGTGCTGTCAAGAATAAACGTCGTCTCCGTCAGGACAAACGAAGACGCCGACAGGTTCATCGGGCTCGGGTGCCCCGTAGAGAAGATAAGAGTAAGCGGTAATATAAAATATGACGCATTCTTTCACATGCCGGAAGTTTCCAGGGCAAGTTTGGGTTTTTCGGATTCGGACCTGATACTGGTCGCCGGCAGCACAAGGGAAGGGGAAGAGGAGATCCTTGCGGATCTTTGGCTGAAGCTTTCGCGGAAATATCCGAAATTCAAGCTGGTGATCGCTCCGAGGCATATAACCCGCGCTTCTGAAATATCCCAATTGCTTGAAAAGGCCGGGATCGAACACAGTATGCGGTCCGGCGATGCGCGTAAAGGAGTAAGGTGCCTAATCCTTGATACTTTCGGCGAACTCCGGCAGTATTATTCTATATGCGATATAGCGTATGTCGGAGGTTCCATGGTAAACAGCGGGGGGCAGAATCCGATAGAACCGGCGGCTTCGGGAAAACCTGTTGTTTTCGGGGTATATATGCAGAATTTTTCCGAAGAGGCGCATATCCTTGAGTATGCCCGGGGTGCATTAAAAGTAAAAGACTCTTTCGAGCTTCTGGGCGCGGTAGACGTGCTCGCGGCTGACAGAAAATTCCGCCTGAAAACCGGAGAGAACGCGAAGATAGCGGTTGAAAACCAGAAAGGTGCGGTTGACAAGACAATAGAACTGATAAAGAGCTGCGCAGTAGAGTAGTGTGGCACTGCGCCGGAAAACGGGACACCTGCAAAATGAGCACGCGGCTTATAAGTTTCATCGGCTGGCTTGTTGTGAATCTGATCAACAGGACTCTGAGGGTAGCCGAAGTAAACGCCCTCGACTGGTGGAAACGTCCGGACGGGACGAAAGTGCTTTTTGCTTTCTGGCACGGCGAACAGCTCATTCCTTTTTTTCATCACAGGAAGCAGGCGATCGCAATAATGAGCAGCCTGTCAAGGGACGGAGAGATTCAATCAGGCATAATCAAATTACTGGGCTATACGGCGGTCAGAGGTTCTTCCACAAAAGGCGCGGAAAGAGCGTTGGTGGGGATTATCAGACTGGTTAAAAAGGGCATGAACGCGGCGTTCGCAGTGGACGGCCCGAAAGGCCCGTATCACAAGGTAAAACCGGGCGTGATATACATCGCGCGGAAGACAGGCAATTACATCGTGCCTCTCAGCTCCGCGGCAAGCAGGTATAAAGTGCTGGAAAAGGCATGGGATAAATACCGCGTTCCGGCGCCTTTCTCGCGGGCCGTCATCGCCTACGGCAAACCCGTGAAGTTTGACGAAAACACGGACATAGATAAACAGTGCGAGGCGCTTGAGCGCGAGCTTGAAAGACTTTCCGCTTTTACTCACAAGCATTACTGGTCGGAGAATATTCCGGAATACCTTAGCAACCACCCCCGTCCCAGGATACTGATAGTCCAGCCCAGCAGGATTGGGGATGTTGTGTTCGCGATGCCGGCCGTGGCCGCAATAAGAAAAAAATACCCGCACGCCTGGATCGGATGGGCGGTTGACGAGCGCTGCGCCCCGGTGCTTGAAGGCTCCGACGACATCAACGAGATAATAGTCCTTGACCGGGCGAAGTATTCGCCGGCTTATTTGTGGAAGTTGCGCAGGAATCTGCGCTCGAGGAATATCGATCTGAGCATAGATTTTCACGGGTTGCTCAAGTCGGCATTCGTAGTCTGGCTGGCGGGGGCGAAATTTAGGATAGCATCGTCGTCAACGAACGGCATGAGGGAATTTTCATGGCTGTTCTCAAAAGAAATCAAAACGAAAAATGAAGATAGCCATTGCGTAGAACGCCACATGCGGGTCGCGGAGTATCTGGGCTGCGGGACGAAGGAATACAAGTACGGCATCAATATCGACGAAGCTACGCGCAGGAATGTGCTGAAGATTCTGGAGGACAAAGGGATCGATTCCGGGAAAATCCTTGTGGCTATGCACGCGGGCGGAGGATGGATATCCAGAAGATGGCCCGCGGAAAGATTCGCCGAGCTGGCAGGAAGGCTTTCAAAGGAACTAAACGCGAGCGTGGCGCTCGTGGGCGGCAGGGAGGGCGGTTCAAAGGAAAAAGGCGTCAATGAAACGATACTTTCTCTTTCCGGCGGCGGAATTACGGACCTTACCGGTAAACTAACTCTAAAGGAATTAGGAGCGTTTCTGAGAAGAACCAACCTTTACGTCGGAAATGAGGCCGGTCCGATGCATTTAGCCGTCGCGCTTGAAACTCCTGTCATTGCGCTCATAGGCCCGACGATTCCGGGCAGGACCGGGCCGTTCGGCGGCGGCGCGAAAATAATAAGGCAAGTCGTTGACTGCCAGCCGTGCAGGAACAGGAACTGCAAAAACCGGAAATGCATGGAAGCAATCACGGTAGACAAGGTTTTTAACTCGGCAAAAGAGATGCTCCGAATAAAATGAAGATGACCCTCCTACGCAAGACATGCCGCCAAAAAAACGCGGCTATTCACCGCATTGGCCCCGATACATCGGGGCTGCGGCGGGTCACCTGAGATTTATAAGTCTGGCATTGCCACTCACAGATTTGTCATATTTGCATGCAATTCAGTTGAATTTTAGGAGCATTTTCAGGTGAAAATACTTATTATCAAACCGAGTTCTTTCGGCGATATCATTGTCGCGAATCCCGTGCTTACTGCGCTTAAAAAAAACTATCCGGAATGTGCAGTCAAGTGGCTTGTGTTTGACGAGTGGAAGGATGTCCTCCGCCTGTTCCCGTTGCTTGACGGCGTCATCACATGGGACAAGAAGAAAGGCTTGTCCGGATTATTGAGCGTTATTAAGGCTGTCAGAAAAGAACAGTTTGACATAGTCATGGATCTCCAGGGGTTGTTAAGGTCGGCGTTTGTAGCCTGTTTTTCCGGAGCGAAAACGAAAATAGGCGTTCCGGGGATGAAAGAGTTCAGCGGCATACTCGTAAAAGAGCCGTTCCCTGAGAGCGCCGGGATCAACGCAGTGGTCAGGTCTCTGGAATCCTTTCGTTTTCTCACGGCGAGAAACCATGAACCCGAGTTCAAGCTGGCAGTCACCGAAGATGACGCCGGAAAAGCTGAAGGTATATTGAAATTTTGCGGTATAACCGGGGAAAGAAAAATAATAGGCATAGCGCCGTTCGTCAGGGGTGTTTCAAAACAATGGCCGCTGGAACATTTCAGGATGCTGACTCAGCTGATACTAAACTTCAAATACGACGCAGATATATTGATTTTAGGCGGAAAGAACGATAATTGGGATTTTTACGACAACAGGGTGGTCAATCTCTGCGGAAAAACAACTATACCCGAGCTCGCGGGGATTCTTAAAAAGTGCGCGGTCGTTGCCGGCGGGGACACCGGAATCATCCAGCTGGCCGCGGCGATGAACACTCCGGTTGTGGCGATTTTTGGAGGATCGGACATCAACGAAACCGCGCCGACGGGCCCAAAGACCGTTCTTATCAGCAAGGGTTTCAAATGTTCGCCCTGCCGGAGCAGACCCACATGCAGGGATTTTGAATGCCTGAGGCAGATAACCCCCGAAGAGGTCATGAAAGCGGTGGTGAAATGGATAAACTGATTTCGTTGAAAACAATTCAACGAAATCATCCTGAACCCCGAATAACCGGGGTGAAGGATCTCGCGATCGCTTGGAAAAGAGATTCTTCGCCGAAAAAAACGCGGCTCAGAATGATGTCGAATAGGAGTTTCAAATAAAAGAAAAACTGATATTTTTTCACATGAACCAGCTCGGCGACCTGCTTTTCAGCCTCCCGGTCCTTTCGGCGTTTAAGTCGGAACGGGGCAAAGAGCTTGAAAGATACAGCTGCGTTCGTCCGGAACTCGGACCTTTGCTTGCGGAGTCAGGTTTAGTAGACGGAGTGATAGAAAAGAAAAGGAATCTATCCGCAAAGATAGGCGTTCTGGGGGAAATAGGCAAGCATTCTTTCAAGGAAGCCGTCCTTTTTTCTGAATCCCCTGAATCGGTACTTTTGAGCTATCTTTCCGGTATCCATTCAAGGACCGGCTTCAAGTCCTCGTCGTTTTCGTTTATGATGACTAAAACCGCGCCGCGTTCCGGAGTGCCTTCGCTAAGGAACAACAAGAGCCTTGGCGCTCAATGCGGGCTGAAATATATCCCTGACGATTATTCGGGGCTCGTGAAAATACCGGATGCCGCCGTTGAAAAAGCGGGAAAATGGCTGTCGGACAACGGAGCGGCCGAAAAAAAAGCAGTTATTATCAGCGCCGGCGCGAGTAAAAGAAGAAAAGACAAATGCTGGAATATGTCCGGCTGGATCGACGTGCTTGAATTCCTGCTCAAGAAGGACTGTTTTCCGGTGATTATCGGGACCGCGGCTGAAATAAACGAGATGGGGTATCTGGCTGATTCAGTTCAGCCTAAACCCGCCGTGTACGCGGGGAGCGATGGTATACTGTTTCTGGGCGCCCTGATGAAACGCGCGAGATTCTTCATTGGTATTGATTCGGGCGCGATGCATCTGGCGGCGAGCTTGAAACTGCCGGTCATTGCTCTTTTCGGCCCGACTGACCCGTCCCAGATAGGCCCTCAACCGCTGAACATGCATACCGTGATAAAAAAGAAAACGATGAATGAGATAACCGCGGACATGGTTTTTGACGCCGCGGGGAAATTCATATGAAGAGATACGGAATAATAATCACGAATTATATTTTTGCCGCCGGGATGCTGATCTCCCATATCTGCGGGTATGCCGCCGCGGGAATCGGTTTATTCTTCTCCTTAAAATCCCTGAAAGGATTTGTGCGGGAAAGGATCGCGCTCCTGTTTGTCGTGTTCCTTGCCTACGGCCTGCTGCGTTCGGTATTTTCGCCGGAACCCGGGACTGGATTCATGGCTATGCTCGGGTATTTCAGCCAGTGGACGCTGCCGTTCCTGCTGGGATATTCGCTTGCAGAGCTGAAAGATGTGAAGAGGGTTTTCTGGATACTCTGCGGAGTCTATTTACTTATACTTTTGCTTTCGGTGCTCGCGTATTTCGGGTTGTTTTACCAAAAGCTCGCCGCGGATACTTTTCTTGTAGGCGATGAAGATGGATTGCTGAAGGGCCTGCGCTCCCACATAGCGTTCGCGGCGCTCTGTCTTTTGTTCTCGTTCCTTTTTATTTCTCAATCTTTCTTTTCAAAAGAGGCCTCAACCGCAAAAAAAGCGTTATTCGTTGTTTTGGCTGTTATACCGCTTGGAGCGATGTTCCTGACGGGTTCGCGGGGTTATTACCTGGCCACGGCCGTTTCCTACTCGTTGTTTGCGCTGTTCTGGGTGATAAGTACAAAAAGATGGAAACTTGTGATAGGTTTCGCGGCCGTCGCCCTGCTCATCTCTGCCGGGCTCTATCAGCTGTTCCCGAATATAAGATACAGACTGCAGAATACAGGGATGCATGACAGGAGCGTTATCGGCCGCGTCGCGCTTTACAAAGTAGCGGTCAGAGAAATATTGGCAAATCCTGTTTTCGGGGTGGGCCCCGGCCAGGGAACAAGACAAAAGCAGTATTTCCTTGAACTCACGGAATACGAAAAAATGCTGAGCCGGCACGGACACCTGCATTCTATCTACCTTAACACGGCGGCTGAATTCGGGTTGACAGGTTTCGCGCTGGCCGCGCTTATATTCATAGAGATACTGCGGCGCTTGCGTTCATTCGGGTTTTCGGGCGCCGGTTTTGAAAATGCACTCGCGATAGGCTTATTCTGGGGGATAATCGGCATATTGATAGGAGATGTTTTTGACACTCTTTTAAGAGGACCGGGCACCGCCATGGAATTGTTCTGGCTCTCGGGGCTCGTCTTCGGGCTGGCGGGGAAACATAAGTGAAGATTAGCGGCGCGACATTTATCAGGAACGGCATCAAGTACAAGTTTCCTTTCACGGAGTCGATAAGATCCGTGCTTCCTTTGTGCGATGAGATGATAGTGGCAGTCGGGAATTCGGAAGACGGCACGAGAAAAAAGATTGAGGAAATAAACGATCCCAGGATAAGGATAATCGATACTGTATGGGACGATAAGAATAGGCGCGGCGGTCAGATACTTTCGGAACAGGCGAATATAGCGCTTTCGGAATGCAGGGGCGACTGGATATTCTACATTCAAGCCGACGAAGTCGCGCATGAAGACGACCTGCCGGTGATAAGACAATCGCTGGCCAGGCATTACGGCGACGCTGCCGTAGAAGCGCTCGCATTCAAATACGTCCATTTCTATGGAAGTTACTTCACGGTGCAGAAAGGCAGGCACTGGTATCCGGAGGAAGTAAGGATAATAAAGAATAATATAGGAATAAAGTCTTTCGGCGACGCGCAGGGGTTCAGAAGAAACGTTGATAAAGTGAAAGCCGCGAGAATAAGCGCGAAGATTTATCATTACGGGTGGGCAAGGCCTCCGGAAGCCATGGTGGAAAAGATAAAGTCGTTCCATAAACTATGGCACGACGACAGCTGGATAGAAAAAAACTGCCCGGGATCGGACCTGGCGTCATTTTTTTCCGACGTGGGGAATCTCGCGGGGTTTGAGGGGTCGCACCCGGCGGTCATGAAAAACATAGCGGAAATGGAATCCGCCTTGTTCATCAACGCGCGCAGGGCTGAATACTTTAAGAAAAGGACGGTTATCCAGGCGCTTAGGGACTTTGCCAGAAACATTCCCGTAGGCGTGCACAGGAATTTCCGGTTGATAAGGGGTTGAAGCACTGCGAATAATGTCCGCAGAATTTCGTGAAGGTGGATTAGCAATGGTAAAATTCATAAGATACAGGAAGATTTTTAAGTTATACGAAGCGCTTCAGCCGTATTTGAAGTATTCATTGAAGCTGGAAAAAAAGCTCCCCGCCAGAAAGGCTCTGGTCATCGCGCCTCACCAGGACGACGAGGCAATAGGTTGCGGCGGAACCATCCATCTGCACGTAAAACAAGGGGGCACGGCTAGCGTAATATACTGCACCGGAGGCGGCGACACCAGGAAGAAAGAAGCTATTGCGGCGGCGGATGTCCTGGGCCTGAGCGATCCGGTTTTTATGGATTACCGGGACGAATCGCTCTCGGCTCGGAAAGATTTTGCGCGCGAACTGGCGGAACTTCTGCGTGAAAAGAAACCGGAAATAGTTTTCGCGCCGTTCCATCTGGACAACCACACTGACCACAGGGCCGTAAATGAGGCGCTGATAAAGGCCGGAAAAAACAAGAATCTTGATTTTCTGGTTTACGCGTATCCTGTCTGGTTCCCGCTGTATCCGAACCTGCTGATAGATATAAGCGGCGAATGGGACTCCAAGAAAAGGGCTATAAACTGCTACAGGTCGCAGACAGAGACAAGGGATTACGTGAGAATGAGCCATTCGCTTGGCCAGTACTGGGCGGCGGTAAAGGGAAGGGATATCCAGGTGGCGGAATCTTTTTTCAGGGCAAGCCTGAAGGAATACGCGAAATTAGGCGAAAAAATACTAGGTTAAACTATGGCTCCGAAAAAAAAAATACTGCATGTGTACTCGTCAATGACCGCCGGCGGCGCGGAAAAGATGATGATAGAACTGGCCGCGGGCCTTAACGGGGCCGGGCTTGAAAATATAATAGCGGGTCCAAAAAACAGCTATATCGTAAGGAAAGCCGCGGAAAAAGGGCTGAAAAGCTACGCGCTGAGAATAAACGGTTCTTTCGACCCTTTGGGCATAATCGGCCTCCGGTCAATTGTCAGGAAGGAGAAAGTAGATATAATCCACGCGCACCAGGGGAAGGTCTTCTGGCCGTGCGTGTTCATGAAAATTTTCGTTAATCCGGGCCTTAAACTTGTTTTTCACCGGCACGCCCAGCTTCCCCACAGTTTTTACAGCAGGGGCCATTATAATTTCGCGGACAAAGTGATAGCCATTTCGCAGGCCGTGGCAAAGGGCCTTATCGAACGCGAAAAAGTTCCGCAGAGCAAAGTTGTGGTAGTGTATAACGGCATAGACCTTAACAGGTTCAATGTCAGAGTAAGCGGGGAAAAAATCAGAAAGGAGTACGGGCTGGGAAACCGCGTGGTGATCGGCACCGCGGCCGCCATGAACAGGCCGAAAGGCAAAGGACAGAAACACCTGATAGAAGCCGCGAAAAACCTGAAGGTCAGGTATCCTGATCTACGCTACATCATAGCGGGTTCCGGCGAAATAAAAGGCGAACTTGAAGACGCGGCCGGGACGCTGGGCGTGTCCGATATAGTGATCTTTTCCGGATACAGGGAAAACATCGAGGAGTACATCGCGGCGATGGATATATTCTGCCTGCTTTCCTGGGACACTGAGGGGCTCGGGCAGGTGATGATGGAAGCGCAGGCAATGGGCAAGGCTGTTATCGGCACAAAGATAGGCGGTGTTCCGGAAACTTTCATCAACGGAAGAACCGGCATACTGATACCTCCGGAAAATACGGATGAACTCTCAAAGGCTATAGAATATCTTACCGCGGACAGGGGCAGACTGGCCGGTTTCGGAAAAGAAGCGTCCGAGTACGCGTCGCG
Source organism: Elusimicrobiota bacterium (assembly GCA_043811535.1). Lineage (GTDB taxonomy): Bacteria > Elusimicrobiota > Endomicrobiia > Endomicrobiales > JBDRNC01 > JBDRNC01. Next base: position 35,410 of record JBDRNC010000035.1, read on the forward strand.
GAATTTCGGAATAAATAAAATGGTGGACAGTATGGCCGGCATATACGAAAGCATGTGGAGGTCAGATGGATAGGATAAAACTGTCCGCATACGTCATTGCGTACAACGAAGAAGAGAAGATCCGCGAATGCCTTGAAAGCGTGAAGTGGGCGGACGAAATCATATTCATGGATTCATTCAGCACGGACAGGACCGCGGAGATAGCGAAAGAGTACACGGATAAGGTATACCAGCATAAATTTGACGGATTCGGCAGGCTCAGAAACGAAGCGCTCGAGCGATGCTCTAATGACTGGGTGCTGAGCGTTGACGCGGACGAGCGCGTTACCCCGGAGTTGAAGAGCGAGATTTTGTCGCTGCTTGAAAAAGGGCCGAACGCGGACGCCTACCTGGTGCCCAGGAAAAGCCATTTCCTCGGGCGCTGGATAAGACACTGCGGGTGGTATCCGGATTTCAGGCAGCCCCAGTTCTTTAACAGGCGGAAGATGAAATACACCAGCCAGATGGTCCACGAAACTTACGAGCTTGACGGCAGGCTTTCCCGGGTTAAAGAACACGTGCTTCAGTACCCGTTCCTGACGCTTGACCAGTTCTTTAAAAAAATGGACAGGTACTCGACTCTGCGCTCTTCTGAAATGAAGAAAGAAGGCAGGAAATTCAGCGTTTTGAGCCTGATACTCAACCCGCCGGCGATGTTCGCCCGGATGTACATAACGAAACTTGGGTTTCTCGACGGAGCGGCGGGTCTTGTGCTTTCGATGCTCTACGCGTATTATACCGCCGTAAAATACATAAAGCTGTGGGAACAAAACGTTAAATCATGAGCAAGGTCCTTCTTCCCCTGTCGTATATCTATAAACTTATTTCCGCGATCCACAGAAAGACCGCGACGCCGGTAAGACTGCCGCGTCCGGTTGTAAGCGTAGGCAATATCACGTGGGGCGGGACAGGGAAAACACCCGTGCTCATCGCGATAGCGTCCAGGCTTGAATCCGCGGGGCTGAAGACTGCCGTGCTGACAAGGGGCTACGCGAGAAAATCAGCATCAAATAAATCCGTTATAGTAAGTGACGGAAATGAAATACTGTCATCTCCCGCTGAAGCCGGGGACGAGCCGTTTTTGCTGGCCGAAAAGCTGAGGAAAACCGCTGTTGTATCCGGCCCCGACAGGGCGGCGTCAGCCGCGCTGATAACAAAGATATTTTCTCCGGATGTTTTCATGCTTGACGACGGTTTCCAGCACTGGAAAATAAAAAGAGATATGGATATTGTCTGCGTAAACGCCTCGAATCCTTTCGGCAACGGATTGCTGATACCGGCCGGAATACTGAGAGAGGAAGTATCTTCGCTTTCCAGGGCGGATGAGATAATCATTACGAACGCTGACACGGTCGGAACGGGCGAACTGTCCGCTCTTGAAGAGAGGATAAGGGGCGTTTCAGGGAAAACACCGTCAAAAATTAAGTACAAGATATCTTTCTTTACGAACCTTATGCGAAACGAGGTTACGGGGCCGGAACATTTCAAAGGAAAAGAAATAGCTGCGCTTTCCGGGATAGGAGAGAACTCGGGATTTAAACGCGTTCTTGAAAATCTCGGCATTATGGTAAGCACGCATTATTGTTTCGGCGATCACCACTGGTACGCATATGACGATCTTAAAAAAGCGCTTTCAGGCGGACTGAATGTGCTTGTTACGGAAAAAGACGCGGTCAAGATAAGGCCCCTGCTCAGACTGCTGAAGGCCGAAGAGGCGGACAGGGTATATTCTGCCGCAGTTGAAACTGAATTTATCGGAGGAGAAAGAGATTGGCAAAGCTTCGCGGAAAAAATAAAGCGGTTTTCATAGACCGGGACGGAACGGTAATACACGAGAGGAATTACCTCAGCAAACTGAAGGATATTAAGATATTCTCGGGAGCCGTGAAAGGCCTGAAACTGCTGAGGGAATCTGGGTTTAAAACGATCCTCGTGACGAACCAGTCGGCAATCGCGCGGGGATACCTGACAGAAAAAAAACTCAGGAAGATACACGCGCGCCTTCAGGAACTTCTAAAAAGAAAGGGGGTGGCGTTTGACGGAATATATTACTGCAGACATCTTCCCGGGGACGGTTGCCTGTGCAGGAAACCAGGGACGGGCATGGTGAAAGCGGCAGCCAGAAGGTTTAAAATTGACCTGAAAAAGTCATTTACAATCGGCGACCACGTTAACGACTTTCTTCTCGGAAAAAACATGGGCGGAAAGGCCGTCTTCCTGCTGACCGGGCACGGCAGGGAGGAGTTCGGAAAGATAAAAAAGACAGGAAAAAGGCCCGACAGTATAGAACCGAACTTTTTGAAGGGCGTCAAGTGGATATTGGGGCAAGAATGAAAAGAACAATGCTTTTCGTAACGCTATTTCTCGCATACTCGGCGCTTTTTGCGCAGAATGAGCCGTGTGCAAGGACTCATAAGGTTGAGTGGGGCGATACACTGGCCAAAATAGCGGTAAAATATTACGGAGACGGGAAACAGTACGTTTTTCTTGCGGAAGCAAACGGCATAAAGAACCCACACGCGATAATTTGCGGGCAGGTCGTTAACATACCGCCTTTGAACGGCAAAAGCGTTCAAGCAGTTCAAAAGGTTCAAGAGGTTCAACAAGAAAAGACCGTTCAAACCGTTCCAACAGTTCCAATCGTTCAAGAACAACAGCCGGTTCAGGAAGTTCAAAAAGCCATAGAGGCGGAAAAACCTGCTGAAACCGTTCAAGCGGCGCCCGAAGCCGAAATACCGCCTTCTCCTCCAGCGTTTGTCTGGAGAAAGGAAACGAATGATGTATGGTCGCCCGGCGAAAAGCTTTCATACAGCGTGAAATGGCAATTTATCACAGTGGGATACGCGGTAATGGAGATACGCGGTCCGGAAGATATCGGCGGCCGGCAGGCTTATCACATATTCACGGAAGCGAGATCTGCGCCGTTTTTTGATAATTTCTATAAGGTCAGGAACACGAACGAGTCCTGGATGGATGTTGAAAGTCTGTGTTCACTTAAATTTGCTACCAGCATAAACGAGGGAAAGGCTTTTAAGACCGAGACATTGCTGATGGACCAGGAAAACTGCAGGTTCACGCTGGTTGAGTCGAATAAAACCGGGCAGATATTGCCGTGGGTCCAGGATATCCTGTCGTCGCTGTATTATCTCAGGACAAAGGAGCTTATCGTAGGGCAGGTTTATTCCATAGACACTCACTCGGGAGACCTTTCATGGCCGCTTGCTATCAAGGTGATAAAGCAGGAAAAGGTCCGCGTTCCTTCGGGTGAATACGAATGCCTGCTGCTTGAGCCAGCCGTTCGAGAAGGCGCTGGGTTGTTCCAGTCACAAGGCAGGCTTTGGGTATGGGTGACGAAGGATTCTAAAAGAGTGCCGGTCAAGATGAGTTCAAAGATAGCGATAGGCTCGGTTGAAGTTGTATTAAAGGAAATGAAGTTACCCTAAAACCGGAAATTCTATATTCAAAATTGTAATAAATGGTTAGATGGCTATACGGTTCAATTGCTGATGTCTTTAGCCATTAAGCCATTTGTCCATTCCCGTATTCATTGGAGGTTTTTGTGAAAATCAACAAGATTGACTTGTCTAAAATTAAAACGGTCTCTTTAATCAACCGCCCCAGTAAAGTTAAAAAGACGGATTTCGGTTCTTTGTTAAAAAAACCCGTAAAATTCAGAGCGTTTATCAACTCAATACCGTCAATTTTGGCTGGAAATAATCTGAAAAATTTGATAAAAGATATATTGAGGGCAAAGTACAGGGGTAAGCCCGTTATTTTTGCTTTTGGGGCGCATGTCATTAAATGCGGGTTGAGCCCGCTGGTGATAGATCTGTGTGATAGAGGCCTGATTACGGCGCTTGCAACTAACGGGGCGTCAACGGTGCACGATTTCGAGCTGTCGCTGTCGGGCAAGACCTCCGAAGACGTTTCGGAGCGGCTCAAGAACGGTTCTTTCGGCATGACGAAGGAAACCGGAGAATTCCTCAACAACGCCGCGAAACACGCGGCAAGGGAAGACAAAGGCCTCGGAGAGGTTATCGGCAAGGAAATCGCGAAAGGCAGGTTCAAATTTAAGAACCTTAGCATTTTTTCAAACGCGTTCGTCAGTCAGGTTCCGGTCACCGTTCATTCGGCCATAGGAACGGACATAGTCTATCAGCACCCGCAATGCGACGGGGCCGCGTGGGGAAAGGCGAGCTACAACGATTTTTTGAAGTTCGCCGGGCTGGTGTCGAATCTGGGTTCCGGAGGCGTGCTGTTGAATTTCGGAAGCGCGGTGATACTACCGGAAGTGTTTTTGAAAGCCCTTACGATATGCAGGAACCTGGGCTACAAGACGCACGGATTTACCACCGCTAATTTTGACATGATACATCAATACAGGCCGATGCAGAATATAGTTACGCGTCCCACTCAGACAGGCGGGCGCGGATATTATTTCATAGGCCACCATGAAATCATGCTGCCGCTGCTCTACGCGGCATTAATAGATGGAGAATAACAGCCATGAAAAAACTTGTAAAATTCATCCCTGAATTCAAGAAGCACAGGATCCTGATAATCGGCGACCTCATGATGGATAAATTCATCTGGGGCAGGGTTTCCAGGATTTCGCAGGAAGCCCCGGTGCCGGTCGTCGAAGTAACCAGAGAAACGTACGCGCTGGGAGGGGCTGGAAACGTGGCGCGCAACATAACTAGCCTCGGAGGGCGGGCCACTGTTATAGGAGTGATCGGCGAGGATAACGTCTCAAACAGCATGATAGACGAACTTGAGAGCAAGGATATAGAGACCGGGTGCATAGTGAACGACGCGTCGCGGCCTACGATAACGAAAACGCGCATCATCGCGCAGCACCAGCAGGTCGTAAGGGTGGACAAGGAGCTTAAGGGAGAGTTCGCGCCGGGGATCGTCGACAAGCTCATTGAGAATATAGACAGGATTTCGTCCAAAGCAAGCGCGATAATTATTTCCGACTACGGAAAAGGCGTAATAAATAAAAGAGTGCTTGAGCACGCGATAAAGACGGCGCGCAAGCGCCGCATACCCATCACGGTTGACCCTAAAATTGAGCATTTCATGAGTTACAGGAATGTAAACTGCATAACTCCAAACATGGCCGAAGCGGTCGCGGGAATGCGTTCCGCCGAGCCGAAGAACGACGATGACGTGATCGAACTCGGGAGAAAAATTCTGAGGAAACTCAGCTCCGCTTCCGTGCTGATAACGCGCGGTGAAAAAGGCATGACTCTGTTTGAGCCGAAAAACAAGATAACCCACATACCTACAAGGGCAAAGGAAGTCTTCGACGTGACTGGCGCCGGGGATACCGTGATAGCGACGTTCACTCTATCGCTCGCGGCAAAAGCCAGGTTTGTTGAAGCGGCCGAAATATCCAATTTCGCGGCGGGAATCGTAGTGGCTAAGATCGGAACGGCGTCGGTTTCCCCCGAAGAGCTTGAGAGCGCCATTAAGGAGTTTGCGGAGTAGCATGATGAGAATAATCGGCGTCATACCTTCCCGTTACGCGTCAACAAGGTTCCCGGGCAAGCCGCTCAGGCTTATAAAAGGGAAATCGCTAATACGCCGGGTGTGGGAACAATCAAAGAAAAGCAGGTATCTTGACGACGTGATAGTTGCCACCGACGATAAGCGGATTGCAGACGAAGTGAGAAGTTTTGGCGGCACGGTGGTAATGACTTCAAGGAACTGCAAGAGCGGAACCGACAGGCTTGCTGAAGTGGCCTGGAAATATGAAAGATCTGCCGGCATCATCCTCAATATTCAGGGCGACGAGCCGCTCATCCATCCCGGCTTGATAGACAGAATAGCCCGAGAGCTTGCCCGCGACCGGAGACTGATGATAGCGACTGCCGTGTTTCCGCTGAAGAGACAAAAAGACATTGACAATCCCAATATAGCAAAGGTCGTTATTGATAAAGACGGGTTCGCCGTGTATTTTTCAAGGTCGCCCATACCGTTTAACAGGGGCCGGGGCAGCGTGAGATATTTCAAGCATATCGGCATTTACGGGTACAGAAGGGATTTTCTGCTGAAATACGCGAAGTGGCTCCAGACTCCGCTTGAAAAAGCCGAAAAACTTGAACAGCTGAGGGTCATAGAGAGCGGCGAAAAAATAATGACAGTCATCGCGGATAAGGATTCTCCCGGAGTTGACGTGCCGGATGACATACGGAAAATTGAAAAGTTGATTAAATAATAGCGCGCCGGCCGTCCGGCGCCGGACGGCATAAAAGGCAAGTTACAAAGGCGTAGCTCCCCCTAGCGTGCGAAAAGAGGCTAACATGACGACAAAATACATTTTTGTCACCGGGGGAGTGGTTTCTTCGCTCGGGAAAGGAATAACTGCTGCATCGCTTGGAAGGATGTTGAAGAGCCGCGGTCTCAGGGTGAACATGCTCAAGTTCGATCCGTACCTGAACGTGGATCCGGGTACGATGTCCCCTTACCAGCACGGGGAAGTATTCGTTACGGTAGACGGGGCCGAAACAGATCTTGATTTGGGCCATTACGAAAGGTTCCTTGACCAGCAGATGAAAAAAGTCAACAATGTCACGTCCGGACAGATATACGAGACCGTGATATCCGCTGAACGGCGCGGCGATTACCTGGGAAAAACGATTCAAGTCGTACCTCACATAACCAACGAGATAAAGAGCCGCATCAAGAAGCTCGCGGGCGGATATGACGTCGTGATAGTGGAAGTCGGGGGCACGGTAGGAGACATTGAAGGTTTGCCGTTCATTGAAGCCATAAGGCAGTTCAGGCTTGACGTTGGGAGGGGAAACGTCGTTTACGTGCACGTGACGCTTATCCCCTACATACGCGCTTCAGAGGAAATGAAAACGAAGCCGACGCAGCACAGCGTGATGAAACTCAGGGAGATAGGTATCCAGCCGCACTTTCTGATATGCCGCATGGAACGGAGCCTTACGGAAGAACTGAAAAACAAGATAGCGCTTTTTTGCAACGTTGAGCCCAGGTCCGTGATCGAAGAAAAAGACGTCGGTTCTTCCATATACGAGGTTCCGCTGCTGCTGCAGGACCAGAAACTGGACGAGATCATACTGGAGTATCTGCACTTTCGCGCCAGGAAGAAAAGTAATTTAAAGACATGGGCGAAGATGGTTGATAATTTCCGTTTGCCGAAAGACAGCGTCAATATCGCGGTAGCCGGAAAATACACTGAACTCAAGGACGCGTACAAAAGCATCTGGGAAGCGCTTAAACACGGAGGCGTCGCTAACCGGTCTTCCGTCGAGATCAAGTATGTAGACGTTGGAGGCGGCGATATTGAAAGCGAACTAGCCGGTATTGACGGGATACTTGTGCCGGGCGGGTTCGGTGACCGCGGGATCGAAGGAAAGATCAAGGTTATTAAATACGCCAGAGAAAAGAAAATACCGTTTTTCGGGATATGCCTTGGAATGCAGTGCGCGGTAATCGAGTTCGCCAGGAATGTATGCGGATGGAAGGACGCGAATTCCACGGAATTCAATCCAAGGACCAAATACCCGGTTATTGACATGATGACGGCGCAGAAAAAGGTCTTCGCGAAAGGGGCGACTATGCGTCTCGGTCTTTATCCGTGTTCGGTCGCAAAGGGTACGGCAGCTTATGAGTCCTACGGTAAGGCCCTTGTCCGCGAAAGACACCGTCACCGTTATGAATTGAACAACAAATTCAAGGAGCGCTTGCTGAAGAACGGGATGGCCGTGTCAGGTGTTTACAGGAACGGGAATCTCGCAGAAATGATCGAGCTGAAAAATCATCCGTGGTTCGTCGGCGTGCAGTTCCATCCTGAGTTCCAGTCAACTCCGATGAACCCGCACCCGTTGTTTACGAGTTTTATCAAGGCGTCGCTCAGGTACTAACAGAGGTATTGTACGGGAATGGGAGAATAACGTGAAAACCGTCGCTCTATCCAGATGGAATGTAAACATAGGCAATGCTGAGCCAATGGTTCTTTTCGCAGGCAACTGCGTCATAGAGGGAGAAAAACAGACCCTTGAAACGGCACGCAGACTCAAGCAGATTTCCGAAGAGCTTTCGATACCGCTTGTTTTCAAAGCGTCGTACGACAAAGCGAACAGGTCGTCTCTCAAATCCTACCGAGGGCCCGGGCTGAAAAAAGGATTGAAGATACTTTCAGCAGTAAAGAAAAGATACGGGCTTCCGCTGCTCGTAGACGTTCACAACCCATCCGAAGCGCGTCAAGTCGCGGAGGTAGCCGATGTACTGCAGATACCGGCGTTCCTTTGCCGCCAGACGGATCTTTTGACGGCATGCGCCAGGACGGGTCTTCCGGTGAACGTGAAAAAGGGCCAGTTCATGGCTCCTGAAGACATGGAAAACGCCGTTAAGAAAATAGAGGTGTCCGGTAATAACAAAACCCTTCTAACTGAGCGCGGCTCAACGTTCGGATACCATAACCTTGTTGTGGACATGAGATCGATAGAAATAATGAAAAAAACCGGTTGCCCGGTTATTTTTGATGCGACGCATTCGGTCCAGCTTCCCGGAGGTCTCGGGCGTTCTTCGGGAGGCCAGAGAAAATTCATAGGCACGCTCGCCAGAGCGGCTGTCGCGGCGGGTGTAGCGGGGATTTTTGTGGAAGTCCACGAAAATCCGGCCAAAGCGCTTTCCGACGGGCCGAATAGCCTGAAGATGAAAGACCTTCCTAGTATGCTTAAAACGCTGATAGGGATAGATAAATTAGTTAAAAGAGTCTGAACCGCCATTGTTTATTGATAATTGTTAATATAAAAGGTGTTCAATACCCTTATGGGTATTTCGCGATAAGACAATTAAATAGAGACACTTTATAATACGTGTTCAATACCCTTCGGGTATTTCACAAAAGGCAATTTAGTAAAAACACCTAAGGTGTTCAAGGAGCTCAATATGAAATGTTTTAAATGCCAGGCCGATAATAAGGACGGGTCAAAACTCTGCAGGAAATGCGGGGCAGATCTGTCTCCGCAGCCGCTATGGAGGCCTACCTGGAGATGGCATCTGAAAACATTGATGATCATCTACGGAATACTGATAGTCGTGTTCTTCACGCTGAACGCGCTGCTTAAGCCGTACATGAGAAAAATTCCGGATGATATCACTCCCTGGCTGAATAAAATGCCGGCGCAGCAGCAGAAAGCGGGTTAGGCAATGAAAAAGAATATAGCAGCGCTCGCAAGGAAGATAAAACTTATAGCGATGGATATCGACGGCGTTCTAACGGCCGGAGAAATGATTATCCTTAATTCGGGCGAAGAGATAAAGATATGGGACGTAAAGGACAGGCTGGGTTTTCATCTCATAAGACGCAGCGGCGCCGATATAAAATTCGCTTGGATAACCGGAAGGGGCTGCGAGCAGGTTGAAAAACGGGCGAACGAGATCGGGATTGATTTCCTTTATCAGGAATGCATGAATAAAATGGATGCGGTCATGGAGATAATGAATAAAACTGGCTTAAAGCCCGGTGAAATAGCATATATAGGCGATGACCTGGTGGATGTCCCTGTGCTGAAAAACGTCGGTTTGGCGGTATGTCCGTCCGATGCGCCAGCCGAGCTTAAAAGGGAAGCGGATTACGTAAGCAAGATTGCAGGCGGCAGAGGTGTGTTCAGGGAAATTGCCGAGATCGTGCTGAAATCCCAGGGTTATTGGAAGAAAGCGACGAAAGACTTCATTTAAAACAAAACAAATAAATAAAATCCAATAACAAAATACGGCTTACTAGTGAAAAAGATACGAAGAAACATCTATTATATTCTGGCGCTTATATTTTCGAAATTCGTGTTGTTTCTGCCTTATAAGCTTGCCGTAATGACAGGCGCAATACTCGGAAACATCGCGTATCATCTGGTTTCAAAATCGCGCAGAATAACCGAAGACAATATCGCGCGGTCTTTCCCGGGTAAAAATGTCAACGAGATAAAGGAGTTGGCGAAAAAGGTATTTGAAAACCAGGGAAAGAACCTCTTTGAACTGTTCTCTTTTCCAAAGCTCAACGCTTCCGAAATAAAAAATATCGTAAGGATAGAGAATAGGGAAGCGATAGACAGCTGTTTTAAGAAGGGCAAGGGCATCCTGGTCGCGAGCGCGCACTGTGGCAATTGGGAAATGATCGGGGCGTCTTTCGCGGCATCCGGAATGCCGATGAACGCAATAGCAAAACGTATTTATATCGAAGGGCTCAACGACCTGCTTGTCAGTTACAGGAACAAGGTGGGATTCAAAGTGATACTTCGTTCCGGACGAAGCGCGGCCAGAGACATGCTGCGCAGTCTTAGGCATAATGAATGTCTTGGTATTCTTTTAGACCAGGACACCGCCGTACCTGGAGTCTTCGTAGATTTTTTCGGGCGCCCCGCCTGGACACCTTCCGGGCTCGCAACGCTGGCTTTTAAAACAGGGGCAAGCGTAGTCCTTGTGGTTGACATTAGGCTGCCGGACGAAAGACACACCGTTAAAGTCATCGGCCCGATCGAAGTCAAAGGAACCGGAGATATTCAAAAAGATATTATGCGCCTTACTCAGCAGATAACATCAATGACCGAAGAACATATAAGGGAATATCCCGACCAGTGGGTATGGATGCATGAAAGATGGAAAACCTGCCCAGCGCAGGATGCCGGCGGAAAATAAAATAATGAATAAAATGGTTTTAATTCTTATATTGTCAGCGTTTATGCTGACCGCGTGCTCAAATATGGACAATCCGCTTAAGGAAGATTTGAGCAAGATCGGCCCCGAGCAGGAGATAGAGCAGTTCAATATAAAGGAAACCAAGGACGGAAAACCCAACTGGATCCTGAATGCAAAGACCGCGCAGATAATAGAATCCGAGCAAAAAGTGCTCCTGGACGCGCCTAAGATAGATTTCTTTCAGAAAGGCAAATACGTTTCCACCCTAATCTCCAAAAAAGGTCGGATAAACACCGAAACTTACGATATCTGGGGGGACGGCGACTGTCTTCTAACTACGACAAAGGGAGAAACGCTTAAAACGAAAAATCTGCATTACCGGTCCGATACGCAGAGGATCGTGACTGACGAAAAAGTCAGGCTTATCAGGCCTGATGAGGTTATTGACGGCGAGGGACTTGAAGCCACGCCCGACCTTGAAATTATAAAGATAAAAAATCAGAAAGTCACTATGAATAAGTAACCTTGAAATGGAAAGAAACCCTTGTTCGCGCGCGTTCAAGCGCGTTTTGGCATTCATCATAACTGCGACGGTGTGTTCAGGCGCAGCTTTCTGCGCGGATAAACCAAAAACAAGGATAACCGGCGGCTCGATGGAAATAATAAAGGGGGGGCAGCAGGTTATATTCCTGGACAGCGCGAAAGTCATCCGCGGTGAGAATGTCCTGATGGCGGAGAAGATAGTGCAGGATAAGAAGAATAACGTTGTCGAAGCGTACACAAACGTTGTTTTTTCGGGTCTATCCGCGTCGGGAGAGGTCATAAACGGCGAAAGCGACAAAGCGCGTTACGACATGGACGCGGAGTTTGCGGAACTTTGGGACGGAAAGCCCAAGGTCACGTATTTCATGCGAGAATCAACGGGCCCGCTCGTGCTGCAGGCAGACAGGATCAACATGGATCAGGCCAAGGAACAGATATCGGCGTACGGCAATGTTATAATAATCTCTTCATCAGGCACGGCGCGTTCCCCTCAGGCTCTTTTTCTTCAAAAAGAAAGAAAGATAGTGCTGACAGGGATTCCACAGCCTCTCCTTCTGTACGGAGACAAAGGAAAAAGCGACAAGAGTGAGTATAAAGCGGATAAGATAACTTTCCTGCTGAACGAAAACAAGATACTGCTTGAAGGAAACGTTAAAGGCAAAATGGTATCATCAAAGGGTAAAAAGACGGAGAAGCGTTGAAGCTCCCTGACTAAAGTTATTGTAATCTCGTTCTTTGCTGCGTCGGAGCTGAAAACTCCATTCTTCGGAGGACTTCGCGTCGCAGCGGAATCAAGCGTCGATTTCACTACATTGACAAACGATAAATTACGCGTAGGTGGATTAAATGAAACTTAAAAGCAGTAATTTGAAGAAAAAGTACAAAAAGCGCATGGTTGTGGACGGGGTGAGCATAGAAGTGAACCAGGGCGAGATAGTTGGATTGCTCGGGCCCAACGGCGCGGGAAAGACCACGACTTTCTACATGACAGTGGGCCTTATCAAGCCGTTGGAGGGACAGGTTTCCATGGATGACAAGGATATCACTGAATGGCCTATGTTCATGAGGGCCCGGCTCGGAGTCGGGTACTTGCCGCAGGAACCGTCAATATTCAGGCGCATGACCGTAGAAGAAAACCTGCTGGCGATAATGGAAATGATTGACATTGACAAGAATGAAAAGGAGCGGAAGCTGGAGCAGCTGCTGGACGAACTTGGGCTGAAACACTTGAGGAGACAGCAGGCCGTGACGCTTTCCGGGGGGGAAAAGCGCCGTTGCGAGATAGCGAGAGCGTTAGTCAGCGACCCGAAATTTCTGCTTCTTGACGAACCTTTCGTAGGCATAGACCCGATAACCGTATCCGATATCCAGGCGATAATAGCGAGGCTGAAGAACAAGGGTCTGGGTATACTGATAACTGACCATAACGTCAGGGAAACCCTGGAAATAATCGACAGGGCGTATATCATCTTTGAAGGCAAGATCCTTCTGGAAGGGGACGCAAAAAAGCTCCTTGAAAGCCCGGATGCCCGCAGGGTGTACCTCGGGGACAAGTTCAAGATGTGAAGAGCTTCCCGGGCTTTACGATAGGGTATCAGCCCTTTCAGACATTTGGAGCGCGGAACCCCGCACCAAATGCCCTCAAAAACTATTCACCCAACGGGCTTACGCCCAGCGACATTCTGGCGCCCGGGCGAAACATGGCTCTTGGAATTTGAACAATTGCTTAAAATTTGATATAAAGTAACAATGCTTTTCCGGGAAAGGAGAAACAAAGAACGATGCAAATCAACATTGTGGCAAGGCATTTGGACCTGACCCCAGCAATATCCGAGTATGTAAAAAAGAAAATTGAGAAATGCCAGCGATTTTTCGATAAATTGGTGTGGACGCAGGTAATACTTTCTGTGGAAAAGTACCGGCAGCTTGCGGAAATAATAATGCACGCGGGCAGGGTCACTTTTCGCGCGAAGGAAGAATCGATAGACCTGTACGCGGCAATAGACCTGGCGGCTGATAAGATAGAAAAACAGCTGAAGAAACACAAGGAGATAACCAAGGTCCACAGGAAATCCAAGTCTTCTGTGTCAGTTTCCGGGAACACGAGAAGCATAAAACAGATAATAACGGTTTCCAATGCCAGGACAGGCAAGCACTTGATAAGCGAAGTAAAGCGTTTTGACATAAAGCCGCTGTCCTTAAGCGAGGCGATAGATGAGATGGAGCTTTTCGGCTACAGTTTTTACATGTTCATGAACGCGGACTCTTCTCATATAAATGTCGTTTACGTCAGAGATAACGGAACTTACGGACTTTTAGAACCCGAAATATAATGTTTTTTAATTGGAAAATGTGCTCCCCCGCCAACGGCGGGGTCGTATGAGGCAGTTCAAAACAACTCATAAGGTACTCAAGGAGGAACAAGACTGATGAAAATTATGGATTTCCTGAATCCGGAGGCTATCACGATCGATTTGAAGGCCCAGGATAAAAAAAGCGCGATAACCGAACTTGTAGAACTGCTGTCAAAATCAAAAAAATTAAAAAAACCGGGCGAGGTTATTGACGCAATACTCGAAAGGGAGAAGCTCGGATCGACGGGGATAGGGCAGGGTGTTGCCATACCGCACGGAAAGACAAACGCCGTTTCCGAGCAAATAGGGGCGTTCGGTATCTCCCAAAAAGGCGTGGAGTTCAACTCGCTTGACGGCGAGCCGGTACATCTGATATTTCTTCTCGTGGGACCGGTTGAGGTTGCGGGGCAGCATCTTAAGGCGCTCGCCAGGATATCAAGATTATTCAAAGACAAATTTTTCAGGCAGGCCCTTAAAGACGCGAAATCTGTTGAAGAGATAGTGAAGATAATCGAAAAAGAAGACGAGTATTGAAGCTCTGCCCGATTTAAAGGTGGATTAAACGGTCGTTAACATAAAATAAATAATAATTTATGCCTGGTATAACAGTAAGCACTTTCCTTAAAGAGAAGTCTGAAGACTTGAAACTCAGCCTTCTCGCCGGGAAAGACGGTCTTAGTCGCGAGATAAACGTCTTTGAGATAAACCGGCCGGGACTCGCGCTGACCGGCTTCCTCGAGCATTTTCCCCAGAACAGGATACAGATCATCGGAGCGCTGGAACATTCCTACCTGAATTCCATCCCGAAAGAAAAGCAAGCAGAATCGCTGAACAAGCTGCTTTCATTCAAGAGCGTTCCGTTTTTTATCATGACGAGAGGTCTTGATATAGACAAGCATGTGCACAAGGTATTTGACAAACACAATGTGCCGCTATTGCAGACATCTTTAAGGACATCCCAGCTTGTAAGTAATCTAATCTTTTATCTTGAAGATAAACTCGCGGTTTCTACGAGAGCGCACGGCGTTCTTGTGAGCGTATACGGGCTCGGAGTCCTTATCGTGGGTAACGCGGGCATTGGAAAGTCGGAATGCGCGCTGGAACTTGTAAAGCGCGGACATATGCTCGTGGCTGACGACATAGTAGAGATAAGGAGAAGGTCAGGCGGGATACTGATGGGAAGGGGAGAGGAGATAATCAAGCATCATATGGAAGTAAGGGGGCTCGGAATAATAAATGTCCGGAGCCTTTTCGGAATAGGTTTTATTCTGGATGAATCGAGGATTGAACTCTGCATCCGTCTTGAAGACTGGGATCCGTCGAAGGAATATGAAAGGGTCGGGCTCGAAGAAAGAACAACGACTGTTTTGGATGTCAAGATTCCGGAAGTCATCCTGCCTGTCAGGCCCGGACGCAACTTAGCGGTCCTCGTTGAAATCGCCAGTCTTAACCAGCGCCTGAAAAACCAGGGCCATTACACGGCGCAAGAACTTAATCAGCGCCTGATAAACGTTATGATGCAGCGCTGACGCCGCGCAGAGCGAATCCTTCCTCAGTTCCAAATCAAATATTATGACGACAAAATTCTTTTTTATCACAGGTCTATCGGGGGCAGGGAAAAGCCAGGCGCTGAAAATACTGGAAGATTTCGGCTTTTTCAGCATAGATAACCTTCCGGTGGAGCTGCTACCGAAGTTCGCGGATATCTGCCTGCAGATGGGAGGGAAATTCAGGCGCGTAGCGCTCGGAATAGACGCGCGCGGCGGCAAGGACTCGCTTGATTCCCTGCGGATAGTCCTTGAAGACATAAGAAAAAAGGGCATAAGGCACAGCGTGCTGTTCTTTTCCGCCAACAATGAAAACCTGCTGCAGAGATATTCCGAAACCAGGCGAAAGCACCCGCTCGGGAAAACGGTCATAGACGGTATCAAGAAGGAAAGGAAATTGATGGAGGATATTTTATCCCTGTCCGATAAGGAGATAGACACCTCCAACCTGAATCTGGGCGAACTGAAAGAGGTTCTGGCGCGCCTGCTGGATATCTCCACGTCAAAGAATATTCTGGTGTCCGTAGTGTCGTTCGGCTATAAATACGGGATGCCTCCCGATGCGGACATTGTCATAGACGTGCGGTTCCTTCCGAACCCGAACTATATAAATTCTCTGAGACAGAAAACAGGCAAAGACGGCCAGGTGAAAAGATTCATAAAAAAACAAGCCGACACAAAGAAATTCTTCAGGAAATTCTTTCAATTGCTGGATTTCCTGCTCCCGTTGTACGTCAAGGAAGGGAAAAGCTATCTTACGATAGCTGTCGGCTGCACGGGAGGAAGGCACAGGTCCGTCACTGTGGCCGAGGCCACGGGCAGTTATCTGAGACATAAAGGTTATAATACTAAAATCGCCCACAGGGACATAATCTTTTCAAACGGATGCCATGCGTAAGAAAAACGGGAAGTTCAGGGTTACTGTCATTGGCGGCGGCACCGGATTGTCAAGCCTGCTCAGGGGGCTGAAGAAGGCCGCTCTCAGCATAACGGCAATCGTAACGGTAAGCGACGACGGGGGGAGCTCCGGAGCTCTTAGAAGGGAGTTAGGTGTTCTTCCTCCCGGGGATATAAGGAACTGTCTTGTCGCGCTTTCGGAAGAAGAGAATCTCATGTCCAAACTTTTCCAGTACCGTTTTTCGGGCGGAGGGCCGCTTTCAGGCCATTCTTTCGGGAATTTGTTCCTCACGGCAATTTCGTCGGTAACGGGCGGATTTGATTGCGGCATCGAACGGTCAAGCAGGGTCCTGGCCGTAAGGGGAAGGGTCCTTCCGGTCACGCTGCGCTCAGTGCAGCTGGAAGCGAAATTGGAAAGCGGAAGGATAGTCAGAGGGGAAAGCAATATTACCAAGGCGAATTCTAGGATAGCTAATCTGACGATTTCACCGTCCGCGCCGCCCGCCGGGCCGAAAGTGCTCGAAGCCATCAGGGAATCGGATGCGCTGATAGTCGGCCCAGGCTCGCTTTTCACTTCGATAGTGTCAAATTTTCTCGTGAGCGGCATGGCCCAAGCGATAAAAAAAGCTAAATGCCCTAAAATATACATATGCAACATAATGACCCAGCCCGGAGAAACGAACGGGTACGCGCTGTCCGACCATATGAACGTGCTTAAGCGGTACATCGGCGAGAATGTCTTTGATTTTGTGGTTACGAACAGCGGGAAGATTCCCAAAAAAATCGCCAAGAGGTATGAGGCTGAAAACTCATTTCCAGTAAAGACGGACGTTGCCGGATACGGAAGTTCGAAGGTAATAAAGGCCGATATCCTTTCAAGATACGAATACGCGCGGCACGACCCGGACAAGCTTGCGAAAGTAATATTAAAAATATTGGGCAAGAAACAAGCAAGTTAAAGAAGAAGGTGTTCTCATGATAAAAATCGTTCTTATCACACACGGGAACCTTGGCAAGGAGCTGCTGCTTACGGCTGAAAATATCCTGGGAAAACAGGACGAAACGCTGATCCTGGCGCTGGGCGCGGAGAGTCTCAACAGTCTTTGCGGACAGACTGAAGAGATCCTAAAACAGGTAAACAATGAAGAGGGAGCGTTGATACTCACGGATATGCTGGGTGGAACTCCATGTAACGCCTGCCTGCCTTTCTGCGACAAGTACAACATAGAGATAATAAGCGGGATAAATCTTTACATGCTTTTATCGGCCTTTATGAACAGGTCCAAGATGCCCGTCAATGAGCTCGCTCAGAAGGTCATAAATGACGGGAAGAAAAACATTGCGAACGCGAAAGAAATATTCTTACAGAGGTTGAAATAATGAGTATAGTGCTAGCGCGTATAGATGACAGGCTAATTCACGGCCAGGTGGTTGAAGGATGGCTGAAGACGATTCAGGCCGACCATATAGTCATCGTGTCGGATGACGTCGCGAAGGATAAGATGCAGCAGACGCTGATGGCGATGGCCGTTCCGAAAGACATCAAGGTTAGCAGTCTGACTATTGAAGATGCCGCCTCGAAAATTATTGACGGTTCTTTTTCCAAGGACAGGCTGCTGCTGCTTTTTTCGTCCCCTAAGGATGTTAGGAGACTGCTGGATAAAGGCGTGAAACTGAGTTCGGTGAACGTAGGCGGCATGCATTTCAGCCCGGGCAAGAAACAGATACTGCCGACGATGTCGGTGGATAAGGAAGATGTAGAAGAATTGCTGGATATATGCGGGAGAGGGATTGAGCTGGAAGGCAGGGTCATACCTGTCGCGGAAAAGATAAATGTGTCTGTAATAATTGAAAAGGAGTTCGGTTCACCCCGTTAGAAATAGTATTTATATCGTTACAGAGTTATGATATTCTCGCAGATAGAGGTTGTTTAGGATTTAAGAAGATCAATCATTCTGTCCTGATTTCTAACGGGGCAAGCCGAAGGAAAACAAGCAAAAATCATGAAAAAGATATACTTTTTGTTCGGCATACACAACCACCAGCCTGTGGGAAATTTCCCTGAAGTGCTTGAGAAAGGCTACGCTGAATGTTATTGGCCGTTTATCGAAGTCCTGCGGCGCCACCCGAAAATTAAATGGTCGCTGCACTGCACCGGTATTTTATGGGACTTCTTCGCGGAAAAGCATCCGGAATACCTGGATGAGGTGAAGAAGATGGTGGATTCCGGCCAGGTAGAGCTCGTTACCGGCGGATATTACGAGCCAATAATGCCCGTGATACCAGACAGGGACAAGAGCGGGCAGATATCCAAGCACAGAAAATTCCTTAAAGAAACGTTTAACCGCGAAGCCAGGGGGATGTGGCTGGCGGAAAGGGTCTGGGAACCGCATCTATCTAAACCGCTTGCCGAAGCCGGCATTGAATATACAGTAGTTGACGATACTCATTTCGCGGCCGCCGGAATGGATCCGGAGAAACTCCGCGGTTATTATGTGAGCGAAGAGCAGGGCGTAAAGCTCAATATATTCCCCATAAGCGAGCTTTTAAGATATTCCATACCGTTCCACACGGTTGAAAAGAACCTGGAGTATTTTCATTCATTCGCGCAGGAATCAGGAAATCCGGCCGTAGTGATGTTCGATGACGGGGAAAAATTCGGTTTGTGGCCCGAAACGAACAAACATTCCTATAAAGATAAGTGGCTCGAGAATTTCCTTTTAATGCTGGAGAATAACAAGGACTGGATCGAAACAATTACATTTTCGGAATACATGGATAAATTCAAGCCTGAGGGAAGGATATACCTGCCCGCAGCTTCCTATCTGGAAATGTCGGAATGGGCGCTTCCGCCTGATTCACAGGAAGAGTTTGATAGGACCGTAAAACGTTTCAAAGACGATAACAGCGTCAAGAGATTCCTGCGCGGAGGTTTCTGGCGCAATTTCCTCACAAAATACGCCGAGTCCAACAATATGCACAAAAAGATGCTATATGTCAGCGATAAAGTAAACAGGCTGGCCGAAAATAATCCGGGGAACGCGGCTATAGACAGCGCGAGGGATTCACTGTACGCCGGGCAGTGCAACTGCGCGTACTGGCACGGCGTGTTCGGCGGGCTTTATCTCCCGCATTTGAGAACGGGCATCTACAGAAAACTTATCGAAGCGGAACTGTTCCTTAAAGAGGTCGAGCCAAAGGGCCAGCACGTACAGGAGATCGACTTTGACCGCGACGGCAGGAATGAGTTGATAATTGAAGACAGGCACCAGAATCTTTACATAGCCCCCGCTGAGGGCGGCTCGCTTTTTGAATGGGACATACTTCCGATGAAGATCAATATCCTGAATGTATTGACGAGGAGAAAGGAAGCGTATCATCAGAAAATCAGGGATTCTGTCTCTAAACCGCAAAATCAGGACGGAAGCGTGAAAAGCATACATGATATCGTAAAAGTAAAGGAACAGAACCTTGACAACTACCTTAATTACGATTGGTATCGGAAGGCCTCGCTGCTGGATCATTTCATTCACCCTTCGACAAAATACAGCGATTTCATAAAGTGCAAGTACGGCGAGCAGGGCGATTTTGTGACTGGCGAATACACTCACGCGGTAAAGCAGAAAAAACTGACGCTTTACAGGACTGGGACAGTATGGTGCAACGATAAACAATACAAAATCGGGATAGAAAAAGAGATTACGGTTCTGACTTCGGGTTTTTCCGTCAAATACACGCTGCGGAACCTGTCAAGCGAAAAAGCGCAGCTGATTTTTGCCCCGGAATTTAATTTTGCCTTTTCGGGAGTTAAAAACGAGGAAAACGGAGAGAAAAACGGAATAAAGCATTGGTCTCTCAGGGATAAGCCGTTCGGATTTGATCTTTCAATGAAATTCGGAACCGAGTCGGATATATGGGTTTTCCCGCTGGAGACGGTATCGCTGTCAGAGTTCGGGTTTGAGCGCACATATCAGGGGACAACGCTTCTGAATGTTATAAAACTTGAGCTGTCTCCCACCGAGCCTAAAACCATAGATATTGAAATCAATGTTTCAAAAATAGGCTCTTCAAAAAGTAAGAGTTAACGCTTATGACAGAGATTATTGTAATAGCCGTGCTCGCGGCAATACTCGGTCTGGACGTAAATGCCGTAGGAAGAATTATGGTGTCGCGGCCGATAATATGCGCTCCTTTGGTAGGATACATTTTGGGAGACGTCAAAAGCGGCTTGTGGATCGGAATCATCATTGAACTTCTTTGGATAGGCGATATACCTCTGGGCGCCGCGATTCCTTATGACACGACGGTGTTGTCCGTTATCACGGCGTATTGGGGGATAGAAGCAGTGCCCGGCTATCCGGGCTCGATGATGCTTGCAATGGCCGTCGCTATACCGGCCATGGTGCTTCACAATAAACTTAAGATCAGTCTCAGATATCTGAACATAAGGATAGCTCACTGGGTGGAAACGGGAGTAATAAACAACAAAGAAGACAGGATCGCAAAGGGCATATTCATGGGGATCTTGTTCAATTTCCTTAAAAACCTGGTCTTTTACCTGGCAATTTTGTTCCCGGGGAAACTGTTGGTTAATCTTGTTTTTCAACAGCTGCCTTTTGACGTGGTCCGGATGCTGGAAATCTCGATATGGCTTTTACCGCTTGCGGGAATCGGGATTGTACTGGTAAGTTTCCACGGCAAATTCCCGTGCCCCAAGTAAAACGCTTATGATAAACAACAGAATATTCTTGTCCGTGTTCCTGAGGTCTTTCCTGCTGCAGGCTTTGTGGAACTTTGAGCGGCTGCAGAACGTAGGGTTCGCCTACGGGATTCTGCCCGTGCTCAGAAAAATATATCCTTCGGCGGAAGAGCGAAAAGAAGCGGTGCTGAGGCATATGAGTTTTTTCAACACTCATCCGTATATGGTAAATATGATTTTCGGCCTTGTTTCCGCGATGGAAGAGGACGCCTCAAAAGGGAAAATCCATAAAGACGAGATAACTAAAACTAAAAATAACATAGCCGGCCCGCTCGCGGCGATAGGAGACTCATTTTTCTGGGCCACGTGGCTCCCTTTTGTCGTCATCCTGACGGTCAGCCTTATAATATTCTTCTGGGATAAGAGCAGTCCGCGCGGAACGTTCGTACCGCTGATATTTTTTCTGACTATGTACAACCTGATCGCGCTCCCGTTCTGTTACTGGAGCCTTCTTATGAGCTTCAAACTGCAGAATAAAGTTATAAAACTCATTGTCGGGATCGATTTCCAGAAATCCATGAACCTGATCCGCTTGCTGAGCAAGGCGATACTTACGGTCCTTTTGATATTTTATATCGCAAAATTTTCCGGCGGGGTGGGTGAAACAGCATTATTCATAATAGTGTTTTTGTCAGGCGCCGTTTTGGGGTGTTTGAGATGGTCGCCGATAGCCATATTCTATCTGACTCTTCTGATAAGCCTTGCTGCCGTATTGACGGGGATAGCGTAAAGATAAAATATAAAATGCAAGAGAAAACCTTGACCATCAAGAATAAACTCGGACTGCACGCCAGACCTGCGGCGCAGTTCGTCCAGGCCGCTACAAAGTATAAATCGATTATCAAGCTGTTCAAAGACGACCAGGAAGTCGACGGGAAGAGCATTATGGGGATAATGACGCTCGCGGCGTGCATAGGTTCGCAGATAAAGCTGGTTATTGCGGGAGAAGATGAAGAGATGGCAATGAGCGAGCTGACGGAAATGATAGAAAGCGGTTTCGGCGAAGATTGAAACTCTGCGGGCGCATGCCCGCATTTGAATAAGATGTTCACGTCAAGTTGAAATCCGCCGGAGTCCCGTTGTGTGGGACGCAGGTGGAATAGCAACAATGACCAATGAACAATTATCAATAATCAATAAACGGTTAAATATTTAAACATATCGTCAAGGGGAAAAATTATGACAGAAAAGACGGAAAAAACAGAAAAAAACACTACTTACATTCTGCAGGGTGTCGCGGCGTCTCCGGGTATAGCGATAGGAAAAGTATTCCTAATGGAAGATGAGGAGTTCTACCCCGTTCAAAGAGAAGTTCTAAAGGACGACACGAAAAAAGAGATAAACAAATTCCGCGAAGCGCTGAGCAAAACAAGGGCGGAGATGTTGGCGACGCAGGAAAATATATATAAAATCCTGGGCAAGGAGTACGCAAGGCTCGCGGACGCCTACTTGCTGATTCTCGAAGATCCTATCATGACGCGTGATGTAGTAAAAAGGATAAGCGAAGGCATAAACGCGGAGTACGCGCTTTTTAAGGTATTGGAACGCGTTATCCGCTCGTTCGAAATGATAGATGACGAATATTTCAGGGAAAGAAAACACGATATACAGGATGTTGGCAAAAAAATACTCAGGCACTTGATGGGGAAAGACAAAAGATCGATTTCTGAAGTCGCTTCTGAATGCATAGTAGTGGCGCACAATCTTTCTCCGGCCGATACTATCGCGATGAGGGAAAATCTAATTAAAGGTTTTGCAACAGATATAGGAGGACGCACGTCGCATACCGCCATAGTTGCCCAAAGCCTTGAAATACCTGCCGTAGTCGGGCTTAAGAATATCACGGGACAGATGCACGAAGGCGATATCGTGATCGTAGACGGGAATCAAGGTCTGGTTGTCGTTAATCCGTCGCCCGAGATCATTGAGAATTACCGCAGGGAACAGGAAGTTATAGTGCTGGAGGGCAGGGAACTTGAGAAACTGCGGGACCTTCCCGCTCAGACGACGGACGGCCACAGAGTGACAATAGCGGCGAATATAGACAATCCCGAAGAAGTGAAATCAGTCCTGAAACACGGCGCTGAGGGAGTGGGGCTGTACCGCACGGAATTCCTGTATTTCAACAGGACCGAAATGCCCACGGAAGAAGAGCACTACCAGAACTACCTGAGGGCCGGGCAGAAACTGCTGCCGCACAGCGTTATCGTAAGGACCATGGACATAGGCGGGGATAAGCTTTCCCATCTCGGCTTTGAAGGTTTCAGCGAAGAGACAAATCCTTTCCTGGGGATGAGAGCCATACGCCTCTGCCTTAAGTACCCCGCGATATTCAAAACTCAGCTTCGCGGGATCCTGAGAGCGTCCGGCGACTGCAGGCTGAAGATAATGTACCCGATGGTTTCCAGTGTCCATGAGATCCTGGCCGCGAACAAAATTCTGGAAGAGTGCAAAGAGGAGCTCAGAAAAGAAGGTAAAAAGTTTGACGAGAATATTGAGGTTGGCGTGATGATAGAGGTTCCGTCGGCCGCGATAACTGCCGACTTGATAGCGAAAGAAACGGATTTTCTTTCCATCGGCACCAATGATCTGATACAGTACACGCTTGCGGTTGACAGGGTGAACGAGAATGTGGCCGATCTTTACGAGCCGCTGCACCTGTCTATATTGCGCCTGATAAAAAATATTGTCGACGCCGGTCATCGTGCCGGGAAATGGGTGGGCATGTGCGGCGAAATGGCGTGCGACCCGACATTTACCATGTTACTGATAGGCCTTGGATTGAACGAATTCAGCGTGTCTCCGGTCGCGGTTCCCAAGATCAAGAAGATCGCCCGCAGCGTTTCTTTGGTCGATTCAAAGGCCTTAGTTGAAGAGATAATGGATTCTTCCAGCAAGGAAGAAATAATGAAAGCAATGAAAAGGTCCGAATTTAAAGGTTCGACTATATCAAACTGACTACAAGCCGGGTTTCACCTGCGCACCAGAATGCCCCGGGGCGTAAGCCCATAAGTTGCATGATTTGCCAGGCATTCGGTGCGGGGTTCCGCGCTCCGAATATCAGAAAGGGTTGATGACTGAGCGTAAGTTCGGGGAGCGCTTCACCTGCGTGGTTCTCATGCCTCAGGGTCAAATTCCGCTAACGTACAAAAAAAATCATGGAAATTAAAAACATAAGGAATTTCTGCATCATAGCGCACATCGACCACGGCAAAAGCACGCTTGCCGACAGGCTCCTGGAATTTACCGGCACGATATCCATGCGCGATATGCGCGACCAGATACTTGACGGCATGGACCTTGAGCGCGAGCGCGGCATAACAATTAAGGCAAAAGCGGTCAGGATGGACTATACCGATGAGAACGGCAGCAAAATTATTCTGAACCTGATCGACACACCGGGTCACGTGGATTTTACCTATGAAGTGTCGAGGGCGATGGCCGCGTGCGAAGGGGCGCTTCTGGTAGTAGACGCTTCGCAGGGAGTGGAGGCGCAGACACTTGCGAATTATTATCTCGCGAAGAACGCGAATCTTAAGATTATCCCGGTAATAAACAAGATTGACCTGCCTACCGCGGACATCAACGGGACGAGAGACCAAATTCACGAGGCTCTTGAAAACGCCGACGAACCCATACTTGCAAGCGCGAAAGACGGCAAGGGGATAAAGGAAATAATAGACACAATCATAAACACCGTACCGGTCCCGAAGGGCGAACCAGACGACCCTCTTGCGGCGCTGGTTTTTGATTCATACTACGACATCTACAGGGGCGTCGTGATAATCGTGCGGGTCATAGACGGCGAGATCAAGCCTCGCATGAAGATAATGATGCATTCCACGGGCGTTTTCTATGAAGTTCTGGAAGTCGGATTTTCGAAGATAAAAATGATTCCTTCGGCATCCCTGAAAGCCGGCGAGGTGGGATACATCGTTGCCGGCATCAAGAATATACATGACGTAAAAATCGGAGATACGATCACCGACAAAGCAAGGCCGACTGTCAAGCCGCACGCTGGCTATAAGGAAATAAAGCCGTTCGTTTTTTCCGGCCTTTATCCGGTAAATTCCGGTGATTACGATAACCTGAAAAACGCTCTAGAAAAACTGCATTTGTCGGATTCATCCCTTTATTATATCCCGGAAACATCCGTCGCGCTCGGATTCGGTTTCAGGT
The DNA here is from genome assembly GCA_043811535.1 of Elusimicrobiota bacterium. Classification (GTDB taxonomy): domain Bacteria; phylum Elusimicrobiota; class Endomicrobiia; order Endomicrobiales; family JBDRNC01; genus JBDRNC01. The sequence continues at coordinate 60,399 of JBDRNC010000035.1, forward strand.
GCGGGTTTTTGGGATCGCTGCACCTGGAGATAGTTAAAGAAAGGCTTGAACGCGAATTCGGGCTTAATCTTTTGATAACGGCGCCGAACGTCGTGTACCGCGTAAGGACCGAAAGCGACAGCATTGAAGTTGATAATCCCGCGAAATTCCCGCTTTACGGGGACATAAGGCTCATAGAAGAGCCCTATGTCATGTCGACGATAATCTGCCCGGGAGATTACATCGGCGCGGTTATGGACCTGTGTCAGAAGAAAAGGGGAAAACAGGTGCTTTTCCGTTTTCTTGACATGAAGCGGGCGATAGTCAAGTATGAGATGCCTTTGGCGGATGTAATCGTCGGTTTCTACGACGCCTTGAAATCAGTATCAAAGGGGTACGCTTCATTCGACTACGAACACATCGGGTACAGGGAGGGCGAGCTTGTCAAGCTGGAGATTATGATAAACCAGGAAGTCATTGACGCTTTTTCGCTTATCGTCCACAGGGATAACGCCCAGACTGTCGCGCATTTTCTCGCGGAAAAACTGAAAAGCATAATACCTAAGCAGATGTTCGAGATACCCATACAGGCAAAAGTCAACAACAAGGTCATAGCCAGGGAAAATATAGGAGCTCTGCGGAAAGATGTTCTGGCCAAATGTTACGGCGGCGATATAACCAGAAAACGAAAGCTGCTCGAGAAACAAAAGGAAGGAAAAAAGAAAATGAGGCAGTTCGGAAGAGTGGAAATTCCTCCGGAGGCCTTTGTGGCCGTATTAAAGATAGGAGAATAAAAATGAATGCCTGGCAATATTTCTGGAATCAAAGCATGGAATTGAAGCTGCTCGTATTCGCCGTTGTCCTTTTTGTCATTTCAAGATTCACGAAAAAATGGAAGGAAAAGGCCGCCGCGGACGATAAGTCCATGAAGCTTCGCAAGGAAACGCATGAATGGATGGAAACAGGATGGTCAGCCGTTCTGATTGCCGCTTTCATCATGTATTTTTTCATACAGGCCTTCAAGATACCTTCGGGAAGCATGAGAAACACGCTGTTGGAGGGAGACCATCTTTTTGTGAATAAATTTATTTACGGGCTTCATATACCGTTAAGCGACGGCAAAAGAGTTGTTGCGCTCAGAAAAGTGCAGTACAAAGACATAGTGGTGTTCAAGTGCCCTCCGCAGGCCCTTTCTCCGATGGAACGCGACCAGGGAATTTCAAAAGATTTCATCAAGCGCTGTGTGGCGTTAGGCGGCGACGTTGTTGAGATAAAGAACAAGAGATTATTTGTCAACGGAAAGCCGGTCGAAGAACCTTATTTGAACTTCACGGACAGGAACGTGTATCCGAGTGTTAAGATTTTCAGCAATTCAAGCCAGTACCAGCGCGCGTGGGAGTCCGGCCAGTTCGCCAACCTTTCCCCGGACGTGATCCGTGACAATTTCGGGCCTGCGGTGGTGCCTGCCGGCCATTATTTCGTGATGGGCGACAACAGGGACAGGTCGTTTGATTCGCGTTTTTGGGGACCCCTTCCGGACAAATACTTGAAGGGAAGGGCGCTGCTGCTTTATTGGCCGCTGAAGAGGTTAAGGATTATCCGATAAACGGATTTAAGCGCATTCCAGTCATTTTGCGGGCCCGGTTTTAGCAAATAAAGCCGGGTTTTTGTTTGCAGGGAGCTGGTTGGGCCGCCTTTACAAATAAAGTCAAAAATATTATAATTATGAATAAGAATTGCTATTTAGGAGGAAGACTTTATGCTTTGGCCGAAATGGATGTTAATAGCTGCTGTGCTAATGGTAATTGAAATTGTGACACCGGGAAGTTTTTTCTTCGCTTGCCTGAGCATTGGCGCCATCAGCGCCGGCCTGATCAGCCTGCTGAAAGTGGCCGCGTGGGTCCAGTGGATCGTTTTCATAACAGTTTCGATTTTAACGATTTACTTTGTCAAACCGATAGCGAAAAAGTTTTTTATTCCAACGGCAAAGAAATTCAACGTAGACGCTCTAATAGGCAAAAAAGTATGGGTTACCGAAAAGATAGAGCCGGCTAATATGGGGATGGTGAAAGCCGGGGGCGCTCTCTGGAGAGCTGAGTGCGATGTTGCCGTCGAGCCGAATACATGGGTGGAGGTAACCGCTGTTGACGGCTCGCACCTTATAGTCAAGCCCGCGCAAAGCAATTAAAAAGCTCCTGGTTGTTGTCGTTGAAGTTGTAGTAATCTTTGAAATCTTTCAAATCTTTACAATCTTAAAATTGTCTTAAAGGAGGTCGCATATGCCCCCACAGTTGATAGTTGTATTGGTAGTGCTTGCCGTGATCTATATTTTTCGCGCGATAAGGATCGTGCAACAGTATGAAAAAGGGCTTGTAGAGACTCTCGGGCAGTATTCCCACACCGCTGAACCGGGATTGGCAATAATATTCCCGCCGTTCCAGCGCCTGCGGAAAATAGATGTGAGAGAACAGGTAATCGACGTCCCGCCGCAAGGAGTGATAACGAAAGACAATGTGCAGGTTGTAGTTGACGCAGTCATATATTTCCAGATAAGCGACCCGAAAAGGGTTGTTTATAACGTCGCGAATTTCGCCCTGGCCGCTTTGAAGCTAGCGCAGACGAACCTTAGAAACGTCATCGGCGACATGGAACTTGACCAAACCCTTACTTCGCGCGAAAAAATAAATACCCAGCTGCGTGAGGTGCTTGACGAGGCGACCGATGCCTGGGGAGTAAAAGTCACAAGGGTGGAGATCCAGAAAATAGACCCTCCGGTAGACATTACCGACTCTATGTCGAAACAAATGAAAGCCGAGCGCGAGAAAAGGGCTGCGATCATAGAGGGAGAAGGTTTCAGGCAATCCAACATATTGAAAGCCGAAGGCTTGAAACAGGCGGCTATCCTGGAATCCGAGGGGAGAGCGGAAGCAATAAAAAGAGTGGCTGATGCGGAAAAGTACCAGATAGAAATTGTTTACACCGCGATACATTCCGGGAAACCTACAAACGACCTTATCGCTATAAAATATCTTGAAACGCTGGCAAAAGTCGCCAACGGTCAGGCGACCAAGATATTTCTGCCCCTTGAGTCAAGCGGAGTGTTAAGCTCAATTGCGGGAATAGCGGAACTTTTCAAAGAGAAACAGGAGAACAAAAAATAAATTCAAATGACAAAGCACAAATAACAAAATGAATTTAAAATATTAAAATCAAAAATGTTTTGTGCTTTAATATTATCGTTATATTTTGACATTTGAATTTTGGATTTTGCATGATAGGTCTATACATTCATATCCCTTTCTGCAAGAAGAAATGCCGTTATTGCGATTTTGTTTCATTCCCCGGAAAACATGATCTGATACCGGCGTATCTTGAAGCGCTTTACACTGAATTGAAACGGTATTCCGGTCAATCGCTGGTTTCAATTTACGCGGGCGGAGGCACGCCTACGCTGCTTTCACCCGGGCAGGTAAGAGAATTGTTTGGCGCCATAAGGAATAGTTTCAATTGCATTCATCTGTCCGAAATAACTTTCGAGGCGAATCCGGAATCCTTAAGCGAAGAAAAACTTGGCGCGCTTAAAGTCGAAGGAGTGAACCGCCTGAGCATAGGCGCGCAGTCGTTTTGCGAGCGGAACTTGAGCTACCTCGGCAGGATTCATACTGAAGACGCCGTTAAAAAAGCCGTAGCTGCCGCGCGAAAACATCATTTTTCCAACATAGGACTTGATTTGATTTACGGCGTGCCGGGCCAGACGCTGCCGGAATGGCAAGCGGATCTGAAAAAGGCCGTTTCATTGAAACCCGAACATATATCTGCCTATCCGCTCACTATTGAGCCGGATACTCCGCTTCATTCCGAAGGAACCGAAGTTGACGAGGATTTCCAGGCGGAGTTGTACGAATGGACGATGGATTACCTGTTTTCCGAAGGATACCAGCATTACGAGATATCCAACTGGTCGCTTCCGGGATTTAAGTGCAGGCACAACATGATATACTGGGATAATCAGGAATACATGGGTGTTGGAGCAGCTGCGGCGTCGTATTTCAAGGGTGTCCGCAGAAAAAATTGCGGAACGATTGAAGAATACATCAGCAGAGCCGCCGCAGGTAAGGATATTTCCGAGGAATCGGAAACCATAGACCCGGTTACTAAAATTTCAGAAGAGATCATCCTGAAGCTCAGGTGCGCCGGAGGCGTTGAAGTCTCGGAGTATATCGCTTCAAGATACGGCGAAACCATAAATAAATTTCTTGAACAGAAACTGCTCGAACGCAGGGATAAGAGTGTTAGACTTACAAAGAGGGGTTTCATCCTCGCGAACCAGGTAATGCGCGAGTTTGTTTAGATAGCTTTCCGCGGAGTTTATTGAATAAAGGAGAATGCCAGATGACCGAAGTGTCAGTTGTGATCCCCTGCCTGAATGAAGAGCTTTGCATTGAAAAATGCGTGGCCAAAGCGTTGCATTCCTTCCAGAAAGCCGGGCTCGAAGGCGAGGTTATTGTCGTTGACAACGGTTCTACGGACAAGTCAGTCGAGGTGGCGACAAAAGCCGGTGCGCGCGTAGTTCAGGAGTCTTTGAAAGGTTACGGCAGTGCTCTCAGAAGGGGGATTGAAGAGGCAAAAGGAAGGTATATCGTGATGGCAGACGGCGACGATACCTATGATTTCCTTGAAACAGCGAAATTCGTGGAACTTCTCAGGAAAGGGAACGACCTTGTAATGGGCTCGAGGTTCCGCGGAAATATTCTTCCAGGCGCGATGACATGGTCCCACAGATACGTGGGTAATCCCATACTTTCAGGCATGCTCAAGCTGTTTTTCGGCGGGGGCGTATCCGACGCTCACTGCGGATTGAGAGCCTTTACGAAGGACGCTTATAACAAAATGAGTCTCCATACAACGGGCATGGAATTCGCGAGCGAAATGGTCATCCACGCGATGAAGAAGAAGCTGAAGATCACCGAGATCCCGATAACGTATTATCCCAGGCAGGGCGAGTCAAAGCTGGCATCGTTTCGGGACGCTTGGAGGCACATACGGTTCATGCTGCTGTACTCACCGAGCTACATGTTCGTCTGGCCCGGTATAGCGATATTCGTCGTCAGCATCGCCGTCTCGGTCAAACTGCTTTCCGGGCCGATATTTTTTCTGGGACGGCCGTGGGACATACACGTCATGGTTTTCTGCTCGATGTTCGCGTTGCTAGGGTGGCAGATATTGAATACCGGCCTTGCCGCAAAGGCTTTTTCGTACGCGATAAGCCTGGAGCAGGAAGGGAAGACAAAGGTGCTGCTGCGTTTCATAACGCTTGAACGTTCGCTTCTGTTCGGGTCGGTGTTAATTGCGGCGGGACTGGCTATCATCGTATTTATTTTCGTCAAATGGGCGAAGAACGATTTTGGGCAGCTTTCCGAGATAAAGTCCGGCATACTTTCACTGACGCTCATCGTGATGGGCCTGCAGACCGTTTTTAATTCGTTCCTGGTAAGCATGTTCCAGATAAAGTATAAATCTTGAGACAGTATTGGATATTGGGTATCGTGTATTGAGTAATGCGTTAGCCATGGAAGACATATAAATATTTTAATTTATTTCACAATACACAGTACGCAATACGCCCTTAAATAAATGAAAATTCTTGTAATCAACGAACCGTTTGTGCCTGATTTCTGCAGAACGCAGAGGTGGGCCGCCCGCACGCGAGGGCGCGTTCTTCGCGCCCCTGACTGGTTGGCATACGCAGCAGCTGTTCTTGAAAGGGATATTCCTGAAGCGGAAACGAAACTTTTTGATTTTCCGGCGATGGGATGGGACAGGAAAGAGTATTCGGAAATAATAGCTTCTGAAAAACCTGATTTTCTTGTTCTTGACGCGACCACACCTTCAATCTACTCGGATATCGAATACGCCAGATCGGCAAAAGATATCTGCGGCGCGAAGGTCATAATGGTAGGCCCGCATGCGGCTGCCCTGCCGGAACAGACGCTCCTGGAATCAAAAGGCGCCGTAGACGTTGTATGCGTTGGCGAGTACGATTATACCGTCCGCGATATTATAAGAAATTTCGGCAATCTTTCCGGTGTGCCTGGAATATGTTTCACGGAGAACGGGAAACCGAAGCGCACGGCCGCGCGCGGTTTTATAGAGGATCTTGACGGCCTGCCTTTTCCGGCATGGCATCATCTGGACCTGATGAAATATTTTGACGGCGGGAAACTGTACCCCTACATAGATATCATTTCGGGAAGGGGGTGCCCGAACCAGTGCATATTCTGCCTCTGGCCGCAGGTAATGCACGGTTTTAAATACCGTCTCAGGAGCCCGAAGAACGTAGTGGACGAGATAGAGCATGATATAAAACTCTGTCCGCAGGTTCTGAAAGGCGGGGAATTCTTTTTTGAAGACGATACATTCACAGTTAACAAGGAACGCGCGCTGAATATCTGCGAAGAGATAATGCGCCGGGGACTGAAAATAACTTTTTCAGTGAACGCGAGAGTTGATACCGCCGACGCGGAACTGTTCGGGGTAATGAAAAGGGCGGGTTGCAGGGAACTGCTTGTCGGTTTTGAATCGGGCTCGCAGGAAGTCCTGGACAAAATGCATAAGAGGATTACCCTGGAACAGTCCAAAAACTTCACGGCGCTTGCTAAACAGTCCGGGCTTCAGGTCCACGGCTGTTTTGTCATAGGGCTCCCGGGAGAAACCGAAAAGACCGCAAGACAGACGCTGGATTTCGCGCTCGGGCTTGACCTGAACACTATTCAGTTTTCGGGTGCTGTACCTTTCCCCGGAACTGAATTCTTCAGGATATGCGAAGACAGCGGCTGGCTTCTGACCAAAGAATGGAACAAATGGCTGTCTTCGGGTGAACAGCAGGGGGTCGTTTCGTACCCTACCATAAGCCAGGAGAAGATCAATCATTACGTCGATATGGGGCTAAAGAAATTCTATTTTAGGCCGGCGTATATGCTAAGGTTCCTGCTTGAGACGCGTTCTTTCGCGGACCTTTACAGGAAACTGCGCGGAGCCGCGAACTTTATATCTTACCTGCTCCGAAAAGACAAAAATGACAAGGGATCCGGAAACTGATGGATAAACAATTCTTGAAGCTTTTAAAATGCCCCGAAACCGGAGAGGACCTTGTTGTTTCCGGAAACGAGCTTACATCATCCGGAGGAGGGCGCAGGTACAAGCTGTCCTCTGCGGGAATACCGATGTTTGCCGCCGCGTGTTTTTCTCCGGAAGGCAAGATACAAGAAAAACACTACAATAAGGTCGCCGCAGAATACCTCGAAAACCTCGGCTACTCCCACACAAAATACTATATTTCTTATCTCAACAGACTCTTAATGAAGTATTTTGATAAGGGAAAAACGGTCGTGGCCGCGGAGATTTGCTGCGGCGATGGGGAAGGGCTTAAGATGATCGGGAAAACCCTTGAGCTCGGAGTTGGGGTAGACGTGTCGTGCTCAATGCTGGAAGGGGCGAAGAGAAATCTTGCCAACGGAAATGTCTTTTTTGTCCAGGCGGACGCGACCTTGCTTCCTCTCAAAGATAGCAGTTTTGACGCTGCCGTATTGCTGGGCGGTATACATCATGTTATCAACAGGGAGAAACTGTTCTCCGAAATATACAGAATATTGAAGCCCGGGGGGAAACTTTACTGGCGCGAGCCGCTGAATGATTTTCCGCTTTGGAAGTGGCTCAGGTATATCGTGTACCGTCTTTCTCCGGCGCTGGATTCCAAGACGGAAGCCCCGCTGGAATACAAACTTACGAAAAAACAGCTCAACGACGCGGGCATTTCGCTGAAACTCTGGAACACGTGCGGTTTTCTGGCTTTCGCGCTGTTCATGAACAGTGATGTGCTTGTTATTACAAGGTTGTTCAGGTTCGTGCCCGGAATTGAGATTCTTGTGAAAATGGCCGCGAAATTCGATGAATATCTTCTAAATATAGACGTGTTCAGAAATCTCGGTTTTCTTGTTATAGGTATGGCCGAAAAACGGAGGCAGTGATGGGAAATAAACACTTGAGCATTGTTATTCCGGTTTACAACGAGCAGGACAGCGTACAGGAACTGTACGGGAAACTGAAACAGCTTAAAGGCGAGTATAATGGGAAGATAGATATCATTTTCGTGGACGACGGTTCGACGGATTCAACCGGAAAAATACTGAAGGATATCGCGGAACGGGACAAATCGGTTTCCATGATCATACTGAACATGAACTACGGCCAGACGCTGGCGCTCGCGGCGGGCATCAAGAGTTCAATCGGGGAAATAATCGTGACGATGGATTCGGATCTCCAGAACGATCCCATGGACATCCCTAAACTGCTTGAAGGGATAGAGATGGGATATGACGTTGTGAGCGGATGGAGGAAGGAAAGAAAGGACGCCTTTTTCTCGAGACTTCTTCCGAGCATGGCGGCTAACGCCCTGATATCCTTCCTGACCCGGATAAAACTGCACGATTTCGGATGCACTCTCAAGGCGTACCGCAGGGAATACGTAGATAATATATCCATCCACGGAGAGATGCACAGGTTCCTTCCCGCGTATTGCGCGTGGCAAGGAGCCAGGATAGTCGAAATCGTGGTCAACCATCACGCGAGGAAGTACGGAAAATCAAAATACGGTTTTGGAAGCAGGACGTTCAAAGTGCTGCTCGATCTTTTGGTCCTTAAATTCATCTTATCGTATTTTACGAAGCCCATCTACGTTTTCGGCGGGGTGTCGCTGGTTTCGGTCGTCCTGGGCATTCTCTCGGGCGCCGCGGCTGTAATAAGCAAGCTTTACTTAACGAGCAAGTTGATAGTGCTTTTGTCATATACGAGCGTACTGCTGATTTTCCTCGGCATAATCTGTTTTTTGATGGGCCTGCTTGCGGAAGTCCTTGTCAGGCTGTATTTTGAGGTCAGGAAACAGCCGATCTACAGGATAAGGGAAAAAATAAATATTTAATCCCCCGCCGCGGCGGGGAAAAAGGCCGCATAAATAATCCCCTTTCGGGGACACAGGAGAAGCTCCACTGCGAAAAGAACTCCTCGAATATATCTGCTGTCCGAAATGCGGCAAAGATTTTAAACTTGAGATAATGTCCGAACAATCGGGCCACATTTATGATGGCTCGCTTCTATGCGGCGGGTGCGCCTCGTCATTCCCGGTTGAAGAGGGGGTCCCGAACCTGCTTATAGTCAGGGACAACAAGCAGGAAAAAGTCATGGCAAAGGGATTCGAGTACGAGTGGAACCTTTTCTTTAAGAAAGACAAGCCGTATTTCAAGGAGATGTTCCTTGAGTGGGTCACGCCGCTCAAGCCCGAGGATTTCAGGGATAAGGTTGTTCTGGACGCTGGCTGCGGAATGGGGCGGAACACGATGGTGTGCGGTTCATTCTCTCCGAAAGCTGTGATAGGTATGGACATACACGACGGAGTAAAAGTTCTGTTCGAGAACTCAAAGTCAATATCTAACATGCACGTAGTAAAAGCGGATATATTCCATCTCCCGTTCAAAACAATATTTGATGCCGCGTATTCTATCGGAGTCATTCACCACACGCCTGACCCGACCAAGGCGTTCAATAGCCTTGCGTCGGTGCTGAAACCGTCCGGGATGCTTTCAGTTTTTGTCTACGGCAGGGAGAAAAATACGCTGGTAGCCGACCATATCGGACTTTTGAGGGTAAAACTTTTTTCAAGGCTTCCAAATACAGTTCTATTAGCGTTATCGAAAGTCCTCGGACTGGTTCTTTTCGCGTATCTGCGCTATATTTTCTGCCCGCTGATCCGCGTCTTTCCTGCGGTTAGAAGAAATATCAGTTATTCGGATTACTTCCTATGGTTGAACAAGACGGATATTGAATACTGCGTGCATGTGGTTTTTGACCACCTGGTCACTCCGATAGCTTCTTATCATTCAACGGCGGAACTGGTAAACTGGTACGGCTCAAACGGTTTCTCGGATGTTAAGATATGGAACCGATATAATATCACTCACGTGGGTTTCGGAAGGAAAAGCCGGGAATAAATATGATAGCCAAACTGTTGTTAACTGTCCCGCTCGGCATTGTGCTTATGAATGTCTTCGGGATGTTCAGCGTCCGCAGCATACCCGTAGCGGTAGCCCTATATTACCTCGTATTCATATTCCTTCCGGGTTATTTCCTTTTCAGGTATTTCCAGGGCGGTATGAAAATAAACAGGCTTGAAGCGGTGCCGGTTTCGTTCGTATCGGGCTATGTATTCATGCTTCCGTTCTCGCTCGCCGCGTATTTTTTGAAGATGCCGCTACAGACGTTCATCTATCTTTATTCGGCTGCCGTATCCGCCTGGGTTCTTTTCCACCTGTTCGCCGCAAAAAACGCGCAGGGACTGAAAATGGAGAAAATCAATGCCGGCCCGGGTAAAATAGCTATTTTGGTCCTGTGCGCTGCGGCGGGTTTTTTTGCGGCTGATTATTTTGGCGGGTTTACAAGCGGAAATTTTCTAGTGCACGCCGGAATTATCAGGAAAATGGTTTCACTCGGGGTCATAGTGAATCATTCCTGTTATTTCGCGGACAACAACCTCAACGCGAATATGTTCAGTTCCTACTACATATTCCTTTCAATGGCGGCGCGGCTTACAGGCGCCGATCCTGTGAGAATGTGGATTTATCTCCCGCAGCTCATCGTCCCGCTGGCTCTAATCGCCAACTTCTGTTTCGTCAGAAGACTTTTCGGCTCCGTAAATATAGCCCTTGCATACTCGCTGCTGTATTCCGTGTATTTCTTTTTTTACAATCCTACTCCGCCGGCTGACGGCTACGCGTGGTATTTGTCCGAACTGGCCGCCTGCAATAACCACATAGCGGAACAGATATTCATTCCCGTGATACTGATGGTGCTTTTTTATTACATCAGGAAGGACAGTAATGAACAAGGTGGCAATAGGACTCTGATATTCCTTCCGTTGATGCTTCTCGCGCAGGGTACGGTCCATATGTATGTCCAGGGGCAGACCCACTTCATTATTTACTCGCTGCTTTTCTGGGCGCTCATAACAAGACCCGGCTTCATCGATAACGGGAAACTGCTGAAATCCGCGCTTGTATCATCCGCCGCGCTGGTATTCGTGGCTTATCTTTTCGCGCTGATGAACCCGAACATCAATCCTGCTTATAAAATCCTGAACGGCACCGGCGGGTCGCTGCCGATAGAAATACTGGGGAAATGGCAGATAGTCGATTTTAAAAGAGTAGTTCTGGAAGATCCGATGATTTTAGCGGGTACTGTAATGGCCGTATTCGCGTTGTTTTACGCGAAATACGACATGCCGGCTTTTTATATTTTCGCGCTGTTCATCAACGTGTCTTTTATCATCTATAACCCGTATATCATGAAAATCGCTTCGTACGTCCATCCTCCGCTGGAAAGGGTAACGAGGCTGAATGTCATTGTCCCGTTCCTGGCCGCCTCGTTATACCCGTTGTCTCTTTTTTACGGACGGGAAAGCTCTGCACGGGCTTTTTCGCCGCGGATCAAGACGGCCATCGTCGTATTTCTCGTGCTGACGGTTGTATTACTAGTAAAAGAATCTCCCAAAAGGCTTTCACAGGTGGTCTATACGAAACAGTATTCGCTTGAGCAGCTTGATAGAAACGAAAGCTTCTATGGGGCCATCCGGAACGCCGTTCCGCCAGAATCGGTTGTCATGGTCAACCTGCCTTTAACAACCTGGTGGACGACCTATTTTCCTCATTACATAGTCGCGCATTATTTTGATTTTGTACTTCCTCCTAACGTAAATCAGACCAAAAGGAAGGAAGACGTTAATCGTTTCTATTCAAGCGCTCTGGACGGAAAATCGGAGCAGATTCTCAGGACCTACGGCGTCGATTACGTGTTTTTCCTGGCTGCTGAAGCAAAGGGTAAAAACATAGAAGGTTCAGGCTACCTAATGCCCGTGCTTTCGAACAATATGTTTATCATCTGTAAAACGGAGTTAAAATGAGCGGAAAATTTATTTCTGTCATAATCCCGGCGCATAACGCCGAGAAAACGATAATAAAATGCGCCGAAAGCCTGATGGGACTGGATTATCCGGATTATGAGGTAATTATCGTGAACGATGGGTCTACGGACGGCACGGCCGCGGCTTTGAAGGATTTCGAAGGTAGCGAAAGGCTTAAAGTCCTTAATCAGGAGAAATCGGGCCCTTCAGTCGCGAGAAACAGGGCGATAATGCAGGCGAAAGGGGATTTTATAGCCTTTACCGACGCGGATTGCAAGGTTGATAAAAACTGGCTTAACGAGCTGCTGAAAGGATTTGAAGTCGCAAATCCGTACAGGATCATGGGTGCCGGCGGCGATCAACTCAGCCCGGAAGACGATACGGATTTTGGGAAACAATTGAACGATTTTCTAAGGAATATTGGTTTTTTATCGGATTACATCAAAACCAGCACAGGAACGCCGTCGATAACCGCCACGGAACATAATCCCACGTGCAACGCTATGTACAGGAAGGAAGTATTTGACAAGGTGGGTTATTTTCAGGAAGACCTGTGGCCCGGCGAAGACGTTGAACTGGACTACAGGATAAAGAAATCCGGATTTCAGCTTATGTTCAATCCGGCAGCCATTGTATATCATTACAGGCCCGAGAACGCATCCAAATACAGGAAGATGATGTTCAGGTACGGCAATGTCCAGGCGCTGCTTGTCAGGAAATACGGATTTTTCAGAAAAATCCAGTATGTTCCGTTTATTCTCATATTTCTGATACTCACTCTTATGCTCGCGAGCATAGTCAGCCTTCTTTCGGTTATTGAATTGCTGGCGCTGCAGCTTTTTCTGTTCGCAGTTTCATTCTATATAAACACGAAAAACGCGAAGAAAGCGCCCGTCTATCTCTATCTGTTCGTCCAGACGATCCTGGCGTGGAACGCGGGATTCGCTGCGGGGATATTCTCAAAGAAGAAAATATGAAAACATTGCTGATATATCCTCCCAGGGAAAATTATATTTTCGGCGTAACGCCGCATGTTTACATTGAGGCTGACGCCGGGAATTATCCTCCCATAGGAATGCTCTATATCGCCGCCTGTCTTGAAAAGGCCGGCGTCTGTAACGTTGAAGTTCTTGACGCTTACACCGAAGGTCTTTCACATGAAGACGTAAGAAATCGCATAGCGGCGTCCGCCCCCGACGTAGTAGGCGTTTATTTCTCGACTTATTATCTCGTTGACGCGCTAAAAACGGCGGAAAACGCTAAAAAGGCGAATCCTGCTGCCTTTGTCGTGGCAGGCGGGCCGCATACCGCGCTTTACCCGTCGGAAACGGCGGCGGTTCCCTGCATTGATTGTGTTCTTGTCGGCGAAGCGGAAGAGAGTTTTGTCGAGCTGGTAAAACTTCTCAGGGAAGGAAGTCGCTCGGAAGTGCAGAACATCGCCGGCGCTGTGACGAAAGGCACTCCTTCCGGAAAGTGCGCTCAGCTCGGAAGGATTGAAGAACTCGATAGACTTCCGTTTCCCGCGAGACGCCTGATAGATTATTCAAAATATAAATCGATCCTTACTAAAAGCAACCCAATAACTACGGTCATTACCTCGCGCGGCTGTCCTTTTAATTGCTTTTTCTGCTCAAATCAGGAAAGCGGGAAGAAAGTCAGGTACCGCTCGGCGGGGAACGTGGTCGACGAACTAGAATCCCTGGTTCAAGAGTATGGTATAAGGGATTTTCTGTTTTTTGACGAGCTTTTCACTTCGAACAAGATAAGGACCATGCAGATATGCGATGAGATAATCAGCAGGGGGCTGAAGATCAGATGGCATTGCAGGAGCCGGGTAGACGTTTTGGACGAAGAAATGGTGAAAAAGATGAAGAGCGCCGGCTGCAGGCTCATCCAGTTCGGGATAGAGACCGGCAACCAGCGCCTGCAGGAGCTTATAAACAAGAAATTGAACCTTGAAAAAGTCAGGGAAACCGTCTCCATGGTTTATGCCAGCGGGATCCTGACATACGCTGATTTCATGTTCGGGCTTCCCACGGAAACCGATGATGAAATGAGGCATACTCTTCAATACGCCAAATCACTTAAACTTGATTACATTGCGTTCGGCATGTTCCATCCGATACCGGGCAGCATTTTCTACGACCAGGGCATCAAAGAGAAAAAATTTGAAGACTTCTGGCTGAAATACGTGAAGGACCAGAGCTACGTTATTGAAGATCATTCATGGACAGGCAAGGACAGGGAACGCCATCATCTGTTCGTCGCTGACGCATACAGGAGTTTTTATCTTAGGCCGAGTTACATGGCAGGAAGACTGCTGAGAATGGATTCGCTTCCGCAGCTTATATGGCAGTTGAAATCTGCGGTAAGAGTCTTTTATAACCTTATTCTGAAAAGATTTCGTTAAGCTACAGGAGAATTATCAAGTGAAAATAGCGTTTATTGATCCGCCGGGTGACGTATCGGGTTTCAACACGGGACTGGGGTATCTTTCCGGGGTTTTACGGAAACTAAACCACGAAGTACGCGTTGTGGATCTGAATAACGATCCTTCCGATGCGGGTGACAGACTTTTTAAACTTGCCGCCTGGAACCCTGAGATAGTCGGCATTTCACTTAAGACAAACGCGGTCAGGGCGTCAAAGGGGATTGCGGATCTTTTTAAGAACGGCAAGACCAAAATAATAGCAGGCGGGCCGGGCGTTACCTGTGAAGGCGCGAAGTTCATTGAAGAAAATAAGGAGTATGACGCGTGTTTTTTAGGCGAGGCCGAAAACACGATCGCGCGGTTCATTGACTTTTGCGGCGGGCGGGCGGGCGGGCTTCCCCTGGAAGGGGTATGCGTGAGGCATGGTGCGGAAACCTTATGCGGAGAAATGACCCTGACGGCCGACATTGACAGCCTGCCGTATCCTGACTATTCTGTCTTTGACACGGCCGGGTTAATCTCGGGGAAATACCCCTTAGTCACAAGCCGCGGATGCCCGTATAACTGCACATACTGTTCCGTCAATAAAATAAGCGGCGTGCAATGGAGAAAACGCGCTCCTGAAAATGTAGTGAATGAATTGATAGAAGCAAAAAAGCGATACAACATAAGCGGTTTTGACATAGCCGACGACAATTTCACGATGGATATAGAACGCGCTAAAAAGATATGCAGCTTGCTGATAGATTCCGGACTCGGGTTGAAATGGAGCTGCATAAACGGTATACGCGCGGACAGGGTTGATGAGGAACTCCTCGCGCTAATGAAGAAGTCGGGATGCGGAGTGGTATGGTTCGGCATAGAAAGCATGACTGAGGAGTTATTCAACTCGATAAAGAAAGGCGAGAAACTCCAGTCTGTAATAAACGCCGTCAAAATGGCGAAAAACGCGGGAATATCCGTATGCGGATTCTTCATTGCGGGACTTCCGGGAAGCACGTATTCAAAAGACATGGAAGGCCTTAAGAAGTCAAAAACGCTTGGGCTGGATGAGGCCCTTTGGAGCCTGGCGACACCGTACCCGCACACTGAATTATGGGATTGGTCAGAAAAGAACGCCAAATGGCTCTGCGATTACAGGGACGTGAGTTTTTTCAAGCTGTCAAAACCTGTGATCGAGACCGCGGATTATACCGGCAAGGAAAGAATGAAAATGTTCTACAAGGGCAATCTCGCCGGCTTTTCATACAGCTGTTTCTTTCCCAAAAGAATAAAACTCTCGCATTTCCTTAATTTCATCGCATGCATGATAAAATATGACTTCGTGAATATAGGCTTGCACATAAAGAAGATACTATTCAATAAGTACCACAGAAAATACGTCAAAGAGGCACTCAAGAGACTACGCCTGAAATAAAAACGATTACACAGATTCTCGACGAAGATTCCACAGATTACATGCACTTTAATCCGTGAAATCTTTTCTGAAATCCGTGTAATCAAGAGGATAGGGACTTTTTTTCGATCTAAAAATGAAAATAGCATTTATCGCTAATTATCTGCGGGGTTATCATTCCCATGCCGGCGGCGCCGAAAAGGCTATTCAGCAAACGGCTGAACTTGCGCAAAAGAAGGGGAACGAGGTGTTTTTTGTGACGCTGCCCTTCGACGGGGAACAGGATGCCGAAAGTTTTTCGGGCGCCGTTTACGGAGTACCGGTGACAGAGACGGTATTCCCGTTCCTGAAGAAATACATAGAGATATTGAAGTGGTACCTGTCCCAGTTTGATCCAGTAAGCTATTTTTCGATCCTTAAGTTATTAAAAAGAGAAAAACCGGATATAGTGCATCTGGGCAATTTCCAGTTCCTGACCTTCAGCGCCGTATCGGCGGCAAAAAAGCTTGGAATACCGGTTATCCTGTCTGTATACGACTACTGGTATTTCTGCCCGTCAACGTCGCTGTTCGATAAAAAGAACAGGATATGCAGGGATTTTCACGGCGCGAGATGCGTAGGATGCCTTCCCTCTGAATTCAGCATCATCCAGTCGGCGCTTCTTTTCTTCAGAAAAATGGTTTTTGACCGTTTTCTCGGAAAAATTGACAGGTTCATCGCGTTGTCCTGGTCTTCCGCGGACATAATAAGATCCTACGGCATAGGGAAAGAAAGGATAGAAACGATAAGGCTGCCTTTTGTCCGGCCTGAATGGCGGAATTGGGAACCCGCGGGAGCCGGCGGAGAATACATTCTTTTCACGGGCTGGCTTCAAACGCGCAAAGGTCTCCATGTCTTGCTGGACGCAATGCCAAAGATATGGAAGCGAATGCCCGCTATCATGCTGCGCGTCCTTGCACAGAAGGTCAAGTGGGAAAAAGACTACGAAGAGCTCATAGAATCAAAACTGAAAACGCTTCCTGCCGACAAAATTGTATTCGAGCTTGGAGCAAAAAACAAAGCCGATGTTAACGGGTTTATACACGGGGCTGCGGTCGTCGCGGTGCCGGAGCAATGGGAGAACATGTCGCCGCTGATAGTGATTGAATCGATGTCTCTTTCAAAAGCTGTTGTGGCCAGCGATATCGGGGGGATACCCGAGCTTGTAGAACACGAAAAAACCGGATTGCTTTCAAAAACGGGCGATGCATCGGACCTTGCGGAAAATATCCTGCGTTTTCTTGAAGACAAGCAATTCGCCGATGAATGCGGAAAAAGAGCGAAACAGAAAGCGATGGAATTATTCGATCCGGCGGCAATAGCGGATTCTATCAATGAGGAGTACCTAAAGTGGAAAAAGCGGTGATTCTCGCGGGCGGCAGAGGCGTAAGGTTCGGCACGATGTCCGAAGAACTGCCGAAGCCGATGGCGGCCATAGAGGGCAAACCGATACTGCACTACATCATTTCAATCCTCAGGAGTATGGGACTGAAGCAGCTCTACATAATAGTCGGCTATAAAAAAGAGATTGTTATAGATTATTTCGGCCAGGGAAGAGAGTACGGTCTCAATATCGAATATTTGGACAACAGCGGCGTGAACGACCCCAAGAAGAACGGGCTAAGCGATGCCGTGCTTCTTCTGAAGAACGTCATCAACGAGCCTTTCTTAACGATACTTGGTGATGAGATATACGCCGGGACGAAACACGGCGCGATGCTTAAGGAGTTTGAGAAAAACGAGGAATGCGAATCGATGATAGCGGTTCACAGGACTGCGAATCCCGAGGAGGTCAGGAAGAATTACGCCGTGAAAGTAGACACTTCGTGGAACATAACGGACCTTGAGGAAAAACCCAAAACGCCGTGGAACGATCTTATCGGTTGCGGCACATATATTTTCAGGGAATCAATATTCCGCTATATTGAGCAGACATCTGTTTCGGAAAGAAGCAGGCGCAAGGAACTGGCGGACACACTCAAGTGCATTATAAACGATAAAAAGATCGTAAGGGCCTTTGAGATCGGCGGGAAATACCTTAACATAAATTTCGCTGAAGACATGTTAACCGCCCGGAAGATCATAGTAGGAAAATAGACGCGTCAATCCCCTATCGGGGATTTCGTACCCTGACGGGTACTTCGATTTAATTAAGTCAAGGTTGGTCGCATAAGGCAATTTAGTAGAAACGCTTAAGAATACGTGCCCAATCCCCCTTCGGGGGATTTCGCATAAGGCAAGTTAGTAGAAACGCTTAATGTGCTCAAGGAGGGAACGTTGGAAATTCTGGATAAAAGAAGGATCAGGTTATTGTCAATGATCTGGTCAAGAATGAAGTATATACTCTTCTATGTTTCAAGGCTTGATTTCGTATCCGCTTACAACTACCTTTGGGTGTCAATGTTCACGCGCGACGCCGGGCTGGGTCTTGCTGACTGGATATACCGCATAAATCCTTTCTGGGCGCCGCATCCCAAAACGATGGAAGTTGAGGTCACAACAAGATGCCACCTGAAATGTCTGATATGCGAGCACACTTACTGGAAAGAACCGCCGAGGGATATGTCGTTTGATGAGTTTAAAAGGGTCGTCGATCAGTTCCCCGGATTGAAATGGATAGGGCTAACCGGAATCGGCTCATCATTTTTGAACAAGGATTTCCTCAAGATACTCTCCTATTTGAAGTCAAGGAATGTTTTTGTAGAGTTTTTCGACACGTTTGACCTGATAAACGAACAGACGGCCGACGAAATCGTGAGAATCGGCGTCGATAAGATATGGGTTTCCATGGACGCCGCAACGAAAGAAACCTATGAAAAGATACGCGTCGGGGCTTCTTTTGATAAGTCAATAAATAACATTAAGGGGCTCTTCCGCGCCAAGCAAAAGTACAAAACTCCGGTGCCGGAGATATGGTTCCACTATATAATCAATAAATCGAACGTAACTGAAATGCCGCAGTACGTGGACCTTGTGGACGGCATCATAAGGGAGACAAACACGAATTACGCGACGCTTATATATTACACTGCCCTTCTGAAATTCAAAGAGGTCTCGGAACTGCTTCCGGATATTCCCGGAGACCTCAAAGAGATAGTCCTGGCCAAGGCCGAGAAGAAAGATATTTTCGTGAACTGGAACGAAAACGTCACGTGTGACAAGCCGATATGCGACTGCACAAAATGGGTGGAGCCTTTCGTGCTGGTGACGGGGCACGTTCAGCCGTGCTGTGCGATAAACATGGCCAACGACAGGGATTTTCAGAAACAGCACAGCTGGGGGAACCTTCTCAGCGAGAATTTCAGGGATATATGGAAGTCGCAGAAAGTCGTGGAATTCAAAAAGATGATACACGCCAGTAAATTCCCGACCGTATGCAAGAACTGCAGGATATATAAAAAATCTTAACGGAACGGCAAACGCGATGCCTTCGCAAAAAACGAAAAAAGTATACCTGATATACACGTGCAATAACCCGCTGTACCCGTACTTTCCGAGCTCTTCCCTGTCTCTGGCGGGAGTCCTGCTCAAGTCCGGCTACTCGCCCGTGATCATAGACAGCGAGCTTGAGGACTGGAGGAAGTACGATTTATCCGACGCTCTCTGTGTCTGCGTGAGCACGTTTACGGGGCCGTGGCTCGGTTCCGCGCTTAAGATAACCGCCGAGATCAAGAGGAAATATCCGGGAATTAAGGTATTCTGGGGCGGGCCGCATTCCATAGCCCTTCCCGAAGTAACGGCGAAGCACCCGCTGATAGATGCCGTATGCCATACCGAAGGCGAGAACGTAATAACCGGCCTTGTAAACGCGGTCTATGGCGGTACCGAAGATTACTCGGGCATCAAGGGCATTATTTTCAGGGATAAGTCAGGCAGGATTGTACAGAACGAGCCGCCTGAGGTTGTGGATCTGGACACGCTTGACCTGCCGCCCTACGGACTGCTGAACCTGAAGCTTTATTCGGTAAAACACGGAAGGATATATTACCAGAGCAGCAGGGGATGCCCCTACAGGTGCAGGTTCTGCGTCTGCGAGAACAGGACTAAATGGCGCGGCATGTCCCCGGAAAAGGTTATCTCGGATTTCAAAAAAATAGAGGAGCTGTTCGCGCCGGAAGAGATACAGGTATTCGACGGAAATTTCTTCGCAAACCCCGAGAGAGTAAGAAAGATACTCTCTTTGAAGGTGCAAAACGGCATAGACTTCAATTGGAGCGCCTACTGCAGGTTCGACACTGTCGCGAGGTTTTCCGACCGGGACCTTGAACTGCTGAAACAGTCAAAATGCACGGAACTTAAGTTCGGGGGAGAATCGGCTTCTCCAAAAATCCTGAAGTATATAGACAAGGAAACAAAACCCGAGTGGATAGCTGAAGGCGTGAGGAGAACGATGAAGCATGGCATAATACCCACGCTTTCGTTTATGACCGGGTTCCCCGTTGAAACGGAGGCTGACCTCAATATCACGCTTGACACGATAAATTCGCTCAAAAAAGAATTCCCTGCCATAGAAATAAACGGTCTTTTCATGCTTCAGCACCTGCCGAACACTCCTCTGACGCAGGAAGTGATAGAAAAATACGGCATCAGGCAGCCCGATACGCTTGAAAAATGGGTCACGCACCACATGACATGGACCACGCGCAGCGATTATCCTTGGATGACTGACCGCGAGTATTCTTTAAGGAAAACCCTTTCCTCTATAATCGGCTACCAGTATGTTTCCGATGTGCTTACGAGGATGTCGGAAAGCCAGAGGAAAGGAACGATACTGCGCTCAAAGCTGCTGTTCGGCTTATTCAGGCTGACGGACATGATAGTAAGAAATATATTCATACCGCTGAGATGGGATAGAAGGATCGTGTTTTTACCTGTTGAGTGGCGGATATGGGACTTCATAAGGAAGCAGGTGCTGAGGACAGCATGAATTACGGCGGAGGAAATCTGATATGACAACAGTGGCGCTTATCAATCCCGGGACACAAAGCTGGGCTTCGATCCATCCGCCTTTCAATCTTGGCTATCTGGCCGCTTTTCTGGAAAAGAACGGCGTAAAATGCCATATAATAGACGAACTTGCCGGCCAGAATGTCGCGAAAATGCTCAAACAAATAAAGCCGGATATAGTCGGGATTACAGCGACGACCGTAGTGGCCCCTTCCGCGTACCGCGCAGTCAGGATCGCGAAGGAAATGGGCATTTTAACCGTCATGGGCGGAGTTCATGCCTCGATCCTTTCCGATGAGGCGCTCAATAATGGCGCCGATATCGTAGTGATAGGAGAAGGCGAGCAGGCAATGCTCGATATAGTGAACGGCAGGAGAGACAGGATCATAAAAAATGATTTTGTGAAGAACATTGATGATCTGCCAACACCTCCATGGCGCTTGATGGACATGGATTTCTACCTCGCGACGAAAGACAGGGTCCCGAGAAGCCATATCAATCTTCCGATCCCGCCCGGGACAAAGATAGGGGCGCTTATAACATCGCGCGGCTGCCCGTACCAATGTATTTTTTGCTACAACAGCTGGCGCAATACGCCCTTAAGGTTCAATAGCGCGGAGCGCGTCATTGCCGACATAGAAAATCTAATCAAAGATTACGGCATCAAGGCGCTTTTTTTCATTGACGACAACCTTCTCGCGAACAAGCAAAGACTGAAGACGATATGCGAAGCCATGATCCGGAAAAATATGAATCTTATCTGGGGATGCCAGGCAACGGCTAACTATGTTGATGTTGAAACGCTTAAAATGATGAAAGAGGCCGGATGCCGCCAGATATGCTTCGGTTTTGAGAGCGGCTCGCAGAAGATACTGGACATACTTAAGAAGAAGTCCCAGGCAATCGGGCAGAATAAGCGAGCGGTTGATGTCTGCAATGAAGCCGGCATGCCGTTCTCGGCCACATTCATGATAGGTAATCCGGAAGAAACTATCGGCGATATAAAAGAAACTTTCAATTTCATCCGAGATAATAAGCTGAAGAAAGCCAGTATACTTATCGCGACTCCGTTTCCCGGCACCGAACTTTGGGCCTGGTGCAAATCTAAAAAACTGATACCGGACAAGGTTGACTGGGCAAAGTTCAGCACCGGCGAGATATCTATTCCGTGCAACGACACCATCCCGCCGAAGGTAATCCAAAAACTCAGGGATGAGATACAGAATTATTTTGAGCCGATGTCGCTTAAAGAAATACTCTTTTATCTTCCCAAGAGGCCCGATATAATTCTCAGAGCCCTCAAGAACCCTAAAGCCGCTCTGTCATTTGTATTTAAAAAGAAAACGAACATAGAACTCACTACGGACGAGATGTTTGAGAGGATGTTAAAGTAAAATGACAAAAGTAGCTTTGATAAATCCAGGCATTTCATCAAGGTTTGCGGTCCAGGAACCGCTGAATCTGGGATACATAGCCGCGTATCTTGAAAAGAACGGCATTGATGTCCGTGTCTTCGATCAGCTGGGCGGGGACGACGTGCGTTCTTGCATAGACGCATTTAAACCGGATGTGGCCGGAATTACCAGTACGACACCCGTAATATATGAAGCTTACGGAATAGCGGACTATTGCCGGTCAAAAGGAATTAAAACAGTCCTGGGCGGCGTTCATCCGTGGATCTTCCCGGAAGAGGCCCTGAAACACTGCGATATCGTCGTGCGCGGCGAAGGGGAAAAGGTGATGCTGGATATTGTCAGCGGAAAGGCCGCCGGTCCCGTGATCGACGCCGGCTATATTCAAAATATCGAGGATCTTCCGTCGCCGGCCAGGCACCTGATGAAAATGGACAGGTATCTCTACTGCAAGAAATATTCTCCGTTTATACTGCACCTGCCTTACGTGCCCGCCGATAAAAAGATCGTTCATATACTGACCAGCAGGGGCTGCCCTCACTCGGAATGCATATTCTGCCACAATACGTTCAAGAAGTTCCCTTACAGGGCGAACAGCGCTGAAAAGGTCATCGGCGAGATCAAGCAGCTTGTCAAAGATTACGGCATAGAAGCGGTATATTTTGTGGAAGATGATTTTTGGGCCGACATCGGCCGCGTGATAAGCATATCCGAGTTAATGATAAAAGAGAATTTGGATCATATTGTTTGGGGCGGGAGCGCCAGAGTCGATCAGTTAGTGGCTAGCGACCAGAAAGTGCTTGAACTTGCCCACAGGGCAGGATGTCGTTCATTGTCCATCGGATTCGAAAGCGGTTCTCCCAGGATACTTGAGGTCCTGAAAAAAGGTTTTACGCTTGAAGATGCCAAGGCTGCCATCGCAAAAGTGAGAAAAGCCGGCATCATAGCGCACGGCAATATCATAGTGGGAACTCCCACCGAAACGATAGAGGACGTGAATCTCTCAAAGAAATTCATCCGCGAAACCGATCTCTTATATCCGGAGGTGTATATTTTTACGCCGTATCCCGGAAATCCGATCTGGTGCAGGCTGCTTGACGAAAATAAGGTAAGCAAGGATTTTGACTGGAGACAGTTCACTCAGGAAGAATCGATCATCAATCTTTCAGAGATTCCGACCAGTATGCTGAACCGCCTCAGGGCGGAGATGTATATTCTTTATTATCTCACGCATCCGAAATACGCCCTGGAATTTATTTTTAACACTCTCAGGCATCCGATAGCGACTCTGGATAAGGTCTACCACACTTTACTGCCCGTATTCCGCGGGAAAGGGAAAAAATAATGGCAAAAAAGCAAATTGAAAAAAAACCCGCACCGGCGGAGGACAAGCTTTCCGCCTACAGTCCCATTTTGCTTGTCCTTCCGTTGATATGGGGCGGAATTGTCCTGTACAATAACCTGAAAGTCTATCCTGTTAATCCGAACTTCATTGGAAATTTCCTGTCTTCAGACCCGGAATTCGGTATAGCCAGCTTTTTCTACCTGTTCAGTTATTTCAAGGAAATCGGCGTTGCGGCGCTGATGCTTGTCTCGGCATACGGCATAGGGCGTTTTATAGCCGGCGCCTTCAAACTGGTCTTCGACCCCGCCGAAGAATTTGTTTTCTCGTCAGCGATAGGCCTTACCGCCGTGATATATTTCACTTTGCTATGCGGCAGTCTGAGCCTGCTTTACAAACTTCCCTTGGCGGCGCTGCTGCTAGCGGGCTTGTTCGCTGCTTTCCGCGAGTTTATGGCAAATAAGGCCAAATTCAAGCTGAATTTATCTCTTTCCAAAACAAGTTTTCTGGTAAAAATCCTGGGTCTTATAGCTTTTGTCGTTTTTCTGTTCGTGCTGATCGGGGCGCTGTCTCCCGAGACATTTTATGATTCCATGAAATACCATCTCGGCGTACCGAAATACTGGCTTATGCATAACAACACGCATCCGATACAGAATTTTGAGTACTCGTACTATCCGGTGAACATCCACCTCCTTTACACGGTGGCTCTTATGTTCGGGAATGAGATCACGGCGAAAATGATCCACTTTATGTTCGGAGCGCTTACTTCCCTCCTGATATACCAGTGGTGCAAGAAGAATTTTACGAAAGAGACGGGAGTAGCCTCGGTATTCATCTTTGTAACCATTCCTCTAGTTCCTGTTGTAATGTGGAAAACTTCCATAGAACTCGGGTTGGCCTTTTTTGAGACGCTGGCCGCGCTGTCTTTCGTGTATTACCTGACATGCGCAGAAGGCGAGAAAAAACAGTGGATGATTCTGGCAGCGGTATTTTGCGGAACGGCTATGGGCGGGAAATACCTGAGCATTTATTCGCTGATAAGCATATCAGCCGTTTTTATCATATACCAGGCGGTAAAAAAGGCCGATATAAAAAAAATAATATTAAACACCGGCATCCTGGCGACGCTGGCGATAATCTTCGTTCTTCCCTATTTAATCAGGAATTACGTATCGACCGGCGTGATGACATATCCTTATCAGTTCAGCTTCAAGTCCGATGTCACAGCCTTGATGAGGGAAAAACCGCTGCTGCTCGCCGACCCCGGAATACCCGACAGGAGTTTTAAGTATTTTTCCACGCTTCCGTGGGAAATAGCGATGGGGCGCAAGACGCAAGAGCCGTTTTCCGGTGCGATACTGCTGCTTTGCCTTCCGTTGCCCTTTCTGTTCAGGAAAACGGACAAAAAGATCAAACTGCTGGCGTACTACTGCCTCGCGTATTATCTTTGCTGGTTCCTTGTCAGGACGTATTTTAGGTATCTGGTGCCGCTGACGCCAACGCTGGGCATCGTGTTCGCGTATTATATAATCGCCGGTATTTCAAGGAGTAAATTCGCGAAGAGCCTGTTCATGGTAATGCTGCTGATACTCGGATTGTCCAGCCTGACGTTCACGACTCAGATACTTCGCGGCAGCATGGATCCGCTAAGAGTGGTTTTCGGCCACCAGTCAAAGAGGGATTATCTTTTCACGCAAAGGCAGAGTTATCCTTCCCCGTATTACGGCGTGATTGATTGGGCCAACAACAACCTGCCCAAGGACTCGACCATTTTGTTTTTGGGCGAGTGCCGCGGATTTCATTCCGAAAGGAAATTCATCACCTATACGCTGAGCGATTACTGCCCGCTTATCCAATGGACAGACAAGTGCAGAAATGCGGATGACCTCTACGCGGTGACGAAGGAGAAAGGCGTGACGCATATACTTCTTAACATGTCCGAAGGGACCAGGCTGGCGGTGTACGACGGCCTGCATTTTGAGGCCGGCGAGCTCAGGATATTCGCCCAGTTTTGGCAAAAGTACGTTAAGGAAATATACAGGGACATCGGAGATATTTCTATTCCCCAGCAGGGGATATCTTCGATGAAAACCCAGCAGCCCGAATGGTGGGCGGGTTATTCATCCAACCCGAACAATTACGTTTACCTGTACGAGATAATGACTGTTGAAGATGCGGTAAAGCCGCATCAGCCCCCCAGGAATTTCTTCCTTGAGCCGCAGCTTTACTCCAAAGAACGCTGGCTGAAGATTCAAGAGGGTTGGAATACCAGCAAGTGAAGCTTCTATAATCCGTCCTGTTTCAAACCTCCTTTTCGCAGGCACTTGACATAAAAGGAAATAGGTGTTATAATGTTAGCACTTGGGGTAAAAGAGTGCTAATTAATAAAATATGCAGTATTGATCCCGCCTTTGGCGGGATTTCACATGCGGCAATTCAATAGCAACACTTAAGGCAGGTGTCAATCCCGATTCGCGAAGTAGATCCCGATGTTGGGACTTCTCGGGCTTTCATACCCTAAAGGGTACTTCGATAAAGTAAATGATAGTTGGTCGCATAAGGCAATCCAAG
Source organism: Elusimicrobiota bacterium (assembly GCA_043811535.1). Taxonomy (GTDB): domain Bacteria; phylum Elusimicrobiota; class Endomicrobiia; order Endomicrobiales; family JBDRNC01; genus JBDRNC01. The sequence continues at coordinate 86,526 of JBDRNC010000035.1, forward strand.
GTAAAAATATGCGTCAAGTGGACCCGAAAGTATTAGAGGACAGAAAGAAAAAGATACTTCAAGCCGTCATACACCATTATATAAAGACGGCCAAGCCGGTGGGATCCAATATACTGACCGAAGAATATAAATTTGACCTCTCTCCCGCTACGATAAGGAACTTCATGGCGGAGCTGGAAAATGACGGCTACCTGACCCACCCGCACACCTCAGCGGGAAGAGTCCCGACAGACAAGGGTTACCGCTCTTATGTTGACTCGCTTATTGAGATTCAGATGATGATACTGGAAGAGGAAGACCGCGTAAGGCATGAATACACGGTTAGGGTAAAGGAGTTTGAGGAACTGCTTACGCAAACATCAAAAGTGCTTTCCGGGCTGTCGCATTATACCGGCTTTGTGCTGACCCCGAAGATTGAGAGCAACCAGCTGAAACGCCTTGAACTCGTGCAGGTTTCCGAAGACAAGATACTGGCAATATTGATAACGCACACCGGCCTTATCAAGCACCGCCTCATAGAGGCGAAGATACCTAAGGAAAGACTGTTGACGCTCTCGAATATGTTGAACGACAAGCTGCACGGGCTCAATCTTTCCGAGGCCAAACAGAGCATATACGACTACATAGACGAGATAGACCGCGAGGATAGGGAAATAATCAGCCTAGCAAAAAGTCTGGGCCCTAAGATATTCGATATTGAAGACCATGTATATATGGAAGGGACTTCCAATGTCCTGAGCCTTCCCGAGTTCAAGGATTTCGAGTCGATGAGGTGCCTGCTCAGGCTCAGCGAAGAAAGGGAACTGCTTCTGCGGGCGCTGGACAAGGGCATCAGCTCTGATAAAGGCGTGAAAGTGCTCATAGGTTCTGAAACCGACTGCAAGGAACTCAAGCACATGAGCGTGGTCAGTTCGATATACAAAGACGGGGAAAAACCTATCGGAATACTGGGCATTATCGGCCCCAAGAGAATGGAGTACCCCCGCATGATGGCCCTAGTCAGCGCGGTTTCAAAGATAGTCAATAAACTGCTTGTAAAAATAGGAGGTTGAATTGTTTGACAGCAAGGACAAGGAGATAAACTCAATATACGAGGCCGCCAGGGACGAAAAGATGGGAGAGCTTGAGATTCTTAAGCAATCCCTGGAAGAAAAAAAGAAACTGGCCGAAGAGTACTACAACCAGCTTTTAAGGCTCAAGGCCGATTTTGAAAATTTCAGGAAGCGCACTGAAAAAGAAAAACAGAGCCATCTGAATTGGGGCAAGGAAGAGATACTTCTCAAGCAGATAGACCTTCTTGACGTCCTTGACCAGGCAGTAGAGAGCATAAAAAGCAGCGATAACATAGAGAGTATCAAGCAGGGACTGACGCTGATGCAGCAGGAATTCGTCAAAATGCTTTCCAGCGAAGGCGTGAAAGAGGTGGGGGTGAGCGGCGGCAGGTTCGACCCCGCGGTTTACGAAGCAATTGAAAAAGTTGAAAGCGACCAGCCGGAAGATACTGTCGTAGAGGTTGTCCGGAAGGGATATTCCTTCAACACGCGGGTTATAAGGCCTGCGAAAGTGAAGGTGTCGAAACAGAAGGAAACAAATACGGAAAACACTAATTAACAAAACCAGGAGGTAAATCAACATGTCAAAAATCATCGGAATTGACTTAGGGACTTCAAACTCTGCCGCCGCCGTAATGGAAGGCGGCAAAACAACTATAGTACCGTCAGCCGAAGGCACTACACTCGGAGGCAAGGCCTTCCCGTCGTACGTGGCGTTCACTAAGGACGGTCAGCTTCTCGTAGGAGAACCCGCAAGGCGCCAGGCAGTGACCAACCCCGAAGGCACGATTACCGCTTTCAAGAGAAAGATGGGCACCGACTTTAAATACCAGATCCACGGGAAGGAATTCACTCCGCAACAGTTGTCCGCGTTCATATTGCAGAAGGTTAAACGCGATGCGGAAGCTTTTCTCGGAGAACCTGTCGTCAAGGCAGTCATTACCGTGCCCGCTTACTTCAACGACAACCAGCGGCAGGCCACAAAAGACGCCGGATCTATCGCTGGCCTTGAAGTGGTCAGGCTTGTCAACGAACCGACTGCGGCTTCTCTCGCCTACGGCATAGACAAGGCAGGTAAGGAACAGAAAATTCTCGTCTTCGACCTCGGCGGCGGAACGCTCGACGTGACGGTAATGGAGATGGGCGCCGAAGGGACTTTTGAGGTGCTTTCTACATCAGGCGACACCCAGCTCGGCGGAACCGATATGGATAACTCGCTGCTGGATTACGTCGCGGAAGATTTCCGCAAAGAGCACGGCATTGACCTCAGAAAAGACAAGATGGCTACGCAAAGGCTCAAGGAGGCCGTTGAAAAGGCAAAGATAGAACTGTCAAATGTGCTTGAAACCGACATCAACCTGCCTTTCATAACCGCGGACGCTTCCGGACCGAAACACATGACGATGAAACTATCCCGGGCCACGCTTGAGAACATGGTCAGGCCTATCGTGGACCGCTGCAAGACATCCATAGATCAGGCGATATTCGATTCGAAACTCTCGATGGGTGGTATTTCGAAGATAATTCTTGTCGGCGGGCCCACCAGGATGCCGATTGTCCAGAAATTCGTTGAGGATTATGTCGGCAAGAAAGTGGAACACGGAATAGACCCGATGGAATGCGTGGCGGTAGGAGCTGGTATCCAGGCGGCAGTGCTGACCGGCGAGGTAAAAGACATACTTTTGCTGGATGTGACACCGCTCACGCTCGGCGTTGAAACGCTGGGAGGGGTCAGGACGCCTATTATAGAACGGAACACAACGATACCGGTCAAGCGCTCGCAGGTGTTTTCAACAGCGGCCGACAACCAGCCGTCGGTAGAAATACACGTTTTGCAGGGCGAAAGGCCGATGGCCAAGGATGACGTTTCGCTGGGAAGGTTTTACCTTGACGGCATACCGCCGGCTCCCAGAGGAGTCCCGCAGGTTGAAGTCACTTACGATATAGACGCAAACGGCATACTCCACGTTATGGCCAAGGACCTCGGAACAGGAAAGGAACAGTCCATCAGGATAACGGCCCCCAACAAACTCAATAAGGATGACGTAGAAAAGTTTGTAAAGCAGGCGGAGCAATACGCCGCTGAAGATAAGACAAGGAAAGAGGAAGTCGAAGTCAAAAATGAAACGGACAACCTCGTTTACGCGACCGAAAAAGGCCTGAAGGAACACGGCGATAAGATAACGGCAAACGAACGGCTTGATCTAGAGCGAGCTCTTACCGAAACGAAAGAAACCCTCAAGGGCAGCGACATTGAAGCAATCAAGAGAGCTAAGGATAGTCTTACGACGGTTTCGCATAAGCTTGCGGAGACCATATACAGGGAAGCTCAGAAAAAAGCCGCGCAGAGCGCGCAAGGCGGTCCCGGTCAGGAAGCGGCAGGCCCTGCCGGCCAGCAGGAACAGCAGCAGGAGCCGAAACCGGAAGCGGGACAGGACGGGAAGGTAGTTGACGCAGAAGTTGTGGACGAAAATAAGTAAAACGATTACACTGATTTTAAACGGAGATTACACGGATAATTAATTGTTGTAATCTTTGCCGTAATCTGTGTAATCTTTGTAAAATATCTGCGCAATCGTATTTATTATGAAAAGAGATTACTACGAAATTCTGGGCGTTGTCAAAACCGCTTCTGAAGATGAGGTGAAAGCGGCTTACAGGCGCCTTGCGCTTAAATATCACCCGGACAAAAATCCGGGGGATAAGGCCGCGGAAGATAAATTCAAGGAGATCAATGAGGCCTACGAGATCCTTTCTTCGGATAAGAGGGCGCAGTATGACAGGTTTGGCCACGCCGGCGTCGGAACGGCGCCTCCGACTCCCGGAGGCGGCGGCGTGGGAGGATTCAGCGATTTTTCCGATTTCGGTTCCGTCAGCGATATGTTCGGCGACATGTTCGGTGATATTTTTCACGGAGCAGGGACCGGAGGGCGCAAGGGACAGCGTCAGCGCCGCGGCGAGGACCTTCAATATTCTCTGGAGTTGCCGCTGGCGGATGCTGCGAGGGGGGCCGAAGCGACCATAGAAGTACCGCATTTCGAGCTATGTTCTCAGTGCGGCGGTTCCGGAGCCAGAACCGGTTCGTCTCCGAAACAATGTCCTCAATGCAAGGGAACGGGGCAGGTGCGCTACAGCCAGGGTTTCTTCTCGTTCAGCCAGACCTGTCCGAAATGTCTGGGCGAAGGACAGATAATAGATAACCCGTGCGCACAGTGCAAAGGGACCGGAAGGCAGAAAATCAACAAAAAAATAACCGTAAGAGTTCCTCCTGGAGTGGATGAAGGCACGTCGCTGCGCGTCACAGGTGCAGGAGACATGCCCCCGCACGGCGGCCAGCCCGGCGATCTTTATGTTTTGCTGCACCTGAAAAAAGACCCGCGCTTCAAACGCCAGGGCGACGATCTCACGACAGAACTGAAGCTTTCTTTCCCGCAGGTGGTTTTAGGCGGGGACTTCGACGTCCCCACAATTGATGGAAAGGTGAAATTGAAGATACAGCCCGGAACGCAGCCTGGAACTATATTACGCGTTCAGGAAGAAGGCATGCCGCGTCTCGGTAGAAAAGGAAAAGGTGATCTGCTCGTTAAAATAAATATTATTGTGCCCAAAAACCTTAACGAAAGACAAAAACTCGCTCTCAGACAGTTCATGCAGGCCTCCGGAAGCAGTGAATCCGGCGGCGCAAACCAGTCGGGCGTTTTCAAAAAAGTATTCGGCTGATATCCCGCCCCTATGCCTCATTTTTTCGTCCCATCAAAAAACATCAAAAACGGAAGATTCGTCCTTAAAGGCGAAGAGGCCCTTCATATTTTGCGCGTCATGCGGCTTAAGCCGGGGGGCAACATGCAGCTTTTTGACGGCGAGGGGAAAATCTACTCCGCGGAAATTGAATCGGCCGCTAAAGACGGCTTGTCCGGAAGAATATTGAGCGAAAACCAATCATGTCAGGTAAAAACAAAGATAAACCTTTTTCAGGCGGTCCCAAAAGGCGAACGAATGGACTGGCTGGTAGAAAAAGTCGCGGAACTGGGCATTGGTAAAATCACGCCTATTATCACAGAAAGAAGCGTTATCAGGGAAATAGCCGCGCAGAAAATTGAAAGATGGAAACGGCTTTCTCAGGCGGCCAGCAAACAGTGCGGGCGTGCCGACCTGATGATCATCGAAAAACCGCTGATATTCGCCGAGGCCATCGAAGGTATTCCAAAAGATGCGGCCAGCATCATACCGTGGGAGGCTGAAGGAGCAAGAGCGGTCAATGATATCGCCGTGCAGCTTCGCGGGAGTAACAGCATCAATATTTTCATCGGCCCGGAAGGGGGGTTCACATTCGGCGAAATTGAATCGGCGAAGAACGCAGGTATACTGCCCGTTACGCTCGGTTCAAGGATATTACGTGTTGAAACAGCCGGAATAGTTTCAGCGGTGCTCGTATTGAACGTCTCCGGAGAATTCGACAGGGAAATAAAATGAAAACCGCGTTCCTTAAGACATTCGGGTGCAAAGTCAACCAGTACGAAAGCCAACTGATACAGGAAAGGTTCAAATCGTCCGGATATTCTCTCGCGGATTCATATGAAAACGCGGATATCGCATTAATAAACTCCTGCACGGTAACGGCGGAAGCCGACAGGGAATGCAGACAGCTGATAAGAAGGATACAGAAGAGGAACCCGCAGGCGAAGATAATCCTTACGGGATGTTATTTGAATAGGGCGCCCGAAGAACTCCGTAAAATATTTTCCACTGTAACTTTTAAAAAAAATAAGGAAAAGATCTTCAATGGGGAAAAACCGCGGCCGGGCGCAATAACGTCATTTGACAAACACACGCGGGCGTTCGTAAAGATACAAGATGGGTGCGACGCGTTTTGTTCCTACTGCATAGTCCCCTATGTCCGTCCTAAACTTACAAGCCGCGATGAGAACGAGATACTTCACGAAATATCCGAACTAGTAGGCAATGGCTATCCTGAGATCGTACTGTCGGGCATCAGGCTCGGAAAATACGCCGGAGCGGGCGGCCTTCCGGGACTGCTGTCAAAAGCCGTCAAACTGCCTGGAATTTTCAGGATAAGGCTTTCATCGCTTGAGCCCGGAGAAGTAACTCCGGAACTGATAGATCTCATGAGCCTAAACAGGAACAGAATATGCTGGCACCTGCATGTCCCTCTACAGTCGGGTTCAGATAATGTGCTCAAACTCATGAACAGACCGTACAGGACATCCGCATATATTAAGGTAATCGCTAACATCATGGCGAAACTGCCGGAAGCCGGCGTTACTACGGATGTAATAGTCGGGTTCCCGGGAGAAACCGAAAAAGATTTTGATAATACATATGATTTTATTAATAAATGCGGCTTCAGCAGACTGCATGTTTTCAAGTTTTCCGAAAGGGAAGGAACGGCTGCCGCGAATATGCCGGGTGCCGTTGATGCAGATACCGCTAAAAACCGCTCAAAACGTCTCAGGGAACTCGACACCTCTTTGCAGCGCTCTTTCTGGAAGAAATTCGTCGCAAAAATCCTGAACGTTGTCCGCGAAAGTGAAAGCGGTTTCTTGATATCGGACAACTATATAAGGATAGCCGCCTCACCCGAGGCAATAAGCGGAGCTTGCCCGATTTTCAACGCTAAAATATCGGAAAAAAACGGCCTACCTTTCGGTATCCCGTATAAATAAAAAATCGCAGAAACCTTGCAAAATTAACTGCTTTCTGTTATAATTACTAAACATACGGCATGGGGGCATGACCTTTTTACGAAATGTATTAGGGTAAGTTTTATTTTTACCTACAAAGGGCCTTTTATTATTCTGTCAGGATTTTCCCGGCTTTTTTGTATTTACTACGGCTTTGTAAAATGGATTGTATTTTCTGTAAGATTGCCTCTAAGATAATTCCTTCAGCAGTCGTGTTTGAGGACGACTCATTACTGGCGTTCAGAGACATAAATCCTGTGGCGCCGGTGCATATTCTGATAATACCCAAGAAGCATATAGCAGGGATAGAGACGATTACTGAAAATGACAATGCGCTACTCGGCCGTATACTTAACACCGCAAGGGATCTGGCAGTAAAAGAGAATATTGATAAAGGCGGTTACAGAGTTGTCATTAACAGCGGGCCCGATTCTGGGCAGCTGGTCGCTCATCTGCACTTCCACTTAGTCGGCGGTAGGAAAGGCGTAAAAGAAATTTTTTAAATTCAGCATATAAGAAAGGTGGTGTTCGTTATATCATGGTTAACATAAGGGTTCGCGATGGCGAATCCATCGAAGACGCAATACGCCGTTTCAAGCGCGAGTGCGAGCGCAACGGAATCATGCAGGAAATCAAGAAACGGGAATTCTACCGCGCTCCAAGCGTTGTGCGCAAAGAAAAACTTGCGGAAGCAAAACGTAAAATGCGCCGGAGAATGATGAAAGAAAATCGATGGGCACGCTGACTTCAAGACACTACGAAATAAATTCGGAATGCAGTGCGGACACAACCGCGGAAAAAGTTGATAACTCCGGAGGTTTTTTTATTTATTTCCTATGAAACTAAAACAATTGTACGAATTCTTCATTCAGCAGGGCATCAAGAGAGATCCTAGAGGCGCACAAGCGGTCAAAAAACTGTTGAAAGAACGAAAAGAAAGATACGAAAAACTCCCGCCGGAAGAGAAAGAGGGATATGACGTTGAAATGCTCTCGAATCCCTACGCCGACTCGCGCATTCTTAACGGCACCGGCGAAGAGGAAGTGAAATCCGTGCTTCTGGGCATTGACATGGAGACGCCGGAGATACTGCTCGCAAACACGCTGAAGGCAGGCGGAAAGAACATAGATCTCGTATTAACGCACCATCCGGAAGGCAAGGCGTACGCCACTTTTTATAATGTCATGAGCATGCAGGCCGATATTTTCAATAAATTCGGCGTTCCAATAAACATTGCCGAAGCTATGACAGAAGCTCGGTTGAAAGAAGTGGGGAGAAAGGTAATGCCCCAAAATCATTCGCGTGCGGTTGACGCGGCGAAGCTTCTTGGACTGCCGTACATGTCCGCGCACACGGTAGCTGATAATCATGTAACGACTTTTCTGCAGGAACTGTTTGACAACGAGAAACCGGACCGTTTGAACGACGTTATGAAGATACTGAAGGCGATACCCGAATATAAGACGGCGACTGAAGAAACAACCGGGCCGACGATACTCACGGGCGGCAAGGACAGCAGGGCGGGTAAGATATTTGTGGACATGACTGGCGGAACGGAACCCGCTAAGGAACTCCTGGAGAAACTTGCAGACGCAGGTATCGGGACAATGATATGCATGCACATGAGCGATGAACACTATAAACTTGCAGAAAAACATAACATCCGCGTTGTAATAGCCGGGCATATTTCCTCGGACAATCTAGGCCTTAACCTTCTGCTGGATGAAGCGGAGAAGGAATTCGGGCCGATCCAGATTTTGGAATGTTCCGGCTTCCGCCGCTTCCGCAGGTCTAAAAAGTAACCTATGACATTTACCCAGGAAACAATCGAACAGATCCGGCTGGCCACCGATATCGTCGAGCTGGTCAGGGAATACGTGCCGTCTTTAAAAAAAGCCGGCAGGAACTGGAAGGCCAACTGCCCGTTCCACAAGGAAAAAACCCCCTCTTTCATGGTCAGTGCCGATAAAGGCATCTTCCACTGCTTCGGATGCAACGCGGGCGGGGACGCTTTCAAGTTCGTCATGCTTACGGATAACCTGACCTGGCCTGAAGCCGTATCAAAACTCGGCAAAAGGTGCGGCATCGAAATAAAAGAGACCCGCGAGGATGTCGTCAAAAAGTCTGATAAACAGAAGATATATGACCTGTTGGAACAAGCCGCGGACTATTACAACAGGTGCCTGACCGATTTACCTGAAAGCTCAAACGTAAAAAAATATATCAGAGAACGCGGTATAACCGAAAAGACAGTTGAAAAATTCAAGATAGGTTACGCTCAGCCGAAACGGCTCCAGGCGGCCGCGGCAAAGAAGGGTTTTTCTCCGGAACAGTTGCTTGCCGCCGGGCTGATCACAAAAACCGACAGGGGAACTTATTTCGAATATATGTCGGACAGACTAGTATTCCCGGTATTTGATACTCAGGGCCGCGTAGTCGCGTTCGGAGGCAGGACGCTGAAAAACGATGAGCCCAAATACCTGAACACACCCGAAACACTGGTTTATTCCAAATCGTTCCATCTTTACGGCTTATTCCAGGCACTCCCCGAGATCAGGGAAACCAAAGAGATAATAGTGCTGGAAGGATATATGGATGTTGTGGTGACGCATCAGGAAGGCTCGTTGAATACCGTCGCCACTCTCGGCACAGCTTTCACGCAACAGCATGCAGGCATAATAAACCGCTACGCGGATAAAGTATTTTTGATGTTCGATTCGGACGCCGCTGGGAACCAAGCCGCGCGCAGGGCGGCCGAAATCCTTGCGGATTCTGAACTTTCTGTAAAAGTGGCGAACCTGCCGGAATCGCAGGATCCCGACGAATTCATACTCAAACACGGAAAAAAAGAATTCCTGTCTTTCCTGGGAACAAACAGCAGATCGATGATTGACTTCATCACCGACCAGATTTACGCATCAAATCCTTCGGATGAGCCGCACGCCAAGGCAAAAAAAGTCGCGGAAATGGTGCCTGTCATCAACAGCATAAAAAACGCGGTAATAAGGCATGAATGGGTAAAAATCTGCTCTGAAAAGTTTAAAACATCAGAAGCATCGATTGACGCTGAGTTGAAACGCTTCGGCAGAAGAGACAAGTTGCGCCCCGCGCAGGACGCCGGCGGCCCGAAAGCGGGCGCGGTAACTTTCGTAAGAACGGCGGAGGAAGAGATTCTCCAAATTGTACTTTCTTATCCGCAGTACGCGCAGTTGATAAATGATGGCATTTTCAGGGACGATAAACTTAAAAACATATTTAAGTTCATATCAAAAGGATTAAGAGCTGATGATATAGCAACGCATCTGGATGAAAAGGATACCGGCTGGTTCACGGAACTCGTGATGGAAGAAAAAAACTATTCACATCCAGAGCAAATACTTCTCAATCTTGTCAAGGACATAATGCAGAAAGACCTTGAGAGCCAGCGCAAGGAGCTTGAAAAGGAAGTCGTAATGATGATGAGTGGGCAGATACCTTCCGACGACGGAAAAATCCGCCTGTACCACGACCTTAACAGGCAATTGAAAGGTTCGGTAAAAATATAATGGGCAAGAACGAAAGCATGTTCAAGGAACTGATACAGCTCGGCAAGGAACACGGCTATCTCACGTACGACGAGATCAACCGCGGCATTCCAGGCACTTCAGTGCCGGCAGAAGAAATAGATAAATTTTTTGGCATGCTTGACGATCTGGGCATACCGGTAGTCGAGCAGGAAAAAGAAGAGACGCCTAAACAGGAAGTGGTTGTCGAACACAGCGCAGCGCCGGTGCACAAGTCCGAAGAGGACGAAATAACGAATCCCGTGAGAATGTATCTCAGCGAGATGGCAAAAGTTCCGCTGCTTGACCGCGCAACCGAAGTGGAACTTGCCAGGCGCCTCAGGGAAAATGAAAAAAGACTCAGGCTTATAGTTTTGGAATCGCCGCTCATATTGAAAGAAATACGCACGTGGGAAACGCTCATAAGCCAGCATGAGATGACGCCTAAAGAATTGATGCCGCGCGGGAGGAAATCGGCCGCGCAGCTCAGGCGCATGAGGCAGAAAATCAAGAAGGCCGTCCAGAAAATTAATATCTTCGAGAAGAAAATAAAAACAGGCGAGCAAAAATTAAGCAAAAAAAGCCTGACACCAAAGGAACGCGCGAAATTTGAAAAGTTCATAGCCCATGAACGTTGCAAAGGTATTAAGCTGATAATAAGCCTGAACCTGAACCAGGATAAGATCAAGAGGCTGACGAATAAAATAAAAACAACGGCGCAGAAACTTCGCGAGCTTGACGAAGAGATTCTAAGGTACGAGCGCCGGCTGAAGATGCCTTACACGAAACTGCTGAGCCTTTACAGGCTGGGAAAGAGACGTAAGATCTCCTCAACCGAATTCAAGCGTCAGACGGGTTATACCCTGACGGGCTCGGAGGCTCTTGTCCAGAACCTGGAAAATATCATAATAAAACAGCGCAAGATTGAAGAAGGCCTGCCCGTTTCCAAAGATGAGCTGCTTGAAACGGACCATAAAATACGCGAACTCGAGCATTTGATACACGATGACAAGATGAAGCTTATTGAAGCCAACTTCAGGCTAGTTGTTTCCATAGCAAAAAAGCACGTAGGGATAAGCAATCTGGAGCTTTCCGATCTTATACAAGAGGGGAACCTTGGCCTTTCCAAAGCTGTTGAAAAATTTGAATGGAAACGCGGGTTCAAGTTTTCCACATACGCCACGTGGTGGATCAGACAGTCCATAAACCGCGCGATTGCCGACCAGGCGCGGACCATCAGAATCCCTGTCCACATGAAAGAGCTTATCTCAAAACTTACAAAAATTAAGAAAAAATATCTCCAGGAATACGGCAGGGAGCCCGCTATAGAGGAATACACGCGCTTTCTAAAACTTTCATCCGAAAGAGTAAGGCGCGTTTTGAAGATGATGCAAGAACCGGTTTCCCTGGCGACGCCCATAGGAGAGGAAGAGGATTCGAGGCTCGAAGATTTTATTGAGGATGAGAGCAATCCGAATCCCGTTCAGAAAACGAATCATTACAGGCTGCAGCTTGAGATAGAGAAGGTCTTGAGCACGCTTACCCCGCGCGAAGCGGATATTATCAGGTTGCGCTACGGCGTAGGAGTCGGTTATCCCAGGACTCTTGAAGAAGTTGGAAAGATATTCGGGGTTACAAGGGAACGCGTGCGCCAGATCGAGGCCAAGGCCATCAGGAAGCTAAGACATCCTTCAAGAAGCAAGATTTTGAAGGAATATTTGGAATAACTGGTTGATTTTTCTGTGGCTTATTGATATAATAACGCAAGTTTTTTGAAATGAGTCGCTAAAATATATTTTCAGGTTTTTAGAAAAAGACTTTTTTGAAATTCGATATTTGAAAGTTGACCGCAGTTTCGCAGGCAGGTGTAATCAACTGCTCACCTATCTCCTGCTCAACTGCTCTAAAATTTTGCTATGCAAAATTTTGGGCCAGTAGCTCAGTTGGTTAGAGCAGACGACTCATAATCGTCGGGTCGTGGGTTCAAGTCCTACCTGGCCCAAATGTTACTACAAGCTCGAAATTATAAATTCGAAACTCGAAGTAAAAGCCAAACTTCATATTTTCCAAATATTCTATTATTTGAAATTTAGAGTTTATTTCGGATTTCGAACTTCGGTTTTCGAGTTTGCCCCAAAGGGTAGTTAGCTCAGCGGAAGAGCACTTCCCTCACACGGAAGGGGCCGCAGGTTCAAATCCTGCACTACCCAGTATAGATGTCAGTTTTGAATAATCGTTAGATAATTTGGCAAATAGATAAATGCCGGCATCAACATTGCGCCTCGTTTTTTGGCGCACTACGCACTAGTAAATTTATAGATTCGAATCGGTCTGAAGAAAGGACGAAATGGACGCGTTTAAAGACAAGTTGAATTTGCTGATAACTCTGCAAGAAAAAGACGCAGTTCTTGACAGTCTCAGATTGCAGGCCGAAGCAGTGCCTGTAAAGATTGATGAACTCAACGCGAAGATCGAAGAAACGCGCGCGGCTTTCGACTCTTTAAAAAATGAAATAACTCAACTGCAGGTCACGAAGAGGCAGAAAGAACTTGAACTCGAAGGTCAAGAAACCGAAATAAAGAAACACACGTCGGAACTAAACTCGATCAAAAAAAATGACGCTTATAAGGCTCTTCTTTCCGAGATAGAAGAATCAAATCATGCGAAATCACTTCTCGAAAATGAGATACTTGAGATAATGGAAAAAATAGATGTCGAGTCCAAAGAAGTAAGGGAAAGGGAAAGGCAGAATAGACAGGAAGAGGCGCACGTTCAAGTAGAGATATCGAAACTTGAAATTGAACTTAACGGACTGAACGGCGAGGTTTCAAAACTGGATTCCGAGCGGCAGGAATTCGCCAAGAACGTGCCGGATAATCTTCAGAAGAAATACGATTATATCAGGGAAGGCAGAAGCGGTTTGGCGATCGTATATATTGACGGGGAAAACTGCAGCGGATGCCATATCGCGTTAAGACCGCAGATCATCAACGAAGTTTTCAAGGAACAGGATTTTGTATACTGTGACAGCTGTTCGAGAATCCTTTACAAGAAATGATAACTGAGTTGGCTGTAAAACCTTTTTTAGAAGCGATATTTTGGGCTTTGAGCCGAGGCAAGGCGGACGAAACGAGCATATGCTCGACGGAGTATATGTAAGATGAGTCCAACGAAGCCGCAGGCCAAAGAACAAAATTGCAGCCTAAAAGGGGTTTTTCAGCCAACTCAAATAGACATATATATTGACGGCGGCGCTAGAGGAAATCCCGGGCCGGCAGGCACAGGTGTGGTTATTCTGGACGATAAGGGTCAGAAGATAGACGAATTCAAAGAATACATCGGACACGCGACAAACAACACGGCGGAATACAGGGCGTTGATTTCAGGTCTTCAGCTGGCGAAAAAATATATCCCGTGTAGCATAAATGTTTTCACGGATTCAGAACTTATTTACCGCCAGATGACGGGCAGCTACAAGGTAAAGAACGAAAACCTTAAGGAATATTTCATAACGGCGCATCAGATGCTGAGTTCTTTTGAGAAAGTGGATTTCAAGCATGTCCCCAGAGAACAGAATAAGCTTGCGGATAAACTAGTCAACCAGGCGATAAATATAGGCAGCACGCTTGAAACAGGTTTAAAAGAGAGATAACCGAAGGGTCGCCTCGATGGAAAGCATCGGGGAGGAAAGTCCGAACTTCCGCCCTTGTCGCAATGAGGGAATGGTAGTGGGTAATACCCATCTTCTCTGTATAATCAGGGAAAGAGGTGCGAACAGTGACGCTCCTGGCGAAAGCCTTGGAGCCCCCACAGATGCGCTTTACGGGGTGATTCTCCGAGCGATCGGAGAGTGAAACGGCTAAATCCTTATCTGGAAGCAAGTCTGTCAATGGACGCTTGATCCCCGGGAGTAATCCCGGGGACAGAGAAATGACCCGGCCCCGTATGCCGCGCAAGCGGTTTTAGGGGAACAGAATTCGGTGTACAGGTTATCTCTCTTTCTTTTTTTTAAAGACCTGAATTTGCGCGTTCGACATCACAGGCGTATCTCTGCCATAAATGCGCGTATTGTCAACCCATGGAGGATATCATGCAGGTGATTTTATTTTTGTTGATTGGCGTCCTGGGCGGCGCAATGAGCGGTTTATTTGGCATAGGCGGCGGTGTAATAATAGTTCCGGCTCTTGTATATTTGTTCAAGATGGACCAGCACATGGCGCAAGGAACAACACTGGCGCTGATGCTGCCGCCGATTGGGATTCTTGCCGCTATGACTTATTTCAAGCATGGGCATCTTAATGTATTGGCGGCTGTATTCATCTGTGCAGGATTTGTGCTTGGTGCATGGTTCGGCGCACAGTACGCCGTTTCGCTGCCTACCGGCATACTCAGAAAACTTTTTGGCGGCCTTATGATGCTCATTTCCATCCATATGATTTTCTTTAAATAGCACTCTCTTTTCCGCATATCTGCAACATTCGTATTTTCCGCGCTATATCAGTTTTCCTCCTCGTCGATAAACCACCAGGTTGTCCACATATCCACACACTTACTAACAATCGGAATAAACCGGCCATTCAACATTGCTATTTCACATTGAAATACAATAAATTATTTTTAAAACCCTATTGACATCAAAGAGATGATTAAGTATACTATTACTGCAGGTGGTGAATAGTGGTGAATAGTGTAAATAAGTAGGGATAACTAGCAGTCTAAATAAACTAAAATGTATATCGGACAATTTGAGCACATCCTCGATCTAAAAAAAAGAATATTCCTTCCGGCGCGTTTCCGCGGAAAGAGTAGAGCATTCATCTTGACAAAGGGGCTAGACCAGAGCCTCTACTTGTACAACCCGAAGGAATGGGAAAAGGTATTAACGAAACTTGAAGAGCTTTCATTACCGAATAAGATGCAGCAAAGGGCCTTCAAGAGAGTTCTTTTATCGGGAGCGCATGAGATATCTCCGGACAAACAAGGAAGAATTTTGATACCGCAGAGCCTTTGCGAATACGCGAACATACGAGCGGAAGTCATGATAATAGGCGTAGGCAGCAGGATAGAATTGTGGAATAAGGCGAATTGGGAGAAATACTACAAGATGCAGGCGAACGCGTACTTCAAAAATCTATCTGGCAAACTGGAACTATAACAGATGGCGGAATACGAATATCATTTACCCGTGATGCAGGAAGAGATTTTAAGATCTTTGATAAGCAGCGAACAAGGGACATACGTTGATTGCACGCTGGGGGGTGGCGGTCACGCTGAAATACTTTTGAAAGGGCATCCTGGTATTAGTCTTGTCGGGATTGATTGCGATGAGAATGCAATAATGCATTGCAAAAATAAATTAGATACATACGGAAACAGGATAAGGCTAGCGCGAGAGAATTACAGCGAGATAAACGCGGTTTTTGCCTCCCTTAAAATAACAGCCGTAGACGGTTTCCTTTTGGATCTCGGGATTTCGTCAAGACAGATAGACGATAAAGAACGCGGTTTCAGCTTCCATTCGGCATCGCTTGACATGAGGATGGACGGCAGGTCAAAAGTGACCGCCGCAGATATTTTAAATTCAGCAGGACGGGAAAGGCTTTCAGAAATTTTCTTTGAATTCGGCGAAGAACGGATGGCTGACGCCATCAGCGCCAGGATTATCGAAGAAAGAAAAAATTCCCGGATAGACTCGGGCCCGCAACTGAGTCAGCTGGTTTCCAAGGTTATCAGACGGTACGGAAAGATCAATCCTGCCACTAAGATCTTTCAGGCTCTTCGTATTGCCGTCAATAACGAACTTGAAAACCTATCCGTTTTTTTGAATGCCTTCCCGTCCCTGCTGAAACCCGGAGGCAGGATAGCCGTTCTTACATACCATTCCTTGGAAGACCGCATTGTGAAAAGAAAATTTAAGGAGCTTGAGGGTCATGGGTTAATAAGACTCATGAACAAAAAAGTCCTGCGCCCCTCCTTCATGGAGACAAAAATTAACCCCAGAAGTAGGAGCGCAAAGCTAAGAACAGCGGAGAAGCTCTGATGGTTTTCAAGTATTTCATGTATCTGCTTTTTATAGCGATGATACTTTCATTTTATGTTTGGCAACAGACACAATCCGTACGAATGGGTTACCGCGTCGAAGAAATGAAACGCGAGTGCGGCAAGTGGGAACAAGAGAACAGCACCCTTAAGCTAAAGATCGAAAGGTTAAGTTCGCTTGAGCGGCTGGATCAGTTTTCCCGCGAGCACAAACTAGTTGTTCCGGATGAGAAGAATATTGTCTATCTTGATTGAGAGTTCAGCAACAGACTCCAGAGAAGGCGGGTAACAATGGCGTGCCGCAGAAGGGTCATACTACCCTTTGCTTGTATTTTCATATTCTTCGCCGCGATCGCCGCGAAGCTTTTTTTACTTCAGGTATGGTATCACGACGAACTGAATGACAGGGCTCAGAAAATAGTTTGCAAGGAACTGCGCGAACTCCCGTGCCGGGGCATGATATTTGACAGGAACGGGAAAATCCTTTCGATGAGCGTCAAAACCTACCTTATCTTTCTTGATTTTAAACAGATAAAGAACATAGAAGAAATAAAGTCAGCCCTGCGCGAGAATAATATCCATCTCACCGACAAACTGCTCGCTGGAAAAACAAACTCTTCGTACGTGCCTGTAGCTGAAAATATCGACATGGACACAGCGTCCAGAATAAGGCAGCTCAACCTTCCCGGCGTCGGTTTTACCACGAAATACGTCCGAAAGTATCCGGAAGGGAAAATGGCGTCGCATATTCTCGGACTTGTGGGCAGGGACGGGTATGGGCTCGAAGGGATCGAATATGTGGCTAATTCATATCTAAGCGGGGAAAAAGTTAAGGAACTCAGGGTAAGGGATGGACGCGGAAGGACAATATCATCAAATATAGAGAACGCTGATGATTACCGCGGATCGGACGTATACTTGACTATAGACAGTAATCTTCAGTTTATTGCCGAACAGGAAATAGAAAAAGCTTGGAAGGAAAGCCGTTCAAAGAAAGCGATAGCGATTGTCCAGAACCCTGTTACCGGCGAGATCCTTGCCATGGCCATAAGGCCTAATTTCGACCCGGCCGATTTCTCGGGATCGTGGGAAAACATCAGGAATCCCGCAGTATGCGATGTTTTCGAGCCCGGGTCTACGTTTAAAATGATAACATCAGCGGCTGCGCTTGAAGAAAATGTCGTGAAACGTTCCGAAGTGATATGGTGCGAGAACGGCCGCTACAAGATATACGACCACACTATCACCGACCATGAGAAGAAAGGACTGTTGACCTTCGACGAGGTAATTGAATACTCGTCAAATATCGGGACGGCCAAGATCGGGATGAGGATCGGCAAGGAAAAGTTTTACTCTTATATAAAGCAATTCGGCTTTCACAGTCTTACCGGAATAGACCTCCCGGGAGAAGCCAAGGGTCTTTTGAAGAGTCCTAATGACTGGAGCGGTCTCTCGCTTCCCGTGATCTCGTTCGGTCAGGAAGTCGGCGTTACAGCGATACAAATGGTTAACGCTTATTCCGCTCTTGCGAACGGAGGGGATTTGATAGAACCGAAAGTGATATCTGAAATAAAAACTCCTACCGGTGAAGTTTTGTATAAGGATGAGAAAAGAATTATCAGGAGAGCTGTATCCTCCAAAGTGGCCGCAGAATTACGGGAAATGCTGCAAGGGACCGTAGACAAAGGAACCGGCCGTCTTGCTGGCGTCCCGGGCTATAGTATAGGAGGGAAAACCGGCACGGCGCAAAAAAGGGATAAAAGAACAGGCAGGTACTCTTCCAGCTGTTATGTGGCCTCATTCTGCGGCATTGCGCCATTGAAAAATCCGCGAGTGACGATATTCGTAGTTTTGGATGAGCCGCAAGGCGATTACTGGGCCTCTTCAAGAGCCGCTCCGGTCTTCGCCAGGATCGCGTCGAGGTCCCTGCAGTACATGAGGGTTCCGCCCGATAACGAATCTCTGCACCTTGTTAAAAAATAATGCGATTGAAGTTTAACGGCCTTTAATTCCTGAGATAACGTAACTCCAATAACGTATATATCGGTTGTTCCCCGCAGAGGACATTTTTCCGAAAAGGAAGGGCATAGTGAGGCTCACCGAGATATTAAGGAATATCGAGCATATCCCTTACGGGCCGGTTGATATTAATATCAAGGGGATTACGTACAACTCCAAAAAAGTCCGGAAGGGCTTCATTTTTGTGGCGTTGCCCGGGCAACATGTAGACGGCAGAAAATTCATTCCCGAAGCGATCGGCAGAAAAGCCAGCGTGATAGTTTCTGATTCACAATATGAGGCCAGGAACGTTACGAGTATTGTCGTCCCCAATCCTCTAGCCTCTCTTGCCCTGCTTAGTTCGAATTACTACAGGCACCCTGATAAATCCCTGCTGATGATCGGCATAACCGGTACTAACGGCAAAACGACAATCACTTATTTTGTTGAATCGATCTTAACAAGTCTGGGCTACCGTTTGGGCGTAATTGGTACGATAAATTACAGGTTTGCCGGGAAAACAATGCCTTCGTCCAACACGACCCCGTTTTCCTCCGATCTGAATAAAATGCTTAATGAGATGGTATCCAATAAGTCGGATGCCGTGATTATGGAGGTTTCCTCGCACGCGCTGGCCCAGGGACGCGTAGGCGGGCTTGAATTCGATATAGCGGTATTTACAAACCTGACAAGAGACCATCTCGATTACCACAAGACCATGGAGAGTTATTTTGATGAAAAAGCCAAATTGTTTCTTCTAAACCTGAGGAAAACCCGTAAAAATAATCCCAAATATGCTATAATAAATACCGACGACCCGTGGGGCAGAAAACTGCTTGAAATACTGCCTCAAGAGATCACAACCGTTACTTATGGTTTCAATAAAAACGCTGTAATAAGAGCGGAAAATGTCAGGTTGGACCACCACGGCAACCAGTTTTTGCTTGTAACACCGGCCGGAAAAAAAAGAGTAATACTGCCTTTTATCGGCAGGCATAATATCTACAACGGCTTGGCAAGCGCCGCGGCAGGGCTTTGCGCGGGAGCGTCACTGGATGCTGTTGTATACGGCATCGAAAAAACAGCGCCAGTGCCCGGAAGGCTTGAGAAAGTTGACGCGGGTCAGCCTTTCATTGTGGTTGTCGATTACGCGCATACAGACGACGCTCTTAAAAATGTTTTAAGCGCCCTGAAACAACTGGATCCCGCAAGACTCATTACCGTTTTTGGATGCGGCGGCGACCGGGACAGGTCGAAAAGGCCTGTCATGGGGGAGATCGCCACGAGAATCAGTGATTTTGTTTTCATTACATCCGACAACCCGAGAAGCGAAGATCCACAGCGCATTGCCTTGGATATCGAAGTGGGGGCCAGGCGACAGAACATGAATAATTATCAGGTCATATTGGAAAGAGAACAGGCCATTTCGGCCGCTATCAATATGGCCCAGAAAGGCGATATCGTGCTTCTCGCAGGAAAAGGGCATGAAACATATCAAATTTTGGGGAATAAGACTATTCATTTCAATGACTCGGAAGTTGCGGTCAAGCATCTCAGGGATAGGTATAGCTGAACATAGCGGGTCTTTTACCTTTCTGCCGCACTTGGCCCGCCCCGGACAACATCCCCTTTTCAGCGGCAATTAAATGGAAAATATCTTTTTATCTGAATTGATAACGGCTGTTAAAGGCGAATTTCTTCTTGGTGATCCCAAAAGCGTCATAAGTTCAATATCAATAGACACACGCACTCTCCGTAAAGGGGACTTTTATTTCGCGGTCAAGGGCAGGAATTATGACGGCCACAATTACCTCATTCAGGCGATAGAAAAAGGTGTTAAGGGGATAGTTGTATCGAAAAAAGAAATTGATATAGGCAATCCTTTCCCGGCCCCCCCGGCGATAATCTGCGTCCAGGATACTCAAAAAGCTCTCGGGGATCTAGCGCACTACTACAGGAGCAAATGGAAAATACCAGTCATCGGCATAACGGGTTCTAACGGGAAAACTACCGCAAAGGAGATGCTTGCGTCGATACTGAGACAAAAGGGGCACGCTGTCAGCAATGCGGGGAATTTTAATAATCAGATAGGCCTCCCGCTTACAATTTTCAATCTCAGTCTTTTTCATGAGTATGCCGTGTTGGAGATGGGGACTTCATATCCGGGGGAGATACAAAGGCTTGCGGAGATAGCGTCGCCCACTATAGGGGTCATAACGAATATAGGCTCAACGCACCTGGAAAATTTCATCACACCCGAGAATGTGTTTGCCGAGAAATATAAACTTATTGAATCTCTGCCGCAGGGCGCAACGGCGATATTGAACGCTGACGACCCTTTCTTGTCAAAGGCCGCTGCGACGGCAAAAACCGAAGTTATAACATTCGGAATTGAACAAAAAGCCGATGTTACCTGCGGGAACCTGAAATTATGGCCCGGCAACCCGACATTTGATCTGATAGCCGGAGGCAAAAAAATAATCAGCATTATACTTCCGGTATACGGGAGGTTCAATGTTTATAACGCGCTAGCCGCCGCGGCAGTCGCGTGGAAATTGAAGATGTCTCCCGAGATGATACGAAACGGGCTGGAAACGTTCATTATTCCCAATATGAGGATGAACGTCGTCAACATGATGTCGGGCGTAACGTTTGTCATTGACGCATACAACGCCAATCCCACATCGATGAAAGAAGCGGCCCGGACGTTCGTTGAGACATTCCCCGACAGGGACAAGATATTGGTACTCGGAGACATGCTTGAGCTCGGCCCCGGGTCTGAACAGGAGCACAGAGATCTCGGAGAATTCCTTGGCTCCTTGCCGCTAAATCAGATATTGCTTATCGGGCCTATGATGAAATGCGCATACTCAGTACTTGGCCAGGAAAAATCCAAGTATTTCGAAAACAAGGACGACCTCGTGAGGGAACTAAAAGGATGTATTACGTCGCGTAACGTAATATTTTTCAAGGCTTCACGCGGCATGCATTTTGAAGAGATTACTGATACGCTGATTCCATAAGAAAAGAAAGTTGAGAAACTGAATGCTCTACCACTTGCTTTATCCTCTTCATTACTATTTTTCCCCGCTGAACATATTTCAGTATATAACGTTCCGCGCGGTCGGGGCAATAATAACAAGCCTTATCATTTGCCTGCTGGTGGGCCCCGCTTTGATAGAATATCTCAAGAAACTCAAAATAGGCCAGACTATCAGGACAGACGGACCTCCCGCCCACCTTGTCAAATCCGGGACGCCCACGATGGGCGGACTTTTGATCCTTATATCTATGGTGGTTTCCACTTTTCTTTGGGCGCGCCTTGATAACAGGTTCATACATATTTTACTCGCCGGAGCGGTTTGGCTCGGCGCGCTGGGGTTCTGGGACGATTATTTGAAATTGGTAAAAAAGAACCCTAAAGGACTGCAGTCCAAATATAAATTCATATTCCAGACTATCCTTGCTTCGGGGGTTGCGGCATATCTCTGGTTCTACCCGCCGAACGAACTGTTCGCGACTAAGGTCAATATACCGTATCTGAAAGATGTTTTTATCAATCTTTATTTCGGGTACATATTCTTCGCGATACTTGAGATTGTCGGATTTTCAAATGCCGTCAATCTTACCGACGGACTTGACGGCCTTGCTGTGGGAAATCTCGTAATAGCGGCGCTGGCTCTAGGTCTGTTCTCATATTTCGCGGGGCATATCAAAATTGCTGAATATCTCAGGATCATTCCTGTGAGCGGCGCCGGGGAACTGAGCGTTTTCCTCGCGGCAATGATAGGAGCTGGTCTCGGATTCCTGTGGTTTAACGCTTATCCCGCGCAGATTTTCATGGGCGACACTGGAAGCCTGTTTTTAGGCGGCTCGCTGGGACTCGTGGCGCTTTGCATAAAACAAGAACTGGTTCTCGCGGTCATAGCCGGCGTTTTTGTCATGGAAGTCGTGTCGGTGGTGCTTCAAGTCTATTCATTCAGGCACGCAAGGAAAAGAATATTTAAAATGGCTCCGATACACCACCACTTCGAACTTTCCGGATGGGCCGAGACCAAGGTAACCGTCCGTTTCTGGATAATCGGGATAATCCTGGCCCTTGTCGCCCTGGCTTCCCTTAAGATAAGATAACGACAGCAATTAGCAATTGGCTATTAGCAATTAGTCTATGACAACCACTAATAGCTAATTACAAATGGCTAATAGCTGTCTTTCGAAAACAATGAAGAAAATACTATTCAACGGTCTGAAAGTAGGCGTGCTGGGCCTCGGGCGTTCTGGCATAGCCGCCGCCAATCTTCTTAAGAGAAAAGGAGCGCATGTACTGGTCAGCGAGGCGAGAGGCATTAAGGAAGCCGCAAAATCCGTCAAGTATCTTATAAAAAACATTGAAAAGGAATTCGGAGGGCACTCCAAGAAGCTGCTAGAGCAGGACGTTATAGTCAAGAGTCCGGGGATATCGTCGCATTTGCCCATACTTTCAAGAGCAGTTAAGAAATGCATTCCCGTGTGGAGCGAAATAGGGCTTGCCTTGAAACTCATAACCCCAGGTTCCCTGGTGGCAATCACGGGTACCAACGGAAAAACCACGACAACCACGCTTATCGGGGAAATGTTCAAGGCGGCCGCGCGGGATACCGTTGTTGCCGGCAATATTGGATCGCCGCTTGCGAATCTTACCGGCAGAATCCGCGGTAAAACCTCAGTCATTCTGGAAATATCAAGCTATCAGCTTGAAGACACACCTGAATTCCATCCGGACATAGCCCTGATACTTAATATCACGCCCGACCACATAGAGCACCACGGCTCGATGAGGAAGTATGTGGATGCCAAGGCGGTGATATTCTCTAACCAGACGAAAAAGGATTTCTGCGTGCTCAATTACGACGATCTGGCGTGCAGAAAACTGGCACAGCGTTGCCCGTCCAAAATTGTCTTTTTCAGCAGGAAAGAGAAGCTTCAAAAAGGCGTATATTTTCTCGATGGCAAGATACACGTTAATTTCAGCAATCAAAAATATTCATTTGCGCCTTTATTGCGCATACCCGGACAGCATAACCTTGAGAACGCTCTTGCGGCCACATCAGCCGCGGCGGCCGCGGCCATACCCAGAGAAATCATAGAAGAATCGATTGAAGATTTCCGTGGCGTTGAACACAGGATAGAGTATGTCGCAGATATAGAAGGCGTTAAGTATGTCAACGATTCCAAGTGCACGAACGTCGATTCCACGCGCGTCGCGTTAGAGTCCTTTTCGTCTCCTGTCTGGCTGATTCTCGGCGGGAGGGATAAGGGTTCGCCTTATACCCCGCTGAAAGAGCTCGTTACGCGAAAAGTGAAGGGAATACTGCTCATTGGAGAAGCTTCCCGTAAAATCCATAAAGAGCTTTCAGGGACTACGCAATTTTATATCTGCAGGAACCTTTCGAATGCAGTTAGGAAAGCAAGGTCGCTCGCTTTGCCGGGAGAAATTGTCATGCTTTCTCCGGCGTGCGCATCGTTCGATCAGTTTAAAGACTACGAAGACAGGGGACACCAGTTCAAGCGTCTCGTTTTTGGGATGAAGCCCCTTTCCCATTTGAAAAGATATTCAGTGAAATAACAGAAAATACGGCGAGGCACCGCAAGCACGGTCATATAAATATTAATTTACCTTTGACGGCGGGATTAAGAAATGAAAAAGAACGAAACGCGCGATAATATGGATTTTCCCCTGCTTTTTTGCGCGGCTATTCTCCTGATAATCGGCACGCTCATGGTCTTTTCGTCGACTATCATCATGGCAGAAGCAAAATGGAAAACACCTTACATTTTTGTCATCAAGCAGGTAGTTTGGCTCTCGATAGGAAGCGCCGCACTTTATTTTTTCGCGAATTACGACTATTCCAAGCTTCAGAGATTGTCAAAACCAGTGCTGATTGCGGCGGTATTGCTTCTGGTAGCCGTGCTGGTGATCGGTTCTGAACGGGGCGGCGCAAAGAGATGGCTTGCGTGGGGCCCGGTCAGTTTCCAACCGTCGGAGATCGCCAAGCTTGCGATAGTAATAGCGCTCGCGGACTACCTGGACAGGAAGAAAAGCCGTCTTAAACAGTTCAAAGGCATTTGGCCGCCGCTAGCGACAGTGGGTTTTGTGTGCGTTCTGATAGGCCTTGAACCCGATCTGGGTTCGCCGATACTCATCTGCCTCACTTGCCTTGGCCTGCTTTATATGGCGGGCGCCAGCCTGAAATATATCATTGGAGCCACTCTGATTTTTGCGCCAGCGGCAGTTTTAGAGATTTACAGGAAGCCTTACAGACTCGAAAGAATAAAGTCCTTTTTCCAAAGCTGGGGCGACATCAGGTCCGTTCAATACCAGCTTGACCAGTCGCTCGTGGCGCTCGGCTCCGGAGGTTTCTTCGGAAAAGGGCTTGCTAAGGGGCAGATGAAGCTTCTTCATGTACCCGAAGCGCACACCGATTTCATCTTTCCGATTATCGGCGAGGAACTCGGCTTTATCGGTTCCATAGTGATAATAGGTATGTTCCTTTTTATTGCATGGCGCGGAATGCAGATAAGCATGAAAAGCCGCGATTTTTTCGGCGGATTGCTTGCGATGGGGATAACCCTTGCGATAGTCCTTCAAGCAATGATAAACATAGGCGTGTCGTGCGGCATTTTTCCGACCAAAGGATTGCCTCTCCCGTTCGTATCTTTCGGCGGGACGGCGCTCGTGGTAAACATGGCGGAGATCGGGATTCTTCTGAACATTTCCAGAAGCTGCTCTAAGAGGGTTTAAAATGCAAAGAATACTAATCGCTGCAGGTGGAACGGGCGGGCATCTCTATCCCGGCATGGTGCTGGGAAATGAGCTCAGGAAGCGCGGATGCAAAACCGCTTTCATCTGCAGGAAGAACGATCCCTGCAAGCAGGTACTCGCGGGATATAAGTTCAGATTTTTTGAGATCGCGTTTCATGGGTTTCCGCGCAGGATATCGTTCAAGATATTTTCCTTCTTTTACCTGCTGACAAGAAGCCTTTTTTCTTCATTCGCCGTGATAAATTCGTTCCAGCCGGACGTTGTCGTGGGCATGGGGGGGTATATTTCATTCCCGGTCGCGCTGGCCGGTTATCTCAAGCGCATACCGGTGGTCATTCACGAACAAAACGCGCTGCCGGGGATGGCGAACCGGCTTTTAACCTTTTTCGCGAAAAAGATAGCGGTAAGTTTTGAGGATTCGGAGAGATTCTTCCCAAGGGACAAGACGATATTCACCGGGAATCCAGTAAGACAGGAACTTTTCTCGGCGGTCCCGGAAGAAGCTTTTAAGATTCTTGGCCTTGAACAAAAAAGGATAACCGTCCTGATTTTCGGCGGGAGCCAGGGCGCGGTGAGACTTAACCACGCAATAATAGACACGCTACCTTTCCTTACGGAATACAAGTCATCAATACAATTTGTCCATATAACGGGCACGATGCCGGGCGAAAAGGACCGTGCCGAACATGGCTATGATAAGCACGGCTTCAAGGCCTCTGTCATGGAGTATCTGGACAAGATCGGGAACGCCTACTCCGTCGCCGACCTGATAATTTGCCGCGCCGGCGCAACAACGATAAGCGAGTTGACTATTCTTCATAAACCGTCTATACTCGTGCCGTTCCCTTACGCGACCGGTAACCACCAGCAAATGAACGCTCTTAACCTTGTAAAAAAAGGAAACGCCATCATGATAAAGGAAAAAGACCTTTCTCCGCCTATACTTTCCGGCGGAATGATTATATATATCGCGTCAATCAGGAAGAATTCGCACAAGATCGCGCTTCCTAAACACCTGCCGCAGCATTATCTTGCCAATACCGTGTTGGAGTTCGCGAAATGAAAAGACCCCTCATACTTGTAACTAACGACGACGGCATTTACGGGCCCGGGCTGAAACCGCTCGTATCCGAGCTGAAAAAAATAGGGAAAGTCATAGTTGTCGTTCCGGATAAGGAACGTTCCGGAACGAGCCATTCAATAACGCTGCATAAGCCTCTCAGGGTATACAGGACCCGCGCGAATGTATACGCGGCTAACGGGACTCCTGCGGACTGCGCGAGGTTCGGCGTTCTTTCGCTTGCAAAGGGAAAGATCGACCTGCTCGTATCGGGCATTAACACCGGGCCCAACCTCGGTCAGGACGTTATTTACTCGGGAACCGTGGCCGGAGCGCGCGAGGGCGCGATGCTCAGGATACCGTCGTTCGCCATTTCAATATCCGAGTGGGGCGAAAGGAATTTTATTAAAGCGGCCCGAGTTGCCAGGATCATAGCAAAAAACATGATAAGGAGCGGGATTGACGGCAGAGCTTACCTGAACGTGAATGTCCCGCCGAAAATAAAGGGATACCGGATAACTTCCGTCGGTCAGCGCATTTACGACGAAGATATCGAATGCCGCACCGATCCGAGGGGGCTCAATTATTACTGGCTCGCCGGGAAGTTCATCTCAGGTGTGGAAGAGCCGGGCACCGATATCTGGGCGATAAAAAAATCCTTTGTTTCAATAACGCCTCTTGAGCTTAACCCCACCGCGCATGACCTTTTCGGAGTCCTCGAGAAGTGGATGGAGCCCCTCCAAAAAGTGAAAAACTCCGGAAAATAGCGTAGAAGCAGGGTGTCATCCTTATGGCCCAGCCGTTTAAAGTAGTCTCTAAGTTTAAACCTTCGGGCGACCAGCCGGACGCGATCGCAAAGCTTGCCAAGGGAGTGCTCGGCGACAAAAAACACCAGGTACTGCTCGGCGTCACCGGGTCCGGAAAAACTTACGCGATAGCAAAACTCATAGAAAAAACACAAAAACCTGCCCTTGTTATTTCCCCGAACAAAATACTCGCGGCGCAGCTTTACGCTGAATTCAAGTCCTTCTTCCCAGATAACGCTGTGGAATATTTCATCTCATATTACGATTATTACCAGCCCGAAGCGTATATCCCGCAGACCGACACTTATATTGAAAAAGACTCCGATATAAACGATCATATTGACAGGCTGCGGCTCAAGGCGACATCCTCGCTGCTTGAGCGCAACGACGTGATAATAGTGGCTTCGGTCTCATGCATATACAATCTCGGCACGCCCGAGGAATATCAGACGCTGTGCGTGTCAGCAGAGACGGGTTCCGTCAAGTCCAGGGATGAGATGCTCAAAGAACTGGTGAACATCCACTACGAAAGAAGCGACATTGATTTTTTCAGGGGGAAGTTCAGGGTAAGAGGTGATACAGTTGAGGTTTTTCCGGCGTATCTTGAAACCGCTTTGCGGCTAGAATTTTACGGCGACAAGATCGAAAGGATCACGGAGATAGACGCGCTGACGGGCAAGGTAACCGCGGAAAAGGAAAAGGCGCTCATATATCCCGCGAAACATTTCGTGACAACCCAGCCAAAATTAGAAAAAGCGCTTGTTGAAATAGAGGCCGAAATGATCGATAGGATAAGATATTTCAACGAAAACAACAAATTGCTTGAGGCCCAGAGGATCGGTCAGCGTACGCGTTACGACATGGAAATGCTGAAAGAAATGGGCACGTGCCACGGCGTTGAAAACTATTCCAGGCATCTGTCGGGGAGGGCGGCCGGCTCGCGGCCGTCGTGTCTTATTGATTATTTTAACGCAAGCGGCCGCGGAAACGGTTTCATTACTGTCATAGACGAATCGCATATAACCGCCCCGCAAATAAGAGGGATGTACGAAGGCGACAAGAGCCGGAAACAGACGCTCGTGGATTTCGGATTCCGCCTTCCATCGGCTATGGACAACCGCCCCCTTAAATTCCCGGAATTTGAATCGCTCGTAAAGCAGGCGGTGTACGTTTCCGCGACTCCGGGGCCGTACGAGCTCGGTAAGTCATCCGGCGGAATCACCGAGCTTATCATACGCCCTACCGGGTTGATCGATCCCGCGGTGGAAGTGCGCCCGCTTGACAACCAGATAGGCGACCTGATATCAGAGATAGAAAAAGTAGTAAACCCGGGGGGTCATGGCGAAAAAGGCCGTGTCCTGGTCACGACGCTTACAAAACGGCTGTCCGAAGACCTGACTGATTACCTGGGCGAGAATAAACTGAAAGTCAGATACCTGCATTCCGAGATAGACTCTTTGAAAAGGATAGAGATACTGAGAGACCTGCGGCTCGGGAAATTTGACGTACTAGTGGGCATAAACCTGCTGAGGGAAGGGCTCGACCTGCCTGAAGTCGCTCTTGTTGCGGTGCTCGACGCCGATAAGGAGGGTTTCCTGAGGTCCGAAACAAGCCTTATACAGGTGTGCGGGCGCGCCTCCCGGAATCTCAAAGGGCGCGTCATACTGTACGCGGATAAAATGACGGGATCGATGGAACGGGCTCTAAACGAGATGAGCCGGCGCCGCAAGAAACAGGAAGAGTATAATAAAGAACACAATATAACCCCAAAATCCATAGTCAAAGCCGTGCATGACCTGGAAGAGTTCCAGTATAAGGCGAAAGAAACGGCGCTTGAAAGCGTTATAAGGGAAGCTACCGGGAAGTACATTTCCGCAAGGAATATGCCGGCTGTCATCAACGAGCTTGAAAAGCAGATGAGAGAAGCCGCCGACAACCTGAATTTCGAGCTGGCGGCGGCGCTAAGAGACAGGATCTACGCGCTCAGAGAGATGAATGTATCGAAAAAGCAAGGAAAACGGTAGACGGTAGACGGAATACAGGATAAGGCAGTTTTGTTTGTCATTCCCTGTATTATAGCGCAGTATCTCGTTTACTGCATTTAAAACGCGATTCTAGTGGAGTCCCTTCGGCAGTCCCGCCTTGCGGGACATAAATTACGCGACCTCCTGCGACTTCCTTAGCGTATTAGATGGAGTCCAAGCGTAGTCGGGCGGTTCCATTCACATTAATCCCCCTGATTTATCGGGGGGATTGAATGACGCGGGATTGCGTTTTTTTTAATATATTTGTAAAATAAGTGCATAAAATGAATAACATAATAGAAAATGCGTTAAAAGAAGATAATTCCGGAAAAGACATTACAGCGCGTCTTTTCATTCCAAGCAAAGCCATGGTAAGAGCCGTTATATTGGCTAAAAGCCCCGGTATAGTGTGCGGGCTGGACATTGTGCGCCAGGTATACCGCCTAATAGACGCCCGTTGCAGGTTGCGGATAAAGACACGCGACGGCAATAAGGTAAGGAAAGGCCAAATCGTGGCGGAATTATACGGACCGGCCAGGTCGCTCCTTTCGGGAGAAAGGACGGCATTGAACTTTCTCCAACATCTTTCAGGAATCGCTACGCTGACCGGCAGGTTCGTCCAAAAAACGAAAGGTACAAGAGCCGGGATTTATGACACCAGAAAGACGATTCCGGGGCTGCGCCAGCTTGATAAGTATGCCGTGCGCTGCGGAGGCGGCAGGAACCACAGGATGAACCTCGGCGAGATGGCTCTTATTAAAGATAACCACCTTAAACTGCTCATCAACGGTCCGGAAGCTGTCAGAAAAGCCAAAAAAAGACATCCGGAATTGATGATTGAAGTGGAATGCGAGAATCTGTCCCATGTCAGGAAGTTCGCCGGTTCGGGTGCGGACTATATAATGCTTGATAATATGGGGATAAAGACGCTGCGGAAAGCTGTAACGTATATTAGAAAACGGGATAAAAACGTCCAAATTGAGATATCCGGAGGCGTTACGCTAAAAAACGCGTCAAAGCTGGCCCTACTCGGTGTGGAAAGGATTTCGGTAGGAGCCCTGACACACTCGGCCCCCGCGCTGGATTTCAGCATGGAGAT
>JBDRNC010000036.1:0-13772 GCA_043811535.1 Elusimicrobiota bacterium
TGAAAAGCTGAAGGACAGGACCCAAACCATTCAATTTATTGACAAACTATCGCTGAAATACAACGCGAAATTCAACATTCACTACTTTATGCCTCTGCCTGGAACGCCTTTTGAAGGACTTGCCCCCGAACCGATAGAAAACGCCGTCAAGGAATCAGTCCATCGACTGATCCGCGACGGCATTGCCCACGGCGACTTCTTTGAACAACTGCGTTTCGCCGCACTGCCGCGATAAATAACCCTTTTCGTTATTTTTCCCAAGACGGCGGGATAAAACCTGATATGTCTTGCGCCTGGCTCCTGTGCATTATCCGCACGGGCCCTTTCCATATTCCGCCTTCCCTGATGTAATTATATACACGTACAGCAAGGACATTGTCGCCCTTAAAGTTTAGCGTTTTCAGGGGAATTTTGTAATTTCGCTGTTTATCCCAGAATCCTTCCCTGAAATTCGGAGGGAAAGCCGTAGAACCTATCAATTCGCCGTTCAGATAGACCTGGTCTGCATCGTCTATACCTCCGGCTGTAAAATAAACTTCTCCGTCGCTCCATATTTTTTTAGAACTCTTCGGTATATTCATGTGTATCCTGTACCACCAGTACGTCCTCTCTTCACTGGGATATCCCTGGTCGTCCCATCTTGCCGGTATGAAAATACTGTCCCACGTATTATCGGCAAATTCCACAGATGAAAACGAAGCATCGTCGCCGGGATTAAACAACCATTCGCCCGCAAGATCAATGTAATCGACCGCGCGGAATTCGAAATAATCATTTGCCGGTTCCGATCCGTCCATTCCGCGTATAACCGCCTGAAGGAAATATTCGCCCTCTGAAGGAATGAACCGGAAATCACCTGCCGCCAGCATGGTTCCCTTTGAAACACTGACTGTCTTCGCGCCGCTTTTCAGTTTCTTGCCCTTAATCTTGTCGAAAAGACGCCACCTGATACTGTATTTACCGGCCGCGCTGGAATCATCGCAGATGACGGTGACTTTGAACCTGGCCGGGACTCCCGCCTGTATCTCCTTACGCGAGCAGGCCGACTTGACGGCTACGTACACATTCTTCGCATAGAGCCCGCTCATGAACTTGTCAAAGTCTTCTTTATTTGCCCGAAAATCTGAGATTAATATTTTCGCATTTTTGATTATCGGATCGCGGTTTGAAAGCTCCCATATTCTGCCGCCGCTTAGGTAGTTGCACAGACTAAGAAATAACATACCCTGATCCAGGACAAGAAACGTGCCCGTGGGTTTGCCCTTCGCCAGATCCAGGGAATCCCTGAAGCCAAAAGCGTATTTCCTTCCGTCAGCCTCGAAATCAGCCCGCGCGCCCAGACCTTCCAATCTCCTAAGATTAGCTACACACTCCGATGGGAATATCGATATCGGCAGTACTGAAGCATGAGGCGTTATCACATAATCACGCCAGTTGTTGTATCCAAGATAGCCGTCGTCCGGAGAATCGCAGGCCGACCAGCCCCAGACAGGCGAATCGACAATCTTTGCGTGAAACATCTGAGCATAAGCGAAAGAAGCCGCCGACTTCCACATTTCGGTATATCGCAGGTCAAAAAAACATGTGTCTATCATCTGCATAAACAACCCGCCGCCCGACCAGCCCGGCTTGTAGTAGCGCAAGCCGTACTTATACTCCATCCCTTTCGATACCTTGTCCCACATTTCCGAAGGGACCTTTCCGGAACCTATGGACACGATCATCGCTCCGCGGGCGTCGGTACCCAAAACGGAAAGCAGCCACTTTTCGTTCATTTTTCCGGTCTTCATATTGTAGCCGCCGATAAGCAGACGTTTGTCTTCGCTGTAAACCTTGGACCAATCCATCGCGTCAAGAACCCCGCTTATTCTCTCATTCAGTTCGGGAAACTCCTGGCGCGCGACGATAAGCCCGGCGGCAAGGTTACCGGAGTCTAATATAGATATCCACGGGTCATCAGTGCTTGGTTTCAGCGATAAAACATCATGCCAACTTTGGGTAAAACCGTTCCATGAGGGGAATTTATCATAGCTGTCAAGCAGTTTTGATATCCTCTGAAAGGCGTCGTTTCTTTCAATGAATCCCATCTCCGCGGCGACGGATACGGCCGCAAGATATATCCCTATATTGCTCACCGAAGTGTGGGACACTTTTTTGTTTGACATGTCGTACGGCAATCCCGTCTTCGGCTCCACCAGATAATCGATGCTTGCCCAAGTATCGCTGGCAATACCAAGCAGATAGGCGTAATCATCCGAAGAAAGGTCCTGTTTTGCCCCGGAAAAAGCAGGGCCCGCGGCGAACACCGCCATTACGGCAAGCAATATGATGTGCTTATGCATTCTGTCCCATCCCTTTTTAATTGAACAACTCGACCTGGTCAATCATGAATTTCCCCTGCCCGCCGTTATCACCGTCTTTCTTAAGTATTGCGAAATGTATTTTCGGGACACTGGCCAGATCGATTGTTTTACTCTCTTTTCCTCCCCAGTAATACGTGAATTCAGAAAAGAGCACCTCGACAACCGTCCAATTGCTGACATTAGTCTTGATCGGAAGTATCCTTCCGAAAATCGCGCCGTCCATGCATTCAAACTTGACCTCGACTGAATTCATGCCGCCTTCCCCGCGGCAAACAAACCTTATACCTTTGTACCCCGACATGTTTCTCGGAGCGGTTTTCCATGTATCCGTCCAAGTTCCGTCGCCCAGCATATAATTGAGTTCCAGCGCCTTGCCTTTCTGTCCGCGCCCCGCCGCTACTTTCAGAACAGCCGTATCTGCCGCATTGGAATCCCAGCCGTACGGCGCGTTCTCCATGTCGTCGATAAATCCTTCTGGCATGCTTGTCTTGGTTGAAACCGAGCCGCCGTTTACATCACTCTTTGCTTCACCGTATGTTTGGACACTGCCTATGGTCAACTTGCCGGAACCGCCCTGGTCTTCATCTGATTTTTTTGCCACCGCAAAGTGCAGGATCGTTTTCTTTAGGTTAAGCGTGCGGTCGCCTCCCCACCAGTATTCCATCGCATTAAAAGGCACTTCCACAGTAGTCCAATTACCAGGATTTGATCTTGTCTTGACAAGGTATCCGAAGTTCGAACCGTCAATATCCTCTAATTTTATTTCAAACGAATTTTCGCTGCCCGAGCCTTTATAGACAAAACAAATACCCTCGAATTTAGAAAGGTCGATGGACACTTCATTCCTTACGCCGATCCAGTTCCCTGAATCTATGCTATAGCTTATCATCAGCGCCTGCCCTTTCTGTCCGGACCCTAAAGCAAGGTTCTCAGTCGCACCATTGTCAGTATAGGTCGTCCATCCCATCAGCGAACCCATGTCAAAGATGACACTGCCCGCGGCAGGATTTAATACACCCGTTTTCACCGTCTTATCGACCTGCACGCCCCCCTTTCTCGCCGCCACCTGCGACAAAACCAGACACAAACAAACCGCTGCACACAACAATCTGCCGAACTTTTCCATGGCCTTACCCTCCCTTAATTTTATTACAGCAAAAGATGCTTACTTAATACGTTACGTTTTACGCAACTTATTAAGTTTTAACCCAATAAAAAAACAAATTATGTATATCTGTTTCGGTTAACTACTTAACTATTTTCGCTTGACTTAACTTATTAAGTTATGTATAATATACACAAGTTAAATGGATATGTCAAGTACCTGAAAAAAAATATTTTCCGGCCCGGTTGCTGCCGGAAGGAGAAAGCAAATGACAGTAACTCTGAAAGACATCGCAAGGATAGCAGGCGTCACCACGGCTACCGTTTCGAAAGCATTGAATAATAAAGACGACATCAGCACGGAAAAGAAACAGCGGATCATCAAGATAGCCGAAGCGAAAGGCTATTCCCCATACATCAAATCAAGACAAACCGGCATGCACGCCGTCGGATCCAAATATATCGGCGTTGTTTTTCCCGTACTGGCCGATGATTACCTTGTGCGGGAGATCCAAAGAGGCATTGACAGTGTATTCAAAGGATCAGGATTTTCACAGATACGCTATAACATGGACGACAATAAACAAGTAACTGACGAAGCCGCCAAGGAAATGTTCCTTGAAAAGATAATTCAGGACAGGACAATAGTCGGTTTGATGGTTGCCTTTTTCACGGTCAACGACGCGACCGTCGCGAAAATAAGAAAGCTTGACATATCGGTAGTACAGCTAAACAGCTACAGCACTTACGGCAACTGCGTGACTATAGACAACACGGATGCGTCCTACCGCGCTGTCAAAACCCTGATTGGCCTTGGCAGAAGAAACATAGGTTTGATAATACCTGAAGAGACCTCTGAAAATGTGTGGAAGGACCGCCTTGAAGGCTACAAAAAGGCCTTTTCGGAAGAGCATATAACATACAACCCGTATTTGATCGTTTATGAACACAGGTTTTCGCTCGAGGAATCGGCGCTGGCGACAAAAACACTGCTCCAGAGGGAGCCCGGAATAGACGCGATACTGTACGGCAGCGACGCGCAGGCCTACGGAGGCATGGAAGCTCTCAAGGAACTTGGGAAAAATATACCTGATGACGTCGCGGTGATGGGCTTTGATAATCTGCCATTCAGCAGGATTACTGTTCCGCCGCTTTCAAGCGTGAATCAACCTATGTTTGAACTAGGCATAGCCGCGTCAAAGATACTTCTCGGCTCCATTGAAAAAAAGAACACACCCCATAAGACACTACTGCTAAAAAGCCAGCTGATTTTCAGGCAATCCACGCACAAAGACCTTCCGAAAGAAAGATTTACCTGATACAAATTACAACAACTTCAATCCTCATGACAAAGGGACGGTTCTATTTAATTAAATAGAACCGTCCCTTTTTTCGGGGAGGAACATAGAGTACACCTCCGACGAGGGCCATGTCTCCTCGGAGGTGTTGGGTTCCGTTGCGGGCCGGATTATAAGATTAAAGAACGAATATCACCCAAATAGCGACCGCCAACGTGATAAAGCCAAAAACGCCGGTTGCAATTGTTGAAGTGAAATAAAACGGCCTCTTGTTCGCCCGCCTTACTAAAAAATCAAATCTACGCAATTCCGCCTCCTACTTCCTTGTGTCCTTCAACCTGTGTATTATCCCGTCCAGCATGTTCCTGACAGTGGGGTATGATTTTCCCAGATACCTTGCCATATCCTTGATGCTCCCGTCGTTGAGCACGAAAGCAAACACGAATTCCTGTTCGTCGCTTGAAAGCCCGGAAAACGTGTCCGGGGGAAAATCCCCTCTCAGCGTAAGTCCGCACTTCTCGCAGTAAACCTCGCGGACCTTTACCGGCCCGTCGCATCCCGGACAACAGTTTTGTATTTTATTAAGTATTTTTGCCATATTTGTCAATATTCTATAATTATCTTTTCTATTTGTCAAGTATTTATATATATTATATTCATTATATTAATTTCCCATCTAATCAATTTTCATAAATTAATATAAAATATAAATATAATTGATTTGGACCAAGTTATCTGCTATAATTATTTTGCGTTAGTTAAACGATTACATAGTGAGACTGATTACATCGATTACTAACAAATATTACACTGATTTACGACTGATTCCACAGATTATATATCAGTGTAATCTCTGCTTGAAATCTATGTAATCGTCGTATAAAATCTGCGTAATCAGGACCGTTGAGAACTTTTCAACGGCCCATAAAGAGGTGCTCATGAATTCCATCAGAAGGCCTTTAATCGCATTGTCCGTCATTTTTACCGTATCCTGCATGAATGCTTACGCCGAGCTGGACAAATACGGCACTTGTCTCGTAAACGGCCTTATCGGAGAGTATTTCTCATCCAAAAATTTCAAAGATTTCAGGTTTAAGAAGATAGATAAAAAGATAGATTTTGACTGGAAAACCCTGAGCCCGGACGGCTCTATCCCCCAGGATAATTTTTCAATCAGGTGGCAGGGACGGATCGCTCCGAAATTTACCGGCCTGCATTCATTCCGGATAACAAGCGATGACGGCGTCCGTCTTAGGATCGGCGACACCATAATCATAAACAGATGGAACAAGGGCGCGGTCGACTCTACCGGGAAAATTCATCTGGAAAAAGGAAAAAACTATCCTGTCTATCTTGAGTACCAGGAGATTTCCGGTTCCGCGATGATAAAGCTTTTCTGGTCATGCGGGCAGCAGCTCTCGGAAGAGATAGTTCCCGACAACTGCCTGTTCCCCAAAATTTCCGAAGACGGACTGACCGCGACGTATTTTGAAGATGCAGGCTTCAATGAGCCCCTCTACGCGAAGAGCACGACGGATATTTCGGCCGCCGGCGCCCCCGACAAGCAGCCGTTTTCGCTGATATTTTCGGGAAAAATCGAATCGCTGAAAAGCGAGGTATACGAGCTCAACATCGTTTCAGACGGGAACATAGAATTGCTGCTCAACGGAGTGAATCTTCCTTTAAAAAAATCCTCCGTTACCGTGAATTCAGCCCAGTTAAACTCCTATTCTGCGTCGTCATACCTGTCTACAAGCGTAAAACATCCCCTAAAAATAAAATATTCCCGCGTGGATACTGCAAAAAAACCGTTTTTCAGATTGAGCTGGTCCGGAAAAAGCAATAAAGAACAGTCTTCCATACCCGCGTTGAATCTCTATCCGGAAGACAGGATCACTTCCACCGAAAAGGCCGTGGTTTACGCCGACTTGAAAAAGAAACTCGGCAAGTTCCCTCACTATTGGGAGAAGAGCGCGGGCTCCTGCCACGCCGCGATCTATCTCAGGGAAGATTTCCAGGAACAGATGAAGACTATCAGCAAGGATCTGGGTTTCGGATTCATGCGGTTTCACGGCATACTTGACGACCAGGTCGGCATCTGCAAGAATTCCGGCGGCAGGATAGTCTACGATTTCACCACCGCGGATAAGATCTACGATTTCATCCGGTCCATCGGGATGAGGCCGTTCGTGGAGTTCGGTTTCATGCCTTCAGCTCTGGCATCAGGAAATAAGACTGTATTCTATTACAAGGGGAATGTTTCTCCTCCGGCTGACTACAAAAAATGGGGAGATCTCATATATAACTGCGTGAAACACTGGAAAGAGCGTTACGGCCTGGAAGAGATAAAAAAATGGCGGTTTGAGGTATGGAACGAAGCAAATTACGGCGCTTTCTGGGGAGGCACAAAAGAGGATTATTTGAAACTTTACAAAGCGACCGTTGAAGCCGTCAAGGCTGTGGACCCGGAGCTCAAGGTAGGCGGACCGGCTTCTTCGGGACTCGGTGAATGGGTGGACGACCTGATAGAATACTGCAAGAAAAACAACGTCCCGATAGATTTTATCAGCACGCACGGCTACCCGTGGGACAAGGGCGTCTATTATGACAGAGACAAGGACATGGATTATCCCGTGTCAAAATACTTCTATTACGGGCTCAGGGAGACAAAGAACAGGTTTGATTTCGCCGGAATACCCTCTATCAAGGAACTGCACATAACAGAGTGGGGCGTTTTTAATTACGACGACTGGGGCCTTTTTGATTATGACAAGATACAAGCCGCGCCTTTCCTCTGCCACCAGATCAAGGACGCGGAGGGGCAGGTAGATACGTTTTCGTTCTGGGCCGTCAGCGACATCTTTGAGGAACTGGGTCCTGTCTCATCCAAGGAATACCCCGGGATATTCGGGCTGATGAACGTGCACGGCATCAAAAAAGCTGTCTATAACGCGATGCTTATGCTGAAGATGATGGGCGACGAAAGGATAGCTACCGGATTTTCACGCCCGGACATGCTTGAGCTGGAGGGGTGGACGACGACGAGCAGCAAGGACGGTTCCGTTCAGGCGATGATATGGAATTATTCCGATACCGAATACAAGGGGAATATGAACAGGAATGTCAGGATTAAGATAAGGAATATACCGTTTTCAAACGCAAAAATGAAACACTACAAAGTGGACGAGGACCACGGGAATTTTCATAAAATCTGGGAATCGATGGGAAAGCCCGAAAGGTTTTCGCAGGAACAGCTACAGACAGTAATGCAGAAATCCAAGTTGACTCAGATAGCCGACAGTAGCAAAATACTGCCTATCAAGGACGGGAAGCTCGATTTCGACGTATACATGCCGATCAACAGCGTTTCGCTGATAATTCTTGAACCTGTAAAATAGTATAGGGGACGGTTCTATTTTTCGTTTCTTGAAAAATAGAACCGTCCCCTTTTCTTTCAACTGCCCCCTTTTGGCCTCCCTATGCTTCTCACGTCATTTTGAATACCGAATCTCATCTCCATCGCGCTTACAAACGCTTCGCTGCCTATGTACCGGCTACCATGTTTTATGTTTTCGCATACTAATTCTTTGTATCTGTCGGCGCGATCTTTTTGCGTTTTTCCCAATCCAGTGTACAGTAGATCAAAAGATACTATGGGGTCATCTTTTTCGCCCGTATATGCTGCATAGCTGCTCCATGGATATTCTTCAGGTGACACAACAATACCTGCACGAACCGGATTTAATTCCACATATTTTCCACATGCAAGCAAGTAATTATCTTTTTCTATAAGCAAGCTTTTGTATCTATCCTGCCAGAAATGACCGTAATACCTATATTTTTTTCTGAAAAAATGCATATACGATAGGTTAATTTGCTTCATTAATTTCGGAAGGTTTGTTTGCAGCGTAGTTTCTATTATCAGATGAACGTGATTGGACATCAGGCAGTAATGGTATAGCTCAAATCGGTGTTCTTCTTTATATAAGCTCAAAAGATACAAATAATGCTTAAAATCTACTTCATTCCTAAAAACAACCTGCCGGTTGTTGCCCCTGGTGATAATATGCATTACACCTTGATCTGGCAGTATTCTTGCCGTTCTTGGCATAATTCCCCCATAAACGTGAATTTCGGATTAAATAGAACCGTCCCCTATCCCTGCCTGCGGTCGCTGCCTGACCTGCGGTCGCTGCTCGCGCGCCTGGACGAATACATCCTGCGGTCCAGCCTTACTAGAACGCCGTTTTTCCTTCTTTCGGCTCCGTTTCTCCTGTCAAGCCCCGATCTCCTGTCAACACCGGACCTTTCATTCAACACAGCCATTTACCCTCCATGTAAGGTTATCTTGCCTGTCAGGTAATACACCTATATTATAAGATTGTTTTTGGGATTTTGCAAGTTAAATCCGGCGCGGGATTAAGATGGGGATACAGGGAATGGCTCTATCCGGCTAAAGCAAGTTTCACTCCTACTTTACCTTGCTGCCAAGAATAATTCCGGGCGCCCAGATTGCCCATAATAAAATATAAAGCAACGGACCATATAAGAAGTAGTATGGCAGGAATACTATTCCCGCAAAAAGGATGAAAGACGGTTCATAATCGCCAATAAATACCTTTATTTTCGCGAACATGCACTTCATATAATCAGAATAATACTCGAAATTGCATCTTTTACAGCGGTATTGTCCTTTATAGCTTATTTTTTCGCATCTTGGACACGCCTGCAATATTGAAACCGCATTCTTCCCCTTAACCCCTGCCAAATCCGACGAAATCTCTAGTAGACGGAGTTTACATATCAATTTTTCATTTTTCATAATCCCGAGAGCTTTTTCATAGTATTTTTTCGCCAAGTTCGCAAGCCCGAGCTGCTCATAAATATCGCCGATCCGTTCCGGCGCGGCAGAATTGTCCGGGTGCAACTCAAAAGACCTTTTGCACTGCTCAAGTTCATCCTCAATAAATTTTTTCAACTGATGTTTTTTATTTCCTGTGTTATAATATTGGACAGCTATCGCCGTAAGGGCCGATAATACTATAAATGCCACCCAAACCCTTGCGTCAACAAGCATAAGCACAAAAAATACCGTAATTAAGTAAAGAAAATAAAGTAAGTATTTTAGGCCGAGAGTCGGGACAATGCTGATTTTCGCTATAACCAGGATAATTCCTAAAAGGAATAATATGAGATATGTATCAAATATAAGATTGGATATGAGTGCCATGCCGTCCTGAACAATATTTAATTAAAAAAGCACACGGCTAATGCGGTGATACCGTCGGGCAAGATTGATTCTCTCTTTATTATAGATGTTAGAATCAGCTGAGACGTTTGACGACTTTTTCAAGCGGCTTTTTGTGGGGGGCCTGCATCTCGCGGGACGCGTATCCAACAGGTATCACGGCCATGAACTCTCCGTGCGGTTCAACCAGGAATTCTTCTATCTCGTCCTTTATCAGCATTAGTATCCCAAGCCACACAGTCGCCAATCCAAGCGATGTCGCGGCCAGCAGCAAATTCTGAACGGCCGCCGCGGAGCTCTGTATCTCCATGACCCTGAAGAAATCGTGCGCCGGGTCCTTTTCTATCTTGAAAAGCTCGGTTCCGTGCTGAATGAGCCTGCCGGTATTCACCACCGCGATGACGACGGGCGCGCTGGCAATACTTCTGGCGGCCATGCGCAAAAGAACGCTTGAAGGACGCGGAAAACCTCCGGATCTCGCGTTGATAAGTCCGGCCAGTTCGCTCTTCTTTTCCCCTTCAATGACCACGAACCGCCATGACTGCTGATTGTGTGCCGAGGGGGCCAGGTTGGCGGCTTCCAGTATCATTTCAATATCGATACTGTTTACGCCTCTGTCTTCAAAAATACGCGTGCTGCGCCGCGAAGCGATATTGCCCAAAACCTCGTTCTGATGCGTTTTGTCATTATCCATACGGATATTATACATAAATATCGATTATTTTGTATAATTGGACTCATGGTGAAAACTAAGATAATCTGCACTGTCGGACCGGCAAGCGGAAAGAAAAACGTACTCAAGAAGATGATGGAGGCGGGAATGGATATCGCCCGCCTTAATTTTTCGCACGGCACCCATCCCGAACATCTGGAAAGAATACGGGTAATCAGGGAATTGAACAGGAAATACCGCAGAAGAATTAAAATACTGCAGGACCTGGAAGGATTCCGCATCCGCGTCGGCGACCTGCCGGAAGCAGGACTGCGTGTCGCTAAAAATCAGGCGGTCATTCTGACAAACGGACACGGACCCGTAAAAGGCCGGCCGGGCGTCATACCGGTCGATTATGACGGTTCCATGCTCAAAATCAAGCCCGGAAGCCGTATCTACATAGACGACGGAACAATCGCGCTGACTGCCCTTTCTGCAGGGAAAGAGTCCGTTAAAGTCAGGGTCATGGTGCCGGGAACCGTAAAAAAGCACAAGGGCATCAACATCCCCGGCGTCAATCTTGAATTCAGGGGAATTACCGACAAGGACTGGAAGGATATAGGATTCGGGATCGAACAAAACGTAGATTACATCGCGCAGTCGTTCGTGCGCGACAGGGAAGA
Organism: Elusimicrobiota bacterium; assembly: GCA_043811535.1. Lineage (GTDB taxonomy): Bacteria > Elusimicrobiota > Endomicrobiia > Endomicrobiales > JBDRNC01 > JBDRNC01. The sequence goes on from JBDRNC010000036.1 coordinate 11,349, forward strand.
CGTTGAACCGATCAGAAAGTATTTGGCCAAAAAACTCCCGGCATGCAAACTTATCGCGAAGATAGAGAACCGGGAAGGAATTGAGAACATCGGCCGGATCTTGGGGGTAGTAGACGGTATAATGATAGCGCGCGGCGATATGGGCATCTCAATACCCATCTACGAGGTACCGGTGGTCCAGAAAGAACTCATACACAAATGCAACCTGGCCGGAAAATTCGTGATAACAGCCACCCAGATGCTCGAAAGCATGACGGACAACGCCATCCCCACGAGAGCCGAAGTAACCGACGTAGCCAACGCGGTTTTTGACGGAACCGATATGGTCATGCTTTCAGGCGAGACGGCGGTTGGCAGGTATCCCGTTAAGACGGTAGATATGATGAACAGTATATTGAAATACACCGAGACGTATTTGAGCCGGAAATGAACATCCGCCCAGTCCGCCGCGGCGGAGGCGGTATCAGACGTGTCACCCCTCTTTCGTAAAGTAAGTCTTTGGACCCCGTGTAGTCTGGGGAAGGGGTTAGGAGAGATTTTATTACAGGCAAATCCCCCTGTTTCCCCCTTTAAAAAGGGGGACTATCAGTGACCGCCCCCGATATATCGGGGGCGGAATAGTCAAGTTTAAAATAAAACGCAGAACCCGGCGCGCAATGCCGGAGTTTTTCTTCCTCGAAAAGAGCGGCCGGTATCCCCGCAACGACATTCCAAGCGGGCTATTTCCCGCCGATAGATTCCCCCGCAAGATATCCCGTCGAAAACGCCTCCTGCAGATTGTACCCGCCCGTTACGCCGTCCAAATCGATGATCTCGCCGCAGAAATACAGGCCTTTAACTATACGAGACTCCATGGTCTTGGGATCTATTTCATCCAGGGATATCCCGCCGCGTGTAACGGTAGCTTCATCGATAGGGCGGGTTCCCGAAACCTTTATCCTGAAATCCGTAAAGAGCGCCGCGATCCTCCCGCGCTCTTCGCGGTTTATGACATTGCAGCGCTTATCCGCTTGAATTTTGGAGAGAGTTTCAATTATAGGCGCGAAGGATTTCGGCAGAGCATCTTTAAGAAATCCGGATATTGTTTTCTTGCCGGATCTTTCCATTTCCTTCTGCAGGAATCTTTCAAATTCCGCGGTATTGTACCCCGGTTTCAGGTTGACCGATAATTCCGCCTCGCCCCCGCTTTCCAGCGCGTCAACGACTGCTCCGCTGAGCATCAGGACGGCCGGACCGGAAACACCGAAGTGGGTAAAGAGCAAGTCGCCCATTTCCGACGAAAGTTTCTTCGCGCCCGATATCACGGATATCTCTACCTGCTGCAGAACCAGCCCCTGGAGATCCTTTATGAACGGCTCGCCGGATTCAAGAGGTATCAACCCGGGCCTCAGCGGTATTACGCTGTGGCCGCATGCTTTTGCCAATTCATAACCGTCGCCGGTAGAACCTGTCCCTGGATAGGACATCCCGCCGGTTGCGATAATGACGTTCTTCGCGGAGATCACGGTCCCGCCGGCTAATTCTATGCCCCTCACTTCATCCCCTTCCTGTCCGGAACGCAATATCTTCACCGCCGCCTGGTTATGAATGATTCTGACGTTATTCTCTTCATTATACTTTCTCAATACCGCGAGCACGCTTTCAGCGCTGTCATCGGCGGGAAATATTTTCCCGTCAGGATCACTCCGCATCTCAAGCCCGCGCGCCTTGAAGAATGCGATTAAATCCCTGTTTGAAAAGACGCTCAACGCCCTGTATAGGAATTTCCCATTCACGCCGAATGCCCTGATAAAGTCTTTCGTATCGGCGTCGTTGGTTATGTTGCACCTGCCGCCGCCAGTTAAAAGAAGCTTGCTGCCCAATCGGTAGGTTTTCTCAATCAAAACCGTTTTTTTGCCCAGTTCCGCGACGCGCCCCGCGGCCATCATTCCGGCCGGCCCTCCGCCGACTACGATTATATCGAAGATATTAGTATTTTTAACTGCCATGTTTTTTGAATAAATTGCGGAAATTAAGTTTTGAGCGGTATTTTTCCAGGAGTTCCTTGCCGAGCAGAAAAGCTCCCGCCCATGTCAGGATCTGGCCGCCTATAGCTAACGCGGCGGTAATAACGGCTTTTTGCTTGAAAGTCAGAGACGTGAATTGGATTGCCGCAATGACAGGTATGAAAAGCAGTGAAAAAAGGATGAGCCCCAGCCCGATCCATTTGAACGCGGGTTTTTTCTCCATAATGAAATGTATCTTACATTATATTTCGGTAAATGACAAATTGAATTGAGTAAAGGGTAGTGTATACTAAAGTGTGTAATTTGTTTATGTTGTTTCCGTTTTTCTTTTTTGCTTCTTTTTTCTTTTAAGAAGTTGACATAAAAAAGAAAAGGGGCTATTCTCCCATAAGTTAGACCAATAACCTAATGAGGAGGT
>JBDRNC010000037.1:0-133038 GCA_043811535.1 Elusimicrobiota bacterium
ACCTCCTCATTAGGTTATTGGTCTAACTTATGGGAGAATAGCCCCTTTTCTTTTTTATGTCAACTTCTTAAAAGAAAAAAGAAGCAAAAAAGAAAAACGGAAACAACATAAACAAATTACACACTTTAGTATACACTACCCACGGCCAGAAAGGTTTGATTTTAGCCTGCAAAATCGGTATAATATCCGACGAGCATTTAATAAGGAAGTATATTTTCCCGGATTGCTTCGTAATCGGGATTTCGTACCCTGGCGGGTAGTTCGATTTAATTGAGTTAAGGTTGGTCGCATAAGGCAATTTCAAATAATGCACATAAGGTAGGTGCCCAATACCCTTCGGGTATTTCGCATACGGCAGTTTTATAACAATGCTAAATGTGCTCAAGGAGGTAGTAAAATGGCAAAGATTAAGAAGATTACGGGCAGGGAAATACTTGATTCGAGAGGAAATCCCACTGTGGAAGTTGACGTGACGCTTGAAAACGGCGTAATGGGCAGGGCCGCCGTCCCTTCAGGGGCTTCTACCGGAGAGCGCGAAGCGCTTGAATTGCGGGACGGGGATAAAAAAAGATATCTCGGCAAGGGAGTGCTGAAGGCCGTGGATAATATCAATAAAGTCATCGCGCCGGCGTTAACCGGAACGGAAATCAGCGAGCAGAAGAAAATCGACCAGCAGATGATCTCAATGGACGGCACGGAATTCAAGAGCAAGCTCGGCGCCAACGCTATCCTGGGCGTATCGCTTGCATGCGCGCGCGCGGGAGCGCTGGAAAAACAGATGCCGCTCTACGAATATATTCGCCAGATATACGGCATTAAAACATCGGATTATGTAATCCCGGTCCCAATGATGAATATCATAAACGGCGGCGCACACGCCGACAATAACGTCGACATCCAGGAATTCATGATAGTACCGGTAGGCGCGTTGTCTTTCAGGGAAGCGCTGAGGATAGGCGCCGAAGTATTCCATAACCTGAAGGGCGTGCTTAAGAAAAAGGGCTACGCGACAAGCGTAGGTGATGAAGGCGGTTTTGCGCCTAACCTGCAGTCAAACGAAGAAGCCCTCGCGGCCATAGACGAAGCGATAAAAGCGGCCGGCTATACCGCGGGAAAGGATGTTCTATTCGCTTTGGATGCCGCCGCGAGCGAACTGTATGAAGACAAGATGTACGTTATGGAAGGCGAAAAGAAGGACCAGAAAAAAACATCGGAACAGATGGTCGAGTTCTACGCCGACCTTCTTAGAAAATACCCGATAGCTTCGATAGAAGACGGCTTGAGCGAAAAGGATTGGGACGGGTGGAAAAAGCTCACTGATTCGCTCGGAAAGAAAACGCAGATCGTCGGAGACGATATATTCGTGACAAATACGAAGATATTCAGCGAAGGCATTAAAAAGGGCATCGCGAATTCAATACTTATCAAAGTCAATCAGATAGGTTCGCTGACCGAGACAGTTGATGCCATTCAGATGGCGTTTAAGGCCGGATATACCGCGGTAATCTCGCATCGTTCAGGAGAAACTGAAGACGCTTTCATCGCTGACCTTGCGGTCGCGCTCAATACCGGGCAGATTAAGACCGGTTCCGCTTCAAGAACCGACCGCGTATGCAAATATAACCAGCTCCTGAGGATCGAAGAACAACTCGGTTCAAAGGCCTCGTATCCCGGGAAAAAGGTATTCAAGGCGATCCAGTAATAGATTAAAAGACGACTCAGGCGCGCCGTAAACTGCACGCCTGAGTCTTTTGACATACAGGCAGCATAACGGCAAATTCCAATGAAAATAAAGCGCCGCATGATTTATATCATAGTAGGCATAGCCGTATTCCTGTTCCTTTTTTTAAATGAGGGTTTCAGGACGATGATTCAGCGGTATCTTGAATACAATAAACTCGCGGCGCATCTTGAACAGATGAAACTCCAGAATTCAAGGCTTAGAAAAGAGATATATCTTCTGGAAAACGACGTCTCTTATATCGAGTATACCGCTCGAAAAGATTTGGGGTTGAACTCCCCCGGCGAAATTGAATACAGATTTAAAAAATAAGCTCCTCAGTCTAATGGCTGCAGTATTCTCAAATTCTTCGGCGAAATCTCCATCCTTCGTCCCTGACGGTACTCCGGAGGACGGGCGCCGAAGCCCTTCATAGGCGGATGATGAATAAGATATTCATAGCGGTCGCAATGTTTGCGGTTCTTTCAACTGTGCCGGCACTGCCGGTTCGGGCGGAGCAGAAAATAGCGGATGAATTGAGCGAGGCTGACAGGCTGTTCCTTTACCGGACGGACCATGCGAAAGCTCTTGCGGCACTGAGCAGGTACAGGGAATATTACAAAGAGCATCCTGACGATCCCGAAGGGGCGTGGCGCGTATCGATGGCCTGTTATTACGCCGGATATGAAATATACAAGAGCAACAGCGACAAAAAAATACTATACGCCGAAGGAAGGGACGCGGGGCAGGTGTCTCTCAAGATAAATCCTGAATCCGCCCCTGCGTGCTTCTGGACAGCCGTCAACATGGCGCTCTACGGCCAGACTGCGGGAGTGATAAAGATGCTTTTCACACTCGGGACGGTAAGGGGATTGCTTGAGAAAAGTTCAAGGATTGATCCGGCCTACGCATATGGCGGGGCTTTCCGGATCCTTGGCAAGATAGATCAGGAGTTGCCGGGAATCCTCGGGGGGAGCAATGAGCGGGCGAAAGAGTACTATGAAAAGGCGATAAATGTTGCTCCGGACGAACCGATGAATTATTTATTCATCTCCGAGCTGTTTCAAAAGGCCTTTGCGGACAAGAAAAGCGCTCTTGAGGCCGCCGAAAAGGGATTGTCACTTCCGTTGCCCGATATCACGCGCCATGAATCGCGATGGGGAATGGGCGAACTTAAAAAAATTGTTTCTAAACTAAAATAAAAGATATGAACATGCAAAAAACCGAGCCCTCAGCGCAGAAAGCTTCTGACAGCTCCGTTGATGAAAGCGGGATGCCGCCGCGCGCCGGCGGTAATGTCCTTAGCCCGTTGCAGAAGGAGCGTTTGAGGCTTCAGAAATTCAGGAATGTGATCTTCTATTCTGGACTGGCGATATCATTCGGAACGGGCTTGATACCTTTATTCGGCAGGTTATATATGTTCGCGCTCGGGCTTGCTCTTTGGGGACTGCTCCCATATGTGATTTTCAGGATACTTGCCGCCCAGTCAATAAACATTCCCGCAGTAATGGGGTCAGGGACATTCCTTCTGGTTGCCGACATATTGGGTCACATATTTGTTTTTTTCTTTATGAAACCGGAAGCGGGCGCTGTCATGATACTTTTCGTGCCGTTCTGGCTGACGGTATTCGTTCTGCCGATAGGATTTGCGGCGGGTTGGATTTATGGCAAGTTAACAGTGAAAAATGATGGCGAAGATAACAGAACCTCAGTCATCTAAAGTGTTTCGTCGTCTTTTGTCGTATTGCTTATTACCTCTTCCACTGAAGTCAATCCTTCCAGAAGTTTCCTCGAAGCATCTTTCCTCAATGAAATGAAATTATTTGTTTTCAGCGCGAGTTCTTTTATTTCGCTTGATGAACGGCGCTGCAATATATATTCCTTGATCTGGTGCGTGACATTCAGCAATTCAAAGCATCCCAGGCGCCCTGTATAGCCGGTTTCCCTGCATTTCTGGCATCCGTGCGCCTTGTAAAGACTGATTTTATCAGGCTGGTTGCTCAGCAGTTCCTTGTCGATGCCAAACTCAAGCAGCTTGGTTTTATCCCATTCATCTTTCTGCCTGCATTCCGTGCACAATCTTCTGATCAGTCTCTGCGCGACCGAAAGCGTGAGGGTGGACGCGATCAGGTACGGCTCTATGTCCATGTTCACAAGGCGCGTGACGACTCCGATGGCGTCATTCGTATGCAGAGTCGAAAGCACCAGATGTCCCGTTAAAGCGGAATTTATCGCGATTTCGGCGGTTTCCGTGTCGCGTATTTCTCCTACCATTATGATGTCGGGATCCTGCCTCATGAATGAGCGCAGCACATGCGCGAACGTGAGACCGATATCGTTGTTTACCTGTACCTGGTTGATGCCTGTCAGCATGAACTCAACGGGATCTTCCGCTGTCACGATGTTGGAATCGCGTTTATTCAGCGCTGTGAGCGCGGAGTAAAGCGTCGTGGTCTTTCCGCTTCCGGTCGGGCCCGTTACGAGCACCATTCCGTAAGGGTCGTTTATGCGTTCCCTGAAAATATCAAGGAATCTCGGTTCTATACCGAGCTTGTTAAGATCCACGCACAAAGAGCTCGGATCGAGAATACGTATGCATATTTTTTCGCCGTATGCCGTAGGTATGATGGAGATACGCAAGTCCACCTGCTTGTTGCCGAGTTTTATCCTGATGCGCCCGTCCTGAGGCATGCGCCGCTCGGAAATGTCAAGCTTTGACATGATCTTGATTCTTGAAGTTATCGCGTTCTGGAGTTTTTTCGGCAGTTGCGGCTGGTCGTAAAGCACTCCGTGGATCCTGTAGCGCAGGAAAACGCCTTTTTCGTAAGGTTCTATGTGCACGTCGCTGACGCCTTTATCGACAGCTCTATTCAGGAATTCGTTGACGAGCCTGATAGCCGGTGCCGTGTCTTCCGCCATGACTCTTTCAAGATTGGATTCTTCAACAACCTCGATCTTCTGTTCTTCTCCCGTGGATTCGTCCGCGGCGACGGTAATGTTATCCATGAATTCCTGAAAGGATTCTTTCGTATAGTTGTCATAATAACTTTTCATGTCGGATTCTACCGTTATTTTCTGCGTTATATTGTAACAGCGTGTCATGATTTTCAGGTCTTCGACAACGGTATCATTCGGCTTCGTGGTCACTATCGTCAGAGTATTGCCTTCCTTGTTCAAGACTATGATCTTGTTCCTGAAAGCGTAATCGAACGGGACAGTCTTGGTCGCCTCTTCGGGAAGGTCTCCTATATTATCAAGCCGGATGAACTCCATATTCATCTGTTTGGCGTACGCTTTGGCGATATCTTCTTCGTTCACGTAACCAAGATCAAGAAGCACATCGCCGATCCTTTTTTTCTTTTCCTTCTGGACAAGCAGTGCTTCCTGCAGCTGTTCTGATGTTATTTTACGTTCAAGCAGAAGGATCTGAGCCAGTTTCGGTTTTATCCAATCCAAGATATCCTCCTTTTTGACTTTCTAAAAAGCACAGAGACCCCAAACGCAATAATGTAAAATATTCCCGAGATTATTACGGCGATGTTCAAGATAAAAATGGTTTTTAAACCATTGCTCCTGTGCCCGGGATGATCCTGCGATCCCTGGAAGGTAGGCCAGTACACGTATCCCGAGAACGTCGGAACATTCGATTTCATCAGAGCCGCCGATCCGTCCAGCGCCGAAACGATAATATCAATGTATCCGTCCGCGTCAGCGTCAAGAACAACGGGCGTGTTAGTGATGGGTTTGTTGAAGAGCTTTCCGTAGTAAAGCTGCATGTTGTCTTTTTGCGCGTTACTGAAATTTAATATATAAAGTTCACCCTTCTCGGTCCCAAAAATAATCTCGTTAGTGCCGTCCTTGTTGATATCTGCGAGCGCGGGAGAGCCGCTCATGTTGACTTGCGCGCCCGAATCGAACTGCAGCAGGACATCTCCGGTTGTGCCCTTGATCCCGTATAATTTTCCTTTTGAAGAAAGAGCCACTATGTCAAGTATTTTATCTCCGTCGATATCTGACAGCACGCAGGAAGGATACAGACCCGTAAAACCTGAAAAAGGTTTTTCCTCCAGCGTTAACGGTTTCCATATCAGTTTTTTTCCGGATTTGTCAATCGCGATAACATACTCTTCGTTCGATATTACAATAATATCGTCTTTGCCGTCTCCGTTTATGTCTCCTATCGCAGGCGTCGCGCTTATGTTAAGATTATTTATGCCGGTCAGTTCCCTGATGTCAAGCTTGTCGATCAATTTAAACGAGACAGCGTCGTAAGTGTAAAATTTGCCCGTAACGGAGAGTATGTTAAGCTCAGCCTTATTTCTCTTGCAGGTCAGGACAGGCGAGGCAAAAACGTTCCCGTCTATTTTTTCGGATACGACCTTCGGATTGTTAAGGGGCTTAGAAATGAAATTTACAAGGCCGTTCTGGGTGCAAGTAAATATATCCGCAAGCGCGCCTTTTTTCGGGGAGCACACAACGGGTGAAGAATAGGCCTGCTGGCCGAGGATGTCGCTTTTATACAAGATCTCGCCGCTTTTTCCGTCAACAATATAAAGCCGGGAATCGGAAGCTTGTATCACGATGTCCGGAATTCCGTCCAGATTAAGGTCATACAGCGCAGGATAAGCGGTGCAAGGCAGTTCTGTTTTCGGGAATTTTTTTAATCCTTCCGCTTTGTTCCAGGCGTAAACTCTTCCGGTAGGCGTTACCGCCGTAACATCCAGCGGTTTTGAGGCCGCAAGTTTTATATTCAGCAGGGTTTCAAGATTTAAAACAGTGCTTTTGAAAAAAATATCTTTTACGGAAGGGTTGGCGGCAACGGTGATGAACGGGGAGAATTTGGAATCCGGCTGCGAGTCAAACTGGGACGGGAAATTCTTGTCCCGCTTGAGAATGATTTCCTTGGGCGATTGAATTGCTGTTCTTACGTTGATATACCCGCTGTAAACCAGGAAAAAGGCGACGCCGAAGCAGATAAGCATCAAGGAGCGTCCTATTACGGATTTTGCGATTCTCATCCAAATAGGGTAAATCCTTGCGGGGGGGGCGGATATTCGTTTCGTTAAGGAGGACAAGCCTGAAAACTTCTTTTCCGATAACTATCTCGTCGTTCAATTTAAGCACGGCTTCTTCTTCTTCTTCCAGGATCTCCTTGTTGAGCTTCGTGCGGTTTTTGCTGCGCTTATCGCTGAGAATGAATCCTTTCTGGGTTTTTGCTATCGTCGCGTGCCTGCGCGAGGCGAGAGTGTCTTCAAGCTCTGATATCACTATGTCGTTCAGGGACTGGTCCCGGCCGATCTTAGTTGAATCTTTAAGCAGGAGGTATTTTTTTCCGCGCAGGTTCCCGCTGACGCACAGCAGGCAATACCGGTCGTTTTTCTTGAGGAGATTCTTGTCAGCAGGCGCGAAATCAAGTTCGAACGGTCCTATGCTGACGGTATCTCCGAAGATAATATCGGCGGAATTGACTCTCTTTTTGTTGACGAAAACGCCGAACGTGCTTTTAATGTCCGTTACGCGTATTTTGCCGTTGTCAAGCTGGAGTATTTCGCAGTGTTTCGGCGAGATCATCTTATGCACTATGCAGATGTCCGATATCTCATCGGAACCTATAGAAATATTTTTCTTTTTTACGTAATACTCTTTGATGACCTCAGCCTTATCCCTTACAACAAGAAACATCATTGTTTTCCCTCACCCTTGTTTATCGTCCTGCCAATGATTCTAAAAAAAGTTGCACAGCAAAAGTTGCGATGACGTATCTGTGTAATCCGCTTTCAAAATCCGTGTAATCAAGACCGTTGATGATTTCTTCAACGGTCTCAATACACCACCATGCGTTTAATATAGACCTTTCCCAGCCCGCCTTCGTCCGTGTCTTTCTTTGAAATCGCGAAATGAATCTTTACCGTGCCCCAGGCCAGCGTCTGGTCTCCGCCCCACCAGTAAGTCAGCTCGCTGAAAGGTATTTTTATGGTCGTCCATTCGGAAACATTGGTTTTTTCTTTCAGCACCGTTCCGAAATTGCTGCCGTCTGAATCTTCAAGCTTAAACTCTATTGAATTGACGGCGCCTTCGGCCTTGTACATGAACTTAATCCCCTGGTATCCGGACATGTTGTAAAAGTTGTTTTTAACGACTCCGATCCATCGGCCGCCGGAAATCATGTCGTAGGAGATTTCAAGTATGTTAGGATCAATAAGGTTCAGCGTTCCAGTGGCTCCGGGGTCATTATAGAAAAACCAATTCGCTATCGTGTCCATGGCGTTTAGAGAAACAGTCCCGGCTTCCGTCTTTTCGGTCTCTGGCGGTTTCGGAGCCGCTTCCTTGGGAGGGGTAACAACCGGTTTCGGTTTCAGCTTGGGCTTAGGTTTGGGCGCTTCAGGCTTCGGTTTTGGTTTCTCAACTTTCGCGGGTTTCTGCGGTTCAGGCTCCTTCACGGGCGGAAGAGTTTTCTGCTCTTCCTTGACATCGGTTTTTGGCGCTTCCGCGATTTTTACTGGTTGCGCCGGCAGGGGCGTTAGTTGGAACGTAAAGGAGTCCTTTGTCATATTTTCAGTAGGAATTATGGTTTCAACGGGCGCGTAATTCTCCTTTTCTATTTTAACGGGGATCTTTCCCAGTTTCAATCCGGTCCTAATCGGCGTTTTCCCTGAAGACGCGGATGATCCGCCGATGAAAACCTTGGCTCCCTGCGGGCTTGAATCTATCAGCACTTCTTTCCTCAAAGCGCCTTTGACCGTGTATATTTTTTTGCCTTTATCGTCGCCGACGCTGATTTCCCAGAGATTCTTATCCATTTCGTGTTTGTCGTTTTGAAGGTTGAGATTACAGATCCCGTCTTCGCGCTCATCCTCAACAGTCACCTTGCCTGTCGGCATGAATCCTTCCTTGTAAAGTCCGATGGAGTGCAGCGTGGATTCAAGAGCGATCTGGAAAGGGGTTTTCAGGCCTGTCTTCCTGCCGTCAATATACACGTCGGCCTGGTCGGGAAAGGAAGTAATGATAATATCAACTTCAAACGGCAGCATGAACTCGATAAGATTGTTCTTCTGCCCGGAAGCGATCTCCTTGTCAACTCTTATTTTCCGCGTGACGTTCCTGAACCCGTTCTTTGTAAGCTTGATGATGTACTCTCCGCTGATTATACCCCGTATTTTGACGGGTGTAAGGTTTTTCAGCCCCGACGCTTTTACGACGTCATTGCCCTTTGAATCCAGCAGTTTTATGTCCGCGCCTTCCGGTGAACTGTTAATGGAGATGCTTACGGGAATGAAGTTTTTCTTTATCAATTTACCTACTGGCGTAAGCGCGTTCGGAATGTCAATCAAAAGTTCGAACGGCAGGACTCCGACGACCAGAATTATCGCGAATATGAATAATAGCCTGAGGTTTTTTTGTTTGTGAAAATAAGGCTGGGCCAGCACTGTTTTTTCGGCGGAATCCGCGAATATGGTTATCGGCGTGGGAGTTTTTTCAAGTTCTATCTCTTCGGAGACGTTGACCTTGGATATTATTTCCTGCATCAACTCTTTTTCTGTTTCTTCCGCGGAGACAAGCTCCGGAAACAGGCTGGTCATAAGCCCTGTGATCTGATCCTGTTTGACGTCGCCGTACATTTTAGAAGAGATCTCCTCAAGCGACGCGAGAAGCTCCTTGGAATTCTTGAATCTTTTTACGGGATTCTTCTCAAGAAGCTTCTTGAGGATTTCCGCCAGGTTATCGGGAACCTTTGAAAAATCAGGCGTGGACTTCAGTATTTTTTCAAGTATTTCGTTGTCGCTCGGGCCGTCAAAGGGTTTAAGGCCTGTCAGCAGTTCGTAGAGAACGATACCTATTGAAAAAAGGTCGGATCTGTGGTCTACATTGGATCCCCTGATCTGTTCAGGGGACATGTAGTGGAATTTTCCCTTGAAAAAGTTGCGCGTGTCCGTTTCCGTTTTTGCGCCTGCCTGCACGGCCTTGGCTATGCCGAAATCGGTTAGTTTTATTCTCCCGTCGGAATACATCATTATATTCGCCGGAGAGATGTCCAGATGGAGTATTCCCAGGAATTCGCCTTTTATCTCGTCGCGTTTCTCATGGGCGTAGCTGAGCGCTCTGGATACAGACACTGATATTTTGAGCGCGATATCGGATGGGATCGCGATCTTTTTCTCTTTGCAGCGCTTCATCACCATCGAAAGGTCTTTTCCGCGCACGTACTCCATTATTATGTAGCAGATGTTGCCGACGCTGCGAAAAAAGTCGTATACCTGAACGATGTTTTCGTGCTGGAGTTTTGCCGACCTGAGCGCTTCCTGCCGGAACGTGTCTACAACGATTGCGGTGGACGTGAGGTGCTGTTGTATGCGTTTTACGGCCACGAATTTCTCAAGGTTATAGTCCCATGCCTGGAATACCGTCGCGAATCCGCCGGATCCGATCTGTTTCAGCATGAGATATCTGTTTCTTATCAGTTCTTTTTTCATGGCTGATTATTTATTTCCGTGCATTTAATGCTCATGTCGGTCGCCTGTGTATGGTCGGGAACCGCGGCCAGAACCTGATTGAAGTACACTATCGCTTCCGCGGGCTTGCCCGCGTCAAAAAATGCCATGCCTTTCTTAAAAAGCGCGTCAATGTTCCTGGGATCCAGCATCAGGGCAAGATTGAAGCATTTGATGGCTTCTTCGTATTTAGCCATCCCGTGAAGAGAGTCCCCTTTTATTATCCATATTGAAGGGTCTTCGACAGAAGAGCTGTTAAGAAGTATGGATATTGACTGTTCTATTGATTCCAGCGCTTTCGCGTGGTCCTTTAGCCGGTTTAGGCACAGGGCATTTTGGGTCAGGCAGTGAACGTATTTTTTTATTTTATCCAGGATTTCCTCGGGCGGGTCCGAGCCCATATCCTGTGGCAATTCTTTCTTGATGGTGTTTATCGCGAATTCATAACCTTTTACGGCTTCGTCGAACTTGTCAAGGGCCTGAAGACAGTACGTTTTTCTCATCAGGGCTTCGGGATCGTCCGGAACGCTCTGCATATAGGTGTCAAATGCGCCGATAGCCTCGTTAAATTGTTTGGTCAGCGCGAACAGGCTTGCTTTTTCGAACCAGATAGCCGTATCGCCGGTTCCTGTTTCCAGTGAAGTGTCGAAGCTTTTCATTGCTTCTTCGTACTGCTTGAGCATGACAAGGGAACGCCCTCTTTCAAGCCAGCTTTTTGAATGCTGGTTGCTGGAGCACTGGAGAGCGTTGTCAAAGCTTTCAACGGCTTCTTTATGCTTCTTCATCTGAGCCAGCACGACGCCCCGTTCGTACCAAAGAAGGTGGTGTTCCGGCGAAACCTGAAGGGCGTGGTCGAAACACGCGAGGGCCTCCTGCATTTGTTCGAGCGCGGCAAGGGCTTTGCCTTTGTTAAGCAGTATCGACGCGTTGTTGGGCAGGATTTCCAGCGCCTGGTTAAAACAGTCAAGCGAATCTTTGTACCGCTTAAGCGCTATGAGCGATTTGCCCTTATTCAGCAGCGCCATGTGGTCCTGCGGCGAAAGCTGCAGGGCGCTATTGAACGATTTTAGGGCTTCTTCGTAGTCCTCAAGAGTATTCAATACGAGGCCCCTGTTATACCATACTTTCGGGTCTTGTTGTTCTATCTCTATCGCTTTGTCATAGCTGTAAACGGCGTCGCGGTAGCGGTGAAGCTTGCTCGCGGAAAAACCCTTATTGAACCACGCGATATAATTCTGGTTGTCGAGCTTCAGTATTTCGTCGTATGCTTCCACGGCGGCTTCGTGGTCGCCTGTCATCGCGTGGCAGATGCCCTTGTTGTTTCTTGCTGTTATGTTGTTCGTGTCAAGTTCAAGGACGTTGTTATAGGATTCTATGGCTTTATCGTAGGCGCCTATCGTCTGGTAGCACAGCGCTTTTTGGAACCATGTCTCGGTGTCGGAATCGTCGAGTTTCGAAGCGCCGTCAAAATATTTTATGGCCCCTTCGTAGTTTTCCATCTTCAGGAGGCATATACCGGCGTATTTCCAGCCGGCCGCATCCTTCGGATGGTCATTAGTGTGTTCTATATACAATTTCAGCGCTTCCTTGTATTGGCTTTCTTTTCTCAGTTTATCGGCTTTTTTTATGCTCATTTTATTGGGTTGCCTGCATTAACTGTATACGCATATTTATGAGATACAATATCCCTATCAGCAGAATACTTACGGCCACATATAGCAGCACGTTCATGATTATTTCGCGCGAGTGTTCTTTTTTTACCTTAGGGGGCAGCATCCCTTTAACATCTTTTATCATACCGGGCAAAAGCCTGTCCTGGGCCTTCAGAAATGTCTTGTTTCTATTTGATATCGTGATAACCTTTTCGTATAAACCGGCTAAATTGACCTTAGGTTTGTCGTGTTCGATGATCTTTACGGCGGCAACCGTGATGTTGTCGGGTCCGCCCTTGCTGTTCGCTTTATCTATCAGGTTGCGGCATATCGTTTCGGTGCTGTTATTGGGATTCATTATTTCGGATTCTATCTCACTTTCGCTTACGACGTTCCATAATCCGTCGGTGCATATCAGGAAGAACTTCGTGTGCGGTGTGACCGGTTGTACGTATAGGTCAAGATCGCAATGCTTATTGACGCCCAGAGCGCGCGTTATGACATTCTTCTGTTTGAATTTGATTGCTTCTTTCTTGCTGATTTCTTTATCTTCAAGGAGTTCCATCACGAAGGAATGGTCCCTTGTTATTTGATGCAATTTAGTGTTCTTGAACAGGTAAAGGCGGCTGTCGCCGACGTGGGAGATATATGCAATACCGTCATGGATCATCAATGAACAGACGGTTGTGCCCATCCCCTGCAGGCTGGGGTATTTCATGGCAAGCGTAAAGAGCATTCTGTTGGCAAGCTGAATGGATTCAGCCAGGCACACGGATTGAAAAGGAAGGTTTTTTTCGTAAAAATCCCTTAACGGGACTTGTTGCTGCTTCTGGGCCTCCAGGATATGGTCCAGAATTATTTTTGTGGTAACGCTGCTGGCAAATTTTCCCGCAACGCTGCCTCCCATACCGTCGCAGATAATCCAAACGCCGTCTTTCTCGCTGACAGCGAAAGAATCTTCATTTTCGGGCCTTACCTTGCCCTTGTTAGAAAGGATACACGATTCAAATTTCATGATTTAACCAATCTCGCATATGAATCCACCGGCCTTGCCGGGGATATGAAAGTGCGCGGGAGGTCGTTTATTTACCGCTACGCGGAAAGACCGGAGGAGCTCCACTAAAACACCCGCGCCGGTTTTTGTTTATATGCGGTTAGTGATAATTTCACCCGGATTCATAGATATTAACAACTTTCAAATTATATATGATTTTTGATAAAAAATCAATAAGTAAATGCAAAAAAGCGAATCCCATTTTCGGAAAAACCAGGAAACTGCCGCAACAATCCTTTATAATGGGGATATTATTGCCGTAGAATATCAAACGGGGCGTTTTTGTGCGTGGTGAAATCAAGGCATGGAAGAATTAGAGGCTAAGTACATGGTATTAGTCGTTCATAAATCCAGCGGCTATGCAATCCCCTGGTTTCTGCCGCAGAGTCCTTTCTTGTTACCAAAAATTAACAAAATAATAATTTATGATAACGTTTGCAAAAAACAGTAATTTATGCTACGATTACAGCACAATATTTAGATTTAATGCTTAAGCTCGTTTTGCTTAAGAGGAGGTCAAGATGAAGAAGCTTCTGCCTTTGCTTTTACTTCTCAGCGCCTGCGCGACGCCGCAGAACGCTCCCAAAAGCGGAATAACGCCCGAGGGCACCCAGCCGGAATACGTGACCATAGCTGATTTTGAGTCCCATCCTAACAATCTTGGAGGGGATGTCGGGGTCTACGGCGACGGTGAGCCCGACTGGACAAAAACGAGCAACCCGCATTCGTGGTACTATGACCAGAAGTCGCCGCGCTTCAACGAAAAGAACATTAACGGCGGCCAGCAGTCGTTCCTTCTTATAAACGGGGAGAAAGGCGTGAAAAACGGCTGGGCTTCATTTGCGATGAATATGGGTCCGACAATCAACAGGGAAATCACCCCCATAGAGGTGCAGACTCTGAACGTTTCAAGCTATCAGAAACTGACATTTATGGTCAAGGGTGACAAGGGCGGGGAGAAATTCAACGTTATTTTCCGTGACTCTCACGCCCCGGATTACATGCCGCAGGCAAGGGTGACGCTGTTTATCGATGGAGCGCCCAATCAGTGGACGAAAGTGGAAATACCTCTTTCCAAGGTCTCATGGCAGGTGGATCTTAAAAACCTTGCCAATATAGGCATAGAATTCGGTTCGAATCTGGGAAATAAACAGGGCGCGGCTATATTTTTAGACGATTTCAGGCTGGAAAAATAATCTCATGAAAAAAACCTTTATTACGTTGATGCTGCTGTTTGCCGTATCCTGCCGGTTGCCGGCTTTTGACAGATCCAATCCGGTATATAAATGGTTTGAATCCCAGCAGTTGTCTAACGGGCTTGTCCCAAGCCAGGAAAACGGCAGGATGTGTTTTACTTACGACCAGGCGCTGGCCATATTCATTTTTACGCTGGCGGACGACTATGCCCGAGCCGAAAAGTTACTGGATTTCCTGGTGCAAAAAGCAGGGAAAACCGAGTTCATAGGGTTCCCCGACATGTACGGTGATAAAGGCATGGTGGGGAGCTCCATCCGCGCGGCCGGGCCGAATCCGTGGCTGCTGCTGGCCATAAATTACTACACGAAGAAAACGGGCAAGACGGAATATGTATCGCTCGGCAAGAAGATCGCCGACTGGCTGCTGACGCTGCAGCGGGAAGACGGGGGGATTTCCGGGGGCTACGACGATATGGGGAATCCGTTTCCCTGGGTGTCGGCCGAGCACAACTTCAACTGCTATTCCGCTCTGACAGAGTTAAGCGAAATTTCGAAAAAAAACAAGTACAAAGCCGCCGCTGCGGATATCAGAAAATTCATAGAAAAAGAGCTGTGGGTTCCCCGCGAGGGCAGGTTCTACAACGGCTACAAGGACTTTAATTTCGCGCTGGACGTGGCTTCGTGGGGCGTGTTGTCGCTGGGCAAGAAATATTCGGCCGCCCTTGATTTCGCCATGCAAAAGGCAAGGTGTACTAAAAAGTACAGCGAGATGGGAGTTGAAGTCGACGGGTTTGATTTCGGAGGGCCCTACAGGAACACGCATTTTCCCGACCTGGACAGCGTATGGTTCGAAGGCATGGGACAGATGGTGGTCGCTTTCCAGCTTGTGGGACGCGAGAAAGACGCGGAGTATTTTATGCAAGAGCTGAAAAAGTGCCTGACGGACAGCAAAGTATTCCCCGGGACGAAGGGACTTCCGTACGCCTCTAATCCGGGTACGCCTCCGTACGGAGGCTGGATGATGTTTTCTGACAAACTCTGCGTATCTTCGGGGGTCTGGTATTTATTCGCTATAGAAAGATTCAATCCATATACGGGTAAAAAGATATAACGGCAGTCGTTAGTATTTAGTCGTTAGCAGTTAGTTCGATGTATAATGTCTTATTTTCAAGACCTGACTGCCAACTGCTAGCCGCTAATTTCAAAGCTACTTGATTCTTGACCCTATAATAAGTATTATATTTGCATGAAGTTCCTGAACAGGCTGAAAAGGGCTGACTTTATTTTTGTCGTTATTCTGGCAGTCTTTGTCGTGGCCAGCATACTGCTGGTTTCTCCGCTGATGCTGGGCAGCCAAAGAGAATCTTTTGTCAGCTTCTTCCTTGTCTATAATTTCACTATCCTGCTTATACTCATCTACCGCGAAAACCGCAAAAACCTGAAATAATCAACGGCAGAATCAACGTCAAAAAATATTATCTATTAGCACTTGACAAAAAGATACAAATATAGTATCATTATAACAAGATATGAAACTGCTGACCAGGGACACGGACTACGCGATACGGGCGCTGTGCTTCATTGCTAAACGGAAAGGCGGTGTTGTGAACGCGGCCGAACTTGTCGCCGGGTTGAAAATCCCGCGTCCGTTCATGCGAAAGATACTGCAGGAGTTGAATAAAGAAGGAATACTAAAGTCGTATAAGGGTAAGGGCGGCGGGTTTGAGTTGAACGCGGACCCGTCTAAAATAACAGTTTCGGACCTGATAGATGTTTTTCAGGGATCGGTTAACTTCAGGGAGTGCATGTTTAAAAAGAAGAGATGCCCCAACATCTATATATGCCCGTTAAGGAGCAAGCTCGGCGAGATAGAAGAGTACGCGCTGGCGAAATTCAAGGGAATAACCATTAAATCGCTCACAGGGGAATAGAATATGGCTAAGAGAAAAATCATTAAGATTGACGATGACAAATGCAACGGCTGCAGGAACTGCATTCCCAACTGTCCGGAAGGCGCTTTACAGGTAATTGACGACAAGGCAAGAGTCATAAGTGACCTTTTCTGCGACGGGCTCGGGGCGTGCATCGGGCACTGCCCTCTCGGGGCGATTTCCATAGAGGAAAGGGAAGCGGAACCTTATAATGAGAAAAGCGTCATGGAAAATATCGTCAAGGCGGGCGACAATACGATAAAGGCGCATTTAAAACATCTCAAGGAGCACGGAGAAGAAGAATATTTCAAGCAGGCTGTTGAAGTCTTGAAAAAGAAAAAGATCGATGTGCCGGACATTGAGGAGCAGGAAGAAAGGCTTCCATGCGGGTGTCCGGGCTCGAAGGTCATGGATTTGCGGGACGATGCCTGCTGCGCTTCCGAAGACAGGGATGGCAAAAGCCCGTCCCATTTAAGGCAGTGGCCCGTTCAGATAACGCTTGTACCGCCAAACGCTCCTTTCTTAAAGAATTCGGATCTTTTAATTGCGGCGGACTGCGTTCCGTTCGCTTATCCCGACTTTCACAAGGATTTTCTGAAGGGCAAAACACTGCTTGTCGGCTGCCCAAAACTGGATGATCTCAGCCGCTATGCGGAAAAGATCGCGCAGATATTAAAGAACAACAGCCCGAAATCCGTGACGTACGCCCATATGGAAGTCCCGTGCTGTTACGGGTTTGTGGACGTAATAAAATCCGCGATAGCGGCTTCAGGCAGAAAAATTCCTTTCAAGGACATTACAGTCGGAATCAAGGGGGATATAATCGAAGGATAATTGCTTATCAATAAATAAGGATGCATAAAAGGGCGGTAGATACGGCGGAAGGCTACCGCCCTTTTTATTTGAGACCAGGGAATAGAGATTAAGAGCCATTGTCTATTCACTAATTCCTATTCCCTATTTGCTTCTCGTGAGAGCATTTTGCTATAATTTCGATGTAAAATTTAATAGTCCCCTTCGGGGATTTCGCATAAGGCAATTTAGAACAACGCTTAATGTGCTCAAGGAGGAAAAATGAAAAAACTGATTTGCTTGATTTTGTCCGCGTCGGTATTCCTGGGGGGCGTTCCGGCCTATCCCGCGCAGAGTACGGAAGAGATAAGAAAAGCCAATGTAGGAAAATGCGTAGAGCAGTTCGTGGCTTCGGCGCCCGATGATTTTAAGGCAAAAAATATATCGCTTGTGTCAAACGCGGACCCGAAAAACGCCGGCTGGATGGAAGAAGGTATTGTTTCGGCGTTTATGTCCATGGGTATTTCCATTATTGAGCAGACGGGATCTCTTCAGGGAACCGTTCAGCCGGATTACATAGTGAATTATAACTTGATAGAACAGAAAAAGGAAAGCGTTAAGATAGGATTCAAGCTCGTGGACGGCAAGACAGGTAAGCTTATTAAATACTCCACTATGAAAGGGACGCAGGTGCCGGAGAATTTCGATTACGAAAGACGCGTCCCGAAACCCGCCTATCAAAGAGTAGAAGGAACTCCATGGGGGCTGTTCGTCGTCATAGGGCTGGTTCTGTTTGGCTACGCGTTGCAGCCGAAAATATAGATAACGACAGCCATTGGCGATTGGCAATTAGCGATTAGTAAAACATAAAGTAGCACAACCTTTAACTAATGGCTAATGGCAAATTGCTGATTGCTGTTTTTATTTTGGCAGGAAAATCTTGAATTTGATTATACCCGAGGAATGAAGGACGTATTTAAGCAGGTTCAGAAGTGTTTCGATCCCATACTTCGTGCTGCGGATGAAGTTTATCGATGACGCCTCTTCAAAATACTTCGCCGGTACCGGAATCTCACCGATGCGGAATTTAAGCGCCGCCGCCTGAAATATCATCTGCTGGTCAAATATAAAATCGTCTGAATTCATCTCGAAATTGATGGCTTCAAGCGCCTTTCTGGAAAATGCCCTGTAACCGGTGTGATACTCTCCCAGATTCAGGCCGATGAACAGGTTTTCAAACAATGTCAGAAAACGGTTCGCGAAATATTTGTACATCGGCATCCCGCCAACGAGCGCTTCCCTTCTCGTCCTGATGCGGTTGGCGAACATCACATCGCAGATGCCGTCCCTGATGAGCCCGGCAAGATACGGAACAAGGCGAGGATCGTACTGGTAATCCGGGTGGAGCATCACCACTATATCGGCGCCTTCTTCAAGCGCCTTCCTGTAGCAGGTTTTTTGGTTTCCGCCGTAACCCTTGTTTTTCTCGTGCACGATGACCTTAAGACCGAGTTCCTTGGCAAGGGCCGCGGTATTGTCGCGCGACGCGTCATCAACAAGGATTATCTCGTCCGCGCTTCCCTTCGGAATATCGTCCAGGGTTTTCTTGAGCGTTTTTTCGGCGTTATACGCGGGCATCACAACGACGACTTTGGGTTTCTTTTCCATAGGATGTTTAATTTTATAACAAATATCTTTTAAAATCAAGCGAAAAGCCTTATTTTCCGTCTAAAAATACTGTTTGAAGGATTGCGGGCCTGTGTGACTAAAGTCACTTGCTAAAAGCTCTTGCTAAAAGCTATTGACAAATAGATTAATCTTCTGTATACTTCTAACACAGTTTTTAACCCCCTAAAAAAGGTTTCGATTTGAATTATCTTAAACTCCTGATGTTATAATGTGCCGCCGTAAAGGCCGGAAACCGGTCTTTAGGGTTTTTTTGTTTTTTGCATGTCGCCCTCATAACTAGAAGTCTTCCAAACCAACGCTTACTTATCCCGCGTATGTAAACGACAGGGAGATTAACTTGTCCTCCATTTTTTTTCATTCAAGCAGGCAAAACCCTAATCACGGCGTTTATTTGTAAAAATATATTGAGCCTTCAATCATTTATGATAGAAGGCTTTAATTTTCTCTATAAAAAGGAAATCCTATGAAGAGGTGGAACATGCTAAAGAAATTCTATTCAACGCTGTTCGCGGGACTGCTACTGTTGCTGTGCGCTAACGCCAAACTGTATGCTGCGGCGCCGGCACAGGTTACGGGGCTGGATGTTGTCGCGATATCATCGACAACAATAAATTTGACCTGGAGCATCATGGCTGACGCGACTTTTTATGACATTCATGACGCAGTCGGGGACGCAATATTGGCCCATATTGAAGGCAACACGTCTTACTGGTTTGAAGGCCTTGTGAGCGAGACCACTAACTGGTATGAAACCGGCCTTTCTTCAAATACGGAGTATTCAAGGTATATTAGAGCGGGTAATGGTGAATTTGGAAAAGGACCCGCGTCGGTGAATATTTCTTCATACACGCTGGCGTATCCCCCCACTACGCTTACTGCATCAGCGACAAGTACAACGAAAATCGACCTGACGTGGAATTACAGCGGCGCTACGGCATACTGGGTCATTTACACAACTTATACGCCTTTAACAAACTGGGGATATGAAGGTATTGTTCCGGGCGATATCACAAGCTATACTAAAGATCCGGTAATCACTGGTGCAACGTACTGGTTCTCGATTGTGCCGCAGAACGGTGACGCGATTTGGGATTATGATTACGATTTCCCGCTGGCTTCTACACGAACTGTTCCGGGTGCGATAGCCTACTTCTCGACTTCAGCCGTGACCGCCAATTCTATTACATGGGAATGGGCGACTGCGATAGGCGCGGATGGATACATTGTTTATTGCTCTTCGGATGATTCAATGCTGCAGGCGCTTGGTTCAGGTACGACGTTTTGGACAAGCGGCGCGTTATCCCCGAGCGCCCAGTACGGAAGATATGTAAGGGCTTTAAATAATATGGGACTTGGCGCATCTTCGCCGCAAGCAACATTCTATGCGCTTCCAAATCCGCCCGCGTATTACCCGCTGACAACCAGCGACGTCGCAAATGCCGGAATGATGACATTAAAATGGAGTTCGAACGGCAATCCCGTGGGCAACAGCACGATATACGATATTGAAGCCTCCTCGACCGCTTATGGAAGCACGGTAAGCACGAGCGCTTACAGCTATTCCGCCTACATCGTTACTTTCGGTTCGCGCACTTTCAGCCCGCTGCTCGCGAACAACACGTACTGGTTCAGAGGCAGGGCTATGAACCCTGACGGCCAGTATTCCGATTGGGCCAATATCGTCGCCACAATGACCCTGACCGGAAACCCCACAAAAGGCATGCCGTGGGTTTCAACCGGCACTTTCACAGCCGGATGGACAAAGTCTGGCGCGGATCCGGATTATACGGAATACAGGTGCGAACTCTCCGTAACTCCTCCATGGACGAGTTTTACCGCTTTTAAAGATAGCGGCTGGCTGGTCAACACGACTTATTACCAGTTTACTGAACTTACGGGCAACACGACCTATTACGCCAGGACGTATATAAGGAACGGGCTTGGACGGCTTTCATCGCAGTCCCCTGTCCTTATCTCAAGCATGGCCACGAACTCGACTACTCCTATTCTTACGGACGTAAATCCTCTGGTGTTCTATAGGTATCTTGAAGTCTGGCAGAACCAGGATAACGGCAACGCCGCGGATACGCTCGTAGATGTTTATTATTCAGCAGACAGTTTCACCACGGAGTACTCTACCTATAACTGGGGAGGGTTTCAGTCTCCCTTTGGAAGTGTCAGTATTAATGATAACGGTTCCTTCTTTGTTTATGACACGACATATTCCATAAAGCTGAGAGCTAAAGGAAAAAACGGCACCTATTCCAGTTATTCCAATGTACTAAGCACCTATATTCCCTCGGTTGTGCGCTGGACGGGCGCGGAGGGAGATAATGATCCTGGTAATGTCTTTAACTGGAGTCCTGCCTGGAGTGCATTAGACGGCGGCAATGATGATTGCACAGGACTTACGGTGCTGTTCGCGGGTACGACGCAACACTGCGACTGGAACAACGTCTATGGAGCAACGGTTACCGCCATTGTCATGGAACAGGGATATACAGGAACTGTAGATTTTAAAGGCAACACGTATGTATTGGGCGATTTCACTGTTTCGGCCGGAACATTCACCGTAACCGGAGGCACCGTTACGATTAACGGAGATATCTCCAATTCCGGAGCTGAAGGAACTGTGAGATTCAACGCCAGCGGCGGGAAAATAAGACTGGGCGGTACGGTGGGCTCGGTAATCACTGTTTCGGGCAATGCATTATTCGGAGATTTGGAAGTCAACCAACCCACGGGAAACACGATTTTTTCAGCTTCAGCGAGGGTTCTGGGAAATTATACTTATATAGATGGAACGCCAAGCCTGGGATCAAACACATTGTATGTCGGCGGGAATGTAACATGCTCTGTCGGCCATCCGCAGGGGATTATCGAACTGAACGGCGCGGGCGTGCAGTCATTGTATCTTACGGGAGCAAACAACGGAAACATTGTGATAAATTCCCAGGGAACAGTCACGGCCGCGCAAGGCGCGACAATATCCACAATGACAATTTCCCAGGGTATTTTTAACGGCGGCGGATATACTCTTGAGATAAGGAATTACCTGAACGTTACCGGAGGAACGCTGAATCCGGCCGGCGGTCTGCTGAATCTTGCGTCAGGCCCCGGAACAGTTAATTGCAATAGCAATCTCAATAATGTTACTGTGCAGAGCGGAGCCTGGACAATAACATCAACCTCCGCGGTTAGCGGAAACCTTAGGGTTGACGCTGGTTCGCTTACGTTTGCCAATCCCGGCGGAATGAACTTGATATCTGGCAAAACGGATGTTGCGGCGGACGCGGCGCTGACCGTGAACAGGTCAACGTGCGTCTTCATCAATCCCGTAACGGTTTATCCATCGGGCGCGCTTAACCTGAATTCGGCATGGGCATGTATGGCTAACTCAAGCTCTATGACGATATACGGCTTGATGGTCTCTACGGGCGATACGGCGGCCGACGATTGGAGCTATATCACCTCTACCGCGGCCGATATGTATTACCGTTTCGGAGTATTCGCCGGAACCGTCAGCGCGAACCACACCGCGTTCTATAATCTGGACACGAACGGTATATTCATCGCGTCGGATTCAAGAATGACTATGTTTGACGATATCTCAATAGCGGCCACTAAAGCGGGTATTACCGGACTTAATTATTTGCCGAATTACGGCACGCTGACGTTCAGCGGGGTGTATTTCGGAGCGGGATTGGGGCAAAATGTGAACGCTCCTAGCCTTGCGTGGCCTAACTACATGAATTTGCCAGGTTCATCAGGTCCGATGTCGGGTTTTGGTAATGAAAACGGCGGCGACCCGAACAATACCATTTTCTGGATGGTTCCTACAGCTCCTACTATAACCCAATCAAATTCTCTCTCTTCTTCAGTTTTAGGATGGGACTGGGCTACCGGCGATGACGCCGTGCTGTACAGAGTCTATCTCGCCACGGACATGGCAACTAACGCTTCGGGCGACATGGTCAGCACGCTTGCGGCACCCGCGACTTACTGGGCAAAGACAACCGGCTTGACGCCGGACGCTACCTGCCAGGTGTATGTGGTCGCGTATAATCCGCTTGGTGTTTCCACGTCAACCATAAGCCAGCAGGTGTACACGAGAGCTGCCGTACCTACTAATTTACATTCGATCGAGGTTACCAGCCACAGCATAAACGTGGAGTGGGATACTACAAACCCGGGAACCGTCGGCTATGTGGTGAAGTATTCAACCACACCGAACGACAATGTCACGTGCATTTACAAAGATACGAGCACGGCAGTCACGTCATCGCTGACAACTCTGTTACCGTACACTACCTATTATATAGCGGTCAGAGCGATTAACTCGCAGGATGTGGGCACGAATTTTTCAAGCGAATACGCTGTCAGGACATTGATAGTCACACCTCCGGCTGCGACGGGCTTTGACGGCCTTGCATTAAGCACAAGCTCAATAAGATGGATATGGAACCTTGCGAGCGGCGCAACTTATTATGACGTTTATTCTTCCACAGGCGGCGACAAGTACGTGCGTCTTGACGAAACCATGTATGACAATACAAGCAGTACCGCTATATGGGTTGAAACGGATCTGAACGCAAACCAGCAATACGCGAGATACGTTGTCGCGGGCAACGTGACAGGCGACTCCCCCGTTTCCGGAACGGCAAGCAAGTACACGTGGGCGAGCGTGCCTGGCACAATAAGCCTTACAGCCGGCCCGACGTCGATACAGATAGACTGGCTGACAAGCGGCGCGTCATGGTACCAGATTTGGCGTTCAGCCACCGGTGACGTTCCGTGGGTATTCAGATCAAGCGCGACAGCTGACTTAGCGACATATACGGACACGGGATTATCGGGCGAAACAACTTACTGGTACAAGCTGGGAGCCGCGAACGGTGAAGGCATATCGAACAGCGCGTTCAGCGCGGTGTCGTCATCCACGACACTGCCTGCCGGGCCGACAGGAACGAGCGCGGTTGCAATGACGCAAAACGTGATAGAATGGCAGTGGTCAACGGGCACCGTGACAAGTTCTATAATAGGTTACCGCGTGTACAGTTCCACGGGTGGTGTCACATTAAGCGGAAACCTCTCCAAGATAACGACATTCTGGCAGGAAAGCGGCATAACGGCCAACGCTCAGCGTTCAAGAGTCGTGCGGGCGTTTAACGAAACCGGCGAAGGCGCGGATTCAAGCGTAATGACGAAGTACTCGCTTGCGGCGCCTCCGGGAGACCTCGGTTTCACGTCAATGGCATCTGCAACCGAGATTAATCTTGGATGGACCGCCAGCAGCGCCACACAGTACCGCGTGGAACGATCGCTTGACGGGGCCTCATATGTATGGGTGTCAAGCATTGCTGCCATTACGTACAGCGATGCGGGGCGAACTTCGGATACAACGTACTGGTACCGGATAGGGGCGATAAACGGTGATTATATTCTAAACAGCGCGCAGTACTCAAATGTAGTGACTACAATCACTCTGCCAGCGGCTCCTTCGGGATTCGCCGGTAGTGCGTGCACCAACGCGACTTCAATAATGTGGACGTGGTCAACGGGCACGGCGACATCCAACATATACGGATACAAGATATACGCTTCATCCGATTCAAGCCTGCTTTGGACTCTGGACAAAGCGACAAGCGCGCAGATAGAAATTAACCTGAGTACCAACACGCAGTACGCAAGGACTATCAAATCCTACAATTTGTCAGGCGTAAGCAACGGCGCATCGGCCTCCAGGTACACGTACGCGACAGCGCCGGCTGCTGTAGATATAGGCACGGTAGGATCGACATCCGTGGGCATAAGCTGGACAACCAGCGGCGTTTACCAGTACAAGATAGAACGCTCAACCTGGGGCGGCGCAAACTCGTATGTATTCGTGTCAAGCGCGGCTGCGGCTGCCACGTCGTATCCGAACACCGGGCTGTCCCCGGACTCCACATATTGGTACCGGATAGGCGCGATAAACGGGGATTTGATCCAAACCCCGGGTGTATACAGTACGGCGTCAAGCACGATAACGCTTCCCGCGGCTCCTGCAGGGCTGGTTGGATACGCAATATCGGTATCGACGATAGGTTGGTATTGGACGGAAGGCAGCTCAAACATAATGGGATACAAGGTATATACATCAACGAACGGCCTGCTGACGACTTTGCCCAAGCCTACGAGCTCTTGGTTTGACACGAACCTGAGCACCAATACGCAGTATGGTAGAATATTCAAATCCTACAACTCGGCGGGCGAAAGCGACGGCGCGACGGCTCCAAAGTATACGCTAGCCGTGGCCCCGACCAGCCTTGTTATAAGCACATCCACGATGCATTCGATTACGATGGCGTGGACCGGGAACGGCTGCAGCAAGTATCGCGTTGACCGCTCGCTTGACGGCGAGAACGGTTGGACGACCATTGTAGGGCCGTCGTCAAATCTTATGGCCGCGACGTACAAGAACGAAAACCTCGCGCTGGCAAAGACCTACTACTATGCCGTGTTCGGTTACAATGGCAACGGGGTTATTACGAGCAGCACGACGCCTAAGTCCGGAACTACCGCCACGCTGCCTACAACGGTCACGCTTCTTGTGACGACCTCAACGGTCACGCAGGAGCAGACAAAGACCGCCGGGACAGGCGAGGTGAAGATAGAGATACCGCCCGGAGCGATAACGGAGGACGGCTACATATACATAAACGTCGACGCGGAAGACGCTCCTACCGAAGTAACGAAGACCGAACTGGATTCTGCCACGAGCGATCTTGTGTTGGACAACAACAAGCTCATAGCAGGTTCCGTAATAGAGATTAACCTGTTCAGTCTGACCGGGTCTACGATAACGGGCAACTTCGCGAAAGCCTTTACGCTCACGATGTCGTATCCTGACGCCGACAATGACGATGTTGTCGACAATACGACGCCGCCCATAAGGGCCGACGCTTTAAGGATATTCACGCTGAACAAAGTTACGCTGAAATGGGAAAAAGTATCGGAGACCGTGACACTTGACAAGACAAACAAGAAGGTTTCGGTCGAGATAACGCATTTCTCGATTTACGCCCTTGTAAGCGTCAGCACGTATGAAAGCAATCTGGACAAGGTCATAGTCTACCCGAACCCGTACAAGCCCGGAAGCGGCGGCGCGTTCGATAACACCTCGCTCGGGACGGGAGTGCTCTTCGACAAGCTTACCCAGAAGGCCAACATCAAGATATTCAACATAGCGGGCGAACTGGTCGCGGAATGCGACGAAACGAACGGGGACGGTAAGTACCTGTGGAATATATGCAACGCTGACGGCGAGAAAGTGGCGTCGGGCGTGTACATATACCTCGTGACCAATCCGGACGATTCGTCCCAGAAAACGAAAGGCAAGTTCGCGATCATTAAATAGAAGCAGTTGACGGTTGACAGACTATTGTCAGAATGACAGATTAATATTAAATATTCATTAATAATCGGGAGAAAAGAATGAACATGAAAAAATTGTTTTTCACGACACTTGTTTTTGCCGTCATCTGTCAACTGTCAACTGTCAACCGTCTGTACGCGGGCGTGGGGACTTCGGGCGCGCAGTTCCTGAAAATCGGCGTCAGCGCGAATTCATCCGCTTTGGGAGAGGCCGGCGCGGCGAGTTCCGGAGCGGAGTCCGTGTTCATAAATCCCGCCGGGTTGGTAGGATCCGACGGGATGGAGATAAGGGCATCGCAGGCAATGTGGCTTGAATCGATAAACTATTCAAATATCGCGTTCGCGAAAAAGATAGGCGACAACGCGCTGGGCGTCGGAATAAATTATCTTTCAGTTCCGGCGATAACCAAGGTGGACAATACCGGTACGATACTGGCCGACAGCTACGCGCCCGCGGACATGGCGGTTTCCCTGTGCTACGCGAGAGATTTCAAAGCGCTGTTTGCAGGTATAACGTTGAAATACATTTCGAGCACGCTGGACGACAAGACCGCGACGGCAATCGCGGCGGACGTCGGCGCACAGAAGGTGTTCAAAGATCAGCGGTTCATAACGGGCCTCGCGGTCCAGAACCTTGGCACAACGATGAAATTCAACTTTGAGGAAGACCCGCTTCCGTTGAACGTCAAACTCGGAGGAAAGTACGCGATTCCGTTCAAGAATTCTGAGATAGACGATAACCTGAACATGAGCCACGGCATGAATATTCTGGTGGATATTAACTCGACGAACGACACGGGGTTCTACACGAACGCCGGCGCGGAGTATTTGAGGAAGTTCAATGAGTCCACCAGCGCGGCGGTAAGAGCCGGCTATAAATCGAGTGTTACCAAAGGCCTTACGGGATCGGGAATATCGGCGGGTTTCGGCATTTCATATCAAAAGTACGTGCTTGATTACGCGTACGCTCCGTACGGGGATTTGGGGCAGACAAGCAGAGTATCGCTATCATATAAATTTTAAATATCCCTTGACGTTTGAGGTTTCTCAACCTATAATTGTAGTGACGATAAAGGCACGCCCCGGGTAACCGGGGTTCGCAAAACCAACAGGACCTTTTCTAATTGAAAAATCAATTTAAAGGTTGGCTGGGTTGCCGAAAAGAGAAGCATATGAATAAGATTAGGAAAGCTATGGGCTGTAAATGGGGGATAATCCCGCTTATAGCTTTTTTTATTTTCTGCGTTTCACCACTTATCTCTGAAGAAAACGCATCAGGCCTTAAACAATCCGCAGAACTCAAAAACAAGAATATCTCTCCCCCGTCCGATTTCAAGAAAGAATACACGCTGGACAACCTGCCGCTGAACGCCGGCTCATTCGACGGCACGGTTTCCGGAGGGAAATTCTCCGCCCTGAAAAAATCATCCGCTATAAACGACAGCCAGGACTCCTACGCCGAAGTCGCGGTAAATATCCTTGGCCCGAACTTCCGTCCGGTCAGGGCGTATGTCCTCAGGGACGTGACTGACCTTAACAACGTTATCACGCTGTGGGACGGGCGCGATTCGTACGGGCGCGAACTGCCGGCCGGGGATTATTACGCCCAGCTGTCAGTTGTATATTCAGACGGGAAACAGGAAACCAAGACGTACAAGTTCGTGAAAAAGTGATCCGCTGGATTTCCAATGGATAACATAAAAAAACTCATTATCGTCGTATTGGTGCTCGCGGCCGCCTGCATCGCGGCGTACTCATCCGCGCCCGGGCCGTCTGTCATAGACACCATACGCCTGTCGAACGGGCCCGCGCTTAACCACCCCGGCCCGATAACGGCGGATCCCGCTGACGGCTCCGTTTTCGTGGCATCTAACGATGGCGGAAACGTCGTCAAGTACAACCCCCAGACAAAATTGATAGTAGGAGAGATAACGGGATTCATTTATCCGGAAGTCATAACGGTAAATGACGGCAAACTGTATGTCGCGTCTTTTGACAGCTCGTGGAATGCGGGAATTCAGGTTTATTCAGCTGCGTCGCTTGCCAAGACGGCGACAATACCGTCGCTTGGCTGGTACGTCTATTCCATGCGGATAGATCCGTCTTCCAACACGCTATACTACGGCGCGACCAACCGCGCCTTTAAAGTAAACCTTGCGGACAACACGCAGGAAGAGCTGTTTGATTTCAGGACCGCGATAGCCGGTTCAATGTATACTTACGGTTCGTGCATAAACATAGACAAAGAACGAAACAGGATATATTTTACCTGCGCTTATTACAATACCGACTGGTCCATGCACGCGGCCGTGATATCTTATGACCCGTCCGCAAAACAGGTCGTCAGCGTGATTCCCATCGGGCAAAACCCGGCCGGTTTCGACTACCGTTATGATTCCGCTCTTGACGGCAAATACCTATTCGTCACGCAGATGTACGCGTCAGCGATAACGGTCGTTAATGTGGAGAATAACAGCGTTGAGGCGACGATACAGAACGTGTCCTGGCCGCAGAAGCTTGCGCTGAACAAGTCAAGGCACCGCCTCTACGTTGTGGATAATTACTCGGACAAGTTCCATATAATAGATACCCAGTCGTTCGCGCTGCTAAAGAGTTTCTGCCCCGGCGACGACCCGTCCGGAGTATGCGTAGACGAAGCCAGGGACCGAGCCTACGCGGCAAACCACTGGTCGCAGGACGTTGCCGTGGTGTCCTGCAGCGGCGAGTCGCTCATAGAGCGCGTGCCGTTCGTTCCCGCAACCCCGCTTGACGCACTGGTTTCCGGAGGAAAACTCTATGTTTCTAACGGTCCGAACGGCGGCATGTTCATAATAGACCCTTCAAACAATCTTGTATCTGACAGGATATTCCCGTTCAGCTACGCCCCGTATTACAGCGACCTTGTAATGCCCGCCGGCATACTGAATGTTTTTACCGGCGAAATACAGATCATGGGTCAATCGGCATATACTGTGGACGAATATAACCAGTCGGTCGCGGTATTTGACCTGCAGGAAAAGAAGTTCGTCAACCATATCGGCCTTGGGACTTTCCCTACGGGTGTCGCGAAGTCCGGGAGCAGAATATATTTTCCTTTCGTTTTTTCCGGGTCACTGTGCCTCGGTATCACGGATGGCAACTTCAACGAAGTAATAGACCTGGGTACGAGCGACAAGTCCGGAGGAATAGCTGTCAATGCAACCACGCAGAAAGCGTATATCGCGGATTATTCCAATAACCAGATAGCGGTTGCCGGCATCACGAGTAAGAACTTCATAAAAAGGATTGATGTGGGATATTATCCCGCTGGTGTTGCGGTCAACGAGGCGACCAATAGGATTTACGTTGCTAACTACGGCTCTGATTCGATCGCGGTCATAGACGGCGCAAGCGATACCCTGCTTGGTTATATAGATGTAGGGAGCGCCCCGTGGGGCATCGAGGCAAACGCATCGTCCAACCGCGTTTACGCGGTCAATTCCGGCGATAAGACGCTGAGCGTTATAAACGGTGCCGATAATACCGTTGTTGCGGTGCTTCAGGCCGGCAACGGCGCGAAATACTGCGGCGTGAACCAGGAGATGAGCCGCGTGTACGTGCCTAACCAGCTGGACGGCACTATAACTGTCATCGAGGACGATACCGGAAGCGCGCCTCCGCCTCCGCCTCCGCCTCCCGCGGAAATCGCCAAAGCGACAATAAAGAATCCCAATGACGGCAAGAGAATATGCGGAAACGCCGTTACAATATTCGCGGATATCACGCAGGGAACGGCTTCGGGTGTGTTGTTCCAGTACAAGCGCAAGAACTCCACGCAATGGGTTATTATAGACGAGAAAGATACCAAGAAACCCTTCCACGTTTACTGGAACACAAGGGAACTGCAGTGCGGGGAATATAAACTGAGAGCGATAGCTTATAACGCCGATAACGTACCTGACCCGCTGCCCGGATACATAACGGTATACATTGACGACCAAAATCCGGATATTGTGGAAGAGAACAAGAACGGCGGTTGCTACAAGGCCCAGAAGGTAAACTTCAACGAGAATACGGAGGTCCAGCTCGGGGATGGCACGAGAGCCTGCATTCCCCCCGGTGCGATAAACAAAACCACGTTCCTCGTGATAGAGACGGTGAAGGACGCGCCGGCTCCGGTCAAGGAATCTTCGCTGAAATCTCTCGGCGTCACGAGAAAGTATGAATTTGCGGACGGAACGAAATTTTTCAGCCAGCCCATACAGATATCACTTCCATATAAGGACGAAAACAACGACGGGATAGTGGACGGGACATCGGTAAAAGCGGAAGACCTGAAAGTGATGTATTTCGACGAAACAAGGTCCGAGTGGCGCAGTGTCGCGCAGGACTCCGGGCTCGGGATGAACGCGGCGAACACCGATGCTTACAAAGAACCCGGTTCGGTTTCGGTCAAGACCAGTCATTTTACGATGTTCGGGCTTTTCTACGCTGAACCGAACGCTGATCTCAACAGCGTGATAATATATCCGAACCCGTTCAGGCCGTATCAAGGCCATACGTCTGTCACGTTTGACGGCTTGACGCAAAATGCGAAGATCTCCATATATACGGTGTCCGGGCGCGTGGTAAGGGAACTGTCCGCGGATTCCGGCGGTAAACTGGAATGGGACGCGCTGAATGACGGCGGCGAGAAAGTAGCGAGCGGCGTCTACATTTATTGCGTCACTAACAACAAAGGGCAGAAAACGATAGGCAAGTTCGCAGTAATAAGATAATACAATGAACAGAAAGGCCATATCAACCATCGCGGTATTTGCAATCATTTCGGCGCTTGCGGCGTCGGGTGCCAGAGGGGCCGGAGTTTCGTCCGCTGAGTTCCTGCTCATCGGCGTCGGCGCCAGAGCCCAGGGACTGGGCAACGCGTATACCGCCGTATCCAGCGACATCAACAGCATTTACTGGAACCAGGCGGGCTTGGGCGTCATGAAACGGCCCGAGGTTTCATTCATGCACAACGCGTGGCTCGATAACATGACTTACGATTACGCGGCGTTCGGCGTGCCTACGAAAGCCGGCACTTTCGGGTTCAGTGTCCATTACCTTAACATTGGCGAGATTACCGGGCGGGCCAGCCAGATATCGGAGCCCTATACGTTCAAGGCCGGCGACACGATGTTCACTTTCGGCTATGGCTCGAAGGTCATCCGCAACGGCTACGCCGGGCTTAACCTTAAGTATATCCGCGAGAACATAGACGACGTGACCGCAACGGGCTTTGCCGCAGACTTGGGTCTCCTCTACAAGCTGCCCGGGCATTCTCTCAGCTTCGGCTTGACGGCGCGCAATATCGGCGGAGGCATGAAATACGTGAACGAGACTGAAAATCTCCCGATGAACATAAGTCTCGGCGCGGGATATCAGATTGGGGGATTTGGCATCAGCATGGACCTTAGGCATTACGCGTACGACAAAACAAGCGAAATATGCGTCGGTACGGAGTTTGCACCCGTAAGCATCCTTTCGCTGCGCGGCGGATTTCTTTATAATATGCTGAAAAACAGCGCGGCCCCTGACGTTCCTTCAGGCGGCGAAACATTCAATCCTTCCGGCGGCATGGGATTCAGGTTTGGCGGAAGCCAGATAGATTATTCCTTTACGCCTTTCAACCAGCTCGGATCAACCCACAAAGTCTCTCTCACCTACGGTTTCTAAACTCTATTAAACAGGACGATTTCCGTTGACGAAAGGCTATATTTCGTTTATACTGTATACAGCATAAGGTAAACGTTTCCATCCATATGAAGATCAGATACGATCTCAAAAATTTCCTCATTGTGTCCGTGCTGTTCCATCTTTTGGCGCTTTTATTCTTTCCGAAGATGGAGATATCCCGCCTGGCATTCCCCACGAGAGAAATAATGCTGGAATTATCTGCGCCCGTTGTCCCGGAAACTCTGCCGGCTCTTCCTGAAATCAAAGAGCCGGCGGTGGAAATGGAGGCGGCCGCGCTCGAAAAAGCCGCTGCAGTTCCCGAAAAGTTCCTGGGGCCGAGCGCCGAAACGCTCAAGAAAAACATTATAGCGGAACTGTCGGCGCAAATGAAAAAAGCCGGCAACGTCAGGGCATGGGACATGGATACGGCCGAGATCCCGTTCGAAATGCGTGAATCCGTTGTCGGGGAGATGGATTCACGCGACATGGAAGATATGAGCGGACGCATCGACGCGTTCCTGAAGAAAGCCCCGGCCGCGCACCTGCAGGGAAACGTTGAGGAATCAAAGGCATATAGCAAGGACCTTGCCGCGTCGAGAGACTTCTATAAAAGAGGATCCAACGGTACCGCCGGTTTAAACGCTTTTGTAACGGCTTCTTCTTCAAGCGCCGACGTGTATGAAATTGTTAATGGGAAAAGGGTGTACAAGGGAAAAGGCCAGGGGCTTGTCTGGGACCTGGACGGCGACGGAGCCGTGGATGACGATGAATTCCAGGTGGCTGCCAGCACCTACAAGGCGAGATACGATTGGTTTTTCAAGGACGCGGCCTGGAAGATACGGTACTCAAAGTACCCGCTTGACGACTATCTGATATTCGCGAACCAGTTGGATACGAACGGCCTGCATGACATCAAGGAATCCATCAAACTATACGAAGATATAAGGAAAGTCGAAGCTTTTAAATATCCTATAGACACGCTTGCCGAAGGGTACACGTACCACTGGGTTGAGCCCCACGCGATCAAGACTCTAATCCGCGTCCTGAAAGACCAGGGCGACGAACTCGGGTATTACGATTACATCCTCAAGCAGGCAGTTCTGTCAAAATCTTTCACGCGCGACGAAGAAAGGATAGACAAACTTATACGGTTCGCGGTGGGCGATGATTCGGGAAAACTCGTGGAAAAACTTCAGAAAGAGCAGGAGATCCCGCAGTTCATTATAGACAGATACATGGAAAGCCCCGATCCTGCCCTGCGCGCGGTGGTCGTGCAGCTGCTGAAACCGGAGAATGAAAAACATTTCCAGATGCTTTTAAAAGCCGCCGCGGACAAGTTTCTGATTGTCAGGAGTCTCGCCGCGAAAAGACTCGCCGAATCGGGAGACCAGCGCGCCGTGCCCGCGTTGATGGAAATGGCAAAGGAAGACACCGGCGTTGGAACTGACTACACAAGGGTAACCAAAGGATGGCAGCGCCCTGAGGGTTTCATAGCTCGCCAGTCGGCGCGGCTGGCATTGTACAAGATCCTCGGCGCCAACAAGATAGATATCCGGACGGTGGATTTCGCGGACCTGGTCCTGAAAGACAATATCGGCGGTGTTTCCAAAAACGGAGAGATGGACGTGGATGTCGACAGCAATCCCGTCTGCTCGCTTCGGAACAGCAGTTCGGACGGCAGTTACCGCTTGTTCATGGACCCGAAGTATTACGCCCGCAACAAACCGAAAGATTTTTATTACGTTCTCAGACATAACGGTTTCAAAAAATATATAAATATCCGGACGCGCGTGCGGGCCGATAAGAACGATTACGCCTCGCCAATTGTCAGATTCCTTGGCCGCGGCGGAGAACCGCTTAAGGAAATCTTTCTTTCAGACAGCCTGGCGGCGTTAAGAGGGAGCGGGGGGTGGAGGGATTACAGCGTAACCGGGGAAATACCGGTCGGTTGCGTTGAGATTCGCGTCCAGATGGTTTTAGCCGGGAAAAGGGATGTCTTTCTGGGAAGCGTTAATATTTCCTGGAGCGACACATGGATGTTTCCGGGCACCGTTACTGCAAATCCCGCGCGAGAAAAGGATAAAAGAGACAATGCTTTCATTGATTTCCTGATCGGCCGGATGAAGAACGAGAAGAACACGGTTGAGGAAGAATTGCTGAGGAATGTGGTAAAGAACGATGCGCTTGAGAATCTGATAGTAGCCGCGAGCGATGAAAACGAGGTAATAGCGAAAAGGGCAGAAAAAATATTAATGGACCAGGCGGACATGGAGACGCTTGTCAAGTTAAAAGCAAGCGCCAGGCCGTAGTCGCGGGTCAAGGGAGTCATACCATGAACACAGTTGAAGTCAGCCAGTGGATAGTGAAGGGCGGGCCGATAATGTGGCCTATAATAGCCGGTTCCGTCGCCGGCCTTGCGATCGTCCTTCAGAAAACGGTGCTTCTGATGATACTTAAGCGCAGGAACAAGGAAAACGATTTTCCCGAGCGGGTATTTGGACTGCTTAGGGAAAAAGATGACAAGAAAGCGCTTGAGTTCTGTTCCGGCGTGGATTCTCCTTTCGCGCGCATCCTCCAGAAAGGCCTTGAGACGGGAAGTTCCGGGAAAGTCACGGCGGAAATGGCGATGGAGCGCGAAGGCGCAAAGCAGATGAAACGGCTTGAGTGGGGGATGGGGCTCCTGCTGAGCATCGTGGGTCTCGAGCCCATGATGGGCTTCCTAGGCACCATAATCGGGCTTATACAGGCCTTCAAAACATGGGAGGAACTCGGCAACAGCGTCACGGTGAGCGCGTTGTCGGGCGGGATGTACTCGGCCATGATAACAACCGCCGCGGGGCTCGCGGTAGCCATCCCATTGTACCTGTGCTATAACAGCCTGATGAGCGCGTTCAAGGGGATAGCGCACGAATGGAACGAGGCTGGGACGACAGTCGCGGATTATTTCAAGAAAGGAAAGGAGTGACCCATGAAGATATCAGTTACTCGTGAACACATGGGGGCATTTGAGAGCATAGCTATCACCGATATAATAATGAACCTGTTCATTTTCTTTTTCGTTTCTTTCAGTTTGATATACTCGCTTGATTACGCCAAGGAAAACCGCATAAACATCAAACTGCCGAAGGGCGGAGGCGTCGCCGCGCAGAACCGCCAGCCGCCGCTTACGGTGACGGTGACGAAATACAAGGAAATCTACCTGGGCGACAACCTAATACCGCAGGAGAAACTCGAACAGGCGGTCAGAAGCGCCGTCGGGGCGAAGCAGGACAAGACGGTCTACCTGCGCGCGGACGACACGCTGAACTACGGTTTTGTCATAGGGATACTGAGCAAATTGCACGGTTCGGGCGCAAAAGTGCTCGCGCTGGGGGTGGAGTCGGGTAAGTAGCGAAGACTGTATACTTCTTTGGAATTTGAGCAATATAGTATTGGTCCGTCCCGCCTATGGCGGGACTCAAATCCCTATGCCGGACGGATGCGATGCGGTAAGTTCCGGAAAGATGCGGCATCTGTTTCGTAAAGTAAATTGATATTTCTTTCCTTTTTTGATAAAAATCATTAATGAACCGCAGAAAAACAGCTCTTCTTATCCTCTTACTTGCCGCGATAACCTTCATTTCTTATTTGCCGTCCCTTAAGAACGATTTCGTGAATTATGACGACAATGTCATGGTCACGGGCAACCGCGATATCAGGGACCTTTCGCCGCAAAACGTTTTTAGAATCTTTTCAAAACCGCATGCCGGCCTGTACCACCCGCTTGTAACCCTTTCTTACGCCGTGGAATACAGGATTGCCGGGCTTAATCCCCGCTTGTTCCACGCGACTAATCTTCTGCTTCATATTCTGAATTCCATTCTTGTATTTGCGATGATAATCCTTTTAACATCGAATCCGGCCGTTTCGTTCGTTGTCGCGGCCATGTTCGGGCTTCATCCGATGCACGTGGAGTCGGTCGCCTGGATCGCCGAACGGAAAGATGTGCTTTACGCCTTTTTCTTTCTTCTCTCAATAGTATGCTACCAGGCATACGCCAAGAAAACCGGAAAAAAATGGTATGCGCTGTCCGTCACCGCATTCATGCTTTCCTTACTGTCAAAACCAATGGCTGTCACGCTCCCTGTAATCATTTTTCTTCTGGATTACTATGAAGGGCGCAAATTCAATACCAAATCCGTGTACGAAAAGGCGCCGTTCATTGTTTTATCGGCCGCTTTTTCAGCCGTAGCTATAATATTTCACCGGGCATCGGGCTGGACAGGGGAAATAACCGCGGGCAGTCTTGTTTCCGGAGTTTACCGTGCCTTTAACGGGTTGTTGTTCTACCTTTCGAAGATATTTGCGCCGGTGAAACTCGTGCATACATACGTCGATTCCGAAATGCTGTCGCAATGGTTCGGAGTTTTCGACTTATCGCTCATTTTGATTATAACTGCCGTTTTCATTATACTGCTTGGCCGCGATAAATGGAGGAAGACGGCGCTGTTCGGCGCGGCGTTTTTTGTCACGGCTATTCTGCCGGCGCTTCAAATCATTACGAACGGAAGGGCTATAGCAGCCGACAGGTACACATACGTGCCGTCTATAGGTATTTTCTTCATTGTTGCCTCCGTACTTTATTACTTCGCGATGAAAAACATTAAAACAATGCGGATAGCCGCGGGTATGTTCATTGTTCTGACGGCGGGAATGTCATTCATGACATGGCAAAGATGCGAGGTTTGGCGGGACGGGGTGTCATTGTGGGCCGATGAACTGAAACAATATCCGAAATTCGTCTACGCTTTGAATAACAGGGGCCTTGCCTACGGCGAGAAGGGAAGATTTGACCTGGCATTTGATGATTTTCAGAAAGCGATACAGCTTGACCCGGGATTTGTCCACGCGTATAACAACAGGGCAAACATCTATAAAAGGAGAAAAGAGATACGAAAAGCGTTCGCGGATTATGATAAAACAGTGGAATTGAACGGCGCTTATCAAGAGGCATATCTTAACCGCGGGTCGCTATTCGAGGACACGGGCCGGTATGAAAAGGCTGTCTTCGATTACAGCAAGGTAATAGAGCTTGACCCGAACAATGCGTTAGCTCATTACAACCGCGGGAACGTTTATGCCGTCCGGAAAGAGTATGAAAAAGCCCTGGCAGACTATAATTCGGCGATAAATATCGAACCATTCTATGCGGACGCGTACATGAACAGAGGATCGGTTTACATGAAGCGCGGAGATTTTGAAAAAGCCGGCGCGGATTTTGATAAAGCGATAAGCGCCGACCCGTCCGCGGCCGAAGCTTACTACAACCGGGGAGTTCTGAATTTTCAGGCCGGGAGAAGCGAGCTCGCCTTGTTTGATTTCAGCAAGGCGACACAGCTTGACCCGGGCATGGCGAAGGCATATTTCAACAGGGGGATGACCTACAGGCTTATTGGAAATTTAAACGACGCCGAAAAGGATCTGAAAAAGGCGGAAGAACTCGGGCTAAAGCGTTAAACCGGATCGGTATCCCCCAATAAAATACTATTGAAAATTATGCTATAAGAGCGTCCGATAGGGCGAGTCTGCGAAGCACAACAATTTTTTTGAAAGTTGAGAGTAGAAAGTAGACCGTCCGCCACTAAGACGTTGGCGGGGTGTTCCTTAGTTGTTGTCGTTTGGTCTTTAATTGTTAACTGGTAATTGTCCATTGTTAATTGAAAAACGCCGGGGTGGCCCCGAATAACGCTTCGCGTATACGGGGTAAACTCCACCAGCAGAACTTGCCCCGATACGTCGGGGCGCACAGGACTTAAAATCTATTAAAATGCCCTCCACCTTACTTCCCTTTCTCGACGGTAAACTGATACTTTTAAGAATGTTCAATTTCGGTGTATTTCGGTCTATTTAGGCCTGTTTCTGGGGAGTACTAGACAAACTTTGGACAAACTTATTTCCAAAACAGTGCACAGGATTCCGGTCCGCTAATGTTGTTTTCAGGGGTCAAGGTCTGTCCACCAGTCTTGACCCCTTTTCTTGTGCACATAAAAGAGCCAAAATCGACCATTATGATTTGAAATAGTTAGTCTGCCTGGTCCGAAAAATAACGGGCAGTCCAGTTTGACAGAGCGAAGGTCCCGGTTTCCGAACTCATTTCCGCCGTTTAAAAAAGATGGAAATCAGTGATCTCAGCATAATAGAGCCCGATATAGAAGACGCGATCTCCAACCTGCATAGAAGTCTAAGCAGATCACAATACTTTAAAAATGAGCCTGCACTTGACAAAAAATATATTATTGCGTAACATATGGGTGCGTGTGCAGAAAATCCGGGAATTCGGCATTTTAAGGGATAAAGATGAATTTAAAGGACATAGCAAAAAAGCTCCGCGTTTCGAGGTGGACCATATCCAGGGTCATAAATAACGAGAAATACGTCCGCGAATACACAAGAAAAAAGATATTGAAATATCTTAAAGGAATTAATTACGTACCGAACTACCACGCCTCAAGCCTGGCAGGGAACAAGTCACGGCTGATATGTCTAACCCTTCCCACAAGTCAGGTCGTGGATTTCGATGTCTTCACGGGCGAAACCATGAAAAATATAAGTTCGGTCCTTGAAAACAACGGATATTATCTGATGATAATGTCCGGAGGGAAATATGATTCAAAGAAACTAATCCATTTTTACGAAACAAAGATGATAGGGGGGTTCATCATATTCGCTCCTTCGCAAGATGATATGCCCGAAATCAGAAAAATGCAGAGGTACGGGATACCGATCGTGATTGTGTTCTCCCACGATGCCAAGCTGGATTCATACATGAGCGACAACGTCCAAGGGGGCTACATGGCGACGAAGTATCTTATAGAAAGAGGCAGGGAAAAGATCGCGTTTATTCACGGCCATCCTCACTGGGTCGACTCTTCCGATAGATACCGCGGATTTTTAAATGCATTAAGTGAATCAAATGTCAGCTTGTACTCTGAATTTGTGGCGAACGGGTATTTCAGTTTCGAACAGGGAAGAGAGATCACCAGAAAACTCCTGCAGATGAAAGAAAAACCCGATGCGATATTTGCCTCAAACGATAAAATGGCGCTTGGCGCAGTGTCCGCTGCGGCGGAAATGAAAATGAAAATGCCGGAAGACATCTCGATAATCGGATATGACGGAATATATGAAGGTAAGTTCAACAACCCTCCGTTAACGACAGTTATGCAGCCTATAAGCGATATAGTGAAGGCGGCTTCTCTAAGGTTGTTGGATAAGGTGAAAGTTCGCAAAAAATTAAAACCGGTGGTAGGACTGTTTAATCCCGTTCTGGTGAGGAGGGGGACGGCATAAACAAGCCACAACGTGGCTGTGGGTTTTGCTCTGCCGGTAAGGAAAGGTAATTTATTTAAAAAAGGAAAGGTAATTTATGAAAAAAATGATAGCTTTAGTTGTCTGCACATGCTGTTTCTTATGTTTGATGGGCGGTAATCTTAAGGCGGCGACTGCATCGATTGATACTTTTGACGACAGCACCCTCTGGAGCCCTTTGGGGAACGTTTCCGTTGAGAAAGCAAAAGGCGTAAAAAACGACTGCGTCTCCTTAAAGTTTGAACTGAGCGATTCCCAATTATGGGTTGGTATTGCCAGGGATTTTGACAGTATAATAATACCCAGTGGCTATTACACGATCAGTTTTTTAATGAAAGGGGAAGGGGAGAATAATATAGAGTTTAAGCTGATGGACGCGAAAGGGAACGTTTTTATGAAAAGATGGGACAACTATAAATTAAAGAGAGACTGGGAAACGATAAAATTAAACAAAGGTGATGTTGCTTTTGCGTGGGGTCCCGACACACAGCCTAGTCTTGGCGAAGTAAAACGGGTGGAGATAATAGCTTCAAAGGGCAAAAACGGTAAGGGTTCGGTATTTATAGATGATCTTAACATCAGCGAGCCGGACAAGAGTGAAATCCAGGGCAAGATTGAAGGTATCAAAGGAGTGTCCGCATTGTCAAGCGAAGAGACATGCAATGCCGGAATGGCGGTTGACGGCTTAATGGAAACCAGATGGAGCAGTGCGTTCTCAGACCCCCAGTGGATAAAACTGGACCTCGGTGGGAAAAAAGTCATTGACAAAGTTGTCATTTGTTGGGAAACGGCGTACGCCAAGAAGTATCAGATACAGGTCTCCCAAGACGATAAAAAGTGGTACGTAGCGAGTGTTCAGAATCAGGGTTCGGGCGGAAGAAGCGCCGTAAAAATTGACCCTATTGAGGTGCGTTATGTAAGGATGTACGGGACCGAAAGAGCCAGCGGCTGGGGATACTCGATTTGGGAGTTTGAGGTTTACGAAAGCAAGAACAAGCCGGTTCCGCTTTCAAATCTTGCTGTATTCAGCGACAAATAGGTTGTAAAGACAAGTTTGTACATCTTGGTAATATAAAAACCATATGATGAGTTTATTCCCATGCCACATTTAAGGTCGAAGTGCAACGGCCTAGCAGTTGAGCGACTTCTAATGGGGACTTAATCCCCAGGCACTTTCTTGGCCTGTTATTGGTTTTGTTCTGTATCCAGTTAAGCTGTTCAATAGAAATAGTATCAAAGTCAGTGCCCTTTGGCAAATATCTATGGATTAGACCGTTAATCTGTTCGTCGGACCCACGCGCAAAAGAATCATAAAGGATGAGCGAAAAAACATCTAACGCTGGTTTTACAGTCAATCCCGCGGTTATGCCCGCCGCCGCGGGCCCGACTCCTGTCGGGGGAGGAATGCGAACGGAGCCGCGGGAGGTCGCGTAATTTTTGGAGCCTCCCCGACTCTTTCGGGGAGGGGCTCCACTGCGTTCATGTTCGGTGTTTTCCGACCCATTATCCAGGATTAATGTCTTACGCATGAACATTGGCAGCTGTTTCAGATGCCTAGTAACGGCGCTGGTCGTTTCTAATGACCCTTTCTTTGGCATTTTTGTGATAAAGAGCAAGCGCATTCAACGTTCTGTTAAAGGATTGAGGGCAACCGGGCATTCCGGTGGAAAGCTTAAGGTTTCTTTTGCCGCGACGGGCTCAGAACAGACGATGACAATTATTAATAGAAAGTAACCCATGAATAAAACTTTTCTTTGTTGTGTAGTTGTATTTTCGGCGATTGCGGTGGCCTGTGCCCAGCCCGCGGGTTGGAAAGTGACGGCGTCATCTTTTGAGAAGGACCTGATGAAACCCGAAAACGTGCTGGATGAGAATATGCAGACGCGCTGGTCAAGCGAATTTTCGGACCCACAGTGGCTGCAGCTTGACTTCGGTAAATCCAAGGATATCTGCGGCCTTGTGATAAACTGGGAAGCGGCCTACGGAAAAACATACGACGTGCAGGTGTCGGAGAGCGGCACGAAATGGGAAACTGTATACTCGGTCGTTGACGGCGACGGTTCCACGGATGATATATTCTTCGCAAAGACAAAAACAAGATACATAAGGATCTTCGGCAAGGAAAGGGGCACTTCATGGGGCTATTCCGTATGGGAAGTAAAGGTGAGAGGGTCGGAGAGCGTACCGGTGGTTGATTCGTCGTCAAAGATTAAAGGATGCGAAGCCGAAAACATCTTTGACGGAAAAATGGAGACGGGCTGGAAGAGCGCGCCCGGAGACGAAGAATGGTTATCGGTCGATCTCAAGGCACCTAAACAGATTGGAGGCCTTGAGATATATTGGGGAAACGATTACGCGCGCGAATATGAAATACACGGATATTCAGGCGACAGCTGGAAGAGCCTTTTCACGACATCAAAAGGCAACGGAGGCAAGGACACGGCTTACATGGACATGGTTACGGTCTCAAAGATCAGGATTTCAATGATAAAAAGCAGCGGCTCGGGCTATGGAATACAGGAAATTATTTTCAAGGGTCCGGACGAAGCGGCAACCCCGCAAAAGACCTTTGAACTGGCGGCGATGGAAGCGCCGGTCGGATATTACCCGAGATGGTTGGTAAAGCAGCAGGTTTACTGGACGGTGCTCGGAGTGGACAGAGACCCCGCAGAATCACTTTTCAGCGAGGACGGGGCGATAGAGCCTTTCTTTCACAGTTTTTCAATAGAACCATTCCTGTACATTAACGACTCGCTGATTTCATACGGACAAGCCGAAGTAAGCCAGTCCCTTGAAAAGAGCTATCTCCCCATCCCGACGGTCACATGGAAAACC
This sequence comes from Elusimicrobiota bacterium, assembly GCA_043811535.1. Taxonomy (GTDB): domain Bacteria; phylum Elusimicrobiota; class Endomicrobiia; order Endomicrobiales; family JBDRNC01; genus JBDRNC01. Next base: position 41,816 of record JBDRNC010000037.1, read on the forward strand.
GGTGGGCTGGAATTCAGGCAGACGGCGTTCGCGGCCGGGGAGCTGGGCGAATCGGGCAGTTACGTTAGATACACGATTGAAAATAAAACGCCGGACGAGATTAATGGCAAACTCTTTATCGCGGTAAGGCCCTTTCAGGTCAATCCCCCGTGGCAGTACGGAGGTTTAACTGAAATCAGAAGCATCAAGTTTGACAAGACTACCTTTCCCGCGGTTTTTGTTAACGGCACCGCCGCCGTCGTGTCTTTCAGCGAACCTTCTGGTTTCGGCGCGCAGAAAACGGAAGACGGCGAGGTCGTGGAGACCCTGAAATTGGGCTTACTGCCTCCCCTGCAGGAGCTGACCGACAAGGATAAGTACGCCTCGGGTGCGCTTGAATACGCTTTTACAATCCCCTCAGGTGGGATTAAGGAATATTATTCTTACGTACCGATGTACAAGGCAAGCATTCATGAAGAGGTTCCTGCGGGCAAAACGCTGGGCGAATATTTCAACACGCTGCTTCAGGCGAATATAAAGACATGGGAGACGCGGCTTGATACAATCAAGATAGGCATACCCGAAAAAGAAATAATAGACGCAATGAAGACCCACCTTGCGTACATACTTATAAACCGCGACGGGCCTCTCGTTCAGCCCGGCCCCCGCAACTACCAGCGCTCATGGATGCGCGACGGCGCGATAATCAACGCGGCTCTGTTGAGAACGGGTTTCGCCGCCGAGGCCAGGGAATACGTTGATTTCATGGTAACGATGCAGGAGCCCGACGGTTTTGTGCCGTTCATGGTAGAGGTCAACAAGATGCCGGACTGGGCCAGGAGCTGGACGGAATACGACAGCCAGGGTGAGTTCGTTTACGCGATAATGGATATCTATCGTTTCACGAACAAAAAAAGCATATTGAAGAAGTACATGCCTGCGGCGAAAAAGTCCATGCAGTACATCAGGATGCTCAGGAATACGCGGATGACCGAGGAGTATTCAAACGGCCCGGATGACATGAAAAAATTCTACGGGCTCGTGCCGCCGTCCAACAGTCATGAAGGTTACTTTCCCGCGGTGCACAGCTACTGGGACGACTTTTTTACGCTCAAAGGCTGGAAAGACATGGCCGAGATGGCGGGAATACTCGGCGACAAGGACACCAAAACATGGGCGAATGATCAGACCGCGGATTTTAGAAAGACGTTCTACGATTCAATGCGGCTCGTGATGCAGTTGAAGAATCTCGACACCTTGCCGGCATCGGCCGACTATGCCGATTTTGACCCTACTTCCACGTCAATCGGTTTGTTCCCGTGCGAAGAATACGACTTCATACCGCGTCCGCAGCTGGATAACACTTTTAATAAATACTACGAGGAGACCTTCCTGCCGAAACTGAAATCCGACTGGAAGGGCGGCTATACGCCTTACGAACAGAGGAACGCGCTTTCGTTCCTTATAATGGGCCAGAAGGACAGAGCGCTTGCGATGGTCAGGTATTTCGTCTCCGCGTCGCGCCCGCGTGCGTGGAACGAACTCGCGGAAGTAGTTTTCGACAATTACAGGCACCCGCAGTACATCGGCGATATGCCCCATACATGGATAAGCGCGGAAGTAGTCAGCACGATACGCAGCCTGTTCATATACGAGAACAAGGACACGCTTGAGCTTGCGAAGGGCGTGGACGGAAAATGGCTCAGGGAGGGCGATGGAGTCAGTGTATCGAACGCGCCGACATACTGGGGTAATGTCAGTTACACCGCTAAACAGGAAGGCGACATGTTGAAAATAAATGTTTCCGGTAAAGTAAAACCACCGAACGGGTTTTCGTTCGCGCTGCCGGAAGACGAAAAACTCAAGGAACTGAAAATCAACGGTAAGACGATACAAGAGATCGCTGGCGGCGAGATCAAATTCAGTAAACTGCCCGCAGAGATAATTGCCGTACTGGAGAGGAAATGACGAGAAAATCGATGGTCGCTTTGATTGCCACGGCGCTGTGTCTCTGCTTGTCTCAGTCATGGGCGAGTGAGTGGTCTGCCCCGTTCAAAATTGTACCAGTAATGCGTATGAAAATTTTATTGTAAAATAAACAAGAAATTGTAAATATGTTTTCAATATATGAACTAGTACCTAAATTAAGGATTATTAAATTTCAAGTATTATTGATGTTTTTGTGAGTAAAAACAGCAATTTGAGTGGTACAATATTATGATGGGGCAGTCCAACGAATTTGATAGAGCCGCAGTTAACCTTCTTTGCCCTAAAGATTGTCATGAAGTGGAGACTTTCGGGTAAAAGTAATAAAGTGCGTGAATTGACTACTATCAAAAACATATTGTATAATGAACAATCTTTGAAAAACGCCGGGGTGGCCCCGAATAACGCTTCGCGTATACGGGGTAAACTCCACAAAGTCCCTTCGGGACTTGTTCCTTAGTTGTTGCAGTTTGGTCTTTAATTGATAACTGGTAATTGCCCATTGTTAATTGAAAAACGCCGGGGTGGCGGAACTGGCAGACGCACAGGACTTAAAATCCTGAGCCCCTCAGGGGGCGTGAGAGTTCAATTCTCTCCCCCGGCAGTAGATTTTCGCGAAGCGAAAATCTACGAAGCCCCGATTTATCGGGGCGGTCAACTTTCAAATTTCTAATTTCGCATTTACTAGATACGAAATACGAGATACCAGATACTGTTTTTAAGGGAGTATTTATGCAAGAACGCAGGACGAGAGACGACAGAAGAAGCGGCATTGACAGAAGAAAAACTAATATTCCCGTGGCTGTGAACAGACGGGCAAGCGGGGAGCGGCGGAGCGGTAAAGACCGCCGGTTGGACAAGGATAGAAGAGTATTTTGGGATAAAAGATCGCCCATAAACAGAAGGAAGGTCGCGGACAGGCGGAAGGTCATTATCCCGGTAATACCTGACCAGAGAACAGGCAATGACCGGCGCGGAGGCCATGAACGCAGGTTGCACCGCAGAAGGCTTAAGTAATTTAATGTTACAGGAAATCCTAAAGAAAGCAAGGTTGAAAAACATATAGATGGTTATTGAATTAATTGAGAGGATTGTCATGCCCGGCAGGCAGAAAGACACGTTGATAGATTTTGATTCGATAGAAAAGAATCTGGAACATGTACACCAGTTGAATTTGGGCGTGAAACAGATCCCGATAGACAAGATAGTCGGCAGCCTGGGCAGGTACCAGGATTTTAACGATAAGTTCCTGCCCCACCCGGAACGGCTGAGCGAGAAATACCAGAGCGTGAAACGCGCCATCGATGCCGGGATAATACTCCCGCCGATCAAGGTTTATCAGATACTGGATAATTATTTCGTGATAGACGGCCATCACCGCGTGACGATCGCGAAGAACGAGTTGAATGCTCCTGATATAGACGCTGAGGTGATCAAGATAGGGTTTGACATTGAATTGTCGTCGAATAAAAAATTCGCTTACAACACTGAACGAGCAAAAGATTTCCTTATTAAACTCCAGCAGGAGGTCTTTCAGCGCGAAACATTGCTGAAGAACAGCATGCTCATATATCCGCTCAACGTTACGGACCTTACGGGTTACGGCAAGCTGCTGGAAGAGATAGAAGGGTTCAGGAATAGCTTCAATGACGGGGAATACGCGAAAAAACCTATCATTTACGCGAGCCACATCTGGTACGAAACTAGGTTTCTTCCGGCAGTCAGGATAATACTCGAGGAAGAGGTATTGAAGGATTATCCAAACCGCACTTACACTGACCTGTACATATGGCTGCAGCAGCACAAGTATTTCTTGAGCCAGCGAGCGGGATATGACGTCGGTTTTGATTTCACCGCTACTGATTTCAAGAAGAAAAAAACAAAAAGGCATCCGGTTTTTGACCTTCTGCCGCCGGTGGTGAAGGACATATTAAGGACAATAAAAGCGGAGATAGAGAAAATATAAATGTGTTCGAGGTCCCCTCTTGAAAATCCTGGCTGTGTCGGACGAGACCAGTAATACGCTTGAAAGCATGGTTGTCCGTTCATCCGAGAAACTGAAGGATATAAACCTTATCCTCGCGTGCGGAGACCTCGATAGAGATTATATGGAATTCCTTGTCGACGGGCTGGACAAGGAATTTTTCTTTGTGTCGGGCAATCACGTCCAGGAAGAGGATGATGAGACATACCTTGGCTTTGAAATAATCGACAGGTTGTGGGACACGATAAAAACATCGGCCGAAAAAATAATAAAATGCATTGCCGGGCAGGAAGACCTACACGGCAGGGTATCGGTCTTCCGTGACTATCTGATAGCTGGTTTCGGCGGTTCAAGATGGTACAACGGCAGGGGCAACCAATTCAAGGAAAGCGAAATGGCGCGTGTCGTAAATAAAGTAATAACAAAAATCCGGTTTTTCAGAATGCATGACAAACTGTTAGGTCTGAAACGTAAGGAAATAATCGTAATATCACACGCCCCGCCATCCGGAGTGCATGACCAGAGCGACCTGCCGCACACGGGGTTCAAGTGCTTCCATAAACTCATCAAGAAAATGTCGCCCCTGCTCTGGCTGCACGGGCATGTTCACTTGCAGAATGCCCGGCAAAGCCAGATAACCATGGCCGGCAATACTACCGTAGTAAACTGCTGCGGTTACAAGTTCATAAAGGTGGAAAGAAAAAAGATCCAGGTTTCCAATAAGTACGATATATAACGACAGTATCTAGTAAAGACGAAAATCCTTGACAACAAGACCTTAAAGTAGTACAATAACGGACGCTTAAATAGAATTTACTTAATCGCGGGGTGGAGCAGCCCGGTAGCTCGTCAGGCTCATAACCTGAAGGCCGCAGGTTCAAATCCTGCCCCCGCAATATTTTTTCTGGCGACAGGCAGACGGTATGCCCGTCGCTTTTTGTTTTAGCAGTAATGAAGTCAGGTTTCCGTCATAACGGCATGGCGGATTTCGCCCCGGAGGCTCAACTTTCATTTAATGAAACACATTGAAATATTCATCGTAAAATGGTTAAATAGATAGACATAAATGCGAGAAATTCGGTATAGAAGCGGGTGTTCGGCTTTCACTGGATTTAATTGATAAAAGGACATATTCACATGAAAGAAATGATTTTTTCGGAAAAAAACCCGTTATGGTATAAAGACGCCGTTATATACGAGCTTAATGTCCGCACTTTCTGCGACAGCAATGACGACGGCATCGGCGACTTCAAAGGGCTTAAAAGCAAGCTGGATTATATAGAAGACCTCGGCGTGACGGCTATATGGCTTCTGCCTTTCTATCCGTCCCCTCTCAAGGACGACGGGTACGATATATCGGATTACTGCAACGTCAATCCGGATTACGGGACGCTGCGCGATTTCAGGGAGTTCCTTGCCGCCGCGAAGGAAAAGGGGCTGCGCGTGATCACGGAACTTGTGCTTAACCATACTTCCGGCGAGCACGCGTGGTTCAAGCGTTCCAGAAAAGCTCCCGAAGGTTCGCCGCTCAGGGATATGTACGTATGGAGCGATACGCCCGATAAATACCGCGACGCGAGGGTTATATTCAAGGATTTTGAAAGTTCCAACTGGACGAGAGATCCGGTTTCAGGCAAATATTTCTGGCACAGGTTCTATTCGCATCAGCCCGACCTGAATTTCGACAACCCGCTTGTGCAGAAAGAGTTACTCAAGGTCATAGATTTCTGGCTGGAGATGGGCGTCGACGGGCTGCGGCTGGACGCAGTGCCGTACCTCTTCGAGCGAGAAGGGACCAACTGCGAAAACCTTCCCGAAACGCACGAATTCCTAAAAAAGCTGAGGAGCCACGTCGAAGGCAATTACAGAGACAAGATGTTGCTTGCCGAGGCCAATCAATGGCCGGAGGACGCGGCGCGTTATTTCGGCGACGGCGACGAATGCCACATGGCGTTCCATTTCCCGCTGATGCCGCGGATGTTCATGTCGGTCCAGATGGAAGACAGTTTCCCTATCATAGATATACTCCAGTCCACCCCGAAAGTGCCCGACGCCTGCCAATGGGCCATATTTCTCAGGAACCACGACGAGCTTACGCTTGAGATGGTGACTGACGAGGAGAGGGACTACCTGTGGAGGTTCTACGCCAAGGACCCGCGCGCCAAAATAAACGTCGGCATCAGGCGTCGGCTGGCCCCGCTTCTCGGTAACAACCGCAGGAAAATAGAACTTATGAACCAGCTCCTCTTTTCGCTGCCCGGCACGCCGGTTATCTATTACGGCGATGAGATAGGCATGGGCGACAACTTCTACCTCGGAGACAGGAACGGGGTCAGGACGCCTATGCAGTGGTCTCCGGACAGGAACGCCGGTTTCTCAAAAGCGAACCCGCACGGGCTGTGCCTTCCTGTGATAATAGATTCGGAATATCATTACGAGGCGCTGAATGTTGAAACGCAGGAGAAGAACCTTTCGTCGTTCCTGTGGTGGACCAGAAGGGTGATCGCGATGAGAAAGAAATTTAAGTCTATCACTCTCGGCAGCATGAAAGTCATCCAGCACGGCAACACGAAAGTCCTGGCTTTCATACGCCAGTACGAGAATGAGATAATGCTTTTTATTATAAATCTTTCAAGGTTCTCGCAGGTCGCCGAGATTGACCTGTCCGAGTTCGCGGGATACATCCCGGAGGAAGTGTTCAGCCAGAACAAGTTCCCAGTTATAGAGAAAAAGCTTTACGTGCTTACCATGGGGCCTCATAACACGTTCTGGCTCCTGCTGAAGAAAGAGACGGCGACGGATGCAGCGGCGGAAGACAAGGGCTTGCCGGAAATATCCGTGAAGGGTAAATGGGAAAGTATTTTCAAGGGGAGGGAGAAGGATAACTTCCTGAACAAGGCCATTATTCCTTACATAAAAAGGAGCAGATGGTTCGCTTCAAAATCAAAGATAGTTAGACGTTTCAGGATAGCCGATGAATTCTATTTTAAGAAAAATAATTCCTTTTCCGTAATATTCTTGGTGGAAATGGAATATAACGAAGGAGTCCCGGAAACCTATGTCGTGCCGGTTTCGTACTGCCTTCAGGAGAATTTCACAGTGACCGCGAGCGAGTTTCCCCAGTCGATGATTGCCGGTGTTGCGTCTGCTGACGGGAAGGGCGTTCTCTACGACGGCTTCTATGACGAGGAATTCCGCTCGGAACTCCTGAATATCACGGTCAGGATGAAAAATATATCCGGAGAGAATGGCGTAATTTCGGGCGTGCGCGGGGAAAGAGTCAAGGAGCTTATGGGAGAGAAAGGGCTTTCTCTTACTTCAACGGTGCTGAAGACCGATCAGAGCAACTCTTCGGCTGTTTACGAGAAGAACCTGATAATAAAACTATACCGCAAGCTGGGCGAAGGAGTGAATCCGGAAGCGGAAATACTGAAAAATCTTACAGAAAAGGGCCAATTTAAGAATATTCCTGAATATGCCGGAACGCTGGAATACAGGGCCGGCAAGAACTCGGTTTACACGCTGGCGATGCTGCAGAGCTATATCGAAACCTCAAGCGACGCGTGGAAATACACGGGTACCGTGCTTGATTCCTATTTTGACCACGTGCTTTCAAAGAAAACGGAGCTGGCGCCGCCTCAGCAGAAGGAGGGTTCCGTCAAGACAGAGCCGGCGGAAGCATTGAAACCGCAGCCATCTATTGAAGAACTTGTCGGAGGCATGTACGTCGAGATGGCCGCTTTACTCGGGAAACGTACGGCCGAAATGCACATGGCGCTTGCCCAGAATATCGATGATCCCGTTTTTGCCCCGGAACCGTTCTCGCTGCTTTACCAGAAATCGCTGCACCAGTCCATATACAGCCAGATAAGAAGGACATTCGGACTGCTGAAAAAGAACATCGCGAAGATCCCTGAGAATTTACGGGCGGAGGCCGAAGAAGTGCTCGCCTCCGAACCCGCGCTCGTTTCAAAACTGAACATGATAGTCGCAAAGAAGATCTCGGCCGACAAGATACGCATACACGGAGATTATCACCTTGGGCAGGTGCTCTACACCGGCAAGGATTTCATAGTGATAGATTTTGAAGGCGAACCGGCAAGGGCCTTGAGCGAGCGCAAGCTGAAGCAATCGCCGTTCAAGGACGTGGCAGGCATGATAAGGTCGTTCCATTACGCCGCGTACGGCACGGTGCTGCTGAAGTCATCGCTGCGCCCCGGGGACGCGGTGTACCTGGAAAAATGGGTGGATTCGTGGTATAAGCACGTGACGGGCATATTTTTGGATTCATACCTGATGGCGGCCGACGGCGCGGGTTTCATTCCGCGCCAGAAGGACGAAGTTGAAACCCTTATCCGCGTATTCCTCATAGAAAAGGCCGTATATGAACTGGCATACGAGCTGAACAACAGGCCCGATTGGGTCGGAATACCCCTGAAGGGACTGAAAAGAATAATCACCGGAGCCGGTATCTGAGATGAAGCAGTTGCGAGGAACTTCGTTCTTTGCAACAAAAATGAAAATGACCCGCCGGCGCTGGACGTGTCATCAATTGACGCGGCTATTCGCCGCATTGATGACACAGCTTTGGCGGGTTCACCTAAACTCGGTTTGCAATCTTACATGTGTTTCAATAATGCCGTAATAGTCAAAACGATTAAAAAAAATCTGAGGAGAATTTATTAGGTGAAAATAGGCGCGTGGCTTGAAAAGGACGGCAAGTCGTCTTTTACAGTGTGGGCGCCTTTTGCCGCCGGCGTTGAGCTGAACATTATTACCCCGGAAGCCAGAAAAATACCCATGGATAAAAAGGAAGACGGTTACTGGCGGCTTGAAAGCGCCGGCATTCCGGCGGGTGCCGGGTACATGTATATTGTCGACGGCAAAACCCCGAGGCCGGACCCGTCTTCATTTTATCAGCCGGAGGGGGTCCACGGGCGCTCTGAACTTGTTGACCATGATTCTTTCAAGTGGAACGACGGCGCGTGGAAAGGTATCGAACCGGGTAAAATGATCGCCTACGAGCTGCACATAGGAACTTTTACCGCAGAGGGAACATTTGACGCCGCAATAAATAAGTTGGATCATCTCAAGGGGCTTGGAGTAAACGCGGTTGAAGTGATGCCGGTAGCGCAGTTTCCCGGCAGGAGGAACTGGGGCTACGATGGCGCATATTTCTTTGCGGTCCAGAACTCGTACGGCGGCCCCGAAGGCTTCAAGAGATTCGTCGACGCCTGCCACGGTAAAGGCATGGCCATCATACTTGACGTAGTTTACAACCATTTCGGCCCCGAAGGGAATTATATTGAGAACTACGGCCCGTATTTTACGGGTAAATACGGCACGCCGTGGGGCAAGGCCGTCAATTACGATGACGCGCGCTGCGAAGGCGTCAGGAATTTCGTCGTCAGGAACATGGAATGCTGGTTCAAGTGTTTTCACGTCGACGCGTTGCGACTGGACGCCATTCACGGCATATACGATAAAGGCCCGAAACACATTCTCAAAGAACTGTCCGAAGAAAAAGCGGTTGTCGGGAAAGAAGCCGGGAGGAAATTCTACCTGATAGCCGAAAGCGACCTTAACGATCCGCGCGTGATCGAATCGTTTGATAAAGGCGGGTACGGCATAGACGTCCAGTGGCTGGACGATTTCCATCACTGTCTGCATACTCTTTTGACCGGCGAAAAGGGCGGCTACTACGCGGATTTTGGCAAAACAGAGGACCTGGCGAAATGCCTGAAAAACGGTTTCGTCTATGACGGCATATATTCGCGCTACCGCGGCCGGAACCACGGCGGTCTGTCCGCGCAGTTCGGCGGCGACAGGTTTTTCGTTTTTGCGCAGAACCACGACCAGGTCGGGAACAGGATGATGGGCGAACGGCTGTCGGCGCTTGCGGATTTTGAATCTCTCAAGCTGGCGGCGGGCTGCGTGATTTTGTCTCCCTATATTCCCATGCTGTTCATGGGAGAGGAATACGGCGAAAGCGCGCCGTTTATGTATTTCATAGAGCACGGGGACAAAGGCCTTGTAGATGCGGTCCGCAAGGGCAGGAAGAAGGAGTTCGAGGCCTTCGCGTGGGACAGGGAAATCCCTGACCCGCAGTCCGAAAAGACATTCAACGATTCCAAACTCAGTTGGGACAGGGCGGAAAAGGCGCCGGGAAAGATATTGTCGGGGTTTTACAGGAAGCTGATAGGGATGAGAAAGACGCTGGCGGCATACGGGAACCCGGATAAGAACACATTGTCGGCTGTTTCGCCGGAAGGTTCAAGAATAATTCAGATGACGCTCGGAACAGACAAAGACGAGTTGCTTTGCCTGATGAATTTCGGCGATAAAGACGCCGAATTCAAAGTCGCTGCGGCGGGCAGCTGGACGAAGCTTATTGATTCATCGGACAAGGAATGGGCGGGCTCGGGGGGCACTGCGCCGGGATTGTATAATTCCGGCGGGATGTGCCTGATGCGCGCAAGAAGCATTGTTTTATACGGCCGAAAATAGGAAGAACAGAAAACACGAAAAGAGAGAGAAACTTAATGGAAAGATATCTGTGCATTCACGGACATTTTTATCAGCCGCCCAGGGAAAACCCGTGGCTGGAGGAAGTCGAAACGCAGGACTCGGCGTATCCTTATCATGACTGGAACGAGCGCATTACGGCGGAGTGCTACGCGCCGAACACCGCGTCAAGGATACTGCAGGACTTCGACAAGGTCGCGGATGTGGTCAATAATTATTCCAAAATAAGCTTCAATTTCGGGCCCACGCTTCTTTCGTGGATGGAAAGGAAAAAACCCGAGATATACAGAGCCATCCTTGAGGCGGACAAGAAAAGCATGGAGTATTTTTCCGGCCACGGAGCGGCCATAGCGCAGGCCTACAACCACATGATCATGCCGCTTGCCAACTCGAATGACAAGCGGACGCAGATAGTATGGGGATTAAAGGATTTTGAGCGCAGGTTCGGCAGGAAACCGGAAGGCATGTGGCTTCCAGAAACGGCGGTTGACACGGAAACCCTCGAACTGCTCGCGGAACACGGCATCACATTCACGATACTCGCGCCGGGGCAGGCGAAAAGCGTTAGGAAGATAGGGGATGAACAGTGGGTTGATGTTTCCGGGGCAAAAGTGGACCCGAAACGCCCTTATCTCTGCAACCTTCCGTCAGGCGCGAAGATAGCTTTATTTTTTTACGACGGGCCCGTATCGCAGGGCATCGCTTTCGGCGGGACGCTGGACAGCGGGGAAAGTTTTGCCGAACACCTGCTGGGCGCTTACTCGGAAAACGGAGAGGCCCGCGAATTAGTCCATATCGCCACCGACGGCGAGACATACGGCCACCACCATTCTCACGGCGACATGGCGCTGGCCTACTGCATAAATCATATTGAGTCGAACAAGCTCGCGAAAGTGACCATATACGCGGAATACCTGGAGAAGCATCCTCCGGAGTACGAGGTGGAAATATTCGAGAATTCCTCATGGAGCTGTTTCCACGGCGTCGAGAGATGGAGGAACAACTGCGGCTGCAACTCAGGTCTGCATAATGAGTGGAACCAGGAGTGGCGCGCGCCCCTGCGAAGCGCTTTGGACTGGCTGAGAGACAACCTCTTAACGATATATGAAGAGAAGATGAAGGAACTGGTCAGGGACCCGTGGGCCGCCAGGAACGGATATGCCGGCGTAATCCTTGACAGGTCTGAAGAAAAGCTGAAAGCATTTATTTCGGAAAACGCACCGAGAGAACTTTCCGAAGAAGAAAAATCCAAGCTGTTGAAGCTCCTTGAAATGCAGCGGCACGCCATGTTCATGTACACGAGCTGCGGCTGGTTTTTTGACGAACTGTCCGGAATTGAAACGGTCCAGATAATAAGTTACGCGGCGAGGGCCGTTCAGCTGGCGCACGAGGTGAGCGGTATATCCTTTGAAGATAGCTTCAAGGGCCTTATTGAACGGGCGAAGAGCAATATCGGGGAATTCGAGAACGGAGCCAAGATTTACGAGATGTTCGTAAAACCCTCGATCCTCGACATAGTGCGTGTGGGCGTCCATTACGCGATATCGTCTTTGTTTAAAGTTTACCAGGAAGATTCCGGAATCTACAATTACGGGGTGTGCCGTCAGAAATACCAGAAACTGGAATCGGGCAAGCAGAAATTAGCGGTCGGCAGGATAAGCATGCGCTCCCTTATAACAAGGGAGGAATCGGACATTACTTTCGCGGTTCTTCACATGGGAGACCATAACATTGTCGGCGGCGCGAGGAAGTTCATCGGAGAAAAGGAGTACGAGGAAATGCAGCAGTCCGTGGCAGACGCCTTCCAGAAAGCCGATATCTCCGGTGTCATACGCCTTATAGACGCCAATTTCGGCGAGCATAATTATTCGCTCTGGCATTTGTTCCGCGACGAACAGCGCGAAGTGCTGGACAAGATACTCTCCGAAACTTTCGGCGATATCAGGGCCACCTCGAAACAGATATATGAACGTCATTACCCCGCGATGAAGGTGCTCAAGTGGCTTAACCTGTCAGTGCCGAAATATTTCAATGTTGTCATGGAAGAAGTCCTGACGAACGACATATTGAAAATGCTGGCAGGCGAAAAACAGGACGCCGCCGAATATGACAAAATTACCGGCGAGATCAACCAGTGGCCGGTGAAGATTGATAAAAAGATAATCGGCTACAAGGCAAGCAAGCGGATAGACGAACTTGTGGAAAAATATGAGAAAAATCCTGCCGATCCGGATATCCTGCGCAATATTGTTGTTATAATAGATTCGATGAAAAAGCTGAACATCACGCTGAATCTCTGGCGGGCGCAGAACATATTTTTCTCCAAAGGCAAGGGCATAATGGAAACATACGAAGCGAAACTCGGCGAAGGCGCGAAGGAATACGAGGCAATGATCGGCGATTTGAAAATGCTCGAAGAACATTTAAGGATAAGGACTAAATGATGATACCGAGAGCGACATACAGGATACAGTTTACCCCGAAATACGCGTTCAGCGACGCGATGAAGATTCTGGATTATCTCTCCGGCCTCGGCATCTCCCATATTTACGCCTCTCCGGTGCTCAGAAGCAGGAAAGGGAGCGACCACGGCTACGATATGGTCGACCCGGAACAGATCGACCCCGAACTCGGCGGAGAGGACGGCTTTGAAGAGCTGGCTCGTTCGGTCCGCGAACACGGCATGTTCTGGCTGCAGGATATAGTTCCGAACCACATGGCCTTTGATACCGAAAATAATATGCTGATGGATGTTTTCGAGAACGGGGAGCATTCGCCGTACCGCGATTATTTTGATATAGAGTGGAAACACATTTACAGCAACATGAGGGGAAGAGTGCTGGCGCCCTTCCTCGGAAAATTCTATTCGGAATGCCTTGAAAGCGGCGAGATTCGCCTTCAGTACGCGGAGAACGGCTTGAGCATCAACTACTATTCGCTGAAGTTCCCGCTGAAGATAGAATCTTATGCGGCCGTTTTCGAAAGAAACCTTGAAAAGCTTGACCAGGACTCCGGCAAGGACAATCCCGATTTCATGAAGTATATAGGGAACCTTAATTTGACAAAAAACGTCAACCAGAACAAGGAATCAAGAGCGGAGCAGATAAAGCATTTCAAGAAGATGATGTGGGGGCTTTACACGGAAAGCGGGGCCGTGCGCAGCTTCATAGACGGAAACATAACCGAATTGAACGGCAAGCAGGGGGACAGGGGCAGTTATAACGAGCTCGACAAGCTTCTTTCGGAGCAGTATTACCGCCTTTCGTTCTGGAAAGTCGCGTCAGAAGAGATAAATTACCGCAGGTTCTTCACCGTCAATGACCTTATATCCATGCGCGTGGAAAAGCAGGATGTTTTTGACCGCATGCACGTGAAAATATTCGAACAGATAGAAAAGGGCAACATACACGGCCTCAGGATAGACCATATAGACGGGCTTTTCGATCCCGACACTTACTTGAACAACCTGAGGGGAAAGAACAAGGATATCTACATCGTTGTTGAAAAGATACTCGGGTACGACGAAGATCTTCCGCCGGAGTGGGAAGTGCACGGGACCACGGGCTATGATATCCTGAATTTCATGAACGGCCTGTTCTGCAACGGGCGCAACCAGAGGATATTTACGTCGTTATACAGCAAGTTTGCCGAGATCATACCGCGTTACGAAGAAGTAGTTTTTAACAGGAAGCGGCTCATCATAGGAAAACACATGGCCGGCAACATCGACAACCTTGCCCAGGCGCTCAAGAACATCTCCGGCAGCGACCGCTACGGCACGGACATTACGCTGTACGGTCTGAAGAGAGCTTTCGTGGATGTCATGGCGCTTTTTCCCGTTTACAGGACATATATAACCCAAGGCAGGTACAGCGAGCAGGACAGGAAGTACATTATCCAGGCGATAGAATTGTCCAAACAGAAGAACCCGGGACTGCTGTATGAGCTCAATTTTATTGAGAAATTCCTGCTGATGAAATTCGATGATAACGTCAGCGAAGAAGAAAAGGCCAAGTATATACAGTTTATAATGAATTTTCAGCAGTACACCGGCCCTATCATGGCAAAAGGCCTTGAGGATACGGTGTTTTACCTGTACAACAGGCTGGTCTCAATGAACGAGGTCGGAGCCGATCCGGTCAGATTCGGCGTTTCAAGGGCCGAATTCACTGATTTTGTAAAACGGAGAAACGGGAGATGGAAGCACTCGTTGAACGCGACGGCCACGCACGATACGAAAAGAGGCGAGGATGTAAGGGCGCGTCTGAACGTGCTTTCGGAAATGCCGAGGGAATTTTACAGAAGGATAAAGACCTGGGCAAAACTCAACAAGAATAAAAAAACGGTTCTCAAGGGGATCCCGGCGCCGGACAAGAATGACGAGTACCTGATATACCAGACATTGCTCGGCACGTATCCGTTCGACCACGAAGATGATTACACGGAAAGGATAAAGCAATACGTGATAAAAGCCGTCAGGGAATCCAAGGAGCATACCGCCTGGATCAAGCCGGATACCGATTACGAGGACGCGTGCACAACTTTTGTGGAAAAGCTGCTTGACGCTTCGCGCGGCAACGCTTTTCTTGATGATTTCTTGCCGTTCCAGAAGAAAATATCGGAACTTGGCATTTATAATTCGCTTTCTCAGGCAGCGCTGAAGATAATGCTTCCGGGCGTTCCCGATTTCTATCAGGGGACGGAACTGTGGGATCTTTCTCTCGTGGATCCGGATAACAGAAGGCCCGTGGATTACGCCAAAAGGATCGGCTACCTGGAAGATATCAAGCGCAGAAGGATTGAAAACAACGGGGGGCTGCTGGCCGAACTGCTGGCATCAAAGAATGACGGCAGGATAAAGCTGCTGCTTGTTTATGCCGCGCTTCAATTCAGGAAAGACAATCCCGGCCTATTCGGCGAAGGTTCGTATGTGCCCGTGCAAGTGGTTGGAAAGAAAAAAGACAACCTTTTTGCTTTTGCCAGGCACAAAGACGGAGAATGGGCTCTCTGCGTTGTCCCCAGATTGCCTGTTTCGCTTCTCGGTTCTGCCGAGAAAATCGACGGGAATGTGTGGGACGATACTTATATAAAACTTCCCGAAAGCGCCCCCCGCCGCTGGAATAATGTCATAACGGCGAATTTTATAGAGAGCGAAAACAGCGCGCTGTACATCAAAAACGTGCTTGCAGAATTCCCGGCGGGTCTTTTATATTCAAAGTAGAACTAACGGAAATATTCTATCCTGATCTTCTCCTTGCCTCTCCCTTTTTTAGCCTTATACATCAGTGAATCAGCAAGTTTGATAATTTTGTCAGCTCCTATGTCTTCCTTGCCGCAAACCAGAACGCCCATGCTGAATTGCACGGGGAACCGATGTTTTTTCGCTGCTATGTTCAACGAATCAAGAAGCCTTTCAATGGTTATTTTTGTTCCCTCGTAACCGGTTTCGGCAAGCAGAATTCCGAACTCATCTCCGCCGATCCTTGCGGTTAAATCCGGAAACCTGATATTATTTTTCAGCACATCGGCTATAATGCGCAGCAGATTGTCCCCGGCAGGATGTCCCAGAATATCATTTATAGACTTAAATCTGTCTATATCCATAAATACCACCGAATATTCGGTTTTGTAGCGTTTTTTCCTTTCAATTTCTATTTTCAGCATCTCGTAAAAATATCTCCGGTTGGATATTCCCGTAAGGTAATCAGTTCGCGACATGTTTTCTTCATGTTTTATATTTTCATGGAGTCGGGCGAAAAGATAAGATGCCAGAAGCAGGAAAAAAAGTTTTGAAAACACGTTCCAGTAAAAAATATCGGGATTCATTGACGCGATATGAGGTTGATAGATGAATTTTGTTAATAACCATATAAACGCGCTGTACAGACTGATTAGCATGCTCTGGTTCTTTCCCGCGTACCAGGCGACAATATACACGGGAATCAAATAGAAGGCAAGCGTAAAAATATTCGGATTTATCCGGGTTTCGAGAAATCCCAAAAAACTAGTCATTATCAGTCCCGCGATGACGATTAAGGTTTTATTCATAATTGAACGCTGTCCCGCGCTAAAACAGTAAAATCGTTTAACAAAATAGTCAATTGTTACTCGGTTTTGGATTCCGCTGTTATTAAAAGTATTCTATTCCCGTAAAACCCAGTAAGGAGGTATTATTCATACCCAATATTATAACAAATAATTCGCGCGTCAAGCCGGACAAAATAGGGCTTATATTGAGATTTTTAGGGAGGAAAGCAGGCAATAAGAAATAGCTTGATATCAGTTTCCAAAACACAGTATAATTGCCGCGCATTTTAAACTTGTCAAAAAGCGGTCAAAGTGGTAAAATATCCGGTAAGATCCCGCAACAGGGGATGTCGTAGTATTTAAGAAAAACTCTTAAGATTCTCCATGAAGCCGATAAAAGAACTTCTTACACAGCAGTTTACAGAAGCGTTTGAGGCCTGCGGTTATCCCGGCAGGTTCGGCGAGGTTGTCGCATCGCAGAGACCGGAACTGGGCCAGTTCCAGTGCAGCGGGGCGCTCGGGGCCGCGAAAGCCGTTAAAACCGCGCCGATGATAGCTGCCGGCAACATTGTAGAGAAACTGAAGAGCCAGCCGATATTCAAAAATCTTTCCATCGCGGAACCGGGATTCATCAACATAACGCTTACCGACGAATTTCTCGCCTCGTTTGTTCAGGAGCTTGTTTCGGACGATCGTCTCGGCCATCATTCCTTACAGAACGCGGCGACGACAGTCATGGATTTCGGCGGGCCAAACATAGCGAAACCCATGCACGTCGGCCACCTGCGCTCGGCGATAATAGGCGAGTCCCTGAAGCGGATCCTGCGGTTCGCGGGTGAAAAAGTTATCGGTGACATACATATGGGCGACTGGGGAACCCAGATGGGTATGCTGATAAGCGAATTGAATCTAAGGAAACCGGACCTGCCGTATTTTGACGAAAAATTCAAAGGTTCGTATCCTTCCGAGCCGCCCGCGACGATTGATGACCTGGAAGAGATGTATCCGGCCGCGAACGCGCGATGCAAATCCGACGAGAACGCGATGGCGGGCGCTCTCAAGGCGACGGTTGAGCTCCAGCAGGGGCGGGCGGGCTACAGGGCTCTCTGGAAACATTTCGTTGACGTTTCCGTCAAAGCGCTCAAGGCGGATTTTGAGGGCCTCGGCGTGAGTTTTGACCTGTGGTACGGCGAGAGCAACTACCATGACAGGATTCCCGCTATGATAGAATACCTGAAGTCAAAGGGAGTCGCCGAGCTTGATGAAGGCGCCCTTGTTATCAAACTTGAAACACAGCCGGGCAAAAAGGAGATGCCTCCTCTCATACTCATAAAATCAGACGGCGGCTACCTGTACGGGACAACCGACCTGGCAACAGTCTACGAGCGCATAAACGATTTCAAGGCCGGCAGGATATTATATGTCGTGGATAAAAGGCAGAGCCTGCATTTTGAGCAGGTCTTTCAGGCCGCGAAAAAGACCGGAATCTCCGGAAAGGCCTCTCTTGAACACGTGGCTTTCGGCACGGTTAACGGTCCGGATGGGAAGCCTTTCAAGACGCGCGCCGGCGGCGTGATGAAGCTCAAGGACCTGACGGCGATGACTATAACAGAAGTTCTGAAAAAGATGGAAGAGGCCGGCGTCGCGCGCGATTACGGCGAGGATGAGCGCCGCGGGATTGCCGTAAAAGTCGGGATCGCGGCGGTAAAATTCGCCGATCTTATGAACCTCAGGACATCAGACTATATTTTTGACATAGAGAAGTTCACTAGTTTTGACGGTAAAACCGGCCCGTACCACCTGTACGCCGCCGTGAGAATCAAATCAATACTCCGGAAAGCGCAGGAAAAAGGCGTGAAGCCCGGGCCGATTCTTCCTCCTACCGAATACGAGCGGGAACTGATGCTGAACATCAGCAGGTTTGCGGAAACCGTAGAGAACGCGCGCCGGAACCTCGCTCCGCATTTCCTGTGCGAGCTTGCCCATGACCTGGCGCAGTCATTCAGCAGGTTTTACGAGCATTGCCATATACTGAACGAGAAGGACGCCGCAAGACAGTCTTCCTGGCTCGCGCTTTCAATGCTTTGCCTCAGAGAGTTTGAACAAATACTATCCCTTCTGGGGATAGAACTCCCCGACCGAATGTAGTTCCATAATCATCGCTGGAAATTCACAAGTAAAACTGCCTGTTTGTCCTTGATAAAACCGTCTGATTTTAGTATTATCTACCTGCAGTTCACCTTTAGTCCTTGAGGACATCCAAAGTGTTTATTCAGTTCTTCCTAGCGCTAACTTTGCTGACAAATCCGGCTGAAACATGCAGCAAGAATAATAACCCCGACATCATGGCGAGGTACTGCCTGGTAAACGCGCTTTTTTACGCGGAAAAGGAAGATTGGGGGAAAAACGCGAAACTCATGATGAAGGTCGGCAACCTGCGCGAACTTGACGCTAAAACCGTGCTGCCGTTCCTGGAGATAGGCACGGTGAATTTCAAGACGAATGTGATAGAACTGCTGGGCAATATAGGCGACCGCGCCGCTGTCAATCCGCTGGTGAAGCTGCTTGAAAAGGAACAAAACGTTGACATAAAGCTTTCCGTAATAGAGGCTCTGGGCAAACTGAAGGATAAGAGGGCCGTCAAGGTTCTGGAAGCGCAGCTTCAAAGCGAATTGTGGGGCGTCAGGATTTCGGCCTCCTCCTCGCTAGAAAGCATAACGGGAAAACAATATGGATACGGAAACCCGCCTCCCCGTCGCTAGACAGCCGGGCTTGAAATTTCCGCAAAAATAATGTAGATTGGTTGGAATGTTATGTTATCGGTAACTGCATTTACGCAGCCGCCGGTGGCAAATTCCGACTGAGAGGTTTAAAAAGATGGCCAGATCCGCAGGAAAAACCGGTCCAACCGCGAAGTACAGGCTCAATGATGACGGGACATTCGTCATAGAGAATTACAATCTCTCGCGCACGTTCGCGAGCTTCTTTCCCGGCATAGCAGGCGTTGACGGCATACCTATGTGGGCCTTCTACATCAACAGGGGCCAGTGCATTTCCACGTTTGGCGTAAAGAACAAGAATTATTCCATGCTTGAGTTTTACGCGGCAGACAAGGCGTACGCTTTTACCCAGAACCAGGGATTCAGGACTTTTGTTAAATTGAAAAGGGGCGGAAAGACGGAGCTGTACGAGCCGTTCCAGAACAACGCCGCCAATAACAGGTACAGGACGGTTCAGCGCATGCTGGTAAGGTCGTATGAACTGATTCTGGAAGAAGAGAATGCCGATTTGGGGCTTAAGACAACGGTCAAGTACTTTACGATACCCGGCGAATCCTACGCCGCGCTGGCCAGGACCGTGGAATTCGAAAATCTTAAGAAATCCCCGCTTGAATTCGAGGTCATTGACGGCCTTCCGAGGATAATTCCGTTCTGGATAAGCGAATACCTGCTGAAAGCGATGAGCACGCTCCACCAGGCGTGGATACACGTTCCGGATTTCAACAAGACCGGTTTACCTTACTATAAAGTTAAGGTTGAGCTTTCGGATACGCCGGAAGTGACCGAACTCGCGGAAGGTAACTTTTACTTCGGTGTAGTCAAGGGTCCCGGCAAAACGGAAAAGGCGAAAGTCGTAATAGATCCGGAAATAATATTCGGCCCGGACACGAGTTTCGGCTATCCGTTCGCTTTCGCTTCAAAAACGGCTTTCAATGTTTCCAAGGAACAGATCGGCGATAACAGGTACCCCTGCGCGATGAGTTTTTTCAAAACGAGATTAAAACCGGCGGGCAAGACTGCGTTCTATTCGCTCTTCGGGCATATCGGGAGCCAGGAGAAACTGAGCCAGCTCTTCAAGGAAGCGGGCAACCCGGAATATTTTGAGAACAAGGCGCGGCGGAACAGGCAGGTCGTTGAAGATATCACTAACCAGATACGCACGAAGTCGGCGGTAAAGGAGTTTGACCTTTACTGCAGGCAGACATACCTTGACAATGTCCTGCGCGGCGGCATGCCCGTAAGCCTGCCCGCGGGCGGAGGAGAAATACCATACTATGTCTACTGGCGCAAGCACGGCGACCTTGAACGCGAGTATAACGACTTTCAGGTATCGCCGTCTTATTACTCGCAGGGAACCGCGAATTTCCGCGACGTCAACCAGAACAGGCGCTGCGACGTATTCTTCAACCCGAAAGTCGGGGACTTCAACATATCCAGGTTCTATAACCTGCTCCAGCTGGACGGGTACAACCCTTTGGTCGTTGAAGGCACGTATTTTACCGTTGAAGACGGACTCGGCGCGGCAAGCGGCCTCGTAGACGACGCGTGCAGGGAAAAACTGGCCGCGTTCATCTCAAAACCGTTCGAGCCCGGAAGCCTGCTGCTGTTCATTGAAGAGAACGGCATCAAACTCAAAGTTCCGAAAGAAGAACTGCTGAGGCGTGTGCTGGGCGCGGCCAAAAGGAAAGATGACGCGCTCAGATATACCGAGGGTTTCTGGACAGACCACTGGACGTACAACTTAGACCTGCTTGAAAACTATACCGCGGTCTTCCCCGAAAAAGAAAGGGAGATACTTTTTGAAAAGAAAGAGTTCCGGTATTTTGACAACGATAACGTAGTCCTTCCGAGAAGCGAGAAATATGTGGACGCGGGAGGCGGAAAGATCAGGCAGTTCGGTTCGACGGTTGAGGACAAATCAAAACAGGAACTCATCAAGGGCAGAAAGTCCGACCAGAATATCGTCAGGACGGAAAAAGGCAGGGGCGGCGTCTACAAGACGACGCTTATGGAAAAACTGGTGAATCTTCTGGTGAATAAGGTCGCGTCGCTTGACTCGGAAGGCATCGGCATCGAAGCCGAGGCCAACAAGCCGGGCTGGGATGACGCGCTCAACGGCCTGCCGGGAATTTTCGGCTCGTGCACACCCGAAACTTTTGAGACCAAGCGCATGGCGCTTTACGTCAGGGAACGCCTGAAGGCGCTCGGTATAGGGGACGATTACGGGATTGCCGTGCACGAAGAGCTTTACGCGTTTTTTGAAGGATTGTCCTCCCTGCTCTCCCAGGTCGGCTCAATGAGTGATTTTGATTTTTGGGACAAGGCGACAACGCTGAAGGAAACATACCGGAAAGAGACGCTGTACGGCGTCAGCGGGGCGACGAAAAAGATTGCGTGCGCCCGGCTCATAGCTTTCATTGACAACGCGGTCAGGAAGCTTGACAGGGGAATTGAAAAGGCCTTTGACAGCTCGGCGGGCATATACCATACCTATTTCGCTTATACGGCCGAAGCATACAGGGATGAAAAACGCAGGAACCACAGGGGGCAGGAGTGCGTTTCCGTGTCGAAATTCTCGAAACGGCCTCTGCCCGCTTTTCTTGAGGCTCAGGTGCGCTACATAAAGACCGAACCGGACAAAACCAGGATAAGAGAACTGCACAGGTCGGTCAAGAAAAGCGGACTTTATGACAAGACGCTCGGGATGTATAAAGTCAACGCATCGCTTAAGGGAGAGCCGTACGATATCGGCCGCTGCACGGTATTTTCGCCGGGCTGGCTGGAGAACGAATCGATCTGGCTTCACATGGAATACAAGTACCTGCTGGAACTTCTGAAAGCGGGCTTGCACAAGGAGTTCTTTGAGGAATTCAGGAAAGCGGGCGTGTGTTTCCTTAAACCTGCCGTGTACGGCAGGAGCATTCTTGAAAACTCTTCATTCATAGCTTCAAGCGCGTTCCCCGACAAGAACAGGTGGGGGCGCGGTTTCATAGCGCGGCTTTCCGGCTCTACGGCGGAATTCACGGAGATGTGGATATGCATGACTTCGGGCCGCAGGCCGTTCGGCCTGGATCAGGCTGGCCGGCTGACGCTTGAATTCAAACCGGCTATCCCCGGGGATTTCTTTGACAGATCCGGCGAGTTCCAGTTCACGTTCCTGGGGAAAATACCGGTCACTTACCATAATTCAAAGAAGATAGATACATGGGCGGAATCGTTCGCGGTGAAAAAAATAGATATCTCATGGAAAAACGGCGGGATGGAGACGATTTCCGGCGGCAGGATCGCGCACAAACAGGCCGAGAAAGTCCGGAATCAGGAAGCGGAGAAAATAGATATTTACTTCTAAATGACTGAGGAAAACGTATAGAGAATCTAAGTTTTTACTAAACGCTAAACGCTATCAAGATGATTGCTTGGGAAAAATTCAAAAAGCTGGTTGAAAGGGAAAAACTTATCCGATCCGGCGACAGGATCCTTGTCGCGGTGTCGGGAGGGCCGGATTCCGTGTGCCTGCTCCATCTTTTATGGCGGTATAAAAAAACAAATCCGATCGATATATGCGCGGTCACGATAGACCACGGGTTGAGACGCGAATCAAAGCGGGAGATCGAGAAAGTCGGAGCGCTGTGCGGGAAGCTTAGGATACCGCTTGCAGTCAGATCGATTTCCGTCAAGGATTACGCGCGCGTCAATAAAGTTTCAACGGAAACTGCAGCGAGAACTCTGAGATATCAAGTTTTGGAAGAGACAGCCGGGCAGTTCAAATGCGACAGGATAGCCACGGGTCACACCGCCAACGACAATGCCGAAACCATCCTGATGTGGCTTGTAAGGGGCACGGGTACGGAAGGTTTCGCCGGTATTCCTCTTTTCAGGAAATCCGGTTCCGGCAAAATGATTATCCGGCCGCTGCTTTCTTCAACGCGCGGCGAGGTGGTCAGGTATGCCAGGTCGCAGAAGCTCGCGTATTCAATTGACCGGTCCAATTACAGCCCGGAGTTCACGCGAAACAGAATAAGGCACGGTATTCTTCCATTGCTGGGCAAGCTGAACCCGCGTTTCGTTGAACATCTTTTCAGTTTTTCTCAGATTGTTTCGCGGGACAACGAATTTATTAACACTTTTGTCAATAAAGCCGTAAAAAAAGTGATATTCGCCGAAAAACACAAAATATCATTTGATTTGAAGCAATTTTTTAAGTATAATGAAGCAATCCAATCCCGTATTTTGAAGCGGATTCTGCCTGAAAAACGGTCTGCTGCAAATGTGGATTTCTTGCGGGACTGGATTTTGTTTTCCCAAAAACTTCAATTAAATTATTCGGGAAGATGGTTAATAAAACGCGTTAAAAATAGAGTAATATTTTTGAAATACAAACATGGCAAAGAGCCGCGTTAAGAAGGTGCTCCTTTCCGAGGCGAGGATTAAACGCCGCATCAATGAGATGGCGGGCGAGATTTCCAAGGATTACGCCGGCAGGGACTTGATGGTAGTCTGCGTGCTCAAAGGGAGCATAATTTTTCTTGCGGACCTGGTCAGGCGGCTCAAAGTTAATTTTACGCTTGATTTTATCGCGGTTTCGTCATACCGGGACGCTGGAACAACCGGCTCAATAAAACTCGTAATGGACCTGCGCGATGACCCCGCTGGAAAGAATATTCTCCTGGTTGAAGACATCGTCGATTCCGGCTATACATTATCCTATCTGCTCAACAATCTAAAAGACCGGTGTCCTCTTTCCATACGGACCTGCGTATTGCTGGACAAATATGAAGCAAGGAAAACGCCCGTGCAAGCCGATTATACGGGTTTCAGGATAAAAAACGAATTTGTCGTGGGATACGGGCTGGATCACAACGAGGCATACAGAGGCCTTCCGTATATAGGCATATTGACTGCAAAGAAATAATTACAAATTACACATTACAAATTGAAGGCGTCTTTTAATCTGTAATTTGTAATATGTAATTATCAGGAGGATTAGAGTAAATTAGAGAGACTTTAAGGTATGAAATCCCGTAAGACCTTATGGGTTTAAGGGAAAGATAACACAAAACGGGAATATTGTTGATGTAAGGTATTACTAAATCTAAAACAAGAGAGGTCTATGCGGGATGAAATCTAATAACAAGTGGGGCGTGCTGATCTGGTGGGCGCTCATTACCGTGCTGCTAGTGTATTTCATACAGTCGGTAAGGCAGATCAAAGTTGAGCAGGAACTTCCCTATTCAGCTTTCAAGAAAATGCTGAAGTCCGGGCAGGTGATGAAGGTGGATGTCGCGGAAAATATGATAAGCGGCGAATTTAAAACGAGCGACAATAAAATCGTGAAGTTCAAAACGATTCCGCTTGCCGACCCTAAACTTGTAGAAGAACTGGAACAATATAACGTCGGGCAGTTTTCGGGCAAGATAGAGCGCGGCCTCCTCCTTGCGTTCCTGCTTAACTGGGGGCCGATGGTCATTTTCATACTCCTGTGGCTCTGGTGGATGAGAAGCATGCAGTCCGGAGGCAAGCAGGTGATGGCGTTCGGCAGGAGCAAGGCAAAACTTCAGCCGATAAAGAAAACAAAGATAACTTTCGCGGACGTGGCCGGCTGCGACGAGGCGAAAGAAGAGCTTCAGGAGATAATTGAATTCCTTAAGGACCCGGCCAAATTCCAGAAACTCGGAGGAAAAATACCAAAAGGCGTGCTTGTTTACGGCGCGCCCGGCACCGGCAAGACGCTGCTTGCGAAAGCGGTCGCGGGAGAAGCCGGCGTCCCTTTCTTTTCTTCCAG
Organism: Elusimicrobiota bacterium; assembly: GCA_043811535.1. Classification (GTDB taxonomy): domain Bacteria; phylum Elusimicrobiota; class Endomicrobiia; order Endomicrobiales; family JBDRNC01; genus JBDRNC01. The sequence goes on from JBDRNC010000037.1 coordinate 66,879, forward strand.
CGGTTCGGAATTCGTTGAAATGTTCGTCGGCGTCGGCGCGTCGCGCGTCAGGGATCTTTTTGAGCAGGGCAGGCGCAGCGCCCCGTGCCTGCTTTTTATAGATGAAATTGACGCCGTCGGGCGCCACAGGTTCTCGGGCATAGGTGGCGGGCACGACGAGCGTGAGCAGACGCTGAACCAGCTGCTCGTAGAGATGGACGGTTTTGACACGAAGGAGGGCGTGATATTAATCGCCGCGACGAACCGCCCGGACGTGCTTGATCCGGCGCTGCTAAGGCCCGGAAGATTTGACAGGCAGATCTCGGTTCCCTCCCCCGACCTGAAAGGCAGGGAAGAGATATTGAGGGTGCACAGCAAGGGCGTCACGCTTTCCGATAAGGTTGACCTGACGGTGATCGCCAGGAGAACCCCCGGTTTTGTCGGCGCGGACGTGGCGAACCTCGTCAACGAGGCAGCCCTGCTCGCGGCGCGGAAGAGCAAGCCGGCCGTGGAGATGAAAGACATGGAAGAGGCCATAGACCGCGTCATCGCCGGGCCTGAGAGAAAGTCGCGCATGATATCGGAAAGAGAAAAGAAGATAATCGCCTACCACGAATCAGGCCACACGCTTGTAGCAAAATATATTCCCGGCAGCGATCCCATTCACAAGGTTTCTATAATACCGCGCGGGCCTGCGCTGGGCTACACGCTCCAGCTTCCGCTGGAGGACAGGTATCTCACGACCATGCAGGAGATACTCGGGCGGCTCGCGGTGCTTCTGGGCGGCAGGGTGGCGGAAGAGATGGTTTTCAACGAGATCACGACCGGTTCCCAGAATGACCTCTCTAAAGCAACGGACATCGCGCATAAGATGGTCGTGGAGTTCGGCATGAGCGAGAAGCTCGGTCCGCTGTCGCTCAAAAAGGACGACGCCGAGATTTTCCTCGGGCGCGATATCTCCCGCGAACCCAGGTATTCCGATAAAACATCCGAGCTTATTGACGAAGAGGTTAAGCGTATTGTCGTTGAGGCGAAAGCGCGCGCCGAGAGTATCCTTAAAGACCACAGAGAAAAACTGAATAAACTGGCCGAGAAACTCATAGAAAAAGAAATACTTGACGGCGAAGAGGTCGAGGCGCTCATCAACGGCAAGACGGAAGAAGGAAGTCAGAAGACGGAAGAAAAGAATGGATAAAATAAAAATACAAAAAGCGGTCAGGTCGCTTATGGAAGCTGTCGGAGAGAATCCTTCCAGAGAGGGTTTGAGGGACACGCCGCGCAGGGTCGCTGATTTTTACGAAGAGGCCCTGTCGGGGTTCAAGATTGACCCTAAGAAAATACTTACCGTGTACTACGAGAAGGAGAATCACGAAGAAATAGTCCTTGTCAAGGATATACCGTTCTACTCTTTATGCGAGCACCACCTGCTGCCTTTCTTCGGCAAGGCGCATGTTGCATATATACCGAAAAAGGACCGCCTGCTCGGGCTTTCAAAACTCGTGCGCGTCGTTGAGATGTTCTCGAAACGGCTGCAGCTGCAGGAAAGGTTCTCAAAGCAGATTGCGGACACGATCATGGAAGTGGCAAAGCCCCACGGAGCCATGGTTGTCGTTGAGGCCGAACATCTTTGTATGACGATGCGCGGGGTAAAGAAGCCCGGCGCTAAGATGATCACTTCCGCGATGCGCGGAATATTCCTCAAAGACGCCAGAACAAGATCGGAAGCGATGTCTTTAATAAAATAACGGAGATTACAAATTCCAAATTACACATTACAAATTGAAGAAAAAGCCCTTAATCTGTAATTTGTAATCTGTAATATGTAATTATTACATGAGAGTCCGCGTAATAGACGTAAATAATATCGAAGAAGCCAAAGCGCGCATCAGGAGCATAGGCGCGGATCCGTACTCCGTTCCGTTGATGGCGCAAAAAGCGGTATTCAAGGTTTTGCTCATTGAAAGAATAGATAACCGCGCGGCGAACTTCCTGAAACAGGACATGCTTTCGATTGGCGGCGAAACGGCTGTAAGCCGTGAAGTGGGCGGGCTGAAAAAAGGACAGTCGAATGTCCTTGTGATGGGAACGCTGAAGCAGCTCGGGATTCTATCGTCGAAGATAGCTAAGCAGCCGTTCGGGCTGTCGGAGATAGCGAAGGATATCGACAGAGCCGTTTTAGATTTGAACCGGAAGGATTTCGCGGTAAAATGCGGCTCGAAGACGCTGCGTCTCGGCAAGTTCCCCGTAGTTATGGGGATACTTAACGTGACGCCGGATTCATTTTCGGACGGCGGAAGGTATTTCGGCGTTAAAGACGCGGTGGAACGCGCCCGTTGCATGGTAGAGGAAGGGGCCGGTATCATAGATATCGGCGGCGAGTCGACAAGGCCGGGTTCCGAAAGAATTACACCGGAGGAAGAAATCAGGCGGATTATTCCGGTCATAAAAAGGCTCGCGAAAACGGTTAAAGTACCGATTTCCGTAGATACTTATAAGCCCGATGTCGCGCGCGCGGCGGCGGAAGCCGGCGCGGAGATAATAAACGACATAACGGCTTTAAGGTATAAGAAAGGCAGGATGGCGGATTTTGCCGCAAAGATCAAGCTCCCGGTAATTCTGATGCACATGAGGGGGGCTCCGAAAACGATGCAGAAGAAACCGGAATATAAAGAGGTTGTTCCGGAAATAATAAGTTATTTCACTGACAGGCTCAGGTTTGCCGCTGAAAAAGGCATTAAAAAAGAAAACGTGATAATAGATCCCGGCATAGGTTTCGGCAAAACTCTGGAGCATAACCTTGAGATATTGAACAGGCTCGATGAATTCAAGATTTTAGGCAGGCCGGTGGCGGCCGGGGTGTCAAGGAAGTCGTTTATCGGAAAACTGACCGGAATAGAAAATGCGGATGAAAGGCTGGCGGGAAGCCTGGCAAGTTCCGTTTGGTGCGCGGCGCGGGGCGCGAAGATACTGCGCGTTCATGACGTAAAAGAGACGGTTCAGGCGCTGAAAGTCTTAAATGCAGTTATGAGTTCGTAGTTCATAGTTCGCAGTAGAAATAATATCATTCTTTTTTCGGCGAGGAATAATATGGATTTAATGCATCTTATCTGGAAAAAGTATCTTATGAGTGCCATCGATGTAATTATCGTGGCTTTCATTTTTTACCGCGTCATGCTGCTTATCAAAGGTACACGGGCGGTGCAGATAACGCTTGGACTGCTGACACTTGTAATTCTAACGTTTATTTCCAAAAACATCCTGCACTTGAAAATGGTGACCTGGCTGCTGGAAAGCTTCTGGCTTGTGGCGGCCATCATCCTTGTCGTCGTGTTCCAGCCGGAGATACGTTCCGGGCTCGCGCAGCTCGGGAGCCACAAGTGGGGAAGGATCCTTTTTTCTTCAGAACTCAGTTTTATCGACGAGATTATCAAGGCCGTCAACGCGTGCAGCCAACAGCATATAGGCGCGCTGATAGTCCTTGAGCATGAAGTTGGTTTGAGGACATATATCGAGGCCGGAACGATTTTAAACGCGCAGGTAAGTCAGGAACTGATCCTTACGATATTCAACCCGAAGTCGCAGTTGCACGACGGGGCGATTATTGTAGAGAACACGCGCCTTATCGCGGCAGGATGCATACTGCCGTTGAGTAACGATTTGGACATATCCAAGGTTCTCGGAACGCGGCACAGGGCGGCTATAGGGCTCAGCGAGATTTCCGACGCGATAGTGCTTGTGGTATCAGAGGAGACAGGAATGGTATCGATAGCCCGCGATGGAAAACTTGAAAGCAATGTTGACACCGAAGACCTGAGGAAGAGACTCGTAAACCTGTACCGCACGCGCGGTGAGAATATCCTCCTGAGACGCATCAGCGCCGAGAGAAACCAGAAGGATGAAAATAATACCGACGGGAAATAAAAATGTTTAAAAACTGGAAAAGAAACTGGCAGTTAAAACTGATATCACTTCTTCTTGCCCTAGCCTTGTGGTTTTATCTTTTCGGGAAATGAATCAGCGCGGCTGGCCGGCTTTCGTAATGAGAAAGAGAAAATACTAAATGCGATTATTCGGCACTGACGGGATCAGGGGCGTCGCGGGGGAATACCCGCTTGACAAGGAAACAATAAACAGGATCGGCGCTGAATCGATGAAAGTCCTGAAAGATGTTTCCTCGAAACGCGCCGTAGTTCTTGGAAGGGACACAAGGGAATCCGGCTCGTGGATATCGGAGATCCTTGACGGCAGCATGTCGTCGCAGGGCGTTAAGATATTTGATGCCGGCGTGATACCCACACCCGGAGTGGCGTACCTGACGGCAAAACACAAATTTCTTTCGGGAGTCGTCATTTCGGCTTCTCATAATCCTTTCAGGGATAACGGCATAAAATTCTTCAGCTCCAAGGGAACAAAACTTTCCGAAAACATTGAAAAGAAGATAGAGACGGGTATATTATCGCCGCACGCAGCGGAGCCGCATCCGAAAGAAAAGAATATATTAAAAAGCCCGGAGCTTATCAAAGATTACAAAGGGTTCCTGAAAAGCGTGTTCCCGGAAAAGTATTCGCTCAGGGGATTGAAAATAGTCATTGACTGCGCGAACGGCGCGACATATAAAGTGGCTCCGGAGATATTCGGGGAACTGGGGGCGGAAGTGACCGCGCTTAACGTGCACCCGGACGGCAGGAACATCAACTCGGGTTGCGGGGCGACGCACCCCGAAAAAATGGCCGAATCGGTCAAGAAGCACGGCGCGTTCTGCGGAATGTCGTTTGACGGCGACGGCGACAGGGTCATATTCGCCGATGAGAACGGCGTTGTGCGGGACGGGGATTATTTTCTTGCGATATGCGCGAAGCATCTCAAGGAAAAGAACGAGCTTAAGGGCAATCTGCTTGTCACGACTGTTATGGCGAATCTCGGCCTCTACAAGGCCATGGAAAGCCTGGGCGTAAACACTGTAAGGACACCCGTCGGAGACAAATATGTTTTTGAAGGGCTTATAAACCACGACGGCGTATTAGGCGGAGAACAGTCGGGGCACATAATATTCAGGAAATATCTTTCAACCGGCGACGGAATTTTGAGCGCCCTTCAGATACTCGAAGTCCTGCTTGAAAGGAACAAGACGCTTTCCGAGCTTTGCGGAATAATGAGAAAATACCCGCAGGTGCTCCAAAACACACACGTCGCGAAAAAGGTGCCGATTGAGGACCTCTTGAAGACATCGGAACTTATAAAAGAATGCGAGAGAAAACTTGGGAACGACGGAAGGGCGCTGGTAAGATATTCGGGCACCGAGAATCTTCTGAGAGTCATGATAGAAGGCCCGGATAAAAACGTAATTGATAAGATGGCCGATGAAATATCGGATACAGCCAAAGAGGAAATTGAAAGATTGAAAAATTAAAAAGATTGAATGATTGAGGCTGGTGTAATCTTGAAATCTTTAAATCTTTCGAATCTTTAAATCGTATTTATGGTTAAACTCGGTATTAACATTGATCACATAGCTACTCTTCGTCAGGCGCGGCTTGCAAAGGAGCCCGACCCCGTGATGGCGGCAGGCATCTGCGAAATGGCCGGCGCCGACGGTATAACGGTGCACCTGCGCGAAGACAGGCGGCACATACAGGACAGGGACGTGCAGGTCTTGAGAAAAACCATCAAGACGCGGCTGAATTTGGAGATGGCCGCGGTTGAAGAAATGGCAAAGATCGCGGCAGGCATAAAGCCCGACAGCGTCTGCCTTGTGCCCGAAAAAAGACAGGAACTCACTACCGAGGGCGGGTTGGACGTCGCGGCTAAAAAGAAGGAAGTCGCCCCCGTGGTCAAGAAGCTTAAAGCGGCAGGCATAATCGTCAGTATATTTGTGGATCCCGAAAGAAAACAGATAGAGGCCGCGGCGGACATAGGCGCGGACTGCGTTGAGCTGCATACCGGAAGCTACGCCGAAGCGTTCGCTAAAAGCGACCAGCTGACCGGCAATGCACTGCGCGAGCTGAAACGGCTGGAATCGGCCGGGGCGCTGGCCCGGGAGCTTGAACTGACGCTGAACGCCGGGCACGGGCTGGATTACAGGAACGTCGCTCCGGTGGCGCAGATAACAGGGATGCACGAACTGAACATAGGTTTCTCAATAATCGCCCGCGCCGTGTTTGTCGGGCTTGAACAGGCAGTGAAGGAAATGAAATCTTTGATTACAGATTAGCAGATTACAAATTGAAGACAAGCAGTAAATTTGTAATATGTAATTTGTAATATGTAATTTTCGCCGGAGGCGAAAATGTGCGGAATAGTCGGATATATCGGAGATAAGCAGGCGGGTTCTGTCATCATAGACGGCCTTAAAAGGCTTGAATACAGAGGATATGATTCTGCCGGGATTGCCGTGATTCTGGACGGCAGGATAGAGTTGCGCAGAAGCGTCGGCAAACTGGAAAAACTCGTTTCCGCGCTTGAAAAGAATCCCGTTAAGGGCACTGTCGGCATCGGTCACACGCGCTGGGCCACCCACGGCAAGCCTTCCGAAGAGAACGCCCACCCGCACAGCGACTGTTCCGGTAAGATTGTCGTGGTGCATAACGGCATAATAGAGAACTATCTTCAGTTGAAGAAAGAGTTGATAGAGAAGAAACACAAATTCAAATCAGAAACAGACACGGAAGTCATCGCGCACGTCATTGAAAAGAACATGTCCGGCAGCCTGCTTCAAGCGGTCAAAAAAACGATAACCGAGATAAAAGGCGCTTACGCGCTGTGCGTGATTTCTGCCGATGACCCCGGCCGGATAATTGCTGTCAAAAGGGACACGCCTCTCATAATAGGGCTCGGCGAGAATGAGAATTATTTCGCTTCTGATATACCCGCGCTGCTGCCTTACACGAGGCAGATGATATTCCTTGAGGAAGGCGATGTAGCCGAAATAACAAAAACAAACGTAAAGGTCTTTGACTCAAACGGCAAAGAGATACACAGGAAAGTTCAGACCATACTTTGGGACGCGATACAGGCCGAAAAGGGCGGTTACAAGCATTTTATGCAGAAAGAGATATTCGAGCAGTCCCAGACCATCATGGACACGTTTCGCGGCAGAATCAATCTTGAGAAGGGCAGTGTTTTTCTTGAGGAAGTGAAATTTGACGACGATTTCCTGAAAATTCTTGACAAGATATACATTGTGGCGTGCGGCACGTCGTACCATGCCGGGCTTGTAGGCAAACTGCTTTTCGAGAATCTCGCCGGTATCCAGACAGAGGTGGATATCGCTTCGGAGTTCAGGTACCGCTCCCCCGTGCTTGCCAAAAATTCGCTTACTATCGTCATAACTCAATCAGGTGAGACGCTCGACACGCTTGCCGCGATGAGACTTGTCAAAAAACAGAAATCCCCGACTCTCGCGATCTGCAATGTTGTGGGTTCAACGGCCAGCCGCGAAGCGGATTCCGTGGTTTACACGCACTGCGGCCCGGAAATAGGCGTGGCATCAACAAAAGCTTTCACCGGGCAGCTGACTGCCCTGTACATGCTTGCGATAGACTGGGCGGCGCGCAGGGGCCAGTTGAAGAAGCAGGAAGCGGAAAAACTGCTGCGCGGGCTCTGGAATGTCCCGCTGCTTGTAAGCGGAATACTCAAAAAGAGCGATGAAATACACGAGATCGCGAAAGAATTCATGAATAAAAGGGATTTTCTCTATCTGGGACGGAACTTAAATTATCCGATAGCGCTTGAAGGCGCGCTGAAACTAAAGGAAATATCATACATACACGCGGAAGGCTATCCAGCGGGCGAAATGAAGCATGGGCCTATAGCGCTGATCGATGAAGATATGCCGATAATGGTTATCGCCACAAAAAGCAAGGTGTACGAAAAAATTCTCGGAAATATTGAAGAAGCCAAGGCGCGCGGCGGAACCGTGATAGCCCTGGCCACCGAAGGCGACAAGGAGATAAAGACCAAAGCCGACAGGGTGATTTATCTGCCGGAAGTGGAAGAGATATTTTATCCGATTTTGAATGTAATACCGCTCCAGCTGCTGGCTTATCATATAGCGGTGATACTCGGCTGTGACGTTGATCAGCCCAGGAATCTGGCAAAATCGGTGACAGTTGAATAAGACAGGGTCCAGTCGCCAGGGTCCAGGGGCCAGTAAAAGCAATGACTTGACTTTATTAAATACTTGACCCTACAATAATGAAAATCGGAATTGATATTATCGACGTAAAGAGAATAAGCAAGCTTATTAAGAACGGCAAGTTCCTGAAAAAGGTTTACACGCCCGAGGAAGTCAGATACTGCCGGTCCAAAAAGAAGAAAGCGCAGCATTTCGCGGTGCGGTTTGCCACTAAGGAAGCGGTTTGGAAAGCGCTGGGCAGGAATGACATCTGGCACAGGGATATCGGCGTAAAGAACATGCCGGATGGAAAACCGGTCGTTCTTATCAAGGGAAAACCCAGGAAAGATATCGCGATATCGTTGTCGCACACCGACGATTACGCGACGGCAGTCGCAATTAAGACAAATACTAAATTCTAAATAATAAACACTAAATAAATATAAAAGCATAAATACAAATTTCAAATATACATGCAGTGTTTGAGTTTAATAAATTGTATTATGAACTTATTTAGAGTTTAGTATTTGGTGTTTAGAGTTTCACAGAGAGGATCCGTGAAAACTATTAGACTTACCGGTAAATATGTCCATTCCTTGATGAAACCGAGGAATAAAGATTCACATAAGGGTGATTACGGGCATGTATTGATAATCGCGGGGTCGCGGGGTATGCCCGGAGCGCCCGTGCTGTGCGCGGGCGGGGCGCTGCGTTGCGGTGCAGGGCTTGTTACCGTCGCGGTGCCTGAAGGGCAGTATGAGATTATCGCGAAAAGAATCAGGCCGGAGGGAATGCTTCTTCCTTTGCCGGAAACATCAGAAGGCAGGATAAGTGTTTCCGCTTTGTTGAAGATAAACGAATTCATTGAAAAACGAAAAATCTCCGCTATAGTCATAGGCCCGGGGATGGGCGCGGGGCTCGACACAAAAAAACTTATCTTGAAATTAATATCCTCTTTCAGTATCCCGGTAGTCATTGACGCGGACGGGTTGAATTCGCTGTCGGGGGTGGCGGGTTTTCTGAAAAGCACGAAGGCGCAGATAATACTTACGCCGCATCCCGGTGAATTTGGCAGGTTGACGGGAATAACCGCGAGCGAGATACGGCACAACAGGGCCGGAAAGGCGAAAGAATTCGCTTACGGACATGGCCTGGTATGCGTGCTCAAGGGCGATGGGACCGTGGTTACCGATGGAAAAAAGGTATATATGAACGCTACGGGAAATCCGGGCATGGCCTCGGGCGGTTCCGGCGACGTGCTTGCCGGGATGATAGGCGCTCTGGCAAGCCAGGTAAAAGAGCCGCGCGTTCTGAACGCGGCGGCCGCCGGGGTGTATATCCACGGCCTTGCCGGGGACATGGCGGCGCGGAACAAAACCATGACGGGGATGCTCGCCGGAGATATTTCGGAGCAAATACCGAAAGCATTAAAAAGAGTAAGCAGTAAGCTGTGAGCAGGAAGCAAAAATGAAAAGCTTAAAAGAAAAACTGATAACCATAAGAAGGACTATACACCGGTATCCGGAATTAGGGTACCAGGAATACCGGACTTCGGCATTTATTGAAAAAATACTTAGAAGTACGGGAATAAAAACAAAACGCGTGACAAAGACGGGTATTGTCGGCATACTGGAAGGCGCGCGAAGCGGAAAATGCGTCGCGCTCCGGGGCGATATCGACGCGCTGCCGGTGAATGAGATGACAGGCAGGTCGTTCGCTTCGCAAAGGCGCGGCGTGATGCACGCCTGCGGCCACGACGCAAACACGGCTATGGTGCTCGGCGCGGCGATGCTGCTTTCCAGGAAAAAAAACAGAATGCGCGGGGCCGTAAAATTCATTTTTCAGCCGAATGAAGAATCTTCGGGAGGGGCCTCACGGATGATCAAAGCCGGAGCGCTGAAAAATCCGAAAGCGGACGCGATACTCGGCATACACGTTTACCCGTGGCTCAAAACAGGGACGGTGGGCCTGAAATACGGGTATATGATGGCGGCGGTAGACAAGTTCACAATAGAAATACTTGGAGAGGGCGGTCATGGGGCTTATCCCCATAAGGGCAAAGACGCTGTTGTGATTGCTTCTCATGTCATACAGGCCCTTCAGTCGCTGGTATCAAGGGAAGTCAATCCGGTTGACCCTTTCGTCTTAACGATAGGAATGATAGAGGGCGGTGAAAAATTCAACATATTGCCCGGCGCGATAAAAATGACCGGCACGGTGAGAACGCTTGACGCGAGACTTCATAAAGCCGTCCCGCGCATGATAGAAGAGAAAGTTGCCGCGATAACCAGGGCTTTCGGGGCGGGATACAGGTTTGACTTTAAGGTTCTGGGAGGGCCGTTGAAGAATTCCAGGGAGTTCGTGGACCTGTGCGGACGGGCTGCGGACACTCTTAAAATGAATAAGGTCATAATGGAAAATCCGTCAATGGGCGGGGAGGATTTTTCGGAATACCTGAAAACTGTGCCGGGTTGCTTTATCTATGTCGGCAGCGGAAGAGCCGTTCCCTGGCACCATGAAAAATTCGACATCGACGAGAATGTCCTGCCCAAAGGCGCCGCGCTGCTCGCAGAAGCCGCGGGAATGTTCCTGGGGTAGCACCCCCACCTCTTGGTGGATGAAGGAATTGCGTTAAAAAAGAGTCGTTAATCTGAAATCTGAAATTTGTAATTTGAAATTGTTGTAAACACCCCCACCTCGTTCCTCCCCCATCAATGGGGAGGATGAATGTTGGGCCGTTAGACTTGTTTTCTGTTTTGTCATTTGAGCTTTGTCATTTGAATTTATTATTAAAGGGAGGTGTTTTAAATGCTTGCTGTGATAACGGGAGTTGCATTTCTTGTGTTGGGGCTCTGGGGCATTATAGGATGGTGGCCGGATTTCATCTCTTTCCTCAAAGGTTCAGTTCCGGCGATGATTTTTGTGGGCGGTTTTCTTGCGGTGATCGCGGGAATCACAAGCATCAAGGATTCTTTTGAATCAAAGGCTGAATTGACGGAAGAAGAGAAGAAATAAGAGAAGCAGCAGAATTTGAGCAAGCCGAATCCCGGTGCGCCGCCAGACTGTCATACCCGGCGAAGCATCGGGATTTCATACTCTCTGGGAAGTCGCGTATTTAAACACGTCGCGGCGGGTGTTTGAAGGAGCTCCACTGAAAAACCTGAAACAATTAGGCGAATTCAATTTGGTTGAACTTATTAAACGCCGGATAACGGGCGGAAAAAAGCCGCAACTGCCGGTTATTACGGGTCCGGGGGACGATACTTTTATCGCGGAAACCGGCGGCCGCATTATTGCCGGAACATGCGATGTACTCGTAGAAAACGTCCACTTTTCGAGAAAATGGGCTACGCCGGAACAGATCGGGTATAAATGCATTATGGTAAACCTGAGCGACCTTGCGGCGATGGGCTGGTGCGAGCCGAAATACGCGCTTATAGGGCTTGCGCTGACGAAAAACACGCCGGTCAGGTTTGTTGAAGGGCTTTACCGCGGAATGCAGAAAGCCTCAAAAAAGTACGGTCTTATAATTGGCGGCGGCGATACCGTTTCTTCAGAGCATGACATAATGATATCGGTGAGTCTGATAGGGGAAATGCGGGTGAGACGCCCTATAACCCGTTCGGGCGCCAGGCCGGGGGACTTTATCGTCGTGTCAGGGACATTCGGCGATTCCGCAGTCGGCTTGAAAATACTAAAAGATAACCTGAAAAAGAATACCCGCGCCGCGAAATATCTTTTGAAAAAGCATTTTTTGCCCGAACCGAAGCTGGAACTTGGAAAAATACTCGCGCGAACCGGGGTGGTTACAAGCATGATAGATTCTTCCGACGGCCTTGCGGCCTCTATAAGATTCATAACACAGGCAAGCCGCGCCGGCGCGGTTGTGAATGTTGACAATATACCCGTGTCAATGGCGGCGCGCGAGATTGAAAAGGACGGGCTCGCGCTTGTTCATGCGGTCCTGCACGGCGGAGAAGAATATGAACTTGTTTTTACCGTAAAGCCGCGTCAGGCCGGAAAGTTGGTAAAAAGGATACCCGGATTGAAGATTATAGGCAGGATAACAAAAAATAAAAGCGTTAAATACTATCTGAACGGCAGGAAGATAGACGTCAAAAAGGCCGGATATGAACATTTTAAATAGGCGCTATGTCACAAATTCAGCAGGGGAAACAAAGGAGCTCGGCGCCAGGATATCAAAACTGATGAAGCCGGGAAGCCTTGTTTTTCTTTCCGGCGGGCTCGGCAGCGGAAAGACGACGTTTACGCAGGGTTTCGCGAAAGGGCTCGGGATAAGGCAGTTTGTACGCAGCCCCAGTTTTGTCATTGCCAGCGAGTACGCTTCGCGGAAGGCGAAGATGTATCACATCGACCTTTACCGTCTTTCTCCGGATGACATAAACCGTTTCGGACTGGAAGAATACCTTTACGGAAATGATATCTGCGTAGTGGAGTGGGCCGAGAAATTCAAAGGGAGCGTCAGTCCCGATATAGAAATTAAATTCCAATGGGCCGGAGAGAATAAGAGAAGGATAGCGGTTAAAGACAGAAGGAAGAAGCCCGCCACTAAGATGTAGGCGGGCCCGCCAAAGCAGTAGTGGCGGGGAAGATGGAAGATGGAACGGCAACGGACATGAAAATACTGGCGATTGAGACATCGGGAGCCGCGTTCAGCGTGGCCGCGGCGGAAAACGGCAGGCTGGTGAAAGAGATATTCTGGCATGCCGGGCTTAAACATTCGGAGAAACTGATTCCCGCGGTTAACAGGCTTTTGAAAGCGGTGAAGTGGAGAATAAAAGATATCAAAAAGATAGCTGTCTCTACGGGTCCCGGGAGTTTTACGGGAATAAGAGTAGGGCTTTCATGCGCCAGGGCCATCGCCCAAGACCTTGAAATACCGCTTGTCGGGATAGATACTCTCAAGATTCTGGAAGCCGGCGCGCAAAGAGGCGGCGTCAGGATATTCCCCGCGATTGATGCGCTGCGTTCCGAGGTATTCGCTAAAAATCCCGGTACAGGCGTTCCTGAAATCGCCGGGATAAACGATTTCATTTCCGGCTTAAAAAGAGAGAAAACTGATGTATGCGTCGTCGGCAGCGCCGCTTTGACATATTTCTCAGAGTTTAGTAAAAGATTAGGGAACAAAGTAATATTCGGCTCGGAAGAGATGAATTGTCCGAGGGCGGGAGTCCTGTCCCTTATGGCCGGAAAACTCAAAGGCGCAAAATACGACAAAGCAAAGCCGCTCTACATAAGGCGCTCCTGGGCGGAGGAAAAACGCCGATAAATCGGCGATTACAAATTACAAATTACAGATTTCAGATTACAGATTAACGCCTAAAAGTCTTTAATTTGAAATTTGCAATATGAAATATGAAATCAATACCGGAGGTATTATCATGGATTTCGGCATGAAGAACAGGTTATCGAAGCTGATTAAAAAAGACGGCAGGTGTTTCTTCCTGCCGATTGATCACGGGTACTTCCAGGGGCCGACGAGCTGCCTGGAAAAACCGGGAAAGACGATAGAGCCCCTGCTTAAGTACTGTGACGCGCTCTTCGTCACGAGGGGGGTACTGCGTTCATGTGTTCCTGCTGATACCGAAACCCCGATAATCCTTAGGATTTCTGGCGGGACCAGCATGGTAGGCAAGGATCTCGCGAATGAAATGATAACTACGTCCATCGACGATATCATAAGGCTCAACGTTTCCGCGGTAGGCGTGTCGGTTTTCGTGGGAAGCGATTACGAGCGCGAAACGCTGCAGAATCTTTCAAAGACTGTCAACGAATGCGAAAAATACGGGATTCCCGTCATGGCGGTGACGGCTGTCGGGAAAGAAACAGAAAAAATGGAAGCGAGATATCTCGCGCTGGCTTGCCGCATAGCCGCGGAGCTCGGAGCCAAGGTTGTCAAGACATACTGGTGTGCGAAGGACTTTGAAAAGATTGTTGACGGCTGTCCCGTACCGGTGGTGATGGCGGGCGGTCCTAAATGCGACACCGACAAGCAAGTGCTGGATTTTGTCTATGACGGCATAACAAAAGGTTCCATTGGCATAAATCTCGGCAGGAACATCTGGCAGAACAAGCATCCCATACCCATGGCAAAGGCCCTCCATGCGATAGTCCACGGCAACAAGACTGCGGACGAGGCCTTTGAGATATTCAAAAAAGAGCAAAAATAGCGCATCCCTAAACAAGGGACTTCAATTGATATAAATAGTTGTTGGTCGTGCGGATAACGTTTAGCGTATAGGTTAGTACATTAGGTGAGCCGTAAATGAAGGGACTTTAGTCCCGGAATGGCGAACCGATATAAGCAAAAGTAGCCGGCACTTTAGTACCGGACTCCTCTGCAGATGAGGAGTGAATAGAGATTAGGGATTAGGAGAATAAATGCGGGTAGCTGTCTATTACAACAACAAGGATGTCCGGATAGAAGAAAGGCCCGTGCCGAAAATCGGTCCCGGCGAGCTGCTCGTCAAGGTCATGGCGAGCGGTATATGCGGGAGCGACGTGCTTGAGTGGTACCGCATCAAGAAAGCTCCGCTTGTACTCGGCCACGAGATAGCCGGGGATATAACGGAAACAGGCGAAGGCGTGCAAAAGTACAAAAAAGGCCAGCGCGTCTTCGTTTCCCATCACATACCATGCAATACCTGCAAGTACTGCCTGAGCGGACATCATACCGCGTGCCACACGCTTCATACGACGAATTACGATCCTGGAGGATTTTCGGAATATTTGAGAGTTCCGGCGCTTAACGTGGACAGGGGCGTATTCGTCCTTCCGGACGAGCTTTCCTATGATGACGGGGTGTTTATCGAACCTCTTGCGTGTGTAGTGCGGGGTCAGAGAATAGCGGGAGTGAAAAAGGGAGACAGCGTCTTGATACTTGGCGGCGGTATTTCGGGGCTTCTGCACCTTCAACTCGCGAAAGCATTAGGCGCGGCGAAAGTGATCGTTACCGATATAGACCCTTGGAGGCTCGATTACGCGAAAAGGCTGGGTGCGGACTGCGTTATCAGCGCAAAAGAAGATGTGCCCGCAAAAGTAAAGCAGTGCAATAACTGCAACCTTGCCGATGTGGTAATAATCTGCACCGGCGCGATGAAGGCCTTTTACCAGGCGCTTGAGTCGGTAGACAAGGGTGGTAAAGTGCAGTGCTTCGCGGCGCCTCTTCCCGGCGAGAACCTCTCAATTCCAGTAAACGAGTTTTGGAGAAATGAAATAACGCTGATGACATCCTACGGCAACGCGCCGTATGACGCCGTGGAAGCCATTGAATTGATAAAGTCAGGCAGGGTTCCGGTGAAGGAACTGATAACTCATAAACTGAAACTTGACGAAACGGCGATGGGATTCAAGCTGGTGGCCGAAGCCGCAAAGTCGATGAAAGTGATAATAGAACCGAACAGGAAGTGATTGGCTATTAGCCATTAGCAATTGGTAAAAACTAATTGCCAATAGCTAATCGCTAATTGCCGCATTAATAGTTCTTGGCTCTTTCCAGTATATATACCGTCACTTTTTTGTGCATCCAGGGTTTTTCTTCTTCACGGTTGTTCACGCCAAGGTCCACTCTATTCCCTTTTATCGCCGAGCCGGTGTCTCCCGCGTAGCCGTACCCGTAACCGGGAACGTAAAGCCTTGTCCGCAGGGGTATGACATTCGGATCCACGGCGATGACGCCCCTTTGCATTTTTTCGCCCAAGAACGTTATGGTTCCGTCCCGCCACGCGAGAGGGTCTCCGGGATAGTAAGCGGTGGCTATCATTTTCATTTTCTGGGCCTTTGACAGGTCGTATATCTTCTCAATGCCGCCTTTTTCGTCGAACAAAACGAGCCGCCTTACCGCCTTCTTTGTTTTTCTTTCTTTCTTTATCTCTCTGGCTTTTTCAACTCCGTCGTGGAGAAGCAGTTTCACGTCCCTGAGTATCCTCGTGTCTATTCCTCTTTGAATTTTTACAAGCCGGAGATTTGTATCTGATGAAGTTTCAGAAATAACCTTGAAAGGGAGGATTTCTTCGGTTTTTATCTTCTTTTCTTCAACTCTCGTGATGCGTATAATACCCTTGTCCGGCACAGAGGAAGTCAGGGGAGGCTGTATAATGTCTTTTTTGCCCAGTTTAATTTTAAGTTCGTCAAGAAGCTGCTCGACAGTTACGGGTTTAGGGTGAAGGCTTATCCTCCGGCCGTCCACTATTACGACGACGCTCCGCCAGGAGATAAGATAAACCTCCCAAAGCAGGAATACCGCGAGCAGGGCGGCGCATGTGATGATTGTTTTCTTCAGCATAAGTTACCTATTTTCGACTTCGTCCAGGTACGGCCTTGAGCGGAATTTAGTGCCGATTTCTACTGCGATTTTCCGGCACTTATCAAGGTCTTCTCCCGGGAATTCTATGCAGGTTATCGTGACGTCAGGTATGTGTTTAACGCATTCTTTCGCGAAATCAAGGACTGCCTGGAAAGTTTCCGGGCCGAATTTCGGTATGTGGAGCCTGTCGTATTCTTCGCTGTCCGAGGCGTTAAGGCTTATCGATACCGCGTCAACGATTCCCTTGAGCTCGGGAAGTATATTCCTGCCGTGTATAAGGTTGCCGTGGCCCGAAGTGTTCACGCGGACAATCCCGCCTTGTTCTTTAACCCAGGCCGCGACTTCCTTTAATATGTCAAGGCGCATGAAAGGCTCGCCGTAACCGCAGAAAATTATCTCTCCGTATTTTTTCGGGTCCTTTATCTCGTTAATAACCTCTTCTGCGGACGGTTCCTTTTCCAGGCGCAGGTCGTGCCCGCGGAACTGCCCCTTCCACTTATTCTTGATGCAGAATATGCACGCGGAGGTGCATTTGTTCGTCAGGTTGATATAGAGATTGTTGTGATACTTATAAGTAATTGACATAAAAGTAAATTGCCAAATGGCTCTATGGCTCAATGGCTAAAAGACAAAATCAGCCATTTAGCCGTTTAACCATTTAGCCATGATTCTTATAGATTGAATAGATTAACCGCATTCTCCGTTGTTATTCTTGCCACGGTATCAACTGATACATTCTTTATTTTCGCCACTTCTTCGGCTATATACGTCAGATACGACGGTTCGTTGCGCTTGCCTCTGAAAGCCTGAGGGGGGAGATAAGGGCAATCGGTCTCAAGCAGTATCTTTTCAAGGGGGATAGCGGCTACAACTTCCTTGAGAACTTTAGCCGAAGGATACGTCACAGGGCCGTCTATTCCTATTAAAAAGCCCAGGGCTATCATTGTCCTGGCTTCATCAACGCTTCCGGCAAAGCAATGGGAAACTCCCGCTGGTCTTGAGCCGTCGTAATACATTGATACTATCCCGATGAGGTCCTTGAAAGCTTCTCTGCAATGAATGATAAGCGGTTTTCCCGTTTCTTTCGCCAATTCTATATGCCTGATAAAGTGGTTCTTCTGCAGTTCAACCGGCGAATTCTTGTAGTAATAATCAAGCCCCGTTTCGCCGACAGCCTTCACTCCGGGATTATCCAGAAGAACGCGCAATTCATTGAGTTCGCGCGCGCCGGCTTTGCCGGCGTCGTGCGGGTGTACCCCGAGCGCACAGAAGATGTTTTCGCGGGTTTCCGACAGTTTTACGGTGCTTTTCCAGATGCCGGGCTCCCAGCCGATCTCTATTATCCTGTCCACGCCTTTTTCGGCGGCCCTTGAGATGACCGAATCCCTGTCGGAATCAAACGGCGTATCTAGAAGCTGGGCGTGGGTGTCAATATACATAGTTATGAGTGATGAGTTCGGAGTTCGTAGATAAAGACGCTACTTGTTCTGAATTCTGGGGAACAGGATGCCGGGTTTAGATATGGAATTCCCGGGAACGGGGAACTCAATACTCTGATTTGTGAAGTATTTAGCCGCCGCTTCTTCGATTTTATCGGGCTGGCCGATGCCTGACCAGATCTTTTGGGCCGTTTCCGGCATGAAAGGCTGTAAATGAAACGCTACGCGCCCGATGGTTTTTAAAAGGTTATAAAATATCCCGGGTAGAGCCGATTTGTCTTCCTTGGCCAGCTTCCACGGTGCGGTATCTTCAATGTAGCGGTTCGCCTTGTCTATCGCCCTCTGGAGTTTTTCCGCGACGCGGTGGAACTCAAGGTTATCAAAATTCCCGCTTAATCCGGCGAGTTCCTCTTCAACGGAGAACTCCTGGGATGCGTTCGCCGGCGGTACCCTGCCTTCAAGGTATTTTTCCATCATGGTAAGCGTCCGCGAAACAAGGTTGCCGAGGTTATTGGCAAGGTCGGTATTGTACCGCTCGGTCAGCCCCTGCCACGAAACGTCGCCGTCGGTCCCGAACGGGAAAAGGGAAAGCATAAGGTAGCGGCTCGCGTCAACGCCGAACTTGTCTATCAGCTCTTTAGGTTTGATGACGTTTCCGAGCGTCTTGGACATTTTCTCGCCGTTTATAGTGAAGAAACCGTGAGAAAAAAGCTTCTTGGGAAGCGGAATCCCAGCGGCAAGCAACATGGCGGGCCATATTATCGCGTGGAACCAGAGAATTTCTTTGGCCGTTATATGCAGGTCGGCCGGCCAGTATTTATTGAATTGTTCCTTATTGTCGGAATAGCCTATACCAGAAATGTAATTGGTCAGCGCGTCGACCCAGACATAGAAAACCTGATTCTCGTCAAAAGGAAGCGGTACGCCCCATTTAAGCGCGGCCCGGGATATGCTGATATCCTGGAGTCCGGTTTTAAGCTTGCCTATAACCTCGTTCCTTCTTTCAACAGGGAAGACCGCGAATTCCTTGGCTTCCGTGAGTATCCTGAGCATTTCATCCTGGTATTCGGCAAGCTTGAAAAACCAGTTTTCCTCCGAATGCGTCACGGGCTTGAGTTTGTGATCGGGGCAGCACTTGTCTTCATTGAGGTCTTCGGGCGCGAGGAATTTCTCGCACTGGACGCAGTACAGTCCTTCGTATTTTTTCTTATATATCTTACCGTCGTTGTAAAGCTTGGAAAACAGTTCCCGCACGGTCTTTTTGTGCGTAGCGTCCGTGGTCCTGATGTAGTTATCGAATGTCGCTCCCAGTTCAACCCAGCTTTTCCTGAATTCAGACGAAATGTAATCGACGAATTCCTGCGGTGTCTTTCCTGCTTTTTCGGCGGCTTGCACGATCTTGGCCCCGTGTTCATCAGTGCCGGTAAGGAAGAAAACATCCCTGCCGTTAAGCCGGTACCAGCGCGCGAGCACGTCGGCCGCGATCGTCGTGTAAGCATGCCCTATATGAGGCAGGTCATTGACGTAATAAATAGGGGTAGTTAGATAAAATTTCATATTTCAGACGGTCTTAAATGTCATTCCCGCGGTTTTAAGCGGGAATCCATGTATTTATAAAGCTGAATCCCCGATTCAAGCATTCGGGGATGACCCCGAATAACGGGGTCAATTTGTAATTGATGTTAAAGTCCGATTTTATTCAATAATGTTGCGGAAACCTGGCTCAGGGGGAATACCTTGACCTGCTTGTCCGAGGCCATTTCAACCTGGACCTCTTCCTTGAGCAGGTGTATGCCCGTTACAACGCCGGGCCCTTCAGGGGTCTGCACCTTGCTGCCGATCCTGGGCATGTTTTTTTTCATCTTACAGTAAGCGTCGTTCTCGTACGACAGGCAGCACATCAGCCTCCCGCACAGCCCGGAGAGCTTTGAGGTGTTGATGGATAGGTCCTGTTCCTTTGCCATGTCGATCGTTACCGAAGAAAATTCCTTGAGGAAACCCTGGCAGCAGAGGTTGCGCCCGCAATGCCCGAGCCCGCCGATCATCTTCGCCTCGTCGCGGACGCCGATCTGGACCATCTGTATCCTTGTCTTGAGCACGTGCCCGAGGTCCTTGATAAGTTCGCGGAAATCAACGCGCGTTTCCGCGGTGTAATAGATGAAAAGCTTTGAGCGGTCAAACGTGTACTGCACGCAAGTCAGTTTCATCTGCAGTTCGTGGTCTTCCACCTTCTGAAGCACTATCTTCTGCGCCTGCTTGTTCTTTTCTTCGTTTTCTTTCACGCGTTTAATGTCTTCGGGCGTAAGTTTCCTCACGATCTTGCCGATCGCTTCCTTCGGTTTCTCTACCATTTTTTCTTTTTCCGAGATAACGCCTGCCTCGACGCCGTGTTCGGTCTCGATCAGGATATTATCTCCGATCAGGATGTCGATATGCCCCGAGTCGCCCCATATTTTCTCTTTAAGACGTCTTACTATTATTCCGGCTAGTATCGGCATATAGGTCTCCGGTGAATGACTTTTTATTTTGAGCCGTGATTCAGGCTTAAAAGCATGTTATCAAGAACCATTTGCGCGTTGACGTTGCGTCCCAGCAATTTATCTGATGCAAGCACCTCTTGAACGGCGTTTCTGTATTTTTCCGGGTCCCTGTTGAAATCCATCTTGACAAGAGCGAGCAGCTCCCTGGTGAATTCAGAAGCGTTTTTTGAATGCTGCTGGCTCACCGCGAGCAGTTCGGCGTCGGCCAGAAGGTTTTTCTTTATGTCATTCCAGAGGGACTCAAGCATCCCGGAATCCTCTTCAACAAGCGCCGCGGCGGCCAAAAAAGAGCCCTCGGACCTTGCCGCGATCTTTGCGGCTGCGGATTCTGAAAGAGAATGATGTCTTGCCAGGTATTGCGCCACCTCGGTTTCTTTAAGAGGTGTGAAAGGTATTATCTGCGTCCGCGAAACAACGGTGGCCGGGAGGTTTTCGCGGTTCCTGGCGAGCAGGATAAGCAGCGTCCATTTCGGGGGCTCTTCAAGCGTCTTCAGAAGGCAGTTCGCCGCGTCAAGCGTGATTTTCTCGGCAGGTTCAATGATGTAAACCTTCCATTTACCTTCAGAGGGCTTGAGACTCACTCCCTTCTGGACTTCCCGTATAGTGTTTATCTTTATGCTCTTCTGTTTCTCGACATCCTTGTTCTCAAGGTTCGCCTGCCACTCAAAATTGACAAGCTGCACATCCGGATGCAGTCCGCGGTCTATCTTGCTGCAGGAAGGGCAATGCCCGCACGCGCCGCCGGTATTCTGTATTCCGTCCTGCGCCGAGACGTTCGCCGCGCAGTTAAGGATTTTCGCCAGTTCAAGCGCGAATTTCTTCCGGCCAACGCCTTCCTGTCCGAGGAAGAGATAGGCATGAGGGACCCTGCCGGATTTCAGCTGGCCTATGGTTATGTCTTTAGCTTTCTGCTGGTTGATTATATTTTTAAACATTTTAATCGCAGATACACACAGATAAAATTTACAGATTTGCGCAGATATAAGTCGCAGATTTAAAACACAGATACACGCAGATAAAATCTCAGATTAAACTACGATTACACGGAAAAAAAACTGGATTACACAGATTAAATGACCTTATCTACTTCCCGCAAAATCAGTTTTGCTGTTTCAGAGACGGTTTTTTGGACCTTTATGATTTTAATTCTTTTTGGTTCCCTTCGGGCGAGCGCGAGGTAGCCCTTACGGACGCGGTTATGGAAGGAAACAGTTTCCATTTCCAGTCTGTCGGCGCCTTTTTTGACTTTTTTCGCTTTCTTGAGGCCCTTGCCGGCGGGTATATCCAGATAGATCGTCAAATCCGGGATTATCCCGCAGGAAGCGACGCGGTTCAATTCTCTGATGATATCAAGGCCGATGCCGCGCCCGTACCCCTGGTACGCGACGGTAGCGTCGAAAAATCTGTCGCAGACGATGGTCTTGCCGGAATCAAGCGCCGGTCCCATGACCTCGGCTATATGCTGGGCGCGCGCGGCCTCGTAAAGGAACAATTCGGCAAGCGGGCTTATCCTGCTTTTCGGGTGAAGCAGTATTTTCCGTACTGCTTCCGCCAGAGTTGTCCCGCCCGGTTCCCTTGTATGGACAATTTTGCGTCCGCCGCGTTTCAGCGCTGCCGCGAGTATCGCGGAATGCGTGCTTTTTCCGCTGCCTTCGCAGCCTTCAAGCGTGATAAAAAATCCTGATTTTTTCGTCATATCAGGCATATTTTAACATAAAAAAGGGTGCGTGTAAAGTTTAAGGGGGAGGTAACGTGATTTCGGAGCGCGGTTTATTGCAGTTCAAGGTATTGAAGCATGTAGATCAGGCTTACTCTGACATCTCTGTTAGCTATAGGGGCGGTAAGCGCGCGTTTCAACAGTTTCTGCGCGGCTCCGTTCTTGCCTCTGCCGGAGTATATTTTGCTCACCTGCAGGCAGCCCATCGGGTCGAACGGCGAGATATCAAGCCCTTTTTCAAGGCACTCCAGGCCTTTGTCCTCCATTCCCTGGTCAATGTAGAGCATGCCCAGGTGAAACCACGCGATCGCGTAGTCCGGATCGATTTTCAGCGCTTTGCGCAGCAATTCCTCGGCTTTCAAGTGGTTGAATTGAAGGCTGTTGATGCGTCCGAGATTCGTAAGGGTCCTGGCGCTTGAGGGATTGTACTTCAATGCCTCCTGGAAGGCGGCTTCGGCCCTGTCTATGTATTTTGAGCGCATAAAACCCTCGCCGGAAAGGTTGTACAGCAGTTCCCAGTCTTTCGCGGCCGGCTCAAAGCCCGTAATTCCTTCAGGCAGCATCGCTTTTTTTGCTTCCAGGATGCCGGAAAATATTTTTCCTATCTCGTTCCTTCTCAGATAGTTCGGCGCGGAAAACTCAAGCGTCGGCCGGTCGTCGAAATGCAGGGGCGCGCCTTCGCAGTATTTCCTGAACTCGGCGTCGTTGAGCATGAAGGTATTGGCTATGAACGTGAAAGGGTGGTTGAGCCCTATGAGGGCCATGTCCCCCTTTAACAACTGGTTATCGCGGAATATATTTGATATCTTTTCATAATCAATATTCCACGGCGAATCCGAACCGAGCATCATCAGGTCCGTGTTGGAAGCCGCCATAAGCATGACATGCGGAAACGCCGACGCGAACGTGTTCATCACCATTTTAAAATCATCTTCGCTCATAGAATAGATATGGAACCACTGGCAATATATGCCGCCGGGATTCAGTCTTTTTCTGCAGAGTTCGAATGATTCCCTGGTGAAAAGGCTGGATACTCCGGCGATCCACGGGTTTGACGGTTCCGAAGCTATTATATCGTATTTTGTTTTCACCGCGGAAAGGTAGTGCCTGGCGTCGGCTATGACTACCCTGAGTTTCGGGTTGAACTGCAGATTATGGTTGAACCCGCTGAAAAGAGGAAGGGTCTTCAGGACGGCAGGTTCAATCTCCGCGCAGAAAACCGAATCAATACTGTCGGCGACCGCAAGGGCGCCGGCGGTCATTCCGCTGCCCATTCCGATAATCATGGCCGTGGCGGCGGGTTTTCCCGGGTGCAGCAGGTACGGAAGATATGCCGTTAGAAGCTGGGCGGGGACATCGCCGGCGGTAGAGGCGTCGGTTTTTCCGTTAACACGGAGAAACCTCTCCCCCCACGGGGCCTCAAACGCCGCGATAGTGGATGATATCCCATCTTTGACGTACAGGAGCCTGTTGGTGCGCGTCTGGAGGATAAATTCGCGGAATCCCTTAGCGCCGCTGTATTCCGGGGCATATAAGAAAGCGCCGCTGTTCATGATATACGGATCCCATTTCGGCCTGAGTGCGATACCGGAAATGATAATAAGCGCGAAACAGGCGGATACAACGAGCCGGACGCGCTTGTTCATGCCCCGGGCCATGAACAGGGCCGCGATGGACGCCGCGGCGTACAGAATAACCGCCAGCAGAAGGGTTTTTTCAATGCCTATCAAAGGCATGATCAGCAACCCGGCGGCGGCGGAACCGGCAATGTTGCCGACGGTGTTTGCGCCGTAATAAAAACCGGTATCGGCGCCGATGCTGGATTTTCCGGGCTCAGCGGCGCTGACAGCCCACGGGAATATCATGCCCATAAGGAATGACGGCAGGAACACGTAGGAGAAGCACAGGATGAACTGAACCAGGCGGATGAGTATATCCTGCTGGAACGCGAAAGGAAAAAGTCTTACGAAAAAATACGGGAGAAAGTTTATGGTCGGAAGGTAGAGGAGCAGAGCGGCCGAAGTAAAAGCGAGCAAGAAGGCAAGGCCGCGCGTGTTTGCCGCGGTAAATTTTCTCAGGAATCCAAAGGCGATGCTGCCCGATGCAAGCCCTAACAGTACCGTCAGGAGCATTATCGTGAAGGAGTACGTTGAGGAACCGAGTACAAGGGCGAAAGCCCGCGACCACGCGACCTCGCATATCATCGCGGCCGTTCCCGTGATGAACAGGATTGCCGCGGGGAAATATTTCATGGATATTGCGTTGGTCCGCTCCGGTTCCGCCGGCGTATCCGGTATTGCGGCCGAGGCCAGCGAACGCATGTCCGGTCTTGACGCAAGGAATACTATGCCGGCTGAGGCCAGGTTGAAGCAGCCGGCTAGCAGGAAGGTTTTGGTTATGCCGATTAATGGTATCGCGAAAAAACCCGCGACAGCAACCCCGGCGACGCCTCCCAGAGTATTTATTCCGTAGAATATATTCAGGAACCGTTCCGGCTTACCGCTTGATGTCAGGAATGATGACCACCGCGTAAGTATTGGCAGCGTCGCGCCCATGAAAAACGCGGGAACCGCAAGTATCGGGAATGAAACGGCGAACCATGCGGCGCTTTGGGCGACCAGGGGAATATTCAGTATTCCGGCTTTCAAAACGAGAGACTGCGAGAGGTGTATGACGGGCAGTGAAAGGCAGGCCGCGGCCGCTGTAAGCACCTCGGCAAGAATGAAAAGCGGGAGAAGTTTTTCTTTTGAAAAGCTGTCGGAAAACCTGCCTCCCCAGACGCTTCCAAGGGAAAGGCCGGCCATGAATGCCGACAGCACGGCGGAAACCGCTGTCGTGGTGTTTCCGAAAACGAGCGAGAGTATTCTTACCCAGAGCGTCTCATAGACAAGCGCGGAGAAACCGGATAGAAAAAACGCGGATAGAACGGCAATGAAAGCAATAAGACCTGAGTTCATTAATATAAGATCAAGGCCAGGCCTGAGGGTCAGGGCCTATTTCCTGCCAGGATTGTTTAACAAGCACTACGTTCAACGAAGGTATTTCAAGAGTATCGTCAAAGAAGACGATGCAGCGGTCGCTTCCGACCGCCTTGTTCACCGTTCCCTCGACCCAGACTGCCCCGTTGATATCAAGCGGCCCGTTAATTGTCAGGTTGCCACCGACATATATGAATCCCCTTACGCCCACATCGGTATTGTAGGTGGGCGGATAAGCCGATTTTCCCGCCGGCGTATTGGCCCACGTTTGATTGCCGAATTTGAACGTCGGGTTGGTTTTCTGAAGTCCGGCGTCGGCAGGATATTCGTCGGTTGCGCCGGAATCGCCGGCTGATTTGGTAATTTTGGCGTATTCCTGCCACGCGAGAGCCGGGACAGGGCCGACGTAGGAGTAATTGTCGCCGACGTCAAGCGTAAGGTTGCCGCGCGCGATCACAGTTCCGAATATGCCGCAACCGTCGGTGCCTGTGCTGCCCGCGAGAATCACGTCGTTGTCCCAGTACCAGACGTAATTTTTGCGCGCGAGCGTATGGTTCCACGGGTTGCCGAAATGAGAGGTATGCGCTCCGCCGGTCGGGCAGGATTTTCTCGCGTCCCACGCCGCGCCTGTTTTCGTGCACCCGTAGATATTCAGAGTTTTGGTGATAGACGCGGAAGACCGCATCGACTCAAAATCAAGCACCGGCAGGTCAGGGACGTTATAGCCCGACCACCACTCAACGCCGTCGGTGTTCGGCGGGTCCAGCCCATTCGTGTCGCGCTCGTAGCCCTTTGAATTGCACGTGACTGTCTGTCTCGAATATTTTCTCGGGAAATACTGCTGGCCGGCCGCGGCGTCGGTGATGTTTATGTTGTTGTGCGACATTATCGGGCCCCAGTGCGCCTCAAAAGCGTTCGCCCAGGTTATCACGCCCCTTGAAATGACCGCGCCCGGGATTGACTGGTTCACGTATATTGCCTGGATCGACCTGATCTCTTTAGCGTCTATGTCCATGCCTTCGGCTATGATAGTTACCTGGTTCCTGGCCGGTCCCGAGGAGTACTTGATGCGGTAATACCCTCCGGGCATGTCGTCGTACTTGACATCAAAATTGAATCCGGGAACCACTATACCTTTGGATGCCGACCGCCATGTCGTGGTGGAACTTTTCAGTTTCCACATGCCTCTTTCTATTCCCGAATCCGCGAGGTTGAAAGCTATTGACGATTTTTGTTCCTGGACGGCCCAGAACGATTCTTGCCTTGTCCAGAACACGAGCGCGGGAACGAGGATGCCTATGACCACGAGCAACAACAGGACTATGACGAGCGTCTGCCCTTTCTGCATTCTTTTGTTTTTCATTCGTTCATCACCATCACTTTTTCGGAAGCCATGTGGAGCGCCTTGGTCTTGGCCTCCGGTATCTGAACCTCAAGCGTCACGGAAACGGATATCATTGAAAGGTCTTCGGAGCGCGGCGGCACAAAAGCCATGTATTTCAGGCTGCTCGTTAGTATTTTTGAAGTGCTTATCCCGGGCCCGGTCTGCGTCATGACAAGTCTTGACCCCTGCTGGTAAAAGGTATACGCCATGCCGTCTACTCTCTGGAACCTGATCCTTGAACAATAGGGCTGATTCGAGGCGAATCTGTCTATCGTTATGGAAGGAGAGGAGGCCATGCGCAGGTTCCTGTTTATAGTTGAAAGTATCAGTCTTGCCTCGCGCTGGATCTCAATTTTTTTCTGGTTGATCTTGATAAAGCGGTTAAGCTGGATGAACATCTGGGGGCCCACGGCGAAAATGATGCCTGTGATCGCGACGGTAATCATGACTTCCGTCAAAGTCATGCCCCGTCTGCCTTTTTTGTTTTTCCAGAACATGGTTTTTTCCTTAAACTAGATACCAGATACTGTCGTAAATCACCACGCAAAATCCTGTCCGGTTACCGTTCCTCCGGGTAAGATTGAAATGCCCGATCTAAGCAGAATATCAGTCGTTGTGACAAGATCTTGAATGTTCGGAACGTACGCGCGGACGTTGTAAGTAGTGTTTGTGCTGCCTCTGACCTCAAGCCGGTAAGTGCCGTCTTCGTAGCTGTTCGTGAAATAATACGCGCATCCAGTGGCCGTAAAACTGGTCAGCGTGGGCGGGCCGGTGAATGTTTCCGTGGAAGCGACCAAAAGCACGCCTGTTGAGATCGGGTCGCCGCCTCTTGAGACCGAGCCGGTTATCGCGCCGAAAGCGCCGATTATCGTGAATGTCCCCACAAACACGTTTGAACCCGCGGTCACGAGCGCGTTCAGCGTTGTGGGAAAAGATTTCTCGCCGGAATCAAGGATAGGTTGGACGGTATATGTGCCCGTAGCAAGGTTTATTATGGTGAATTTCCCGTCGATTGCGGAGATGGTATCGCCCATGGACGCTCCCGATGAACCGAACGCGGCTATCGAAACACTCGGCAGAGGATTTATGCCGTCGCGCGTTACATTGCCCGACACGCGTCCGCCCTGCGAAAGATAGAAATCAATGTTAGACGTGACCTGCCCGTAATAGACATTTACGGAATCCTCT
Organism: Elusimicrobiota bacterium; assembly: GCA_043811535.1. Lineage (GTDB taxonomy): Bacteria > Elusimicrobiota > Endomicrobiia > Endomicrobiales > JBDRNC01 > JBDRNC01. The sequence continues at coordinate 94,543 of JBDRNC010000037.1, forward strand.
ACCTGGGTCACGTAAAGGGGGTTGTATTCGACATCATATGTGGGATTAGCGGTGACGTTCCACGTTCCTGACGCGCTCGGCAGGATATAACGGCCGGTATTCACGTCGGCGTTTATCTTAGAGCCGTTGGAAGCGAAGACAATGACAGCGGGATTGATAGGGATCCCCAGCGCGTTTAAAACCTTGCCCGTCACAAAACCGCATGCCGGCTCGGATGTCAGGAAAATGGAATAGACGTTAACCGAGGGCCACTTCGGAGTAGTCAGAGCATTGGGTATGGACAATATCTGTCCGTGGGAATAAATTGTTACGGTAGAGATTTCCATGGCGCGCGGGCCGCGCGCCGTGTCTGACGTTATCATGACGCGCCAGGTTCCTGTGGCGACTTCGGGCAGCCAGTACTCGGCGTAAGGATAGCTGCCGCCTTTTGTAATAGCAGTGACCGGCAATGATAAGCCGTCGTCGCAGGAAACGACAGCGCCTAAAGCCGGCGTTGCGGCGACCATTTTGCTGCTACTGTCATATTTATTGCAAGGCGGATAATTGGAATTGTAAGGCCATTGAAAGAAACAGTAATTATTATTGTCGTTATCATAGGCGCGTCCGTACCCCGGAGTCAGGGACGCAGCCGCCGTCATTCTTACATACTGCTCTCCTTCCTCGAAACCATTCGTATCCCAGCTTAATGCCTGTCCTTCGCGAATGTCGGGATACAGCACTCCCATCCCGGGGTTCTGGACCCAACCGACCCTGTCCACCCATATTCTGGTTCCTGTCGCCCAATCCACTTCGCGCAATCCCACGCCGCCCGAGTTAGGCGATTTTATTACGCTTGCGCCGTACATCCCGCCGGTGTAGACCGCGTCTGCTGATTTTGTTGTTCCGCACATATGGAGCGTTTCCGTGTTCGCAATCAGCAAAAAGGAATTGGGAGCCACGCTTGTGCCCGGGACTACGAAGTCAGCCATAATCTGCACTTCGGGGCACCCGCTTTCCTGATAAATGAGTTCATAATTGCCGCCAGTTGTCAGGAAGTATGAAGTCGTCGGATTGTAGAACTCAATGAATTCCTGGTCAAATCCCTCAACGGTCACCGAACTCGTGACTATGTTGCTTATCACGATATGGTCATTTATCCAGGCGTATCCCCTCACGGTTCCGGAACTCATCGCCGTCAGCGCAAAATCCTGCACGGCTGTCTGATACGGTCCGATAGAGCGGAAAACACTCTTGTCAAAATATCCTCTTTTTGACGCGAGAAGAGTATAGGTTCCGTCGTAACAGCTTATGTTATAGGACCCCGTGCTGGTGGTCAGGTCCTGCCATGTCATGTTTTCCGCTATTACTACGGACGCGTCGGGGATCGGAGCTCCGGACGTGGTAAGGACCACTCCGGCAAATTCAGCGTTTGTCCTTATAGTATTGGGATTAGTGTAAATCGTCCTTAACTGCAGCATGCGCGGCTGCTCGTTCTGGGACCATATCACCGTGCAGGTTATCATTTTCATCCCGGTATCGGGTGTGGAGCCCATGTAAACAAGGTCGGTTCCGACCTCTGCCGCCATTTGGACGTAGGTCAGGCGCGTGAAGGCCACGCTCCCTTCATAGATGGTTTCGGGCGGGTAATACAATGTATCGTACGGTATGGACGGCGTGAAATCAGTTCTATAGTAAGGGACCGGGGTGACCAGGAGGCGCAGGTAGGAAACCTGCCTGAGTATCTGGAGTTTTTCCTGCGCGAGGTTTGCCGCCAGGGTTTTTGTCTTTGATACCTGGATAGATTTTGTGATGGTTCCGAATACATTTATCACCGCGAGAAAGGCCGTGCTTATAATAGCCACAGCTATCATTGTCTCCACAAGTGACACGCCGCGGGGTTTTGTGGTGCGAATTTTGGAGGCCATTGGAGATATCCGTTATAAAAAAAGTCCTTCTTTTCACTTTAACTATAACAAGAAATTGTTTAATTGTCAAGGTGATTTAAGTCCGGAAGTTGGCGGCTTGAAAGCGGTGAAATCCGCGCTATTAAATAAATAAATAATCTTGAATTATAAATGCTTTTTTTGATATAATCTCTATCATGCGTGAAATACTCCGAATGTTTGTTCTTCTTTCATGTTGTTTGACGTTTTTTTCAGCTGTCTTTGCCGAAACAAAAAAAATAATCGTTATCGCGGACTGGGGGGCGAAAGGCGTCCCCGATGATATTATAGGTATAGCTGAAAAATACCCTAAACTGAAGTTTGCGTTTGCATGGCGGGCGGACGCGAAAATCTCGGAAAAAGTCCTGAGCCTCGTTCAAAACGGCCGGCTGGAGCCGGTGCTGGCGCTTCAAAACGAACCGGCAATGCCGTTGGTCTACAAAACCGTTATTTCGACGCCGTTTGCCGCTGATTTTTCGTGGCCGGACGACATTTGGCAGGCTGTTGTCGCGGCCCAGCAGGAGTTCCGCTCGGCGTGGGGAAAAGATCCGGGCGGGCTGTATTTAAGGTCGGGAATGGTTTCCGAGCATGTCGCCGAGGGCTTGAGAAAACTGGGTGTGAACTGGCTCAACATAGTTGCGTCGGGCGCGGTCCAGCAGGTTTCAAAATACGGCGATCAGATAATTTTCACCGATAATTGCGCCGATTTTCCGGACGCGGAGAAATACCTGCAATTTGTTTCAAGCGGACAGCTGAGATATTCGGCGCTGTTTTTCGGACTTTCGGCCCCTGTCAAGAAGGATTTTCTGGCCGAGCTTGCCGCCGGAATTGAGAATACCGCGGACGCGGAAATGATACTGCCGCAGGATGTCCTGTCGATCGCGAAAGACGAGATACCGGATATCCGCAGGCAGGAACTTAATCCGGATGTTTCACGCTGGAAGAAAAATCCGGTTATCTGGCAGAGGCTTTATAAGGCGCGGACAGCTTTGGAGGAATACAAGAATTCGGGCTTCGCGCAAGTCCCGGTGTTGGATGCCCTTCGCGGCGAGATGTTGAATCTTTACAGGTATGATTTTCTGTTACAGCTCAATCAAAGCCCGGACGGGCCGGAAGAACAGATGTTCCAGGCGGGTATTTCGAATATTTATCGCCTTATTAAGAAACCTTTGCCGCCGGAAATGACCGAATCGCTGTCCATTCAGACGTTTTCTCTCTCGGGACAGTCGTTTTCGCTCGAAAGTTCTTCGGAAAAAGTCATATTATTCAATTCCCGCGGCGCCGAAGGACTGGCGGGAATCAGCAGTTTCGAGGTCAGGGTCACGACAAGAAACGTCATATACGGCGTTACGCTTGCCAGCGGCGCCGTGGAAAGCGAAACCGTTATAGATATTTACATAGACATGAATAATAAAAGGAACGCGGGTTTTACAAAGATGCTGCAAGGGCTGGAGGCCTACCTGAAACCGCAGGACGCGTGGGAATTTGCCGTGCGGGTGGAGAACGGCGAAGTAAAACTTTACAGGTCCGGCAGGCTTACTCCCGCCCTTGCCAAAAAAGAAAAGCTTCTGCAGAACTACAGGATCGTGATACCAAGGTCATTGCTGAGGGGAGATCCTTTCAAGTGGAGATACCAGGTTATATTAGCGGCGAAAAAAGACCCTTTGCTGCCGATGTCGATAGAAGATTTTCTATGTCCGGAGAACCTGCGCTATGAAAGGCTTCTGGAGAGAATACCGGTTGAGCTCCCGGCTATCAAACTTTCGCGCTGATGCCTATTGACAGATGCGAAAAAGGTGTTATAATTAAATAAGTCAGTTGAATTACGGTTATAATGGCAAAAAAAATACTTCTTATCACAGATGACGCGAAAAACCTGAAACAGATCGAACAGGCTCTGGCAGCTGAAGGATTTGAGCTTGACGTGGCGATTTCTTCGCAGGAAGGGATTTTAAGGGCTACCACGGGGAATCCCCTCGCAGTGATACTTAAAAGCGGGGAATTTTCGCACGATTCATACATCAAACAGTTGAAACACGCGACGGAACAGTCCGGGACTCCCGTTGTCGTGGCTTCATCGGATGCCGGATGGCCTGAATCGGTTCTTAAAGCCGTGAAAAAGGCGCTGACGCCTCACAGGATTCTGATAGCCGAAGATGACCGCCAGATGGCCGAGATATTGAAGTCGGTTTTGAGCCACAGCGGATACGAGGTCAGGATGACGTTCGACGGGGCCGAGACGCTGAAAGAAATTAAATCCTGGAGCCCGCATTTGATGGTTCTTGATATAATGCTTCCCGTGATGGACGGGTTTCACGTGTGCCAGGCGGTTTCGGAAGACCATACGATCGAACCCAAACCGCGGGTCCTTATAATTTCGGGGCGCGGCAGCGAATGGGACCAGAGCCTCGGAAGCGCCTGCGGCGCGGAAGATTATCTTGTGAAGCCGTTCACCAATGCCGTTTTTCTGGAAAAAGTGAACGGTATTTTTTCCGATATAAATATTTAAGAAACTCAAGAAAGGACTTTATGCCCCCAAAAATTCTTATCGCGGACGACGACGTAGATATTCTTGACCTCATCAAGTTCACGCTCAGCGCCGAGCAGTACGACGTGATAGAATGCCAGGACGGCGAAGACGCGCTGCGCAGGACCATCGAAGAGAAACCGGACCTTGTCATCCTGGATGTAAGCATGCCGAAAATCTCCGGTTTCGAGGTTTGCGAAAAAATCCGCGAGAATTCCTCGACATGCCTCACGCCTATCATATTGCTTACCTCGCTTTCCAAGACGAAAGACAAATTGACCGGCATCAAACTCGGCGCGGATGAATATCTGACCAAGCCGTTCGAACCGTTTGAACTGGTGGCGAGGGTGGAAATGCTGCTCAGGAGAATAAAAGAGACGATTTCCGCCAATCCGCTGACAGGGCTGCCCGGGAATCTTTCAATAGAAGCCGAGATAAAAAAAAGGATGGAATCTTCAGAGGCCTTCGCGATGATCTATACCGATGTCAACAACTTCAAGGCGTTCAACGAAAGATACGGGTTTGACAAAGGGGACAGCATAATAAGGTTTATCTCGGTAATACTCAGGAAAGCGTCAGACAACTCCGGCGATGACAAGAGTTTCGTCGGGCATATCGGAGGAGAGGATTTTGTGATAATAACGCTGCCCGGCAAAGTTAAGGGGATTTGCGGCGAGATAATAGAGAAATTTGACAGGTTTGTGCCGGAGCAGTACGAAGAAGATATACGGGAAAAGGGCTATATTTGGGGCCAGGACCGGGCGGGAAAGGAAGTCCAGTTTCCGCTGATGTCCATATCCATCGGAACGGTCATAGCCGAGCCCGGCAAGTATCTCCACTATTCCCAAATCGTTGAACAGGCGAAAGAACTTCTTCAGAAGGCGAAGTTGACAAAGGAAAGTTCGTTTGAGATAGGATAATTAAGACAGTAAGCAGGGAGCAGTAAACAGGAAGCAGGAAGCAGGAACGGCAACCAACCAACCAACCAACCAACCAACCAACCAACCAACCAACCAACCAACCAACCAACAATTAGCAATCACCAATTAACAGTTAGCCTCCTAGTATAAACATCACCACGCCTAATATCACTGCTCCTGTAAGGATACCCAGAGCGACGCTGAGAATCGTAGCACCTTTATCTTTGGATTTTTCCTCGGTTTTTTCTCCGCCTCCACTTTTCCTGGAGGCGGTCTTAACCTTTTCAACTGTTATTGTTTTACTGCTTGTATTCCCGGCATGGTCCGTGGCGATTAGAGTTACTAAATTTTTACCTTTTTTAGGAGTGAGCGCCGTCATGAACGCGCCCTTGTTGTCCGCGGAGACGTCTTTATCATTTATTTTGAGGGAAGCGTTAGGCTCGGTCTTGCCTTCCACAATTATGAATTCGGTGTCAATTTCGTCTCCGTCCTTCAACGTCGTGAGTTCAATGACAGGCGCAGTCGTATCTATCCTGAACTGAACCGGCTGCGAAAACCTTCCCTCGAAACCCAGTTCGTCTACGTACGCAATCCTGTAGTAGTAGATGCTGTCCGGCAATATGTATTTTTTGAAATCTATGCTGGCTTTCCCCTGCAGTTTGTTTATCTCGTCTATAACTACGGGGTAAAAACTGTAGCTTGTTGAAACCTGGATATGATATTTATTGATTATCTGGCTTAAAACCTTAGTCTGGCTTTTGCCGCTTTCGCCGCTGGTAGCGGGACCGGTGGCGGAAGGAGCCTTGATGTTAAGCTCAAGAGACCCGGACGTGACATTCGCGGTAGTGGAGAGCTTTGAACCGGGAATTTCAGAGCCGGATGCCTTGACATCAAATTCCGGCAGAGGCGGAAGGGCTCTAGCCGCCGACGGCGCTTTTTTGAATTTTACTTCCGTTCCGAAGCCTTTTGTCAGCGTAACGGTCTTGCCTTGAGCGGTAACGTCCACTATGCCGTCATAAACTTCGACGAGAGTGGTCTTGTCTTCCTTGATTTTGGCCCTGAAATCGGGCGCGGGACCGCGCGGTTCAATGCGCGGGTCGATAGTGGTATCGCTGGCGAGTATCCTGGCGCGCGAAGCCCGGACCCCGCCAGATAACAGGCTGACCTCTTCCTGTTTTTCTTCCGGTCTTAAAATTATCAATGAATTTTCGTCCAGCTGAAGAACTTCGCCGGAGAAAAACCGCACTTTTGCCCTTGATTCCTGGAAAGTTCTGAGCCCGTCCTCGTTGTACAACTCCATGTTTGTCTGCGCCTTGTTCCATTCCGCCTGCTTGTTGCGCCGGTAGCGCACGTCGTTGAAAATGTAAAACAGGGTGGCAGCCCTTAAATTCTCTTTTATGAGCAGGATAGGGACGCGCAGTTTCATGCCCGGCAGGATGATGTTAGGATCGGACGAGGGCAGATTATTGTATTTGATTATTTCCGGCCATGATTGCGGGTTTTTAAGGTAATAATTCGAGATGCCCCAGAGCGTATCGCCTTCCTTGACGGTTATTTCCTGAAGCACTTCAGCGGCGAGCTTCGCGGGCGCGAATTCAAGCGCCAACGCCGCCAGAGAGACGAAGATAATGGTTATTGCCAGTTTTTTCATGGGGACTCAATCTGCCTTTTGCGTCTGTTGCGCGTGCGTCAGTATTTTGTTCATCGTAAGATTCTTCGGTATCGTGAAGATGAATTTTGAGCCTTCGCTTATCTTGGATTCAACCCAGATCTTCCCGACATGGGCATCAACAACGTGCTTGCAGATGGTTAGTCCAAGGCCCGTTCCGCCTTTGCGCTGTCCGGCCACTTGCTGGAACTTATCAAAGATCTTGTCCAGGTATTCCGAAGGTATTCCTTCGCCTGTATCGATGACGGATGCCTTTATGCTGTCTTCAACGTCTTCGATCTTTATCGTGATAATTCCGTTTTCCGGCGTGAACTTAAGGGCGTTGCCCACAAGATTTATAAAGACCCTCTCGAGAAGTTCCAGGTCCCCTTTTATCACAGGAATGTCCGGCGCGATGTCAGCCGAAAGCTTGATTGTTTTTTTCAGCGCCTGCCCTTCCGCGAGCTCAAGCGCTCTTTGCGCTATGAATTTGAAATCAACGTCGCCGAGGTTTAGGTTCATTCTTCCGGCTTCAAGTTTCGCGTTGTCAAGAATATCGTTGATAAGCGTCAGCAGGCGCGTTGACGCCCGGTCCATTGTGTCAAGCATCTTTTTCTGTTGTTCGTTGATAGGCCCCGCGACCCCGTCCTGCAGGAATTTAAGGAATCCGCGTATGGATGTCATCGGGTTCCTCAGGTCGTGCGTGATGGAATGCACGAAGTCGTCTTTAAGTTTTTCTATTTCCTTTTCCAGCGTAATGTTCCTGACCACGGTCACGATGCCGATGTTTTCCTTTTTCTCGGGTGTGATCACTTCTTCCGAAGACAGCTGGTAAAAACGCATGAGATCGCCTATGGACAGGTCCACCTCTTTGGCCACTTTTTGTTTAGGGTTGGTTATGATCTCTTTAAAAGTTTCTTTCATGGCGGGATGCTTGATATAATCAAAGATGGCTTTGTCCCGCCATCCTTCCCCTGGAATCTCAAGTATCTCAAGAGCCCTTGTGTTGGCAAGTTGTATCCTGCCCTGAAGGTCCGTCATGATTATCCCGTCCGCGATCGAAAATATGACGGCTTCGGTCTTGGTTTTTTCGGCGATGATCTTATCCACCTGCAGCTGTTCGTATTTTTGAAGTTCGGCCGTCATGTCGTTGAACGTGTCGGCCAGCTCATGAAGCTCATCGCGCGTTTTGATGTCAACGCGCACGGAAAAATCTTTTTTCGCGATTCCCTTGGCGGCTTCCGTCATTGTCATTATGGGCTTGATCAGCCCTCTTGCCGTGAAAAACGCGAAAAGCGAAGCGGCTATGATGCTTATCAGTATAAGCGCCGCCGCCTGATTGCGCATCTTGTAAACCGAAATATAGGCCTCGTCCTTGTCCTGCTGGATGATCACGCCCCAGCCCAGTTTTTTTACCGGCGCGTACGCCCCGACGAGCATTTTTTGCGTCAGCGGGTGGCGGTATTCCTTTGAGCCGACGGAGACGGCCTTGACGGCTTCCTGAACTATGGGCAGGTTCATGACCGAAATTTTTGTATCCCCGAGTTTCATGTCCGGATGAGCGATGATCGCGCCCTGTTTGTTGACCATATACGCGAATCCAGTGGAAGCTACGCGTGCCTGGAATATCATGTTCCATATCGACTGAAGCGAAATTACCGCGAAAAGGCAGTGGTCTTTCGCGAGCGGATAAATTATGTCTATTCTCGGGATTTTTGACGAATAATATACCTGGCTTATCGCGGAACTCTCGGCGTGGTTCCAGAATTCCATGAAAGTAGGATTGTCTTTCAGTATCAATAATTTAGGGTCTTTTTCAAGGTCGGGGTTGAAAGCTTTGAGAAGTTCTTTTCCGTTTTTGTTAACGATAGATACTGAAACGAGGTTTTCGTTCGTATCCAGAAGGGTTTGGAGCACCGATTGTCTTTCGAGCCAATCGGTCTTGCTCGAGATCGTCCTGATGACGAACTGGATCTCGCGGTCAATGCCCTGCAGGTAGTTTTGGATGGTTTCCGCGATAGATGACGCTGTATTGGAATGCAGTTCAAGTATGGCCAGCTGCATCCCGACGCGGTTGATGTTTATAGTGCGCAAGCCAACTATCGTTGCCGGTATTACAGCTAGCAGCGTGAGAAGGATGGCGAATTTCGGGAAAAGCTTCAATTTAAACATCGTAGATCGCTTGTGCTTGAAATTGTATCAAATATTAACGTATTTTCGCAAGTTTTGTCAGCAGGTCTTTGGTCTGTTGATGGAAAAGTTTCTTGTATTTATTGGGCACATTTTTTGCCGGGGGTATTTTAATATCCAGAAAATTCTTAAAAACCCCGTTCTGTGATATCCTGAAATCCAGATGAGGCCCGGTAGAAAGACCGCTTGAACCGACATTCCCGATTTGTCTTCCCTGTGTAACGCGCGCGCCGGACCTGATGCCGGGAGAGATTCTTGAGAGGTGTCCGTAATACGTGACATATCCGTTCGCGTGGCGTATGATGACTTGCCTGCCGAATCCGCCCTTCCATCCGGAGGAAACAACTGTGCCGTCGCCGATAGAATCAACAGGCGTTCCCGACTGGGCGGCGTAATCTATTCCAAGGTGGGGACGGACATATTTGAGCACGGGATGAAATCTTCTTTTACTGAAATATGAGCTTATTCTGCGGTATGAAAGCGGCGCTTTGAGGAAGGCTTTCTTTAGGGCTTCGCCTTTCGGAGTGTAGAATGATTTGTTGCCTTCCGGATCGGTAAAAAGCACCGCGTCGTACATATGTCCCGACGCGGTGTAGCGCCCGGCAAGTATTTCCTCTTTCAATATTTTACCGCTCTTTGATACGATTTGTTCCCTGATAATCTTGAAAATATCGCCCGCCCGCGGTTCTGTGAGAAAGTCTATTTCCCATTGGAACACTTCGGTGAAGTTCATGATTGTTTCGCCGGATATCTTCTTTGAGATCATGGCGTCCCAGAGAGTCGACTGTATGACGCCCGTATCAGCCTGCAGGATTTTCTTTGATTCGACCTGCATTTTCTCCGCCAGTATTTTTCCTTCCCGGGTTCTTTCGACGGTATAGTAATCAAATCCCTGGGTGTTGTAGCGGAACGAGATCCATGTACCGAACGTTGTTATCGCCAGTTCAAAAGTGTCGTCGATTTTGCAGTTTCTGGCGTTGAAGTCAGTCGCCGAGGTTAGTGTCTTGATAAGTTCTGAGGAGGATTGGGGCGTAAGTCCTGAATTCGTGAGTATTTTGTCGAGTATATCGCCTTGCTTTATTTTTCCCTGAAGATTTTTTTGCTGTGTATGCCTGCCGCATGCGGAAAATACAACGGCAAGCGAAAGGAATACCGCGAAATACAGGTTTATTCGGGGAAAGAACCCCAGTGTGTTAATCTGCATATTTGCTGTGTAATTCTATCAGTTTTTTAAGTTTTTGACAAATTCAACGGTATTTAGTATTATCTTGTAACAACAAAAAAGGCACGTCGGTTTGTACTAATGGCTAATTGCCAATCGCTAATCGCTGAATTCAAATGTTTAATATTTTCGATGTCATCATCTTAATAATAGCAATCCTGTGCGCTTACTTCGGTTTTTCAACAGGAGTGATCGCAAGCATGTTCTATGTCTGCAGCGGTTTCGCGGGTATGTGGGCGGCGCACAAGTTTTCCGTTCAACTAGGGATGAATTTCTACCTTGTTTTTGCCATGGCGTCAATAGCGGTCGTAATAATCGGTTTTGTGCTGGGAAAGATACTGAAAGGCCTTCTGCTCGGAGGGATTGATAAAGCGGGAGGATTAGTTTTCGGCGTCACGCTCGGACTGGCGGTTTTTGCCGTGTTGTTGTTTCCGCTTTCAAAAAAACTTCCTGAAAAACTTCAGAATATTGCGAGTACGTCCTTTTCAAGCAATAAAATAATGCCTGTTATGAAAAAACTCCTGCCCGCGATCAGCGAGTTCGACCTCGAGACCGTAAAGGAGTCCATGCCGGACATAAAGCTTCCCGAAAAAATTAATCTTGAGATTGATGTTCCAAAAAATCTTAAAAAGGAAGCCGCGGAAGCAAAGGAAAAACTCAAATCCGCCGTCAAGAAACCTGCAGAAAAAAAATAGAGTAATTCTTCCTCCATATATTTTTTAGAAAATAAATGTGGAGCACATTCAGATAAGCCGCCAGGCTTCTAAAATACCGCGACACACATGCGAAGCGCATACCAGAGTGTTTCAATTTGCAGAATAATCCGATAATTACAGGCAGACACAATAGACAACAGCGATACATTTGCGCGAAGTCGTGTAAATAATACTTGACATTATGTAAAGAACATATTACAATATGTAATGTAAGGTATACAAAATGTCGGGGCAAAGGGGTGATTGAATGCTTCAAAACTACATCAGGAAGCTCAGATTTGAGGCCAATGACATTACTCAAGAGGCGCTTGCTGAAGCTGTAGGGGTTACCAGGCAGACCATAATTGCTATTGAAAAGGGGAATTATGTGCCGTCGCTTCTGTTGGCGCTGACAATCGCGAGGTTTTTCAAAAAGAATGTAGAAGAAATATTCTATGTGGAATCCCCTGACGTTGACTTCGATTCAAAAATAATAAGGTAGGTCGGGAGGTAAAGTAAAATGGAAAGCAACATGAAAGGCAGTTTCGGGCAGAATGAGCGGTTTGTGGATGTGGAGAAGTATAACAAAGTAAATTTAGTATCAATGGCAATCGGGCTATTATGGGTTTTTGTCACGTGTGTGTTGACTTCTAATAATCAAATGGCAGCTCCGAGTGCTGTTCTTTTCGTAGTTCCTGTTTTGTTGGCTAGAATGGAATACAGGGCAGTATTAAAAGGCGTTCTTTTCCTGTTGCTGGCGGCAGTGATTTTAGCCGTCGTTGTCTTTATTCTTAAGGGATATTTAAGCGGTAAAATCATCGGAATTCTTTTCCTGGTGTTTTTCCTGGCTGTATTTTTTTGTCTGGCTTGGTTTATAAGTAAGTTGAAAGGCATGAGAATGTCGTTTCCGAAAGCCGATGAAAGAATGACAATAATAAGTTTGAAATCGGAGGTTATGGGACTCAGGGTCTTTACGGTGATCGTAGTTGTCGCCGTTTCCCTGCTCAAGGTTTTTAAGGTCCAGTTGTCGAGCGCGGATTATTATTCGATGATATTGGCGGCGCTTTTTATTTTCTCCGCTACATACTCAATCACTTTTCTGAAACTGAATAAAACAAATTAAGAGGAGAAAAAATGGGCCGCAATTGCAATTCTTTTAAATTGATTTTATATCTTTAGAATCGCATATTCAGCGGCTTTTTTCGTGCTGCATCGAACCAATTGAAAATTGCCTTAAAAATTGATACAATAATGCCTCAAAACGAAGGGCGGCAAAATCCTTTGTTTTGAGGTTTTTGTTTGTCTGGAGGCATAACATGAAAAAATTAAAACTCGGTTTTCCAAAAGGGAGCCTGCAGGAATCAACACTTGAGCTTTTTAAAAAGGCGGGTATCAGGATAAACCCGTCGTCCAGGTCGTATTTTCCGTCTTGCGATGATGAAGAGCTTGAGATAATGATGGTCCGCTCGCAGGAGATGGCTAAATACGTGGAAGACGGCGTCTTTGACGCCGGCCTGACAGGATTCGACTGGATATGCGAAAGCGGCGCGAAGGTCAAGGAAGTGTGCGAGCTATTATACGCGAAATCGGGCTTCAGGCCGGTGCGCTGGGTGCTTGCGGTGCCGAACGGCTCAAAACTGCGCTCTATCAGGGACCTGCGCGGAAAGCGCGTGGCTACGGAACTTGTCAACTACGTGAAAAAATATTTCGCGAAGAAAAAAGTCAAAGCCGAGATAGAATTTTCCTGGGGCGCCACCGAAGCCAAGGCCCCCGCGCTAGTTGACGCGATAGTAGAGCTTACCGAAACCGGCTCTTCGCTGCGGGCTAACAACCTGCGCATCGTTGAGGAGATTCTCACTTCAACCACCCGCCTGATAGCAAATAACAAGGCATGGAACGACCCGTGGAAGAGAAAGAAAATAGAAGGCCTGGCCATACTTCTGAAAGGCGCTCTTGCAGCCGAAGGAATGGTGGGGCTGAAAATGAACGTCGCCGAAAAAAACCTCAAAAAGATCGAACAGATACTGCCCGCACTGAAAAGGCCTACCATCTCGAAACTTGACCTGAAGGGCTGGGTCGCGCTTGAAGTTATAATCGAGGAGAAGACCGTCAAGAAAATCCTCCCCGAGCTCAAGCGCGCCGGCGCCGAAGGCATCATCGAGTATCCCCTGAACAAAGTAATCTATTAAATGGGCAAGAAGATATTAGGCATCTCCGCGTATTACCACGATGCCGCCGCCGCGATTATTGACGGCGGCGAAATTGTTGCCGCCGCGCAGGAAGAAAGGTTTACGCGCAAGAAACACGACCCCTCTTTCCCCGCCAACGCCGTCTCCTTTTGCCTGAAATACAGCGGGTTTTCTCTCTCGGAACTTGACGCGGTGGTTTTCTATGACAAGCCGTGGCTCAAATTCGAACGCCTGCTTGAAACGTATTACGTCTTTGCCCCGAAAGGCCTGCTTTCCTATCTTGAATCAATGCCCGTCTGGATAAAGGAAAAACTCTTCGCCAAGGACATGATACTTGACGAACTCGCCAAGATAGAAGATTTTGACCGCGGCAAGCTGAAATTACTTTTCTCGGAACACCATCTCTCGCATGCCGCGAGCGCTTTCTACCCTTCCCCGTTCAATGAATCCGCGATACTGACTATCGACGGCGTGGGAGAATGGGCAACGGCGTCTATCGGGCAGGGCAGGGAAAACGGCATAAAGATATTGAAGGAAATGAATTTTCCGCACTCGCTGGGGCTCCTGTATTCGGCTTTTACGTATTACACGGGTTTCAAGGTAAATTCAGGCGAATATAAACTTATGGGCCTGGCGCCCTACGGCAACCCGGATTCCGTAAGATGCGCAAAGTTCCAGAAGATTATCCGCGAAAACATAGTTGATATAAAGGATGACGGTTCCATATATCTCAACCAGGAATATTTCGATTACTGCACGGGCCTCAGGATGGTCAATGACGAAAAGTGGGAAAGATTATTCGGCGTCGCGAGGCGTAAGCCCGAGACCGAGATAACGGCCGCGCACTGCGATCTCGCCCTTGCGATACAGAAAGTCACCGAAGAAATAGTCATAAAGATGGCGAAGACCGCGAAAGACCTTGCTGGCTCGCCTAACCTGTGCATGGCGGGCGGGGTTGCGCTCAATTGCGTCGCCAACGCGAAACTGCTTAAAGAAAAAATCTTTGACAATATCTGGATACAACCGGCCGCGGGGGACGCGGGCGGCGCACTCGGTGCGGCGCTTTCCGTGCACCACGCTTATTTCGGCGAAGAAAGAAAAGTGGCGGAAGGAAAGCAGGATGCTATGCAGGGCTCGTATCTTGGCCCCGAGTTTAGCGACCTCGACGTAAAGATGACAGCCAGAAAATACAAGGCGAAGTGCGATTATTTTGAGAACACCCAGAAAATGCTTGATGAAGTGGCGTCGCGCATAAACGCGGGGCAGGTCATCGGATGGGTGCAGGGCAGGATGGAGTGGGGCCCAAGGGCGCTCGGCAACAGGAGCATACTAGGCGACGCCAGAAGCATGGACATGCAGAAGAGAATGAATTTGAAGATAAAATTCCGTGAATCATTCAGGCCTTTCGCACCGTCGGTGATACAGGAAGAGGCAAAGAACTATTTTGAAACGGATGTTTCATCTCCCTACATGCTGTTGACGGCGGATGTCGTAAAAGGCATCAGGAACCCGTTGCCCGGCGGGTACGCAGACATGCCTATAAAGGACAAACTATATTATAAAAGGTCATCCGTGCCGGCTATCACGCACCTGGATTATTCAGCCCGGCTTCAGACTGTCCATAAGGAAACCAACCCGGTTTACTGGGGGCTTATTAAAACTTTCAAGGACAAAACCGGCTGCGGGACTATAATCAACACGAGCTTTAACGTCCGCGGTGAGCCCATAGTGTGCACGCCCGAAGACGCCTACAGGTGCTTTATGCGCACGGAGATGGATTGCCTCGTGGTCGGGAATTTCGTGTTTGACAAGAAAAACCAGCCCGAGTGGAAAGAAAAACGCGACTGGAAAGAAGAATTCACTTTAGACTGATACGGAGGTAAATCAATGGGTTTTATCAAAGAACTTCTGAAATTCATGAAGGAACGAAAGAAATGGTGGCTGCTTCCGATGATAATCGTGCTGCTCGCGATAGGCGCGCTCATCATATTTTCAAGCACGTCGGGGCTGGCGCCGTTTATATATACATTATTTTAACGAACCGAAGAGGTTTGTACGGGATATAGAAAGACTTTAAAGGTATGAAATCCCGTTAGACCGTACAGGTATTAGAAGAAATATTGCGAAGCGAATAATATTATTGCGGGATAGCTAAACTTTATCCAAAGCTATAGGGGTCTAAACGGGATGAAAAAAGAAAAAATACTTGAGAATCTGGTAATTCTGGCGGCCGCGGCGCTCGTCGCTTTCATAATATTCAAAGCGAAATGGCTGCTCATCGTTTGCCTTGCCTTCCTCGTGATAGCGATAATCGGAGGGAAGCCGGCATATTTTATCGCGCTCGGCTGGACAAAATTCGCGCATTTTATAGGCAGGATAAATACAAAGATACTTTTATCCCTGATTTACTATTTATTTCTAACGCCTATATCGGCCTTATTCCGGATATTCAACAAGGAGGCCGCAGGAAATTTCAAGGATAAAAGCCGGAAAACGTTTTTTAAAGACAAGACCGGAGAGATTACGCCGGAAAATTTTGAAAAGCTTTGGTAAATATATGAATGATTCTTCTGTCAGAGTGAGATTTGCTCCTTCGCCTACGGGATATCTCCATATCGGCGGGGCGCGCACGGCGCTTTACAACTGGCTTTTCGCCCGTAAGCACAAAGGCGCGTTCATACTGCGAATTGAAGACACGGATGAAGCCCGTTCGACGGAAGAGTCGGTCGGCGCGATACTTGAAAGCATGAAATGGTTAGGGCTTGACTGGGACGAAGGACCAAGAGTTGTCTCGGACAAAAAGGTTGAGAGTGGTGTAATAACACAGTTTACAACTGGTGGAGATTATCATCCATACTTTCAAATGAGAGCACACCAAGAAGGTGTGTATGCGAAATACGCAGAACAACTTTTAACTGAAGGAAAAGCATATCGTTGTTTCTGCTCTCCCGAAGAAGTTGAGGAGATGCGCAAGGCCGCGCAGGCGGCTAAAAAAGTCCCGAAATACGACGGTCGCTGCAGGAAGCTTACTTCTGAGCAAATAAAACAGAAAGAGGCTGAAGGCAAAAAATACGTCATTCGCCTGAAAGTACCTGAAGAAGGAAAGACGATCTTTGACGATATTGTCCGCGGCCGCGTTGAATTTGACAATTACATGCTGGATGACTTCGTGCTGGTGAAGACATCCGGCGTACCCACGTATAACTTTGCCGTTGTGGTGGATGACGTGCGCATGAAGATAACGCATATCATACGCGGCGACGATCACCTGTCAAATACCCCCAAGCAGATACACATATACAACGCTTTGGACTGGCAGACGCCGGTTTTCGCGCACATTTCAATGATACTCGGCTCCGACGGCTCGCGCCTTTCAAAACGCCACGGGCACACATCGGTATTGGAATATAGGAACGATGGCTTTCTTCCGGCTGCGGTAGTAAACTACCTGGCTCTTCTCGGCTGGTCAACCGAAGATAGCCAGCAGCTGTTTGAATTGGATGACCTGATGGAGAAATTCTCGCTTGAACGCTGCGCGAAGAACCCGGCTGTCTTTGATCCGCAGAAACTTTTATGGATGAACGGCGAGTACATCAGGAAGACCGGAGGGGATAAGCTCCCTGACGTCTTCTTCCAATGGGCGAAGGAAACCGGTATAAGCGAAAAGATAAAGGATTGGGACAAGTCGCTTCTGTCAAAAATACTCACAGCCGAGTTTGAGAAGGTAAAACTGCTCAGGGACGTGCCCGATTTGGTTGACTTTTTCTTTACCGATAATGTAGAATATAAATCCGAAGCCGTCGAAAAAGTTCTTAAAAAACCCGAAGCCAGGCAGGTTCTTGAAGAGGCGCTGAAAGTATTTGGAAACAGGAAATCGTTACCAAGTACTGAAGGTGGAAAATTACCGGATGCTGGCGATATTGAGCTTATAACAAGAGATATTGCTGAAACACTCCATCAAAAGTATGGTCTTATTGTTAAAGCCGGTCAAATCTTTCATCCTATTAGAGTTGCAATTTCTGGGAGAACTACTGGCCCTAGCCTATTTCATGCGATGGAGTGGCTAGGCATGGAACAAGTGACCAAGCGTATTACAGTTTGCCTTGAAAAGTGTTTCAAGTAGTATTTGTTGCTTTGGATTTGGTTAATTGGAATTTACTTCGGATTTCGAGTTTAGAATTTAGAGTTTGCCTCTAAGGGAATGGCTCGGTAAGGATAAAGTACTCAAACGCATCAAAGATTGCCTTGAAAAGTATTTTAAATCTGTGTAATCTCGGTTAGGAATCTGTGTAATCTTCGTATATGGATGAAAAAAATATAAATCACCATCTGATGAGCATTATACTGATGCTGGCGTCCGCGTGCTGGCAGCAGCTTGGAAAGATCCCTAATCCCGTAGACAACAAGGTTGAAGTGGATCTGGAACACGCGCAGATCACGATAGATATCCTCGAGATGCTTAAAGAAAAGACCAAGGGCAACCTGACAACCGAAGAGGATAAGCTTCTTTCCAATACCATCGCGGACCTGCAGCTGAATTACGCGGACGAAGCCAACAGGAAAAACGCTTCAGAACACAAGCATTAATAATATTGTGAATAGAGATTAGAAATTAGTAAATTTATTGTTAACAAGATAGAATAGAAAACTCAAAATATCCGTTTAATTGCCCGGTGGTGTAATTGGTAACACGTTCGGCTCTGGACCGAAAGTCTCCAGGTTCAAGTCCTGGCCGGGCAGCATATTTTGAGTTTTATTTAACAGGAACAAGAAATGAAAAAATACTTTGCGTCGTTTTTATTGATCGCTTTAATGTCGTGCATTGTAGCCCTGCCTGCATATACGGAAACGGATGACGGCAAGACTTCATACATGAAAAAGGAAGTCGAGCTGAGATTAAAAATGAGAGAACTATTCACCAATTATCTCGTATGGCAGAGGATATATGCCTCTTCAATTCTTTCAGGGGCGGGAGCCACCGATATGAACAACGCCGGCACACGGCTTGCCAATAGCCAAAATGGCATAGCTAACGCGTTCAGGCCGTTTTACGGCGAAGAGACCGGAAATCAGCTGGCGTTCCTCTTGAATCAATATACGCAACTCTTGACGGAATACGCGGATATCGTAAAAAGGGACGGAGATAAAAGCGACATAACGCAAAGAATCCGCGAGAATTCCGACATTACAGGAGAGCTGCTTAACAGGATAAATATGAATTGGCCCGGAAATGAGATATCAGGCAAGCTCATCAAGTATTACGACCTGCTTGGCGTCGAAATAAGCTATCAAGGAAAGCATTACGGCTCAATAGACGTAAACGCGCTTGATGCCACGTTTTACCAGGGCATGCTGATAGCCGATACCCTGACTTTCGGCATCGTCAAGCACCATCCAGGAAAGTTCTGGTAGTTTGAAACACGTCTGTCCTCTCCTTTATACTGCATAATAATCATTGAAAAACAGAGAAGAATATCCTATGATAAGTACGTAAAAGGTAACCGCTTACACAACTTTGCCGGGCCAATCCTAATCAATCCAACCGCTGAAAAGGAGTTGTCATGAGAAAATCAGCTCTGATTATGGTCTTTTCTTTTATCTGCATGTGCTTTGCTCTGCCTGTCAATAGTGTATTCGCCGCGTGGCTGGCGACAGCCTCGTCATCGGAAGGCAGTAATGACGCATCCAGTGCCGTTGATGATGACCCCTCAACCCGCTGGAGCAGCGAGTTCAAGGATAACCAGTGGTGGCAGGTGGATTTCGGCGAGCAGAAGAAGATCGAAGTCGTAGTCCTGTTATGGGAGGCCGCGTATACCAAGGAGTACAATATAGAAGTATCGAAAAACGGCAAATCGTGGAAGCAGATTTATGCCACGAAAGACGGCAAGGGCGGCAAGGAAACTATTAAGATAAAACCCGTGACGACAAGGTTCGTAAAGATAAACTGCGTGAAACGCGGCGCGGAATGGGGCAACTCCCTGTGGGAAGTAAAGTTCGACGTGCCGGCTCCTCCTACGAAGCTTGAAGCGGCGGCGTCATCGGGCAACCAGGATTATTCGGCTGATAAAGCCGTGGACGGCGATATGAGCACCCGCTGGTCCAGTGATTTCGCGGATAACCAGTGGTGGGAAGCCGAGTTTGTGCAGCCGAAGAGCCTGTGCGGCATCGTTATCCACTGGGAAACGGCTTTCGGCGAGATATACAATATCGAAGCGGCGGGCGAAGACGGAAAATACAAAAAGGTATACGAAACAGCGGACGGCGACGGAAACAGGGACATAATTTATTTTCAGCCGATGCTTGTCAAGAAATTGAGGCTTAACGGCATACAGAGAGGTACCGGATGGGGTTTCTCAATCTGGGAGATTGATTTTCTGGACGGGCTCAAGCCTCCGGTCTTCGACGCGGTGTCTCGCTCCAAGACAGAAGGGCCTGAACTCGCGATGGACGGCGACAGGAATACCGCCTGGCACAGTCCGGCGGAAAAACAGGCGACTTTTAGCGTTGAACTTCCGCGCGTCTGGGGCCTTGGCGGATTAGTCCTGCAATGGGGAAAGGATTACGCGGTCAAGTATTCGGTTGAGCTCTTCGGAAAAGACGGCGCGTGGAAAAAGGTTTATGAGACGGATTCGGGCAACGGCAATTTTGACCAGGTATACTTCCAGCCGTTTGACGCCTCTAAAATAAGGATAAACTGCCTTGAAAGCAAAACGGGCGACGGTTTTGATATCGCGGAGCTTGAGATAAAGGGCAATGAAGAAAAAGCTACGCCCATAAAGATTTTCCAGTCAAGGGCGAAAGACAGCGCGCCCGGTTTATACCCGATGTGGCTGCGCAGAGTGCAGGAATTCTGGACGGTACTAGGCGAGATTAACGACGAGCAGGAAAGCCTTTTCAGCGAAACAGGCATAGTTGAACCGTACAAGGAATCTTTCCTGGTGAAACCGTATGTTTTTGACGTCGGAAAACTAATAACGTATGAGGATTGCAAGGTCAGCCAGGGTCTCGAAGCGGATTACCTGCCGTTGCCAAGCGTAAACTGGAAAAGGGATAATTTCAATCTTGAAATAAAAGGTCTCGCGTACGGTAAGAATACCATAATCCGGTACAGGGTTGCGAATACCGGAACCGCGAAATTCACGGGAAAGCTGGCCCTTGGGATATTGCCCGTGCAGCTTAATCCCATATGGCAGCACGGCGGTATCAGCCCGATAAACAGCGCTTCATTTTCGAAAGACGGGGCGCAGACGCAGCTGAAGATTAACGGCGGCACCGCGCTTATCTCGCTGACGCAGGTATCGGGAACAGGCGCGATGGATTCAAAAGACAAGGATGTCGCGTGGCTCTACGGGTCCGGCCAATTTCCGCAGGATACATCGGCGGAAAGCACGGATGGCCTCGTGTCATGCGGTTTGTGGTATGACCTTGATATCGCCGCCGGCCAGTCAAAAGATGTTTATGTCGTGTTTCCTCTGTACAAGGAATCAGTGCTGCCGCCTGTGGCCGCGCGGGATCCCGAAAAATACTTTGACGACTCGCTGAATTCAAGCAGGGCGGGATGGGAAAAAATACTGAACAAGTTCGCAATCGACATACCCGATAAAAGGCTTGTTGACGTGATGAAAACGAACATCGCGTATATTCTTATCAATATGGACGGGCCGTGGACAAAACCCGGCTCGCGCAACTATAACCATTCCTGGTTGCGCGATGGCGCGATGACTTGCGTGGCTCTCATGCAGATGGGATTGGAGGACGAAGTGCTCCGCTGGGTAGAAGCCGTGTCGGCCGGAGTGGACGATAAGGGTATGGTACCGTTTATATTTTTCGAAGGCGGAAAAGCGGTCAGTTTCGACTACAATAACACGAGCGGCGAAAACAAGGAATATGACAGTCAGGGAGAATACCTGTTTGCCGTCAGGGAATATTATGACTACACAAAGGACAAGAAATTCCTCAAGAAATTCTATCCCAAGGCGCTGAAAGCGGCCGAGTTCATCAAGGATCTCCGCCGCCAGCGCATGACGGATGAATACAAGAACGACCCCGCAAAGATACCGTATTACGGTATACTCCCGCTGTCCAACAGCCACGAGGGATATTATCCCGCTAAGACCAGTTACTGGGACGATTTCTGGTGCCTGCGCGGGCTGAAGGACGCCATCTACATGGCGAAAACGCTGGGGAATCAGTCCGACGCCGAATGGTTGCAGAATGAACTGCTGGATTTCAGGAAATGCGTTATTGATTCCATCCTGGCCGTAATAGCGCGCGACAAACTGAATTATATTCCCGGCTGCGTGGAAAAAGGGGATTTCGACGCGACATCGACAGCGATAGCCATTACTGCCGCGGGCGAGGAGAACTACCTTCCGCAGGAATACCTCAAGAATACTTTTGATAAGTACATGAAAGAATTCGTCACCGGGATGGAGCCGGGCAAAGAACGCACTTTCACGCCCTATGAGGACCGGAACGCGGACGCATTCATTAGAATGGGACAGAGGGAGAACGGCCTGACCATACTCAGGTATTTCGTCAAGGATTCCGTCCGCCCGTTCGGCTGGAACCACATGGCGGAAGTGGTCCATGCGAAACCAAGGGCCCCATCATACATAGGGGATATGCCGCATACATGGGTGGGCTCAGGATACATCAACGCCGTCAGAACGATATTCGCGTATGAATATGAGGGGAAGCTAATTATAGGAGCAGGCCTCGATCCGCAATGGTTTGACGCGGGCATATCCGTAAAAGAGCTTCCGACTATTTACGGTACCGTGAGCTATACCGTAAACAGGAAAGGCGGCGAAACAGTCTTCAAATTTGAAGGGAAACTTACTCCTCCCGAAGGTTTCGTCCTTCCGCTTCCCAAGGAGTTTTGGGGATACAAGGCTGTCCTGAACAAGGCTGAAACGAAGATAGTTGACGGGAAAATAGCATTTAAAACGCTCCCCGCTGTGATTTCTCTGAAAAAATGACTTTGGGGCGCGCGGCGGCGGCTGTAAAATTATTTTATTAGTGCATGTTGCAATTCGAGTATAATATGCTATATTATCTACGAAGTCCCGGTTAGCCGGGCTTAGAATGACGCTTCGGTAACACCGGGGTATGAAAAAGTAGGTGAGTTAGTAATGGCACGTGGTAAAGTAAAGTGGTTCAATGATGCAAAAGGTTTTGGCTTTATTTCCAATGATGACGGAAGCGGAGATGTGTTCGCACATTATTCGTCGATAGTATCAGATGGATTTAAGACCCTTGCCGAAGGCGACAGCGTCGAATTCGACGTTGAGACCTCCGACAAAGGACCCAAAGCAAAGAATGTCAGAAAAGTGTAAATTTTTCTGATTTTAGAATAAACCCTCGATTATTAGTCGGGGGTTTTTCTTTTGAGCACCTTATGCGTTGTTTTGAATTGCCGTATGCGAAATCCGCCGAAGCTGTGTTGACAATACAGCGAATAGCTGTGTCTATTGTCAATCCGCCGCGGCGGACAGGCGGATAGGGGAAAAAGGGAGCATAGGTGAAAAAGCATCTAAAGAACGAAAAAATACGAAATATAGCGGTTATCGCGCACGTTGACCACGGCAAGACAACGCTTGTGGACTATTTGCTCAAGCAAAGCGGCACTTTCCGCGACAACCAGAATGTAGCTGTTTGCGTTATGGACAACATGGACCTTGAAAAAGAGCGCGGAATCACTATCGCGGCCAAGAACTGCGCCGTGTGGTACAAGGACACGCGCATTAACATACTGGACACGCCCGGTCACGCGGATTTCGGCGGGGAAGTGGAGCGCAGCCTTAAGATGGTTGACGGCGTTATACTGCTTGTGGATTCGTCCGAAGGGCCTTTGCCTCAGACGCGTTTTGTGCTGCGAAAAGCGCTTGAGAATAATCTGAAAGTCATTGTGGTCGTCAACAAGATAGACCGCAAGGACGCGCGCCCGAAAGAAGTATTGGACGAAATATATTCGCTTTTTATAGATCTTGACGCGAAAGACAGCCAGATAGATTTTCCGGTGCTCTTCGCGATCGGCCGCGAAGGTATTGCCCAGAGGACGCTTGAAGAAAAAGGGGAGAACCTTGCGCCGCTTTTCGAGACGATAATAGACGAGATACCGGCGCCGCGCTACGATCCGGCTGAGCCTTTCCAGATGCTCGTATGCGACCTGGACTATTCCGATTACATGGGCCGCCTCGCGATAGGCAGGGTGTTCAACGGTTCGGTGCACTGCAACCAGGACCTTGTCTGCATAGGTGAAAGCGGCGAACCAAAACCGCTCCGCGTGACAAAACTTCAATTATACGACGGCATAGGCATCAAGGAAACGGAGTCGGTCTCGCCGGGCGACATAACGATACTGGCAGGGATAGAAGACGTGCATATCGGCGACACAATCTGCGCGAAGGAAGCTCCCAAGGCGCTCAAGCGCATCAGCGTTGACGAGCCTACTTTGTCGATTGTTTTTACGATAAACAACTCGCCGTTTTCGGGCAGAGAGGGGAAATTCGTCCAGTCAAAAAAACTTGCCGAGCGCCTTCACAAGGAGACGCTCCAGAATGTGGCGATAAAAGTGGAGGATATAGAGAACTCGGACCAATTCATAGTGAAAGGCAGGGGCGAGTTCCAGATGGAGATACTGATAGAAACCATGCGCCGGGAGGGGTACGAACTCAGTGTCGGCAGGCCCAAGGTGATATTCAAGGAAAAGAAAGGAAAACTCCTTGAGCCGATAGAGCACCTGTTTGTGGATTGCGACGAGTCCGGCATAGGAATAATAACGGAAAAAATATCGCGCAGAAAAGGCCGCATGATAAATATGGTGAACCACGGAACGGGCCGTGTCCGCCTGGAGTACTCGATTCCCAGCCGCGGGCTTATAGGATACCGCAGCGAATTCCTCACGGACACGCGCGGAACGGGCATAATGAATTCTTATTTGAGCGGGTACGAAGAATACAGGGGAGACTTTCTTTCCCGCGTCACCGGATCGCTGGTATCCGACAGGACGGGCGAGGCCACAACATACGCGCTGTACTATCTTGAGCCAAGGGGCGTGCTTTTTTCCAATCCCGGAGATCCTGTTTATGAGGGCATGATTGTCGGGGAGCACAACCGCGAGAACGACCTTGACGTCAACGCGTGCCGCGAAAAAAAACTTAGCAATATGCGCGCGGCCGGTTCGGACGACACGATACACCTCACGCCCGTGCAGCCGATGTCGTTGGAGCGCGCAATAATGTATATCCGCGACGAAGAGTTGGTGGAGGTCACGCCAAAATCCATACGCCTGCGGAAAACAATACTATCCGCGCAGGACCGCTCGCGCACCCGCTCGGATAAGGCGCACCAGAAAGATGATGAATAATCGTCTATCCCTGTGGGATAAGGCGCACCAGAAAGAAGAATAAAATTTAATATTTGCAAAAAAATGCCCCAAGTGCTATGGTACTTAGGGTTTTTTTATTTGGTCCTAGTCCCGCTATTGCTCGAAAGCGTTTAATAGTATAAAATATAAGCAAATCCTATCGAAAACAGCGGCCATATATGAAAAAACAGATATTTTTATCGGGAATTGTTTTATTTCTGGCGGTTTGCCTGGCGCAGGCGGCGAGATTTTCCATTGACAGGGATTATATTTTGAAAGACGGGAAGGAATTTCTTGTTAAAGGCGTAAGCTATGATTATATACGCCCGGAAGACCCGCCGTGGGAATGGGAGGGCAATCCCATCCCCAGTGAACAAATAAGGGCGAGAATACTCAAAGACATAAAGGATATTAGAGAGATGAACGCAAACGTGCTTAGGATTTCCGATTCTCCGGCAGCCGTCTATGAAGGCGCCAGGAAAGAGAAATTGTTCCTGCTCCAAAGCATATGGATAGAGCCGGCAAAAGACCTTTTTGAGCCGGAGTTCAAGGAAAGACAAAAAACAAATATAAGGCGCATGATAGACAGGATACATAACTTAAACGGTGCGGATTATTCCGATATTGTCATGGCATGGAATATATGCTGCGAACTGACCGAAAAGGAAATAAAAGCCAACGACGCCAAATATCCCGAAACAAACCATTACGACGGGGAATACGTCAGCGCGCCGATGGGCTCAACTGCCGTGGAGTGTTTTATCGCGCAGATGGCCGATTACGCGAAAAGATACGAGTACGATTCGTACTTTGCCACCCATCTGGTCACATATTCAAATACTCAGCTTACGGTATCGTTTCTCCGGACCGATTTTCTGGACTTCATGTCCATGAACTTGTATTCGCACAACGTATGGTGCTGGTACAATAGCCCTCTCGGCTCGCGCAGCGGCACGATATACCAGGGTTTTATTGAGACATTCAGGGAGAGTTACCCGAATAAACCGCTATTGATTACCGAGTTCGGACTCAGCACTGCGCCGGAGTGCAAAAAAGACGCGCTGCATCCATACGGCTACGGCGGAAATACTGAGGAAGAGCAGGCAAAGGGCATCGCGGAGATGTGGAACGACATCAAAACCGCAAAGTATCCGGTGGCCGGCGGAGTCGTGTACGCCTACGCGGATTTCTGGGGCGGTATGGGTCAGGAGGGCGTTGAAATACACGAAAAAAATAATCCGGAACAATGGTTCGGCGTGGTGAGTATAGACGGCGAATCGAGCAAGAAAACCAAAGTAAGGAAGAAACAAGCGTACTACAAACTGCAGGAGTTATTCGGCTTGAAATAAGATGTTATACATATTCCCTCCCCCTTGGACGGGGGAGGATTAAGGTGGGGAGGACCCCCACCCCGCCCCTCCCACCGCCTCCACTTCCGAGGAGTCACCGGCACCACCTCCGAGGAGTCCATTCGGCCACCTCGGAGAGACCGCTGAAAAAGTGGTAATATTTAGCGGATAAGTATATCGACGATACTACCGACGACAAATAATTGTGATATTGGCCTGAAATTGGTATAATTTGCGTAGGAAACAAAGTGCCAGTTACAGGAGGCAACGCAAATGTACAAAGAAAACGACAAGCAAAACAGCTTTTTCGGTGATTTAATCTATGAAACGATAGTACCGAAAGATCATTTTTTAAGGCGTCTTACCGCGGCAATAGATTTCAGCTTCGTGAATGAACTGTGTAAAGAACTATACAGCCAAGACAACGGACGCCCCTGCTGGGAACCGCAAGTTCTATTTAAGGTGCTGCTACTGCAGTATCTATATAACCTGTCGGACACAGTAGTAGAAAATGAGATATGCGATAGATTAAGCTTCAAATGGTTCCTTGGTATAGATGCCGATGACCGGCCTCCCGATGCAACGACACTAGTCCGATTCCGCGACCGATTAGGGACAGAGCGGTTTGCAAAGGCATTTAACCATATAGTGGAAACAGCGCGAAAGAGCAATTTAGTATCGGACCAATTGCATATAGTTGATGCAACGACAATTAAAGCAAAAGTAGATATATTCCGTATCCATCACAAACACGATCATGAATATCCCAACAATGATGTATCACCGCAAGATATGGTTAAGCATTCGCCCGACAAAGATGCCCGATTTGGATACTCGACCATGGAGGGCATGATTTACGGCTACAAAGGGTATGTCCAGATGGACAAAGACAGCGAGATCATAGTATCGAGCACAGTAGATTCAGCCAATAAGCAGGAATACAACCATTTGGAAGAGCTTATTGACGGCACGGTTGAAAAGCCGGAAGCATTGACAGCAGATAAGGCATATGATACAAGGCAAGTTAATGAACTATTGATACGAAAAGATATCCGGTCCGGAGTTATCCACAAGAAAGAGCCTAAGAAACCTGTTGCGGGCATATTCTATCAAAAAACGCCGCGTCCAAAAGAAGAAGAACTGTATTTCAAAAGGAAACGTTTGGCAGTTGAGCATAAGATAGCAGAATTGAAACGGTGGCATAATCTGCGTTTTGCACGGTTTATCGGACTTATCAAAACCAAGATACAGATGTTTTTGACCTGTATTGCAGTAAATGTCAAAAGAATAGTGAAGCTTATAAGCCAGGGTATATCGCCTCCTTGGAAAAACACAGTAACACCTGATTAGGCAAGGGCTTTGGATGAGGCAAAGGGAGCAAGGAGTCCGGGAGGCATTCAAAAGATGCCTCGTAAAAGCAGCTTGCTAGTTATAATAAAATATTCAAAGACCAATTCCTTCAGGATATTACCACTTTTTCAGCGGTCTCTCGGAGGTGTAAGACAGCCACCTCGGAAGTGAAATAAGGGGAAGGTGAAGGTATAAAGTCTTATGAAGAAGAAGAAAAAATGGTCACTCTATATCCTGCGCTGCAAGGACGGGCGCCTCTACACCGGCATAACGAATAATCTTGAGCGCCGGTTCAAACAGCACAGCAGCGGCAAGGGCGCGCGCTTTACGAAATGCTTCGGAGTGGATAAGCTGCTTTACAGCGAAGAAGTCGGGAAACAGTCCGCCGCAATGGTGAGGGAGGCAGAAGTTAAGACCTGGCCAAAGACAAAAAAACTCGATCTTGCCGGGATTTCAGATGAAACTAAGAAACCCCGTGAATTGTCTAATAATGCAGAAGCGCCGAGAAGGCAAAACCGCAGCAAAACGCAAAAAGGCGGCACATGCAAAGAACAAAATTTGGGTTGATATTAACCGCGGTTCTTACAGCGGCAGTGCTCTGTCTTGTCCAGGCGGGCGCGCAGCCGGGCACAATTAAGGATGCGATGGATCTTGCCGGCGCCGGAAAATACGATGAGGCGGCAGAGGGATTGAACCGCCTGATATCGCAAAAACCGGAAGCCGAAAACCTTGAAGCCCGCCTGAGTTTAGGGCTTGTATACTACAAGATGAAGAGATATGACAATGCTCTCGAGGAGTTCGGCAAATCAATCTCCATAAGTCCTGACAATCCGATGGCGTATTACTTCATGGGAATGATATACGAGCAAAAAGCCGTCGGCTCGGCGAACGGGACAACGAGAGCGCTTAAGCAAAAAGCGCTGGACGCGTGGCAGAAATACCTGGACAGTTCCGCGAAGCCGGCGAATAGCTCTTTGTCGGCCTACAAGCACGCCGGTATCTCAAAAAAGGGGTGCGTGAAAAGGGCAAAAAAACACATAAAAGTGCTTAAGGGGGAGCTTGTAAAATGAAAAATAGCATATTCAAGCTCTTCAGCCCGAAACTCCTTGTTATGCTGTTGCCTTTATTCATATTGTCTTCCTGCGCCACCGAAACCATGGTGCTTAAAAAGGGATATGATTTTAATAAGATAAAAAGGGTTGCCGTGCTTCAATTCAAGGAATATACGTTCACGCGGTATACCGGCTCGATGGTATCGCAATTATTCGTGAAGTACATGCTTAAGGCGGGATACAACGTGGTGGAGAGAGACGAACTGGACGCGATACTCAGGGAACGGCAGCTTTCCGAATCCAATCTTCTTGACCCCTCGCAGGTAAGGACATTCAAGCTTTCGGGGATAGACGCTATCGTCACCGGAGCTATCACGAGAGAGATTCCCGAGCAGGATCTTTTTGAGAACGGCAATCCTCGCTTCATAGCCGCGCAGGTAGGCATTACATGCCGGATGATAGATGTTGAAACCGGGGAAATACTCTGGGCCGGTTCCGACACTTATGACGGCACGAATACCCAGACGGCTTTCGAATATCTGACATCTTCCATGGTAAGAAATCTTATTGATGACATCAGGACAGTATCTGCCGGTAAATAGAACTGAAAACTCCTTCCACGGAATTACATCCCGATTTTCCTTGACATACCAATTTTGATGAATTATACTATTTCGGTAATCGCTTACCTTTAATGTATTAAACCCGTCGAAAAAATTTCCAAAGGAGACGCGCCATAAAAAAAATAATTCCTTTTCTGACCGCGGTTTGCTTTTTGCTTCTAGTATTGATTGCGCCGGCTTTCGCTCAGTCTTCGTCAGTTTCCGCCGAAGCGCTGGACATGCTTCCGGGCGGCGAACTGAAAGTTGAAAAGGTCGCTGTTTCTTCCATTGAGAACAACAAGCCCGAACTAAGAGGGGAATTCGCCGTTGACGGCAACATGTTCACCAGATGGTCATCCGAAAAGAGCGACCCGCAGTCGCTGACGCTGGATCTCGGATCAGCAAAGAAATTCAACCTTGTTACCATAAACTGGGAAGCCGCATACGCGAAAAAATACGAGATACAGACTTCAAAAGACGGCAATGCATTCTCCGCGGTGCACGCTGAAAACAACGGAAAAGGCGGAAAGGAAATAATCGTATTGAAACCGCAGACGTCCAGATTTGTGCGGCTGTACTGCCTTGAGCGCGCGACCGAGTACGGTGATTCGGTTTTTGAGATAAAAGTTGCTTATAAGATGATGGACGACGGAAAAGTCCCGGCGGCGCCTGCCGGTTTTTCGGCTGTCGGCGGGGATGACGTCATATTCCTGCAATGGAACAGGAGCGCGGAACCGGACATTCTCGGTTACAACGTGTACCGCTCGAAAAACCCAGGAGCGGATTTTGAAAAACTGACTAAAATACCCGTAAAGACATTAAAATACAACGATAAAGCCGGGAGCGCCGAAACGCTTCATTATTACGTGACCGCCCTGGATTTTACCGGAAACGAGAGCCCGGCTTCCGCTAAAGTTTCGGTTTCTTTTTCAAAGCAAAAAGAACGCAGCTTCTTTCCGATACCTTCGTGCGCCTGGAAACACAATCTAGGGGACATCCCTGACGGATGCGTCAGTTCAAGCCCTAACAGGGGCGTTGCGATCGGCGGTTTCGGCGCGGGCTCGTTCATGTACACCATCTGCGGCTCGTTCGGTCCTTTCCAGAGGTTCGACGACACTCTTTACAGGGAGCTTTGGCTCCCGCAGGCGGCCTTCCACATTTATGAGAAGGTCGGCCGGCAGGATGCCGTTGTAAAGTGCCTTTCAACAGACGAACAGCTGAAAAAGGGCTGGAACAAACTCAGGACCGGCGACGGTATATACTACGCCCTTCAGCCCAAGGGCTGGGTCACGTACGGTTGTTTTAACACGGATATAAGCCAGAAATTCTTTACGCCTATTATCCCGAAAAACTACAAGGAGACATCGTATCCTGCCGGTGTGTGGCAGTTCAGGATATATAATTCCGCGAAAGAGGACGCTCAGGTTGGAGTGATGCTGACCTTTCCGGGCGTTTATGTCGGTGACATCATCAAAGCCGGGAATTTTGTCAATTCAGAAGTTTCGGAAAACGGCGTGACCGGGGTTGTCATGAAATCGCGGAACGGCGCCGGCCAGTGGTGCATCGCTTCCAAAAAACTTCCGAATACTGCGGTTTCGTATACGACGAGCTGGAACGGAGACGGCGACGGGCTTGATATCGCAACCCAGTTTAAAGAGAGGGGCGCGCTGAACAACCGCAATCTTGATAATTCAAACAGGGCCGCGGCCATAGCCGTTACGACGACGCTGAAACCCGGAGAGGAAATTACGATACCGATAGTAATAACGTGGGACTTTCCCGTAACGAAATTCGGTTCCGGCACCGAATGGTGGAAAAAATACACGGAATATTTCGGCCGCTCGGGCGAAAACGCGTTCAAGATAGCCGCTGAGGCGCTTGAAAACTATTCCGCTTGGGAAGCCAAGATAGACGAGTGGATGAATCCTGTCATCAAAAACGATAAGTATCCGGACTGGCTGAAATGCGCCGCGTTCAACGAGCTTTATTACGACCAGTTTGGAGGCGTTTTCTATGAATCAGGCCTGAAATCCGGCCGGGCGCAGGAATACAAGGGACTGCACGTCGATGACCACAAGCATTTCGTGCTTGAGAGCCCGGTGTATACTTCAGCCAACACGCTTGACGTCAGGCATTACGCCTCGCTTGATTTCGCGCTGTTCTGGCCCGACATAGAGCGCGACACGTTGAAGTGTTTCGCGGACGGAACAATGCATTACCAGTTCGTAAAACCCGTACCGAAAGGGCTGGCCCCTCATGACGTGGGCGATCCCCGCAAGTGCGACCCGTACTTTGAATACGACGTTTACCGCCACGATATTCCAGATCTGGTTTACTGGAAAGACCTTTCCCCGAAATTCGTCCAGCAGTGCTGGCGTTATTACTACCTTTACAAGGACAAGAAATTCCTGGATTACGTCTGGCCCAGCATGAAAGCGGTTTTTGATTTCATGAAATCCACAGACAAGAACGGCGACTATCTTCCCGACAACTCCGGCTCAGACAACACCTACGACGCCTGGGGATTATACGGGACGAGCCTTTTGTGCGGCGGCCTGTGGGTAGGCGCGCTCGAGTGCCTTGAGCAGATGGCGATAGCTGAAAACGACAATGCCATGCTTCAGCAGATAAGGGGATGGCTTAAAAAGGCGAAGGTCAACCTGGACTCGCAGCTGTGGTCGCCGGGGCAGGGATATTACAAAATGGACACGCAAGGCAAGCATCCCGGCGCCATAATGAGCGACGGCCTGAACGGCCAGTTGTTCTGCCACAAATACGGACTGGAAGACATTCTGCCGAAAGAAAGAATGTCCATGCACCTCAAAATGATATTTGATAAATGCGTCAAGCCGATGAAGGATTATACCGGCGACGGTATCGGCGACATCGGCGCTATCAACGCGGTGAATATGGACGGGTCCTACCTGGGAACTGTGCAGTCCGACGAGATCTGGACGGGGTCGTCTTACTTCTTGGCGGCATTGATGTATAACGCCGGAATGAAAGAAGAAGCGCTGAAAACCGCGTACGGCATATATTTCAATACATATATAAATCCCGAAACCGCGTTCTGGTTCAATACGCCGGAAAGCTGGCGCGTGAATACCATGAGAGCCAGGCCGAATAATCCCGAACAGTACCAGCGCCCGCGAGCGGTATGGGAGTTGCTGCTTGAAATAGATAATCCGTACGCGCGGTAAACGCGCGCGGTAAACGCCCCGGTGCTGTTTTCGCCGGTGTATTTCATTTCAGCGACGTATTTTGTATAATAGACGTATACAAAAAGTTTTGGAGGTACCCATCATTGAAGAAAATATTTTTATATCTGATAATATGCGTGGTTTCATGCGGTGTTGCCCGGGCCCAGGACAAATCCAGAGCGAAAGACGCGTTTTCGGTGATACACTCAAGGAAAAGCGTGAGGAATTTCACGGGCGCCGCGGTGGCGAAATCAGATATTGAGAAAATAATAAGGGCCGGCATGGCGGCGCCGACCGCGGTGAATAAACAGCCGTGGTCATTCATCGTTATCAGCGACAGGAAAAAACTGGATGAATTGGCTGCCGGACTTCCTTATGCCAAGATGCTGGGAAAAGCGGGCGCGGCGATCATTGTCTGCGCGGAACCCCAAAAGGCCGCCGGAGAAAGCAAAGAATACGCGGTCATAGACGCTTCTCTGGCGAGCGAAAACATACTTCTGGCAGTAGAGGCTCTGGGCCTCGGCGCCGTGTGGACGGCCGCGTACCCCGACGAGGATAGGATGAATCACGTGCGGGCTCTCCTGAATATTCCGAAGCATATCATACCCCTCAACGTCATACCCATAGGCGTTCCCACCGGAGATGACAAACCGAAAGACAAGTACAAACCTGAAAAGATCCACTGGGAAAAATGGTGACAGGGCGATAAATGAAATCTTCGCAGCGGGAATTTGATTTAAAGGAAGATACGGCCCCGTCATCGCCGACGCACGAAAAAATGAGGGAGATTTATTCTGCCGCTCGGGGCCTTTGGCGCAGGATGAACAAAAGGCGCCTGCTGGCGGTTGTTGGGACAGCGCTTCTTGGGATAGGCTTATTAATCCTGCCGAGGTTCATAAACAGGCCAGTTGAGCGCAAAAACGCCGCCGCGCAGCTGCAGTACACGCCGGCCGGCCTAATAAATGATCTTGAAACACGCCTTGCCTACCTTCAGTCGCGCACTTCCGTAGTGAGTTTTTACATACATACCATAAAAAGCAGGGAAAACCTCTGGAAACTGGCGACAAAGCGCCACTACTCCGTGCACAGCATAATAGGATGCAACCCCCAGTTTGAAACCTACGAGGTGGATATCAAGCAGAGAATAATCATTCCGTCAAAACCCGGCACGCTGCATGTTGTCCAGCCGGGCGACAATTGGGACAAGATAGCCAAGCGGTACAAGACAAACGTCAACGAACTCATAAAATACAATCCCTGGGCGGGAAGCCCTGCGAAAGGCGATATGGTTTTTATTCCTGACAGGCGTCCCGATATGGATTTGATGAACGACAAGATGCGAGAGAAATACGAGCTTCGCGCGCTTTTCGTCTCGCCCCTCGGGGGACGGCTCACCAGCGTATTCGGCATGAGAAGGCATCCTGTAACGGGCCAGCGCAGCATGCATGGCGGCATTGACATAGCCGTCAGGGAAGGAACCTGGGTAGGCGCCGCGGCTGACGGAGTCGTGACGCTCGCGAGCGGCGGCGTGGGCCACTACGGGAAGGCCGTGTTTATAGAACATGAGAACGGGTATATAACACATTACGGGCATCTTTCAAGCATAAGAGTCCGTGTCGGTCAGAAAGTCAAGGCCCGCCAGTTGATAGCCAAAAGCGGTTCCACGGGGCGTTCCACGGGGCCGCACCTGCATTTTACCATTAAGAAAAACGGCGCCAACAAAGACCCCCTGAAGTTTATCTGGTGACCCAGATTCCACCTTATTACATCCGAAAATTATGAATCTGGGACATCCCGAAGTCTTGATTTCTCTTAGTTGTATCAAGAGAAATCATTCGGGATAAGACATATTATGTTCATTCGAGTGCGCAATACCCGAAGTCCGCCGCGGCGG
This sequence comes from Elusimicrobiota bacterium, assembly GCA_043811535.1. Taxonomy (GTDB): domain Bacteria; phylum Elusimicrobiota; class Endomicrobiia; order Endomicrobiales; family JBDRNC01; genus JBDRNC01. Next base: position 128,674 of record JBDRNC010000037.1, read on the forward strand.
ACGGAGCGAGATAGAGCCGGCAAGAACTTAAAAAAGTTCTCTAAAATTGGTATAATTACTAAAATTAACCTTATCCTTAATAAAGGAGCACAGTATGTCAGCAAAAGAACAGATTACAGAACTTCAGGTGGAGCGGGCGAAATTCAAGCCGGCGCTGCCCGCGATATTCGGACGCGGACCGTCAGGCGTTGTCCCGAAGACAGGGAAAGCCACGAAAAGCATAGCCGACCAGGAAACGGTCCGCAAACTTTTCCCGAATACTTACGGAATGCCCGCAGTGACGTTCGCGAAAGGAAAAAACACGTCCGCCGCGAAGAAAACCGTGAAAGTGGCGGTTGTGCTTTCGGGCGGCCAGGCTCCCGGAGGGCATAACGTCATAGCGGGGATATTCGACGGCCTCAAAAAAGCCAATCCTAAAAATAAGCTGATAGGATTCCTGATGGGGCCTTTGGGAATACTTGAGAACAAATGGAAGGAGATTACCGCTCCGTTAATGAACGAATACAGGAACACGGGCGGTTTTGACATGATACAGTCGGGTAGGACGAAGATAGAGACGCCCGAGCAGTTCGAGCAGACAAAGAAGACGCTAATTGACAACGGTATCGACGCGCTTGTAGTCATCGGCGGCGACGATTCAAATACGAACGCGGCGCTTTTAGCGGAATATTTCAAAAAAGAAGGGCTCAATATCAGCGTTATCGGCGTTCCGAAGACCATTGACGGGGACCTCAAGAACGAGCAGATAGAGGCCTCGTTCGGGTTCGATACCGCGACAAAGATATACGCGGAGCTTGTAGGGAATACCTGCCGCGACGTCAACTCGGGGCGCAAATACTGGCATTTCATACGCCTGATGGGCAGGAGCGCGTCGCACATAACCCTTGAAGTGGGTTTCAAGACGCAGCCAAATATAGTCCTGGTAGGCGAGGAAGTTTTGGCTAAAAAAATGACGCTTTCGCAGGTGGTAGACCAGATATCGGAAGTAGTCGCGAAACGAATGGAAGCCAAGAAATATTTCGGCGTGGTGCTGGTGCCGGAAGGGCTTATTGAGTTCATACCGGAAATGAAGGAGCTGATAGTCGCGCTTAACGACGTCCTCGAGGACAACGAATCCTCGCTCAATGAGATGGGAAGCATTGAAGACAAGAAAAACTTCGTATGCGGAAAGCTTGACCGTCATCTTGCGGACCTCATGAGGTCGCTGCCCGCGGGGATATCTTCCCAGCTGATGCTTGACCGCGACCCTCACGGCAACGTCCAGGTGTCGCAGATAGAAACGGAAAAACTGCTTATAGAAATGGTCAAAAAAAGACTTATCGAGCTCGCGAAGGCCGGGACGTTCAAGAACAAGTTTTCGGCAGTCACGCATTTCTTCGGATACGAAGGGCGCTGCGGAGCGCCTTCCAATTTTGACGCGAATTACTGCTACGCGCTGGGCTACAACGCCGCCGCGCTTGCGATGAACGGGCTCACCGGATACATTTCATCCGTGAGGAAACTCGTAAAGAAGCCGGCCGAGTGGGAATGCGGCGGGATACCTTTGACGATGATGATGAATATTGAAAGGCGCAAGGGGAAGGAAAAGCCGGTGATACAGAAAGCGCTGGTGAAACTTGACGGCGCCCCGTTCAAGGCATTTGCTAAAATGAGGGAACAATGGGCGCTTACGGAGAGCTATCTGTTCCCCGGGCCCATACAGTATTTCGGCCCTTCTTCAGTGGCAGACCTGACGACAAAAACGCTTAAGTACGAACAGAAGAAATAACGAAGATTACACGGATTATAAAAACGATTACAAAGATTAGAACGAAGATTCCACAGATTGCCGTTCGCGGCTATTTGTGGAATCTTTTTGTTATCAGTATAATCGTCTTTTATAATCTGTATAATCGTTGTTTAAATCTGCGTAATCTTTTCATTTATCTTCAAAGAAGCTCTCGGCTGAAAGCAGGTGCTCGGCCTTCTTAAATACCGGGTCTTTCTGGAAATACTTCCTGAGCGCCCCGTCGTTGAGGTAATTGTCCAGCGCCATCAGTATCATGCCCTGGTCAAGCGCGAGGTATTTGTAAGCGACCCTGTCCGACTTGTGGTCAAGCGCGTCGTAAAAACCGTACTCGCCGTATATATCCCAATTCCCAAGCATCTTCCGCAGGTTCTCTATGGCTTCTTTCGGCGCGATTTCAAGCGCGAGGAAAGTGGCGTGAGGTGTTATGATCCCGGAGCCGTATCCCTTTGCGCCGAGCGGTTTTACGCCGAACTCTCCGTAGCCGCCGTCGGGATTTGACGACGGGCTCATTCCCCACACGGGATACTGGAGATACTTGAGCGTGTATTCAACGGCGGCCCTGACGTGTGTTTCATCGTTTAGCCCCAGCCCTTTCGGCGCGAATTTCCGCTCATCGATGAGCAGGTACGGCATGAGCGCTTCAAACATTGAGCCGCCCCATGACGGCACGAATTTTGAGTCATTATATTCGTACCAGCCGCCCCAATAATAGATATTCTTATATTTTTTTTCTTTCCTGCCTTTCGGTTTCTGCGTAGTCCAGTTATAGCTTTCAGGGAATGTTCTTGTCATTCTGAACCAGTGTTCCTCTTCCACGTCGCCACGTCCTATCGCGATGAAACTTGTAAGGCGGGGCTCGGTGTAGAATATACCGTAGTGGTAGTCGGAGTAATCATTGATATTCTCTATGAAACCGTGATACATGTGTCCTTCCGTGTTGTCGTAAAAATAACCGAAATCCCATTTTGAGAGCAATTCATCGCAGAGCGTTCCGGTTTCTTTCGGGAACGCGTTCTTGACTACGTAAATTCCCGCCGCCAGCCAGCCCGAATCAACGAAAGAAACCAGGTAATCCGTCTGTTCAAGCCACGTGGTGTCGTAGTAATTATAGAGGAATCCGGACGGGGATGCCTTCATTTTACGTATAGTGTTAAGCGTCAGCTGCAGCCGTTCCAGCGCGCCTTCCCTGTCGATAAAACCGAGGTCATACGCGGAAACCACGCAGCATAGGTAGACGCCGATATTCGTTATGTTCGTGTAATCGGCGATCCTTGTATCGGGCCCGAGCGGGTCTTTTTTGTCCAGTATAAGCGTGTCAATGGGGATTCCGTACTCCTTGTCAATCATGTTGTCAAAGAAGGCCCAGGTATCCTTTGCTATCGTTTTAAGAAACTCCCTGTCGTTTCCGGGGAATCGTTTCTTTACGACTGTTTTAGAAGGAAATCCCCCAAGACGGTTGAGCAGGAAGCGCATGAAGTTTTCGCTGTCAAGAAAACAAAGCTTTCCCTGATCATTCAAATGCATCCAGTATTCCGTCTCGCCGTCAGTAAGCAGCAGTCTTGAGCCCGGCTGGGCCTTCAGGTATTGCTCGGCTTTGGAGACACTATCCAGCGGGGCGGGGAATTCCTCGTATTCGTCTTTTTTCCCGGAAACCGGAAGCATGAATTTCCGCGTGAAAGAAGGATTTTCGAATATTATGCAGGCCTTGTCTTTTTCGGTCCTGGCGGGAGTGTCGAAAACCGTGGGATACTCCTCGCCGGTTTTCACGAAACGGATATTGTCAAAATATAACGTACCCTTTTTCGATGAAACCGCGCGTTTATTAAACACGATGACCAGTTCGTCCAGGTTTTTCAGCGCTTTTGACGGATCTTTCCATATGGACTGGTCCGATTTGTCGAATAATCCCGTGAATGAATACAAAGGAAGGCTAATTTTTTGCCATTTGTCGTTTACGTTCCGGATAGTTTTGGTGCCGGTCAGCTTTTCGTTTTTTTCGCTGCCGGGCTTCGGTTTCTTGAGCTCGATCTTTAAAGTAGTGGTGAAACCGTCATTTTTATCGCCTTTGACGAAAAATTCAAGCAGGTCGTAGTCGCTGGCGTCAAAACCGTTAAGTTTCGTCCAGTAGCCCGTGATGGCCTCTTCTTTCGAGTCAACGATATAACTCAGCTTGAGCGATTTTGTGGAGTCCCCGGGACCTCCCTTTACAGGAACGATCTCGGCTATTGTGTTGGTTTTCTTGGTGGTGGGATCTATTGACCAGGGCCCGCTTACCCCTCCGAGGCTGTTAAGTTTTTTATTCTCAAAATCATCGATTAGGGTTGTCTTAAGCGGATCATCCGATGCGGATGCGGACGCGGAAAACAGCATGATTGCCGCCAGAATAACGATGGTTCTATTGAACATGTTTTCTCCGTGAAAGCCGCGGGGATTAAGAAGGGTAATGTCAAGATTTGTGTGTAATTTGTTTAAGGGGTTTATTCTCCCAAAGTTTATTCTGTCTGTAAAATATGGCGAAGATGATACGCTGAACACTGTCCTGATTACTGAAACAGCTGATAGTTCTGGTACGGCGC
>JBDRNC010000038.1:0-109049 GCA_043811535.1 Elusimicrobiota bacterium
ACCTCCTCATTAGGTTATTGGTCTAACTTATGGGAGAATAGCCCCTTTTCTTTTTTATGTCAACTTCTTAAAAGAAAAAAGAAGCAAAAAAGAAAAACGGAAACAACATAAACAAATTACACACTTTAGTATACACTACCAATTGACCGCAGGGGCTTGACATTCCAAATGACATTTTTATATAATCAAACGGTATGGTTAGGTAAGATGTTCAATAAAACCGGGATGAAACGCGCGGAAGGAATGAAACGGTTTTATTTTTTGATTGAAATCTGCAAACGTTTGCCAGCAGATTTGTGTAACTTATATCAGTTCCGCCAGGGCGGGATTTCACATGGGGCGATTTAGTAACAACGCTTAATGTCAGGTGTCAATCCGCCACGGCGGATTTCGCATAAGGCAATTTAGTAGAAACGCTTAATCCCGCTGAAGCGGGATTTCACAAGAGCAATTTAAGAAAACGCTTGTGGAGTTCAATGTATTCAAGGAGGAATGTTATGTTTGCAAAGAAAATGTTTTTGTTCGCAGTGTGCGTGTCATTAATCGTCGCGGGAACAGCATTCGCGGCAAGGGTTAAAAAGGACAAAGACGTCAAATCCGGCGACGCGGCCTCCTCGGCAGGCAGCGTTAATGAACCCGTTTCTAAAGCCGATATAATCAGCGAGCTTGATGACCCGAAGGAATGGTCAGTATACACCGAGAATACGTGCAAGCTGCAGCTGCAGGCCGTCCCGGGAAAATTCGGTAAGGCGCTGGAGGCCTCGTATGATTTCGGGCAGGGCGGCTGGGTAGCCATGAACATGAAGAAGAGCATGGATTTTACCGTAGTTACAGCTTTTAAACTCTATTATAAAGGCGAAGGCGCAACTAATTCAATTGAAGTAAAAATAAACGATGCGGACGGCTCCTCTTTCGGGTACCTTTTAAAGACGAAATCAAACGAAAGTGCATGGACGCTTGTTGAAGTGCCCGTATCGGAACTGCAGTACTGGTGGGGCGGGGACAAAGAACTTGACCTGGCTAAGATAACGGAGTTCCACTTCGCCATCTCCAAAAAAGAAGGGGACGAAGGCGGAACGGGCAAGGTTATCTTTGACCGGCTGCAAATGGTAAAATAATGAAATAGCTACGATGGCCAAATGGCTTTATGGCTAAATGGTTAAAAGAATATAACTGCAATGGCTAAATTGCTAAAGTCTTAAACCATTTAACCATTATAACCATATAACCATTTGAATCTGTTTGAAGCAATTTGACCATATAACAATAAGGTTTATTTTATGCCTGAAGTTAAAGTTCGTGACAACCGTATCCATGCGGGCGATAAAGAGATTTCGCTCTTAAGCGGCGAGGTCCATTACTGGCGGCACAACCCCGACTGCTGGGAGACGATAATTGACCGCGTGAAAGAACTCGGCCTTGAGGCCGTGTGCACATACGTGCCGTGGCACTATCACGAATATAAAGAAGGAGTATATGATTTTGAAGGAAAAACAAATCCCCAGAGAAACCTTGTCAAGTATCTCGATCTCCTGAAATCCAAGAAACTGTGGCTGATAATACGGCCCGGCCCGTACCTGTATACTGAATGGGTCAATAAGGGCGTTCCCGATTATTTGGTGCAGTACCACCGGAATCACAAAGAATTCAAGAAACTCTCGGAAGGATATATACGGCGTGTCTGCGAGGTCATCCGCCCGTATCTCGCGTCCAGCGGCGGCAACATAATAATGGTGCAGGCGGACAATGAGGTTGATATCTGGTCGCGCCTGTACGAAAAAGATATGGGCTTCCTGAACGAGCCCGGGGAATTCCAGGTTTATCTTGAAAAAAAGTACAAAAGTGTTTCTGAATTGAATACCTGCTGGGGAACTAAATACAAGAAGATCTCCGAGGCAAAACCCGCCGCCGCCAATATCATTGAAGACTGCCATTACAAGAAGAGATTCCTGGATTTCTGCGAGTTCCGCCTCTGGTTCTGCGTTGAGGTTTTCAAGTGGGCCGGGGAAGAATTCCGCAAGAACGGGATAGACGTGCCCATCTCTATGAACGCCTACCCTTCGCATGACATACAGCCCTGGCGCGAAATCCACAAGCATTGCGACATTTTCGGCGTGGACCTTTATCCCGTCAGGGAGTTTTCAAGCGGGCCGTATGAACAGCGTTGGACAATGGATAGGATGAAGTACATGCACACTTTCGCCGCGGTCCCGTATCTGGGCGAATTTGAAGTCGGCGTTTGGCCGGGCGCGCATTACAACCTGGGCGTCCTTCCGCCGAACCATTACAGGCTCACGAACCTGACCGCCCTGCAGTGCGGAATAGCGGGATGGAACTGGTACATGCTGGCGAACCGCGACAACTGGTACTTCTGCCCGATAAACGAATGGGGCAGGAAGCGCATGGAGCTTTTTCCCGTGTTTCAGGACCTGGTAAAATGGTATAAGATGATAGAACCCGCCGACTGCAAGCGTCTCACCGATACGGCAGTGACATTTTACCTGCTTCAAGAGTGTTCGTGGGATGTCAAACCCGAAAATAACGTAATTCAAACGCTGTACGAATCCGATATAGATTATGATTTTTTTGACGTTGAAACCGGCTCGCTCAACAGGAAAGTGGTTTTTTACGCCAACAAACAGTACATGTCCAGAAAAGCGCAGAAAAACCTGCTCGACTACGTTGAAAATGGCGGAAACCTTGTTTTCTTCCATGATTTTCCGAGACAGGACGATAATTTCCAGCCGCTCAACCTGCTCGGAGTTAAAGAGCCGGACAAGATACTTGAAGCCCACTACGTGGATATAAAACTCGGTAAGGAAACGGCAACCGCCAACAGCCCGATGTTCGTGTATGATACTGTACCAGGAGAAAAAATAACCGCGAAAGTCACCGCGACGGACAAGCCGAGCCTGGAAGAAGAGATGTCATTCGAGAACCTCGCGAACGGCCAGGAATACACGATAGGCTACCGTGAGAAACGCGGCAAGGGGAGCATTGTCGTAGTCGGAGTGAAGCCGACCCAGACGCTTGTGACGGCGCTGCACGCGTATTTGGGCGCGGAGATTTACGCGAGAAGCCTCGCGCAGGGCGTTACGTGCGCTTTGCTGAAAAGGAAAGACGGAAAATATTTTATTATCGCGACAAATAACACAAACGAGCAAAAATATAGTAGAATACTGCTTAGCGAGAAAGTATTCGGCGCGAAAAAATGGAATGCGAAGAACCTTTTAACGGGAGAAGAATTCACTTTTACCGCAGAACAGGGATTGGCCGTGCCGGTTGGCAGAAAAGACGGAACGATAATTGAAATAAGCAGCAAAGACAATGGCTAAATGGCCAAATGGCTAAATGGCTTCAAACAGATTCAAATGGTTATATGGCTATAATGGTTAAATGGTTAAAAAATATAACTGCAATGGTTAAATTGCCAAATTGCTAAATGGCTGAAGTCTTTAACCGTTTAGCCGTAAAGCCATTTAACAATTTACCAATTAAACTATGTTTAATAAATGTATTCTCATCATCCTTTTCATGGCCGTTATTTCGGTGCCCGCGTATTCCGCGGATATAGACAATATGGACTCCATTGGAGGCTGGTCAACGGACGGCGACGGAACGATAGAGATACAGAGTATCGTCGGGTACTCCAATAATTCGCTTAAGTGCATATACGATATTACCGGAAAGGGCTATGTTCAGTTCTCAAAGTCCTCATACGGAAGCCCTGATTTTACCGGGGGAGACGCGCTGGCGCTTACTTACAGGGGATTGGGCGACTCTTACAAGGACGCGAACGGCAATGACGCGGTTTATAACAATAATATAGAATTGAAAATGTATGATTCCGACGGCGATATCTTCGCGGCGGTGATAGACAAGGCGACGCACGCCGGGAACAGCTGGACGACTCTTGTTATCCCTCAATCAAGTTTTAACCTGTGGCTGAACTCGTCTGACGAGCCGTACGGCAACGGCACAAAAAACTGGAACTCTATAGTAAAATACAGCATAGGCATCACGAAGAATACCGGCGGTTCCGGCTATGTCGAAATAGACAGCTTGAATGCCTACCAGCAGAACCCGCCGGGCACGTACACAATTGACAGCTGCGACACAGGGACAAATTCTTTGGGAAACGCGACTTGGAGCGGATATGAACCGTTGCATCCCAATAATGTCACAATGACAGTTGAAAACACCTCTCCTTCGCCCGCGGGCGGGAAGTATTATAAAATAGATTACACGAAATCCGACGGCGGGTGGGTAGTGGGTTTAGAAGAAGATATGACGGTTGTGGATGGTGTCCTGAGAAGCTCATTCAATGCCACGGCTTATTCGTATTTGAATTTCTACGCCAAATCCGGGACACTTTCCGAAATACCGAACATTGAAATGTGGTTTTACAAGCTTAACGGAAGCGGGGAACATGACCTGCAGTCCGTAAAATTGACGGCTTTCGGGGCATTGAGCACTGATTGGAAATTCTACAGCATCCCGCTTGCTGATTTTAAACTTGCCGACAAAGGCGTGACTTTAGCAGTTCTTACGAAGCTTAAAATCTCGTTTGATATCAGCGCCGGAACATTATATGTAGATAAATTCTGGTTCTCCGATTCCTCAAACGAGTCCCTGACCGCCGGTTTAAGAGGAGCTTTGAATACTTTTAACGATACCGTCGTGAACAAATTAACCTACCCGACAGTCACCGATTTGGACGGTACGCTGGTTGTCTCAAGCGTTGAAGGCCAGACCCAGTCAGATAAGGCGTTGCGGCTTGATTATAATTTTGGAGAGAAGGGCGGCTGGCTTTTATGCGAAAGGGGCACCGGCATAAACGCCGCGATGGACAAGGGGTTCCGCTTCAAATACAAGGGTACCGGCATCGCGAGCCACGTAGAATTCAAACTTGAAGACAGGAACAATGTGGTGTTTTTCAAGAAATTCTATAACTTTACGAATACAAACGGTGAGTGGAAGACCGCTACCGTCCTTAATACCGACCTCACGCTATTTGCGAAGGGCAAGGACAATTCCGAGACGTTTGACCTGAAAAATATCGGTAAAATATTATTCGCGGTCACCAAGTCGGGCGACGGCGGCTCAGGCACTTTCTACGTTGACAGCATTGAGACCATTTCAGACAAAGACTTCCAGCTGCTCCGACCCGGCAAGATAATAAACAGCGTGAACATCGACAACAATCCTTTCTCGCCGAACAACGACGGCGTAAAGGATTACGCGACATTCATATATTCGCTCTCGGATTACGCCCACGTCTGGCTTGATATCTACAACATGGCGGGCGAAGTTGTAAGAAGGATAGACGTCGGCGACCAGAACCCGGGAAGCTATTCAACCCTTCAGTGGGACGGCAAGGATGACGGCGGCGGTACCGTGAATAACGGATTGTATTTCTACAGGTTAAGGGCGAAAAATCCCGATAACCAGAGCGATAACCTTAACCATATAATAATGGTGCTTAAGTAAATAACAATGTGTAATGTTAAAAGTGTAATGTGTAATGAAAAAACTATAGAAACGCATCCTAAAATTCATTACACATTCAACATAACACATTACACAAATATTAGAATATCATGAGAAAAATAGTATCAGCATTTTTACTGCTTTCAATTATCAGCCCGATGGCTTTCGGCGGGGCTTTTGACCGCATAGGCGTAGGCTCGCGTCCTAAGGGTATGGGCGATGCTTATACCGCCGTCGCGGACGACATATATTCCATATACTGGAATCCCGCCGGGCTTTCGAAGGTCAAACGCAAAGCCATGGCGCTCATGTATAAGGACCTGTACGGGCTCGGGCTTGTTGATTACGGATTTTTTAGCTACGTTCAGCCCGGATTCGGACAGGGCACGGTCGCTTTTGGATGGACGCGGCTCGGGACGAGTTATAAGGTTGATTTCCTTGAATACGCCGAGAATACTTTTGCGTTCGCTTACGGGGCGAATTTCAAGCGCCCGTTCAGGAATTTCTCTTACGGTATTGGGATCAAGTATTACCTTGTTGATTATGAAACCGGCAGGGCGTCGGGGTCCGGCCTTGACCTCGCTCTGAGATACCAGAAAGATGACATCGCGCTTGCCCTTGTCGGGCAGGACGTCAATACCCCGGCTATCTGGTGGCAGACGGGAAACAAAGACACCATTACCCCTAACTACCGTTTCGGTTTCGCGTATTTCAGCGATTTTGCCACTCTGGCGTTTGACCTTGACCAGTTGAAGTCTCCGCGCGCGAGACTGCACTTGGGTATTGAAAAGTGGTTTAAAAAGGACGCTTTCGCGTTGAGAGCCGGCGCCTTTAACATAACCGAATCGATATGGAATACGACCCTGGGTGCGACGATGGGCATTATGAAGGATTTCTCGCTTGATTACGCTTTTGAGATACATAATGAGCTCGGTAACACGCACCTGCTGTCTTTGAATATGAAGTTTTAAGAATACTGCAATGGCTAAATGGCTAAATTGTCGTATTGCTGACGTCTTATGACGGTAAACCATTTGACCATTTTGCCATTTAACCAACATGAAGATATATGTTTTATTGCTTTGCTCTTTGTTATATCCCGGCCTTCTGATCGCATCGGCTGATGTTATCATGGTTGACGATTTCAACGGCAAGAGCGTTAAACTGAACAGTCTGAAGAAAGAGACCGGTATGTGGTGCACGGAACCCAAGGAATCAGGCAGGGGCATTGTGTTGTCGTTCGGTCCCGATTCCAAGGATAATCCTGACGGCGCCAGTTTGAGGATAAAGTACGATATAGAGCCGATAAGCCGCGATAGAAAACCGATGTGCGGTTATTGGACCCAGGTCGGGCGCGATCTCAGGAATTCAAAGTACCTTAATATCAGCGTGCGCGGGGATTCCGACTTCGGTTATCCCAAGACGTTTGTAGTAGAGATTAAGGACAAGGACTACAAGACGGGTAAATACACGCTGGAAGGCGTCACGAGCAAGTGGCAGACATACAAAATATCGATAGGAATATTCAGGGAAGTCCAGAGCTGGGATAATATACTTGAAGTAGGCATACTGTTCCTTGAATCCATGCAGCGCGACCGCGGCGCCGTCTTCATTGACGATATATATTTCACCGGAGGAGAAGACGATGCCATCGGTGGCGCGTTCAACTCCATGGAAATCAAAGGCGCGGTTACACTGGACGGTAAATTTTCCGATTGGGAAAAGAGAAGGATGTCACGGATTCAAATGGAAGGAAAAACGAACCTTGAATACGGCGATATACTTAACAGATCCGATCTCTCAGCAGATATATACAGCCAGTGGGATAATGAGCATTTGTATTTTCTCGTTGACGTGAAAGACAACCAGCTTGTAGTGGTGGAAGAGACAGGGCAGATGCAGGAAAGCGACGGAGTGCTCTTTTATTTTGACGGAAATTGCGACGGATTTATCTGGGGCGATAAGGATGACAGCTGTGTTCTTTTGCTTCCAAACGGCAAGACGGTTGTCCTGACGGGAGATGAACAGGACTCTGCGGAAAACGGAATTAAATACGCGGTATCAACTTCCGCGAGCGGCTATGCGGTTGAGGCGGCGTTTTCGTGGGATTTTCTGAAAATAAAACCTGAAAAAAACAAGGAAATCGGCCTTTCTATCGCGGTCCAGGACCTGGATATTTCGCCCAAGACCAAGAAGGGCAGGATAAACTGGGTGTACAAGACGAAATCCGGCGCCGTTGATTTGGGAAGAATGACATTAAAATAAATGGCTAAACGGTTTAATGGCTCGATGGCTGAACAGCTAAAGAAAATAACTGCAATGGCTAAATGGCTTCAAACAGATTCAAATGGTTATATGGCTACAATGGTTAAATGGTTTAAGACTTTAGCAATTTAGCTATTTAACAATTTAACCATCGCAGTTGTATTCTTTAGCCATATAAATGAAAAAATGAAAAACAAACTAATACTTATCGCAGCATTTATTTTACTCGCGAGTTCGGTTGTTCTTGCCGAAGACTTGTTGATTACGGACTTTGACCAGTCGTCAAAGTACACCACATTTGTATTCAAAGACGACAAGGGCACGGTTTGGACCGCCGGGTCGGGGCATAGTGATAATGAAAAGGGTTTCTATCTAGGCATAAAATACGCCATAGAGAAAGGCGGCTGGGGCGGGTGGGGTCTGGACATCAAAGGCCTGGATGTTTCCCAGTGCAAATATATTTCATTCTCGGTCAAAGGGGAAAAGGGCGGCGAAAATCTTGAGGTTGGGATAAAAGACATGAAAAACAAGGAAATTAAGGTTTCCTTGAAAGATATAGCGACCATAGATACCTCGTGGACTACCGTGAAAGTCCCTCTTTCGGAATTTAAGGACATAGACATGTCCGCGCTTTCCAACGTTCATTTTGCCATGGGCGATTGGGGCGGCAAGGGCAGGATTTTCATTGATGATATTAAATTCGCAGGAGGCGCGGAAGAGGTTGGCGGCGGCGATACGATCCAGGGCGTCGGCAAGGTCCTTGTTGACGGTTTTGAAAGAACGAACGCTTATGACCGCTATTACGTGTACGAAGGCGACGATTCCTCTCTCAAACTGGCGTCTTCCAGGTTCGCGAAAGAAGGCGATTATTCCCTTGAACTGGAATACACGCTAGCCACGACAAAGTCGCTCGGAACGTGGGTTTCCGCGCATCTGAGGTCCGGCGTTGAATCCCTTAACTGGACAGGAGTCAGAGAGATAAAGATGTGGGTTTACGGAGACGGTTCAGATAACATCTTGGAATTCAACATCATAGACGCCGACGGAGACACCTGGGTTTGCCAGGACAGGAACGTTCTTAACCAGACGCAATGGACGCTCATTTCGATGCCGCTGTCGAAATTCGGAGAAAAAACCGGTAAAACAAAGGTATTTGACCCGTCAAGGATAAAAACATTTGAGATTTCCGTAGTAAGCAAGTCGGGAGTTCTTTCTCCCGGAACAAGAAGCTACGGTTCAAGGATATATGTCGACCAGCTTTACCTGCTGGGCGAAAACATAAGCGCGGTCGCGTCGACGCCTCCGAACATCGTGGAAAGGCTCCGCATGGCTGTTCCGGCCATAGGCAACGTTGATTTTTCCGGCGTGGCTTTCACGCAGTACGAATACTCGCCGATAACCCAGAGCATGATGTATCACTGGGGAAAACTGGCGGCCGACGCGAAAGTTGACAAATACAGCGTCAGGCTTGAATTTGCGGGCACCTGGCAGGAATTCGGCGACTCGGCTTATTACATAGCCACGGCGAGCAACACGACTACCGGAGGCGGGCAGGAAATGCGCGTCACTATTTCAGACCTGCACGTAACGGCGAACGATCCTTTCCCGAACATGACGAAACTGACGCTCGGCAACGTCTGGCTGGATTATTCTCCTTACACGTTCGCGGGAACGTGGGGCTACAAGGGGTTGACAGCGGAAGGCGACTGGGAAGACCTCAACTACCACCTTTTTCTTGTTAAAGGAAAATACAACAATTTTACGTCCGGGACGCGATTAAAGACGACGCTGTCGTCGCTGAACCTTTTCGGGCTTGGAGAGATACCGTTGAAACTTCTCGGTACAGGCATAATCGTCTATTCCGAAGACACGGCTCGCATGCCTTCTCTGTCCAATGTTTCCGACTCGGCGACGCTTAACAAGTCAAACTCGATGAAGCTTACCAAGGTTTCGCAGGACACGACGTACACGCTTGAACTCAAAAGAAAATTTTTCACGGACCGCATGCAGGTTTTGTACATTTACGGCGCGAATTACTATTCAAAATCCGCGGATGCTGATTATTCCGATCCTTTCGACCCGAAATTCAACACGATGCTTGAAACTCCCTTAACCCTCAACGGCGTCATGAACCGCGTAAGAATGGAAATATACGACATCGGAGTGAAAGGGCTTTCATTGAATGGCGAGTACCGCGATGTGGACCCTGAGTTCCGCCCGAAATACCGCAACGACCCGAACGGCTTTGACGACTACGAATCCGACCAGAAGGGTTTCAACGTAAGGGCAAGCGAATGGTATAAAGGTTTTAATATCGCCGCGGAGTACGACAGCATTCACAGAAAACTCTACGTAGACGGGATAAGAAACCGGCAGAACTACACGTTCGGGTACTCGGGCATAAAGGGCATTGAAATGAGCTATTACAAGGAAATAAGGCGCGACGTCAATAACGCGCGAAGCGAACGTTCCCTGTTCAATGCCACTAACCGCGATGAGAAGGTTGTCGCCAATGAAGTCTATATACGCACGCAGATAAGGGACAATATGGTGCTCTGGTTCAAGATCAGGAACGAAGAATTCATTTCATACGCCTGGAACGGCCACGATTTTACGGATACGCTGAATGCTCAATGGGAATATTACCTGTCAAGCAACGCGAAATTCATCTCTGAATACAAATCAGTGCGTTACCGCTATCCGAACGACGACAATAACTACTTGAAAGCGTATTTTGAAGTGACGTTCTAAACGACAGTATCTGGTATCTAGTATTTAGTATCTAGTAACGACGAAAGCAAGGCAAAGGCAGGGCATATATTTTTTTGCAAACGATTGGAAACGTTTTCATTATTTGCAGATATAAAGGCAGTAATTTGCAATTAGCAATTGGCAATTAGTATAGATGCAAGAACTGATTACGTTTTAACTACTAATCGCTAATGGCAAATTGCTAATAGCTAACGATTACAATTAAGCAATCTATCATGTTTAAAAAAATTCTCATATTATCATTAATTTTCGCGGCTTTGACGCCGGCGGCTGTTTTTGCCGGTACTAAGGTTGTTGCCGATTTTAACAGCGCTTCAACGCCGTTTAACATTGACGCTGCAAGCTCCATGGGAACTGATCCGGGGAACTATTATTGGACTTTTGTATCCACGGTTGCTCATGGAAATACAGGATATTCTTTGCAGTTCAACCGTATAGGAGGAGTAACTTCATACTTGATAATGAATTTCGGCACAGCCAAGGATTTTTCCCAGTACAAGGCTTTTTCTTTCTGGATAAAAGGCGCGGCGGGCGGCGAATGTTTCCGCTTGAGTCTTGAAAGCGCTGCTGCCGGGGCAAATCCCAACCTAAGGCCTAATGTAAGGGATTTTCTGCCTATAGGAGTTACCACGGAATGGCAGAAAGTAGTTATTCCGATTTCCTCGATGTTTCAAAACGTCAAATCCACCTGCATAGCGTCTGTTAATCAGTTAGTTTTCACAATTGACGACCCCACCGCTCCGGATGAAGTTGTATATATAGACGATATAGAACTTCATTCCAACTGCGCGCCTGTCGTGGTAAACACATTTGAGGCGCCGTACGGATACAATTCATTCGGCCGCTCATACACCCCGGCGGGAGATGTCGGGGCTACTGCTGCGTATGTCACTACGACTTCGTACCAAGGCAGCAGGAGCATCGCGCTTAATTATCAGGTTAACGGCGGATGGGGAGCGGTATTTGAAGAACGATTTTGCGAAGATTCGCCGGACGACTCGCTTCCTCTTGATTTGTCGGCTTGTGATACCATCGAAGTAGCGTTGCAGAGAGGTTATACTTCAGGGGCCTCGATCAATCCTCAAGTGGAATTATGGAGCCAGGGCTCGCCGGTCGGCCACAGCTCTACATTGGCTATTGATAATACCATGACATTATATACTGTATCATTGGCATCTTTAGATAACAGTTATACCGTCAGCGGCTCGTCTTATACAAGGCTTTTTAAAGTTTATTTCAGCGGCGCCAGCCCTTCAAATTCAACGTGTTTTATAGATGAGATTCGCTTTGTCAACAATTCCACTCCGACAATACCTACGGCTTTCCTTGCGAACGGTCAGGCGGTCGGCGACAGCTTCGCTTTCTCAAGCGCCTGCGTCCTGCAGGCGACGGCGGACGAATATAATTCCACAACACACAAACTGATGGAGCACGTCCGGTTTGAGCACGACAACCTTTCCGGCGGGCAATCCTGGTACACGATTGGAAGAGACACTGACACGGCGAATACTACTTATACGTGGCCGTGGGTCACGACCGGGCTTCTTGAAAGCGCCACGTATCAGGTGCGCGCGGTGGCCGAGAACATAAACGGCAACACGGCGGCATTGAAATATATAAACTGTTCTATCGGACAGCCACCCGCGGATATAACCGACCTTGCGGCAGTTGCCGGGAGTACCGACGGCACGGTCCGGCTTTCATGGACAGCTCCGGGCGACAACGGGGTTTCGGGAAACCTTGACAACGGGGCATACCTTATTAAGGTTTCCACTTTCTATATCAACACGGCGAATTTTGATGCCGTGTCCGACAATATGCCCGCTTCGTTCTCAGTGCAGTTCTCGACTAATAATGTCGCGCCTTACTCGTACCAGATGAGCATGATAACGGGGCTCTATCCCGGAACCACGTACTTCTTCGCGATAAAGGCGATGGACGATACATCCACATGGTCCGTCTGGCAGGGCACAGGCACTGATGTAAACCCGAATTCTTTCAAAGCCGCGCAGGATCTCGCGCCGAACGCGGTTGAGTCGGTTACAGCGATACAGGGAAGCACGAAAATAGACCTGTCGTGGGTAAGGCCGAGCTCTCCGGTTTACTTCAATGACTACTCTAAATTCTGGGTTTACATGTCCACTTCGCCGTTCGCGGAAAACGAAAGGAACAACGAATATGTCTCAGTCGCGGCGACCATAGCGTATGTCGCCCTTCAGGATCCCGTGACCGCGCAAATCATCGGACTTGATAATTACACGACATATTTCTTCCATTTAGGGACGTTTGACCTTGACTCTCAGGGCGGATTGTTCAGTATAGCGCATGAGAGTTTTTCGCTGGTAGAGGCCAGCACGATGACCGTACTCATGGCGCCCGACGCGGCGTCAGGATTCAACGGCGTAGCGCTTTCCACGTATTCCATACAATGGTCATGGGTGGATTCGCCTAACGACGAAGGGTACAAAGTTAAATACGCGTCTTCGCCCGCCGACAGCGCTTCTCCCGACCAGGGAACGGATGTTGTCACGTGGACGGAATCGGACGGGCTCACGGCCAATGTCGCGTACGGAAGGACTGTCGCGGCATTCAACGGCGCCGGCGAAAGCGACTTGGCGAATTCGGCCACTGTGTACACTCTCGCGGACACGCCCCTGAACCTGGTGGTCGGCAACGTGAGCAAGAGCTCGGCCACGCTGGTATGGGATGACGATACCAATCCGAACACGACAGTTTACGGCGTCAGCTATTCATCCGTCGGCTATTATGTGAATGTCACGACCGCGGTTAACTACGTAAAAGGACTGACAGCGCATACTACCGCGATATATGATTTAAACGACGGCGCAACGTATTATTTCCGCGCATGGGCCTATAACGGGAACCTGATAGAGACTGCGTCAATTGAGATAAGCACTATAACGCTGCAGACGCTGACACCTTCCGGTTTCAGCGGAGTCGCGTACTCGTCATACACAATGTGCTGGTCGTGGACTCCGGTGAACAACGCCTGGGGCTACCGCGTGAAATACGCGAGTTCGCCCGTGGTGGACGCTTCGCCTTCGCTCGCGTCTTCCGCCACTTATTGGATAGAAAACGACGGGTTGAGCGGCAATACCGCTTACGGCAGAGGCGTCGTGGCGTACGCGGGCATATACGAAAGCTCGCTGTCCAATACCGCGACCGCATACACGCTGACAAATCCGCCGGGCAACCCGGAAGTAAGCGATGTGGGTTTGAGCACTATTACCGTCTCATGGGACATGAACGGAAATCCAAGCGCGCGTTTCGGGCTCAGTTATACGACAGACCAGGATTATCTTGTGGGCGTCACAACACCGATAAATTACGCGACCGACTTCACGGCGCTGACAACCACATATTACGGACTTTCGGCAAGCACGACTTACTTTTTCCATATCTGGACGTATAACGGTGGCCAGGTGGCTTCCGCTTTTGTCCAGACAAGCACTAAAACTCTTGACGGCCCGCCGGACCAGCCGGCTGGTTTTGACGGGACGGCGCTGTCTTCCTCGTCAATACAGTGGACGTGGACTGACGTGAGCGGAGAAACCGGGTATCGCGTTAATTTCGCGTCTTCGCCGTCGCAGTCCCTGACCGCATCAGGTAATCTTGCGGCTAATACGGTAAGCTGGCCCGAAGGTTCTCTCTCGCCCAACCGCCCTTACGGAAGATGTGTGGTCGCGTATAATGTGTCAGGCGAAGGGTCATTGTCCGATTCTGCGACGGTTTACACGCTGGCTGAACCTCCGCCGGCTGCATCTTTGGTTGTCAGTAATGTAATTACCAGTTCCATAACGCTTACCTGGAGCGCAGGCGACAACCCGGCAAATACAAGGTTCGGCGTGAGTTATTCCACGACAGGTTTGTATGATGTCAGCGTGACAACGGTTGTTAAATTCTCCAACAATTTGACGGCTAATACTACAAACATGCTCTACCTTACAGACGGCACGTCCTACTACTTCCGCGTGTGGGCTTACAATGAGAATCAATTTCAATCCGCTGCGGTGACCGTCAGCACCAGGACCATACAGACAAACACGCCTACGGGTTTCATTGGTACCGTTCCGACCACTACTTCAATACAATGGTCCTGGAACCCTGTCACGTGTGATAGCTACAGGGTTAAGTGCGCCACCGAACCAACCACGACCATTAGAACCCAGATTGATTCCGTTTGGATTGAAGAAGGACTGCTGGTGAACAGGCCGTACGGCAGGGGAGTCGTGTCAGTAACGAGCGGTTTCGAAAGCTCGCTGTCCAATACGACCACGGTTTACACGAAGGCTAACGCCCCGGTCACGCCTTCCACGTCAAGCGTCCTTACGACGTCTATCGTGGTCGCGTGGAATGACAATTCCAATCCGTCGTGGACGCGCTACGGCGTCAGCTATTCAAGCGTGGGTTACTACGTCAATGTTTCCACACCCGTAAATTACACTAGCGTCAATACCGCCCTTTCGGCGACCATCTCCTCGCTGACAAAAGGAACGACTTATTATATGCGGGTGTGGGCCTACAACGGCGCCCAGATAATTACGGCGTCGGTACAGCTAAGCACCGTCTGCACGCTTGCGTACATGGATACCACGGCTCCCGAGATATCGGGTGTGACAGAGGTTACGGCTACATATTTCCTTAAGAAAAACATAAACATAGCCGCTTCGGTGACCGATGACGAGGAAATAGCAAGCGCCGCTTTGAACTACAAGGTGAATTCGGGCGGCTGGAAGAGCGTGGCAATGACCGAGGCCGCGGGCGGGACCGATATCAGCAAACAATATACGAGCGCGATTCCGGGCAGCGAGATTACGGCGGTCGGAAACGTTTATTACTATATAAGCGCGGTTGACGCGACAGACAATGTAGGATTATGGAAGTCCAGCGCGGCTCCGCAGGCGGTAGAGGTCAAGCAGGTCCTGTCACTCTCGGTTTCCAGCGGAACCGTGAACCTGCCCGATTCCAATGACGACGACGGCACGGTTTCGGTGACGATACCGGAAGGCGCGCTGAGAACAAGCACGGTAATTACCATAGAATCTTTGGATCCGGACGAGATAACGACGCCGCCGTCTGTTTCTGACAGCGCAAGGCCCGCGTCAGCTTACGAATTCGGGCCTTCGAGCACGACATTCAGAAAGCCCGTGACGCTGACGCTGTTGTTTACAGACCTGAACCCCAAGGACGGGGTGGAAGATAACCTGAATGTTCCTGTGAAGAACCTGCGAGTGTTCCACTGGGACGGTTTTGAATGGAGGCTGTTGGGCGGAATCGTAAATGATTACAATGCTTCCGATTCATCCAAGGTTAACACCGTATCGGTGCAGACAATGCATTTCTCCAGATTCGCGCTGTACCCGCTTAAGACGGGTTCGGCCAGCTATAAACCGAAAGAGAAGATTATCACGCCCGCGACGAAAGACGGCATAAACGACCTGGCCCAGTTTGACGGGCTTTCAGGGGAAGACGTCAAGATAAAAATTTATGACATAGAAGGCAGATTGATGAGAACGGTAAACGTGCTGAAAGAAGGAAACGTCTGGAACGGTATTAGCGATGACGGCCAGATCGTGGAGAGCGGCGTGTACATCTACCAGTTCAAGTTCCAGGATAAGCTCTACAGCGGAACTATAATAGTGGCAAAATAGAAAGACAGAAGAAGGAAGAGGGAAGAAGGAAGAAATGACTCGAATTTATGGAATTATCATGAAAATAAGAATAATCATTTTAGGAGCGCTGTCAGTCCTGCTTCTGACTTCCGTCTTCCATCTTCCGTCTGTTTTTGCCGCTTTTAAAGATCCCGGGTTCGGGACGCGCCCGATGGGCATGGGTGGGGCGTTCTGCGCGGTTGCTGACGACGTAAATGCCGCGCTGTACAATCCCGCGGGCGTGTACATCACGGATACGTATTCAGTAGGGTTGATGTACGCCAAGCTTTACGCGGGGCTTGACGATGTGAATCTCGGGCTCCAGCATGCCGCGTTTATCATGCCAACGGAAAATAAAGGAAATTTCGGCTTTACCTGGGCTCAGTTCACGTCCGCCTCTGATTACAGGGAAGATACGATGATTCTGTCATACGCCAAGGGCTTCCAGGTAAAGGTGGTCCCGGAATTCTACGCCGGCATTAATTTGAAAAGTATGGGACACGCGTATACGCTTGACGAGCGGACAATAGATGACCCGGTCTTCGCGGACGGGAACTCAAAGAGCGCGCTGGCAATAGACCTCGGCGCCTGGGCCGCGCTTACATCGAACAGTGAAAACGAGACCGCCCTGGGCCTGATGCTGAAGAACTTGAACGAGCCTGATGTAGGGCTCAAGACGGAGGATAAGGTCCCTTCGGAGCTGAGAATCGGAGTCAAGCACAGCATAGCCGAAATGGGTTCTACGAGTAACTTCCTTATCGCGGCGGATCTCTCCTACCGTAACCAGGCGAATGAAAAGGAACAGAATAAGGTGAATATTCACATAGGTTCCGAAGCATGGTTCTTTGATGAATTACTGGGCTTGCGCGCGGGGGGTAACATGAATTCATTTGGCGCTGGTTTTTCAATCAAAAGAGCGATTTCATCTACAGTAATGCAGCTTGATTACAGCCTGCTTATGCCGCTTAGCATAGAGGGGACATCGGGCTCCCACAGAATGTCAGTCTCTTGCGGATTTTAGCTTTGGCCCCGCTTTTTTAAGCCGGACGAAAGAACGGTCAAAAAAGGATAATAAAAAAAGTTTCCGCCAAAAAAAGCTTCAGTTCGAAGTTTCCGTCGAAGAACACCTGTAAAATAACTGAAAAATAATTTAGGGGCGCTATTGACAAATAGTGCTTTTTTTTATAATATCTGGGGAAGGCAAACGATTGCGTTATTGAAAAATCAATCAGGCAATCAATTGTTCACCGGCTAAAAACCTTCAAGTACTAAGTTCCACCTGCCAAGTGGGGGCAAGACCAAAAATCGGGGCATTATGTGCGTAGTATAATAATGGAAATTATACGCGACATCAAGGCAAACGTTTGCTTAAATATTTGAGTGCGGGAGATGGGCCAAGTCTGTTTCACTAAAAAATTAATACTGAGGTGGGGAGGTGGTTGCTGTTAAATGCTGGAAAAACCTACTAATACATCACGAGCAAAAAGACACAAGCAGGATGATTCATTAAGTACCATGATGGAAACAGTCAAAATGCCTGCCGGAAAATGGCGGGGTGACACAAGAAATTAACCAGGAGGAGTAAAATGAAGAAATTAGTAGCGATGATTTGTTTGGTAGCGATGTGCGTTTCGCCGGTAATGGCGCGTACCTATGTGACGCTGGATAACATGGACGCCACAACGGGCTGGTCAGGTATAGGCGAGAATGACGCGGTAAATACGCTTACTTCGGTTGCCGGGCAGACGGGCAACGCCGTGCAGTCCGCTTACACGATGAACACGGGCAGCTGGATAAATATCGGCAAGACGCCCGAAACGAGCAATTTGAGCACGATGGAGTCCCTTAGATTACTGATAAGGGGCACCGGAACGGAGAATTCGATACAAGTGAAATTGAGAGATGACGGGGACAGGATATTTGGATACGATATCGCGACGCCTAAAAGCAATGCAGCTGATTGGA
This sequence comes from Elusimicrobiota bacterium, assembly GCA_043811535.1. GTDB lineage: Bacteria > Elusimicrobiota > Endomicrobiia > Endomicrobiales > JBDRNC01 > JBDRNC01. The sequence goes on from JBDRNC010000038.1 coordinate 18,165, forward strand.
CGACCCTAGAGATAGAAAAAGCGCAGTTTATCTATTTCTGGGGCGGTGCTGACCAGAACTTCAACTGGGGTAATGTTGTTAGCATCGACATAGCGCTTTCGGGAGCGACCGGTTCAGGAACACTGCTTATCGATGAGCTCGAGCTCGGGAATCCCGATTCGTCTGGCGGAAACACCGCGGACGTGACGGTAACCGTAGTTAACGCGGAAGTAAGCGTGGAAGTGACGGGAAGCGTCGCGCTCGGCACGGTTGTAGCCGGGCAATCAAAGGTTTCGGAAAGCGCGGTGACAGTCACCAATTCCGGCACCGGAAACGCGACATTCAAGCTTCAGCTGACGAACCCGGCCGATTGGACGGCGTCAACTGTCGCCGACACGAACCAGTACGTGCTTAACGGAGCATTCGCCAGCGCCGCGGCCGCAATTACGTGGAGCGAAGCGAACCATAACCTGACCACGACGTCAGTTTCATGCACGGATACAATATTTTCGGGCGACCAGACCGGCACGGGAGTAGCCGCCAGCGCGAGCAGGAGCCTCTGGTTCCAGTTCAAGGCGCCTACAGTCGTTTCTTCTGAAGCGGCGCACACGATCACCGTTACAGTCACGGCAGTCGCACAGCCGTAACAGCGCTGTAAATTATGGGAGGCGGGGGATATCCCCCGCCTCCTTAATTTTAAATGAAAAAAACCATAGTTTTACTTTTATCTATTCAGTTGTCAGCGATAACCGGTTTCTGCGCCTTCAAGGACGTAAACTGGAGCGTAAGGTCATCCGGCATGGGTGGGGCATTCATAGCCGTCGCGGACGACGCGAGCAGCGCGCTGATCAATCCCGCGGGCATAAATCAGATCGAGCGAAGCGAGGCCGCTTTTATGTACACAAAACTCTTTACAGGCCTTGAAAACGTCGATCTTGCCATGCAGTACGCGTCCATAGTGCATGCCGCCGGGAAGTACGGGAACTTCGGCGTGACTTGGGCGTATTTTGACACGAAAGACGTATACAGCGAAAACACCGTAGCATATACCCACGCGATCAATCTTGCCGAATACAAGCCTGAATTTCCGGATATCTTTCTAGGCGCAAACATTAAATTCCTGTCGCACAGGTATATCACCGACCAGTTAACGGCCGACGACCCGGTTTTCAAGAACGGGACATCCAAATGGGGAATAACCGCCGATATTGGATTGCTGAGCTATCCTTTGCCGGACAGTCTTCCGAATTTTTCGTACGGAATCACGTGGAAAAACATCACCCAGCCGGATGTCGGGCTTGAGACCAGAGATATCGTTCCGATGGAACTTAACGGCGGCGTCGCGTACGGCGCGGGCAGCGTAAAACTGCTGGGTTTCATGAGCATGACCGATGTCATATGGTCGGCGGACGTCAATTACCGCCTTCAGGAGTGGGGCAGGAATGAAAACAAGGTTTCCGCGTGCCTCGGCGCCGAGTTCTGGATATTCAACAAAACGATAGGTCTCCGGGCTGGCGGGGGAACGCGCGAGGCGTCCGCCGGCACCAGTTTCCAGTTTGATATAGCCAAAGATTTCAGTATCCGGTTCGATTACGCGGTTAATTTCCCGTTTTATCTGACGGGCTCTTCCGGAAGCCACAGGGGCTCGTTCTCGGTGAAGTTCTAATGATGAAAAAGCTATTTGCCCTTATCTTTATTGCGATTCCGTGCTGCGCGTCGGCCGCGTGGATCTCGGCGACGCCCGAGGTACAGATAGAGGCCGTGACAGTCGGCAGGGAATGCAATATGCGGCCCCTGAAATTCCCGCTGTTCGTGAAAAACAAGGGAAACAGTCCGGTTACCGTCACGATAAAAGCGGTCCAGCCGGAGGGCACGCTCATGAGAGCGGGATACGAACCGCTTCCTTTGCTGAGCAGGATAGTGCTGGCGAATGATAAAATGACATTAATGCCGGGCGAGAAAAAAACGCTGGACGGCATGCTTTTCCTTCCGAGAAACTACAGGTTTCTTGAGAAAAAATACCAGTTTCACGTATTTTTCAAGGTTTCGTCCGTATTCGGTTTCCCGTCAGCTCCCGCGGCTGGCTCAAGCGGCATAGGCGTCTATCCCGGGGTTGAGAGCGTGATACTCGTGTCCACGCTTAAGGAGATGGCGAAGACCGAAATTGAAAAAGACATGGACGGGGCGGGCGGTGAAATAGAAGATCCCGATGTGATGTACATGAATATACCGCCCGGGGCATTGAGCAAAAAGACTAAAATCAAGATAACCGAGCTCGCGTATGACGATATACCGAAAAAAACCGGTTTGGACGCCGCGGACGCCGTGTTGGCGTTCAAGTTCGAGCCGGAGGGCACCATATTCAAAAAACCCGTGAAGTTAAAACTGTATTATTCTGATTTTGACAATGACGGCATAGTCGATAAAATCGGCGTTAAAGTCGAAGACCTCAAGGTGTTTTATTGGAACGGGTACAGGTGGGAGCTCATAGGCGGCAAGGTGGATGTCGCGGCAAAGACCGTTGAAGTTGAGTTGTATCATTTTTCGGTGTACGGTGTGTTCCCTGCGGCCCAATCGGCCCCGTCCAGTTATATACCCCAGCAGAAGATAATCACGCCGGCTAACATGGACGGCAAAAACGATTTTATCTCTTTCCCGGGTCTGCAGGGGAGTTATTCAATAGATATTTTTGACATCACGGGAATGAGGGTCATAACGCTTGGGAATAAAAATATATGGTACGGCCTCGATGAGGACGGAAATCTGGTTGAAAGCGGCGCTTATATCTATAAATATGATGTGGATATCAACGGAATAAAAAAGACAATGACAGGAGTTGTAGTTGTAGCGAAGTGAATAAAATTGAGATATTTTCGTACGAATCCAATTTTATTCATCCTGAGGAGTCCGCAACGGCGGGTGACGAAGGATCTTCAGAATAACAACCGCGAAGTAATGCTCTCTCAAATCGTAAATCTGATAAAAAAACAACTTACCGGACGACATTTAGGATTATTTGCAAGTTCTTTCAGAATGTGACTGCGGCGCCGCTGGAAAATTTCCCGGGAAAATAAAAACACGACGGAAAAATGGCGTTTGGTTTCTTTTGAGATATCCTGCAATCGTTTGCAGAAAAACATTTTAATAGGTAGTATTGACACGTAACCCCTATTTTATTATAATAACCGAAAGTTAGGCAAACATTTGCCTGGAACAGCGGAGAAAATAACTAAAGATTAGCGCAAAAAGGAGAGAAAATGAGGATATTTGGCAGGATTCTTCCGGTATTTGCGGTAAAATTTGCAGTAATTTGCTGTGTTTTCATGCTTACGAATGCTAACGTTTTCTCGGGATGGGAAAATTCTCAAGGTTTTTTCTCTTTTAGAGAAATAAATGGTAAAAAAACATTTATTGATCCTGACGGGAAACCTTTTCATTCGTTAGCAATGGTGTACGCCTATGGGCCGGAATCTCCGGATTACAAGAAAGAAGTAAAGATTCAGGATGTAATAGCTGAAATAGCCAAGATGAAAGAATATGGATTTAACACGCTAAATCTTTACGGAGACATGTATCTTGACGATATCCTGGTATGGTGCGAACAGAACAACATGGCTTTCTATCCCAGGACTAACTATACAGGCGATGAGTATCCGGATTTCATGGACAGCGAATTCCGTAACAAGGCAAAGCACTCTTATGACGAATATCTCAAAAAGATAAAGAAGTACCGCTGTGTGCTGGCCATTGACATGGATATGAGATGGATGTTTAAGGACAGCGACTGGATCGGCAGGAAACATCCTTCATTGCCTGGACTGGGCAAGGCAACGGTTGCATATTTCCCGCAATGGCTGAAAACGAAATACGTCAAAATAAGCCAGCTGAACAGGGCGTGGAAGAAGAGATACACGTTTTTTGAAGATGCCATAATGGACGCGGCCGTCGTTGAAAAGGATGCTTTCCTGAATCTCGGTGTGAATCCATGGAGGAACGATGTATTTGAATACACGCACTGGGTTATTAATGATTTTCTCAAGGACCTGACCGCTTATATGAGGAGTATAGACCCGAACCACCTGATTACATACACGACGGAACTTCCGGAGCCGTTTAATTTTCCGGTTTCAACTCTTGAAAACAGCGGGATAGATTTTACTTCACCCGTGCATTATAATTCTGACATGGATTACGGCCGCGACTGGATATCGCTTGCGAAACTCCTGCTGCAGTGCAAGTTCCATGCCGACCTCTACGGCACACCCGTGTATATCTCTGAAAGCGGATGGAGGACGAAGACACTAATGCAAAGGCCGCCATCTACTGCGTACGCGATGGCCAAGATAGGCGATGAAAATCAGCTGGCCGAATTATATTTAAGACAGAACGCCGCGATCGCGGCCCTTCCATTTCTTACAGGATGGTCGTACTTTAAATGGTTTGACAAGTGGTTTGAAGGCGATTTTGGTTTCATAAATGACAACGGTAGCGACAAACCTATATCCAGGTTAGGCAAGGTCATGAACCAGATAGTTCAGGTCAATAACGAAGGGGAAAAGGAGCCGGAGCTGTACATATATTACCCTTCTTACAATTTCGCTTCTACGTGGGCGAGCTTCAGCCAGCATAAAACTGCCGTAGTTCTGCTGGAGTATGAATTCATGACCCAGTTTGACTTATATTGCAACGAGGTGGCGTCAAGGTACGTCAAAAATCCAAGCCAGTCAATGAAGAGCGCCAAGCTTTTTACAGATATTCTTCCGATGTATAAGAAAACCTGGCTTCCGTTTAAATTCGTCAGCGGTATTCCTGATGACAATAAGCCGGTTTTACTCGCGGGCAGGTCCCTGGAACAGCTTACCGAACAGGATAGAAAGAAGCTGTCCACGAAAAGAACGATTACTTTCGGGGAAGCAGGCATATATAATGAAACATTTGAAGAGACGCCGCCGTGGTACCTTGAGGCCGTAGGCATCAACCCGAAAATGTACGAGACCAAGACGACGCAAATAGATATCTCCGGGCTTTTGGACGGCAAAAAAGGATCCGCGAAAAACTGTCTTGAAAAAGACTGCGAGTTCCAGATTTACGAAAACGGCAAAGATATAAAGTATGTCCGCTGTTCCGGCCAGTCCATAAAGATAGATCTTCAGTCGTTTACGAAACTGCAGTTTCTCGCCGCGTCGTCAGGCGTGAACATTTGCGACAAGGTGGTCCTTAAGTATTCTGACGGGAGCAGCGATGACGTTTATCTCGGTCCTACCGTGCCTTCGTGGAGCGAAGAGCCCGCTTTCGGCCATCTCGGATTGAAAACAAAGATAGGGGGCAAAAAGGCATATATTGCCCACATATCCGATCTTCCCGTGAATCCCATGAAAAAACTCGCGGAAATCAAACTGCCCGACCAGTCGGACATCTGCATCTTCGCGATATCCGCGAACGGGTACGGAGTTGTCAGGGATTGTTTCGTCACTGTGGACTTCAACGGAAATAAAATAGAGGGTATAACTCCGTGGATGTTGTGCCTCAGAGGGGACATAAAAGAGGATTTTATGACCTTGGCAAGATTCGCGAACGGGAGTCCGGCTATCGTACAGAGCAAAGACGGAAAGCATATAGCGTATCTGTATGATCCGCTTACATGGGAAGGCACTGATGATGAAATTAGCAGGTTATGGGGTCCGCAGTCGTCAATTCTAAAGCAACTGATTAAGGAGCTCAAATGAAAACAGGAACTCTGATGAAAGGTCTCTTTATTGCGGTTATACTGATTTCTTTTTTCTCGGTTTCTGATGCGAAGTATATCCGTACGTGGCTCTTATGCGGGCCGTTTGCGGGAGGCATAGACGGGGAATATATACCCGGCGAGAAGGAAATTGCAGCATCGGAAGGAGCGGTGTCGAGCGGGAAAAAGTGGATTGTCTATTCATCTCTTGAGACCGCTGTGAATTTAATGGATGAGACAGCGATAGGCGTATATAATGAAAGCAATGCCTATGCTTACATTGGAATAAATTCACCATCTGACAAGACAGCCCGCCTTCTGCTGGGGAGCGATGACGGTGTCAAAGTATGGGTAAATGGAGTCCTTGTATTGAGGAACGATATACCGCGCGCCTTGAAACTTGATGAGGACAAGCTGATTGTTAACCTGAAGAAGGGAAAAAACAGGCTTCTTCTTAAGATAAGAAATATCGGCGGAGGATGGTTCCTGTCTGCGAATATCACAGATATGTCCGGAAAGAGCATATCCGGCCTCACTTTCAATCCCGCGCAGGAGGACCTGATAAGAGTTCCTGTGAAAAAGATAATATATTCTGCCGTTCAGGGCGACGACCTAATCCAGTATTCGCCCGTGTTCATGCTGGATGGGAACGAAACAACAAGATGGTCGAGCGGATTTTCGGATGAGGAAAGGGCAACTTTCGATTTCGGTGAAATAACTACGATTACAAAAGCAGCTATTCAATGGGAAAACGCTTATGCGTCCTCATATGAATTGCTAATTTCCAAGGATGGTTTGAAATGGGACAGGATGTATGCGACAGATAAGGGAAAGGGCGGCAAGGAATATATAAAGCTTGCTAACCCCGCGGCAGGAAGATACATGAGAATCAATTTCCTGAGAAGGGCGACTTCATGGGGCAATTCGATATTTGAGTTGTATCTTTTCGGCAGGGCCAATAGGGAATACGATGAAGATTATTACGAGAAATCGGTTGGAAACATACAGATAGAAAGGGATTTGAGCATCAAACAACCCCTGCAATTCAACAAGTATCCCAAAAAAGTGAGTGTCGGAAAGGACGCTGAGGTCGAAGTGGAGTGGACCGAAGCCCCTTCAAGCAGTGATTACAGAATGGTAATCCAGCTTGAGAACTGGGATCTCAGTCCGGGCATATGCCAGACGGCGAACGTGGACCAGTTTGAAACCAAGGGCAAGAAAACCGTTATGATTTCTATACCGAAAGATATCCCGAAAATAGAAGGTTATAGATTCGTGGTTGCTTTCATTTCGAAAACAAAGAATTGGGATGATGTAAGCATGATGATCGCCACGCAGAAAGACGTGGAAGTTGTTAAGTAGCAACTGGACCACGAGATCAGTAAATAGCGGGGAGCAAAAGCCATGAAATTCGTTTGTTTAATGCTTTATGCGGTATTACTGCTTACGCTGGCCGGATGCGCTGTTGAAAAAGGGGCAAGGTCGGGTCCGGCGGCAAGGGTGCTCACGCTGTCGCAGGCGACGAATCCCGACGACATCATAGATTCCATGGATTCAACGACCGGGTGGAATTTTTATTTGGACAAAAAGGCGAAGGTAACGCTTTCTTCTGTCCCGGGACATGTCGGCCAGGCGGTTAAGGTTTCGTATGACATGATGGACGGCGGCTGGGTGGCCATTAAAAAAAATATAAATAAAGACCTGTCAAAGATCAGGAAGATAAGGTTCGCGGTGATGGGTGAAGGTTCGGAAAACAGCTTTGAGATAAGGTTTGAAGACATCAATCAGGTCAATCAGGGATATTTGCTGAAGGTCAAATCAAATGTAGGCGCGTGGAAGATCGTGGAGGTGCCCATGTCAGCATTTGAATATTGGTGGGGTCCGAAAAGCGACTTCGACTGGAAAAGAGTGAAAGACCTGAATTTCGCGGTGTCCAAAAAGGAAAATGACCAGGGCGGTTCCGGAAAGGTGTATATTGACCAAGTGGAGATAATAAGATGAGCGTGACATTGAAGCAGGTTGCCGATAAGGCCAGGGTTTCTATTTCAACCGTATCGCGGGTCATCAATAATATACCCACTATCAACGCGCGTACCCGCGAGAAAGTGCTTAAGGTAGTGAGTGAACTGAATTATTCCCCGAACAGGATCGCCAAGAGCCTGGTCGAGGGCAGGTCGTACACCCTCGAAATGCTTCTGCCGACTTTCTCGGAAAACAGTTCTCCCGAAGCGGAGTATTTTTACAGGTTGATAACGGGCATTCTTTCCGCGACGCAGGCGAAGAGCTATAATCTTCTGATAAAGCCAAGGCTTCTGGTTGACGACCCTTCGAAGAACTGGTTTGATTTTCCCGCTGACGGCTACATAATCGCTTTGCCGGTAATTGAGGATTTTGTCCTCGGCCATCTTAAGGCCCTGCGCAAGCCGGCCGTGCTGGTGAACAGCCGGTTACCCGAGTTTAACTGGATTGACATTGATAATGTTTCCGCGGGCGCGAAGGTTACAGAACATCTGGTTAAACTCGGACACAAGAGGATAATATTTATCGGCGGGATGACCGGTAACCAGAATACGGTTGACAGGCTGAACGGATACAAACAAACGCTTTCGCGCAGCGGTCTGGTATTTGACCCGAAACTCGTCTTCTACGCGGGATTTGACAAGATGGACGCGTACAATATCATCACGGAACAGCTGAACTTGAAGACCGGTTTTACGGCCGTGTTCGCGGCAAACGACCTTATGGCGTACGGGGCCGCCGACGCCGTCAAGGAAAAGGGGATGAAGGTGCCGGAGGATGTCGCGGTCGCGGGCTTTGACGACATATCAACGTCTGAATATTTTGACCCTCCGCTCACAACGTTCCGCCAGCCGCTGGTTGAGGAGGGGAAAAAAGCCGCTGAACTGCTGATCCAACAGATAGAAAAGAACACGACCAGCACTCAGGGTATTGAGATGGCGGGAGAGCTGATAATACGTAAGTCATGCGGAAACAAGTAAATGGCTAAATGGTTCAATGGTTAAATGGTTAATTGTTTGTGTCTTTAACCATATAGCCATTAAGCCATGTAGCAATAAGTTGTTATAAAAAGGAGACATTAAGTACAAATGAGCGACAATGCGCCAAGAAGCTACACCACTTACGGAGAATTTTCAAAGGACGGGATGGAATTCGTGTTCAAGCGGCCTGACACGCCGCGTCCGTGGATCAATTACCTGTCAAACGGCGAATACTGCCTGCTGCTGTCCCAGACAGCCGCGGGTTTCAGCTTTTACCTTGACGCCGAACAGAACCACCTGACAAGGTGGGAACCTGCCGGGTATCTCAAGAACGAGCCCGGAAGATTTGTTTACGTCCGGGACGAGCAGACCGGCAAATACTGGTCGGCGACCCAGTCAAAGGATAAATATCAATGCAGGCACGGGCTGGGCTACACTGTAGTCAAGGCTGAAAGCGAGCAGATAGAAACTGAAATAACTTACTTCGTCCCAGACGGTCTTCCGGCGGAATTATGGATAGTGAGGATGCGCAACAACGGCGTTTCAAGGCGCGAGCTGAAGGTCTTCCCGTTCATTGAATGGCAGCCGGGGCATTTTTTTTCGGATCTTTCCATAAGGAACATCCATGTTCTGATGAACCGCGGAACTTACGACGAGAAAAATGAAGCGGTTTTCATATCCAGATATCCTTGGGGCAACAGGCCATGGCCCTACGAGGCTTTCATGGCGGTAAACCTTCCGGTCAAGTCGCACGAAACCGACTACGAGACTTTCATCGGCAGGTACGGAACGTACGCCGCGCCGCAGGCCGTGGTAAACGGAACATGCTCGAACTCGGGCGACATCATGGGTGTCAATATGGTGGGTGTTCTGCAGTCTGAGCTGGCGCTTGATCCCGGCCAGGAGAAAACATTCGTCGTTTGCGCGGGCGTCTCTAAGAGCCGGGCCCGGAACCTTAAGATCATACAGAAATGCCGCGACGAGAAATTCGTTGCCGTCGAACTTGAGAAAACAAAGGCGGAATGGCGCAAAACCATAACGGATAACGTCTGGGTGGAAACCCCCGACAAGGATTTCAATACGGCTGTCAATGTTTGGCTCAAATACCAGACCGTAATGAACAACCATTGGGGCAGGTCGCACACTTTCTTCCATGAAGGCGGAGGAGAGTTCGGGTACAGGAACACGTCGCAGGACGCGTGGGCTATGGTTTCTATAGACCCGGATTACGCGAAAAAGCGCATGATAAAACTCGCGGAGCACCAGCGTAGGAACGGGCAGCCGCTCCCGGGATGGTCGCTGCAGAACGGGCCGACATCGCACAAGCCCCCGTCGGATTTCCCGATATGGCTGCCGATGCTCATACTTCAATACGTCAAGGAGACCGGCGACGTCAAGATATTGAAGAAAAAAGTTAAATTCCACGGCGGCGGGTCAGCTTCGCTTTACGAGCACGCGAAAAGAGCGACCTATTTCCTCCAGCACATATCAAAAAGCAGGCGCGGGCTTCCGCTCATGGGAACGCAGGACTGGAACGACGCTTTAGATATGACAGGCGTCCGGGGCAAGGGCGAGAGCGTATGGCTCGGTATGGGGCTTTGCGTGGCCCTGAAGAACATGCAGGAACTCGCTGCTTACGTCAATGATAACACCGAGATACAGCGTTCGAAGAAAGATTACGAGAAAATGAAGGCCATCATAAACAAATACGCGTGGGACGGCGGCTGGTATGTCTACGCTTTCAACGATTTCGGCGAGCCGATAGGCTCGAAGCGGAACAAGGAAAGCAAAATACAGCTGAATTCACAGACTTGGGCCATAATGGCCGGCCTTCCCGATCAAAAGCAGCTTAAAGGAGTGTTGAAAGTCATAGACAACGACTTAGACACGCCTTACGGCCCGGTGCTTTTCACGCCGTGCTACACGAAATATTCAGACCGCATAGGGCGCATAACGGCTTTTGCTCCCGGAACAAAGGAAAACGCGGCGATATTCTCGCACGGAGGCGCTTTTAAAGTGGTTTCAGACCTCCATATCGGGCGCGCGGAGCAGGCGTATAGGACATTCAAACAGCTTCTCCCGATGAGCGACAACAAAGACATTGAAAAATACATGACAGAACCCTACGTTTTGGCTGAGTACCTGATCGGGCCCGGGAACCCGCGCTGCGGCGAAGGCGCTTTCACATGGCTGACCGGAAGTTCGGATTGGCTCTACGTTGCGGGTACGGAACATATGCTCGGTTTCAAACCTAAAATAGACGGAGTATTGTTCGACCCGTGCATCACTTCGTCATGGAAAGAATGCAAGGTCAGGCGCGTGTTCCGCGGCGTGGAATATGATATAACAATAAAAAATCCGAAAGGCGTAAACAGCGGCGTGAAATACCTGGTTGTGAACGGGCAGAAGCAGGAATCGGCTTTCGTTAAAGCCGCGAAATCCGGGCCGGTGCGGATCGAAGTAATAATGGGGTAAAAACATGTCAGTGCGGATGAAGGACATCGCAAAAACGCTTAACGTTTCCGTTTCCACGGTATCGAGGGTGCTGAATAACGTGGACCGCGGCAGGGTGCGGGAAGATCTCAGGAACAAAATACTGAAATTCGCCGAAAAGAACAAGTTCAGGTTCAATTATTCGGCCCGCGCGCTGAAAAAAGGCGTTTCAAACAGCATCGGTATCGTATGTCCCTACGATATGTATCTTTTCACGAGCTACACTTCGGAAATCATCAGGGGAGTAATTGACGTCATAAACCAGCGCAAGTACGAGCTTCTTTTCCTGGTTATCCCCGAAAAATCCGACCACGTGGAGCGTTTCCATGATTTCTGCGCGTCAAAAAGCGTGAGCGGGATACTTCTGCAGGGCTCTTTAATAGAACGCGAGCGCAATCTTGATATTTTCAAGGATGCGGATATCCCTTTCGTGGTCATGAACAGCAAATGCGTCGGGAAGGACGACACTTACATAGACTGCGATAACGTGGGCGGGGCAAACGAGGCCGTCTCGCACTTGATAAAACTGGGCCACAGGAGGATACTGCATCTCCGCGGGGCCATGGAATCCACCAACGCCGAAGAAAGGTTCGCCGGATACAAAAAGGCGCTTTCAGAGGCGGGCATTCCTTTCAGAAAGGAACTTATCGTGCGGGGGGATTTCATAGAAGAGAACGCCTACAGGGAAGTAACAAGGCTCGTGAACGAGAACAGGCTGGATTTTTCGGCTATCTTCGCCGCGAACGACGGGATGGCGATAGGCGCCATGAGGGCGCTGAAAGACAAGGGCCGCAGACTGCCGGAAGACATGTCTATCATAGGGTTCGATGATATACCGCCGGCCATATACGTAGAACCGGCGCTGACAACTATCAGCCAGAACCTTTATGACGTCGGGCGCACGTCCGCCGAAGTCCTGATAGAAAAGATCGAAACAAAGGATACAAAGTCACATTCAACTATTATCCCGTATAAATTCATTCAGCGCAAATCGACCGTAAAAATATAACTGCGGACGGAAGACCGAATATAGAAGACGGAAGAAAATACATAAACTAATCCTCCTCGTCTGAAAGGGGAGGATTTAAATAAATAGAGGAGAGAAAATAGATGTCTACGCTGAAAGGCGGGCAGTTCATGATTGACGGAAAACCTTTTTTCATGTTGTCGGGCGAAATTCATTACTACCGCATCCCGCCGAAAATGTGGGATACGCACCTGAAACGCGCCAAAGAAGCCGGGCTTAACACCGTAAGTTCATATATCCCGTGGGGCTGGCATGAACACGCGGAAGGCCGGTTCGATTTTGACGGGAACACGCACCCCCAGCGGAACATCATAGAATACCTCAAGAAGGTCAGGAAACACGGGTTGAAATTCATCGCGAGGGTGGGCCCCATTGCCAACGCCGAGATGCGCGGTGAAGGCATGCCCGAATGGCTCCTGAGAAACTATCCGGATGTCTACATAACCCTGAAAGACGGGAAAAAAGCCACCTGGCCCATGATGAACTACATGGACAAGACCTTCCTCCAGAAAACGAGGAAATGGTACGACAGGATACTGCCCATAATTAAAGAGAACGAAGACCCTCAGGGATGCGTTGTTTTAGTCCAGTTATGCAACGAGATAGGCATGATCCACTGGCTGGCGAAAGGGGCGGATTTCAGCGAAGCCACGCAGGAGATGTACAGGGATTTCCTTGAAAAAAAGTATGGAACAGTGAACAAACTTAACAAGGCGTACGGGACCGGGTACGGGGCTTTCGGCGACATCCGGCAGCCTAAGGATGGGGATTTCAGCCAGAACAAGAACATGCTCTGGGACTGGATGGGTTTTTACCAGCACTGGTTCGCGGTATATTACAGCGAGCTCTTTAAATCATACGAATCAAAAGGGCTTAAATCACCGGTGCTCGCGAATATCCCGCAGTTTTACGATTTTGACGTGCGCGGGCGCGGCGTGTTCAGCCCGATGACGTCAATGATGTTCAAGGATTTTCCGAAATTCGTGCCCCACGTGATTTTCGGCGGGGCGTACCAGATGAGAAGGCTTGATTACGAGAATTTCCATGACGTAGCGATAACTTCGGAAGTGGTGAAACTGATAACCAATCCGGGGATACCCTCCGTATGCGCGGAAATGCAGACGGGGATACTCAAGGACAACCCGCGGCTCTATCCCGCGGACATAGAACTGAACCTGAAGACCTCCGCGGCCCACGGGCTCAACGGAGTGAACTGCTACATGTTCTCGGGAGGAAGGAACGAGAAGGAGTTCGCCGGGATGGGAATGCGCCATGAATGGCAGGCGCCTGTGGCGTCGAATGGCGAAAAACGGGACCATTTCGCGCCGATAGAGGAATTCGGAAGGATTATCAGGAGTTTCGGGCCGCAGTTAAGCTCTACGGAAAAAAGTTTTGACACGGCGGTCGGATTCTATACCCCCTACTATGAAACGGAATACCTGAGCGGCCCCGAGATAGAAAGACTCGAGAACAGGAAGATGAAATTGTTCTTCGACGGCATCGGCCGCCTGCTCCAGCTGGCCAATATTAACTATAAATTCGTGGATATAAAGAAGGCGACGCCCGAAGAATTGAGGAAGTACCCGTCAATATTCGTGTTTTCCCTGGAATTCATGGATGAAAATACGCAGAAGAATCTTGCCGGTTACGTTTCTCAGGGAGGAAAACTGATACTTAACCCCTGCATGCCGGACAAGGACCTCAACATGGATAAATGCACCGCGCTCTCCGACGCTCTCGGCGTCGCCGACACCGGCAGGGCCGAGAAGGGATTCTATATCATAGGCAGCGAAGATTACAACGCTGAGGGCGAGCTGCACACGTTTTCGCACAACGCGTCGGCCAAGGCAGCGGCTCACGATCTGGACAACCGCCCCTGCGCGGTGCTGACCCAATACGGCAAGGGGAGCGCTCTTGTAATGGGGATGGGGATATACCACCTGTTCGACTATCACATAGACGTAATCAGGGATTTTTCGGCGATGATGGGCATAACCCCGTCCGTTAAGCTGCAGAAAGACCTGCAGGCAACTGTGCGCAGGAACAAGGATTACGGTTTTCTTTTCCTGACAAACTATAACGACGTCCCGCGCGAGACAAAAATATCAATGGTACTACCCGGCGAAACAAAAGCAACAACGTTCCCCGCGGGCGGAAAGCTGAAGATCATGAACAGGCGCGGGTATGTCATTCCGCTGAACGTTCCGCTTCCCTCCGGCGACCGCATAAGGTACGCCGCCGCGGAAATATTTGATGTGAAGGAGAGCAAAGGGAAAAAAGAAATAGCGGTCCGCGGGGCTGGCGGCTCGCTTGTCGAAATAGAACTGATCACGTCTTCCAAAAATGCCTTTCTTGGCGGAAAAAAACTTGCTGTCAAGAGAAAAAAAGGAAGCATGCTTATACAATTTACCGCAGAAGGCAGTATCCAGAAGCTCAGCATCCGGTAATAAAAAAAACCTTGACAAAAAGCCGAAAGAGGGCTATAATGTTATGGACTGCAAACGTTTGCAACGACGGAAGAATAAATCTTGGTAAATTCGATCAAGGAGAATCAAAATGCCGGTTAAAAGGTTGCTTTTGATGGTTTTGTCAGTTTCAATAGTCATTGCTGGTTTCATTTCGCTATCTTGCGCGGCGAGAATGAAGGCGAAAGCAGCGCCCGGAAACGATGTTTCTTCAAAGGAAGAAAAAAAGGGCTCAAATGCCGCAAAAAGCATCGTTGACGCGCTTGATACGATACAGGGATGGGACAAGTACGTAGATAGCGGTTCAAAGCTTGATTTAGCTTCGGTTCCGGGCAAGGAGGGAGGCGCTATCGAGGTGACATATGATATGACTGCCGGAGGATGGGTCGCATTCAACAAGACAATGGAAAAGGATTTATCCGGATGCAAGGCGGTAAGTTTCTATTATAAGGGAATGGGCGCGGAAAATACGATTGAGATAAAGCTTGAAGACGCGGACGGCACGAGTTTTTCATACGTCGTGCCTTCAAAATCAAATGTTTCTTCATGGCTGACTGTCCATGTGCCGGTTTATAAATTTGAATACTGCTGGGGCGAAGACAAGGAATTGAACTGGTCAAAAGTGGTCAGATTGCACTTTGCAGTTGCAAAGAGAGAAGGAGATGAAGGCGGAGCCGGCAAAGTCATATTTGGCCGGGTGGAAGCAGTAAAATAACCGGTAAACTACGGCGCAATAGATTCATATCCCGTCCGCCGCGGCGGAGGGATTTCATATAAGGCAATTTAGAAACAACACTTTTGGAATTCAAGGAGCTCCATATGAGTTTTTCTGAATCAAGATACTTTTTGGCCGGAATTTTTGTACTCTTTTTTGTGTTTGCCGTAAAAGGGCAGGTTTTTGCCGGGCGCGAAATCATGAAACTTTCCGGTCAATGGGAGCTCCAGCCGGGAGAAGAGAAGCCCGATAAATTTACGTACACGGTGCAGGTTCCGGGGCTGGTAGACCTTTCAAAGCCGTCCCTGGACCCGAAATCCGGCAGTTACTTCTGGTACAAAAAAACATTCACGCTGAAGGGCGCGCAGAAGAAAAGACGGGCATTCGTAAAAATAGAGCAAAGCCAGTTCGGCACGGACGTGTATTTGAACGGAAAACTTCTGGGAGGATACAAGGGCTGCTACACGTCGCACGAGTATGACGCCTCCGCGGCGCTGAATTACGAAGGTGAGAATATCCTGCTGGTAAGGGTAGGAGCGAAAGAGACCTTGAAGGAAGGCGAAAGCGCGGTCGGGATAGACTGGGAAAGGATATCGTGGCTGCCGGGGATCTGGGGGGACGTGTGGCTGTATTTTACGGGAGACGTTAAGATCTCCTTGGTGCAGGTGATACCGAAGATAGATTCGTCTTCGGTGGTTCTTAGAATAACGCTGAAAAATACGGGAAACAGTTCCATGTCCGGAAAAGCCGCGATCAGGATTTTAGAAAAAGTATCCGCGAAAAAATCGGGCGAAAGCGCCGTGGAATACAATATGGGCCCGGGAGCGGAGCAGGTTCTGGAAAAGGAAGTGAAGATTTCCGGAATGAAACTGTGGTCGCCCGAGACGCCGTTCCTCTATGAAGCCTCGGTCAGCCTGGAAGGAGCCGCCGCGGACAGCTATAAAACGGCGTTCGGCATGCGGGAATTCAAGATCGTAAAGAAGCATTTTTACCTAAACGGGAAAAGAATAATACTGAAAGGCAGCAACATAGCATTCCACAGGTTTTTGTCGGATTCCGACAGGAAAGGGCTTGTCTGGGACGAGACGTGGATAAAGAAGGCCCTCATAGACATCCCGAAAGCCCATAATTTCAATTTCTTCCGCAACCATATCGGTCAGATGTACAACAGGTGGTACGATATTGCCGACGAATACGGGATGCTTCTTCAGGACGAATGGCCTTTCTGGTCATGGCCGAACGGTTCCAAGGACGTAATCCGCGCCGAGTTCACGCAGTGGGTGAAGGATAACTATAACCATCCCAGCATAATCATCTGGGACTGCCTCAACGAAGCAAACTACGACAAACCCGACAGGCTTCCGATGATAGATTTTGTCAGGCACGACCTTGTAAGCGAGATGAAGAAACTTGACCCCACCCGGCCCTGGGAGCCCACCGATTTTGAGGAGATACATCCCTACATTTATTCTTGTCATTCAGTTTTAGGGATTCAGGAAACGGGAGGGCTGGGTTTCATAAACAGCATCGAGAAATGCGCTACACCGGTCGTCCTGAACGAGTACCTGTGGTTCTGGATAGACAAGAACGGTAACCCGTCGAACCTTACAAAGGAAGTCGCGCCCAGGTGGCTCGGCAGGAACGCCACATCCAGGCAGCTGCTTGATTTTCAGGCGTTTCTCGCGCAGGAACTCACGGAACTTTGGCGGAGGATGGACGCGGATGAGATAGCCCCGTTTGTTTATATAAGTGTCAACGAAGGCGCCACATCCCACTGGTTCAACGGGGATATAAAGGACCTGAATCCTAAGCCGATCCTCGCGGCGCTGAAGAATATCTTCGCCCCGATTTCCGTAAGCGTTGAGCTTTGGGACAGGCATTTCTACTCCGGAGAGAAAAGAAAAGTGAACGTATTCATGTTCAACGACAATGATTCTTCCAGAAAATGCCGTCTCATCTGTAAAATTGTTGACGGAAACGGTAATCCGGCGTTGCCGGATGTGGAAAGGGTTATTCAAATCCCGGCTAACGGACGGATAATAGAAAATGTAGAGCTTGTTATGCCGTCGAAACCCGGGGCATACTCTATTGAAGCCGGTTTGAGCGAAGTCGGCGGCAAAGACAAGCCTTCTTTCAGCAGAAAAGCGGCGTATGTCTTTGACGAGCCGTCGCCTTCAAAAGATATCACCGGTTTGAAGGTCATGGTGTTCGACGCGGCGGGCGAAATCAGCGGCTATCTGAAATCCAAAGGGCTGAAGATTCTTCCGTATGACGCGGGGACTCTAAGCAATTCTGATATCCTGATAATAGGGGAAGGCGGGCTTCTGGATCCGGAGTACAAAAAAAACATTGAAGCAATAAGTAAATTTGTAAAAAACGGCAATACATTGATAGTAATGGAACAGTCCGGCGGAATAAAAGGCAAACAGGATGTTCCCGTATGCGACGAAATATCCATTTTATTCGAGCCGCAGCCCTGGCGCGGAGGTGAATCGTATATTTTCATGGAAAATCCGTCCGCTCCGGTCTGGAAAAACATCGGGCAGGATCACTTGAAGATGTTCAACGGGGGATGGGGAGGGGAGGCTGTTTCGCCGTGCGATGTATTCGCGCCTCTGCCTTACAAGGTCGAAGCTGTCTGCGGGGCTGATCTGAGGATACCGGCTGTACTCGAGATGCCTTGCGGGAAAGGGCTTGTGGTATTGTCCAGACTGCAGTTAAATGGAAGGCTTATGAAGGGGCAGTCGGGCAGTGACTTGATATTTGCGCGGCGCGCGGACCCCGTCATGCAGCAGTACCTGCTGAACCTGCTGTCCGCTTATAACCCGGCTTCGCGGAACGCAAAAGCTCTCGCGGAAGAATTGAGTAAGAAAATGGTAGTCATACGAAAAGCGGAAGTGTCCTCGACCGAGGCGAACAACGGGCCGTACGGGGCAATTGACGGCGACGCGCAAACGAGATGGTCAAGCCAGTATTCGGATCCGCAATGGATCAAGTTCGACCTCGGCCGGTCAGAAGATATTTTCGGGATAAAATTGTCCTGGGAAAGGGCCTGCGCGAAAGAATACCAGATACAGGTATCGGAAGACTCCAAAGCGTGGCGCACGGTGTTTAACACGCGCAGCGGGAACGGCGGGGACGAATTCATAAAGACAGACCCTCCCGTGAAGGGCCGTTATGTAAGGATGTACGGTGTAAAAAGGGCGACCGAGTGGGGATATTCTTTATGGGAAGCAAAAATTTATATAAATAAAAACGACCTGCCGGGCGACAAGCCGCTTGTCTCCGATGAAATAATCAACGCCATTAAGCCATCGGGTGCCACGGCGTCTTCAGTAGAAAGGGATGACTGCCCGGCGGGCGCCGCCGTGGACGGAGATATTCAGACGCGTTGGAGTTCAATGTCGGATTCCGACGAGCAGTGGATCGCGCTTGATTTCGGGAAACCGGTCTCAATAAGCAAGGTAAAACTGAGCTGGGAGACGGCATTCGCCGGCGAATACGAGATACAGGCGTCAAGCGACGGGGAAGAGTGGGACACCGTGTACGGAACAAAAGCCGGAAAGGGCGGGATTGAAGAGATAGTCCTGCGTAAGCCGGTCAAAAAGCGGCACTTGCGCGTCCTGTGCCTGAAAAGAGGGTCGCCTTACGGATATTCCCTTTGGGAAATTGAGGCTTCCGGCCAGTGAGAACCTGTGCAAACGTTACACCGGGCCGTTTCTAAGGGTGGCGCGCGTTGGAGCCGTATATAAAAAGCATTGAAATTAAATAGATTATTGGCTATACTTATGATGCGTAATTCCGCCAGTCCATTCTGCGCAAAACTACGATTAGGAGCTATTGCTAATGGACTCAAAAAAGCCGGACCAGAAAGACGACGGCATCAGCAAGTTCATGAAGGACCACGCCTATCTTGCCTCCCCTGAAGTTACCAGCCAGTTAAGCATTGAAAAAGCGCTAAAGGAATCCGAAGAAAAATTCCGCCTGTTCGCCGAAGAATCCCCCAGTATGATATTCATCAATAAGGGCGGCAAGGTGATTTATGCCAACAAAAAATGCGAGGAAATAATCGGCTACACCAGAGATGAATTCTATTCGCCGTCATTTGACCACAAGGTTCTATACGTCCCGGATTCGGAAGAAATTGTAGAACAGGCATGGCAGCAGCACATGAAAGGCATCGATATTCCTCCCTATGAATACAGATTAAAAAAGAAGAACGGGGCAATAGTCGAAGCCATAATAACGACAAAGCTGATTGATTTCGGGGGCGGGCGGGCGGTACTGGGCATAATCACTGACATAAGCAAGCAGAAGGTCGTGGAAAGGGCCCTGCGGGACTCCGAGTCTACTTACCGTACGACGATAAACTCGCTCGGCGATGTGATACACATGGTTGACAGGGACCTGAAGGTCGTGCTGTTCAACCAGCCCTTCATTGAATGGCATAAGCGGCTTAAACTTCCGCTGGATGTACTCGGAAAGAAACTGTCCGAGATATACCCGTTCCTCAAACAGTATGTTTTCAAGGAGTATGAGGAAATATTCCGCACTGGTAAAACGATGATAACAGCCGAGTCTAACAAGATAGGCAGCAGGCAGGTCTATACGGAAACAAGGAAGATTCCCATAATAGAGAACGGCAAAGTCGTGGAAGTCATCACTGTCCTGAGGGACATATCCGAGGCGAAGCTGAAAGAGAAACAGCTTGAGACCTTGAACGAGGAACTCCTCAAGTCCAATATCAAGCTCAAGGAACTCTCGCTGCTGGACGCGCATACCGGCCTCTATAACCACCGGTACCTGGGCGAGATGCTCAAGGCGGAGCTGGCAAGGTCTAAGCGGGAGGATTCGCCCCTTTCGCTTATCAAAATGGACGTGGACTATTTCAAGAGCGTCAACGACGTTTACGGGCATCAATTCGGGGATGTTGTGCTGAAACAGCTCGCGCATAAGATTAAAAACCTGGTCAGGAAATATAACATAGTTGTCCGTTACGGCGGCGAGGAGTTCATGGTGCTGTCCCCGAATACGGACAGGCACGAGGCGATGAACCTTGGGCAGAGAATAATCGATTCCGTCAATGTCACTTCTTTCGGCACAAAGACGAATTCCGTGAAACTGCGCGTGAGCGTTGCCGTGGCGTCTTATCCGGAAGATAAAGTCATCAACTCCGCGGATATGGTAGAAATTGTGGACCATTGCATAAACAAGTCCAAGGAACTCGGAGGGAACAGGCTGTGTTCATCGCAGGACCTTGGAGCTGAAAGGAAAACGAAAAAATCCGGTCGCGAACAAAAGACAGACATGAAATACATGAAGGAAAAGATAGACAAGCTGACAACGAGAGCCAACCAGAGCCTGATAGAGTCAATATTCGCGTTCGCCAAAACGATAGAGCTTAAGGACCACTATACCGGCGAGCACGTAGAAAAGACCGTTCAGTTCGCGACGGATATAGGGAAGGCCATCGGATTGCCCAAAGAACAGATAGGCCTCATCAAACAGGCCGCCATACTTCACGATCTCGGCAAGGTAGGCATACCCGAGAAGATACTGCTAAAAAGATCAAAACTGACCCTTAAAGAATTCAAGGAGATCAAGACGCACCCGATGATAGGAGCCGACATAATCAGGCCCATCCATCTTCTGCATGATATTCTGCCGTACATAATGTACCATCATGAGAGGTGGGACGGAAAGGGATATCCCATCGGCCTTAAAGGGGAAGAGATACCTATCGGCGCGAGGGTAATATCGCTCGCCGACGCGTTCCAGGCGCTGACGTCCAGAAGGCCGTACAGAAAGGCGTATACAAAAAGCCAGGCGATCAAAATAATAAAAAACGCGGCCGGTACGCAATTTGACCCGGCGATAGTCAGCGCGTTCCTGAAAGTAATGAAAAACGGTTCTTGAGAATTTGATTTAAAGGGTTGTTTTAGGTAAAATCATACAGCGGACATCAGTTCCGCTGTTTTTGTTTGTAGGAAATACTTGTCGTCATTGCGAGCCCGCAGGCGACTTCCATAATTTAACTCAATGGAGTCCCGATGAAGTCGGGATACGAAGCAATCCCAGGGCAACAAACATAACGGCAAATCCCCCTCTTTCCCCCTTTCGTAAAGGGGGAATAAAAAGGGGATTTTGTAAACAAGATTCTTTGCCTGAAATAGCGGCTCAGAATTACAGCCTCAAAGACAAATAGGGATTAGGGATAAGAATGGATAATAAAACCAAAATATTTTGCTTAACGGGATTAATTTTTTGTTTGTTATCAAACGGGTTGCTGGCTGCCGGTAAGCAACAGGCGAACGCCGTTTTCCCCATAATATTTTACACCCCTGAAACAAGGATGTCCCTCGGAGGCATGCTCATTCATTTTTTTGAGGAACAGAACGACGCGAACGACGGTAGGGTCTCAAATTGCAAGGTCACGGCGATATTTACGCAGAATTCACAGGTGATACTGCAATTCGCTCCTGAGATATACCTGAAAGACACCGGATACGTTGTTGATTTTCAGGCGAATTACTTGGATTATCCCGCGCAGTTTTACGGAATAGGAAGAGATACTCCGGAAACCGACGTTGAAAATTATACGCGAAAAGACCCGATGTTTGACGCAAAAATCCGTAAATTGATAGGCGGACATTATAGCGCAGGAATCATATATCAATACCGTGAATTTAATGTATCGGACATTAAAGCAGGAGGATTGCTTGACTCGAAAACAATTTCCGGAAGCACCGGAGGCGTTAGTTCCGCCGCGGGCCTGCAGCTTATGTATGATTCCCGCGACAACGTGTTTCTTCCCACGCGCGGGGCGTTCTGCGCTTTGACCGCGGGCCATGCCGGAAAAGATTTCGGAGGCGAATTCAATTACGAGAGATACATTCTTGACTGCCGAAGGTATTATTACCTGCTCAGGCCCAACGTGCTGGCTCTGCAGTTCTATTTCGACATGGTAAACGGCGCGATCCCGTTCCAGGAAAGCCCCGCGATAGGCGGAGTAAACTTCATGCGCGGTTATTACGACGGCAGGTTCAGGGATAACTGCCTTGCGCTGTTTCAGGCTGAATACCGCGTGCCCGTCCACCGGCTAATCTCGCTTACATTTTTTGGAGGCGCCGCGGACGTTGAAAGCGATATCAACGAATTCAGGGCGGACAGGGCTAAGTATTCCGCAGGTTTCGGCACAAGATTTTCGTTGAATACCGAGAAGAAAATATGCGTGAGGACGGATATAGGGTTCGGCGAGAATTCATCCGGATTCTACGTGACGATGTTCGAGGCCTTCTGAACTTGCGCCCCCGTGCATCTTTTGGTATAATAACGCGGTAAAATCGCTCTTTTACATGTCTCCGTAGCTTAGGCCGAAGGCCATCCGCCAGGTCACAGTGGCGGGTAAAAGAGCACGAAAAGATGTTTCCGTAGCTCAATTGGATAGAGCACCCCGATTATATCGGGGGGGTTGCTTCCTTAGGGTGCCCTCATAGCTCAATTGGATAGAGCACCTGCCTTCTAAGCAGGTTGCTGCAGGTTCGATTCCTGCTGAGGGCGGTTTAAACAAGTCACGCCGGAGACGATTTTTTTAAATACAGTATCTAGTATCTGGCAGTTAGTATCTAGTAAAGTCTTCAACTAGATACCAGATACTAGCCACTAGATACTGAAGTTAAGTGGTGGTTATAGTGTAACGGTTAGCACGAGGGACTGTGGCTCCCTTAGTACGGGTTCAAATCCCGTTAGCCACCCCACGTCTTAAAATACAATGAAATATCAATGTGAAACACAATTTAATGCAGGTACACCCCTAAGGAGACATAAATCGCATTTTCTGACGGAAACAACAGGTTTGAACCTGTTGTTTTTTTATTTGACGTATGCGCAAAAAATAGTATAATAACACGAACATGAATAAACTTATAATTGTGGTAGACGATGAAAAAGACATACTTGACCTGGTGCTGATCAATCTCAAGAAAGCCGGTTTCGATGTTAAGGGCTTCGGCGAGGGAAGGTCTCTTTTCAAGTTTCTGAAGAACAGGATTCCTGATCTGATTATTCTCGACCTTATGCTGCCCGATATGGACGGATTTGAAATATGCAGGCAGTTAAAAAAGGACGGGAAATTATCGCGCATCCCGGTGATAATGCTTACCGCCAAAACCGATGAGTCCGATAAAATAGTGGGACTTGAACTCGGGGCTGATGATTATGTCACAAAGCCGTTTTCGGTTAAGGAACTCATGGCCCGTGTTAAAGCAGTTCTGAGAAGGTTTGAAGCTAAAAAAAGTTCTGGCAGCAAGAACCTGCTTGAAATAGACCCCGAGAAATATGAAGTGCGCGTAGATGGAAACCTCATTTCATTGACTACAACTGAATTTAAGCTGTTATCTTTCCTTCATTCGAAAAAGGGAAAGGTATATGGCCGTGAAGAATTAATGAACAATATTTGGAGTGAAGATAAGATCATTTGCGACCGGACCATAGACGTGCATATCAAAAATATAAGAGAAAAACTTGGAAAAGCTGCTAGTTTGATAAAGAATGTCAGGGGTGTCGGATATAAAATGGAAAGCTAAATGAAAAGGACAATATTTCTTAAAACATTTACCGGATATCTTCTTATAGCATTAGGTTTATCTGTCCTGGTGCTGTTTTTTTCTTACAGAACCATCAAACAAAGTTATATAAGTACTTTTAGGAGTGAACTTAGTGACCTTTGCAACGCGGTAAGCCCGTACACGATCTCATATATTAAATCTGGAAATGTGCGCGGTTTAGACCAGTTCATTAAGAAACTTGAGGTGCAAACGCATAAAAGAATTACCGTGATCGATATGAAGGGCATTGTCATCGCGGATTCCGAAAACGACCCGAAAACCATGGTAAATCATAAGGACCGCCCAGAGGTTCAGCGGGCTATGGATGGGAATACCGGGGTATCGTTGCGATACAGTTCAACGGTAAAAGAAGATATGATGTATCTGGCAATACCTTTACAAGATGGCGGAAGGCGCATCGGAATATTGCGGTCAAGTTTGTTCTTAAAAGATATAAAGACCTTGCTGAGCACGATAATGGCTCAAATAGCGGGTATTACCGCAATCATAATGATTATAGCGCTATTTTTCGCCTTTTTATTCTCGAGAGACGTGTCTGTTTCAATTAACAAGATAAAGAGCGTTTCGGAGAAAATCGCATCGGGAGATTTTGGCGCAAGGGTTACGCTTAATAGTGGAGACGAATTGGACGATCTGGCTGTTAATTTTAATCAGATGGCCGGCAAGATAGGCTCACTTTTTCGCGAACTGTCCGGCAAGAAAGACGAGTTGAACGCGATAATAAGTGCGATAACGGAAGGCATGTTTGTAATTGATTCAGAAGATAAAATCAGCTTAAGCAACAGAAGTTTTCAGGGAATCGCGGAAAGTGAAGAGGTCAATGGGAAATACTACTGGGAAGTTATAAGGACACAGAGCTTGAAAGCGATGATAGAGCAGGCTAAAAATGAAAGAAAACCGGTTTTTACCGATATCGAACTCTCCGGGGGGGTATACGCTTCAAGTGCTGTCCCTATTCCAGGAGGGGACACCTATATAGTAGTTATGCATGACATCACGCAGATCAAAGATATGGAAAAGAAGAAACGGGAGTTTGTGGCAAATGTGTCGCACGAGCTTAGGACTCCTCTTACCGCGATCAAGGGTTTTGCCGAAACACTTGAGGATGAGATGTCCGGTGATGGAAAACGATATGTGGATATAATACAAAAACATTCGGAAAGGCTGATAAATATCGTTGAAGACCTGCTTCTGTTATCTAAAATCGAAGAAACAGGCTACAAATTGGAAATGCAGGCAACAGACTTGAAGGCTCTCCTGGAATCTTCGCTTAAGATGTTTGAAAAAAGGGTCCTGGATAAGAATATTTCAATAAAACTGGATATTCAGGATAATATTCACCTAATAAACGCCGACCAATTCAAGCTTGAGCAGGTACTTGTCAATCTCGTCGACAATGCCATTAAGTATACGGAAAATGGCGGTATTGCTGTATCTTTAAAGCAGGACAGCAAACAGACAGTTATTTCTGTATCTGACTCGGGTATAGGGATTTCTAAAGAAGATATACCGCATATATTTGAACGTTTTTATGTCGCAGATAAATCCAGGTCAAGAAAGGCAGGTGGTACCGGTCTGGGTCTTTCGATAGTCAAACACATAGTTATGCTGCACAACGGTTCAATAGATGTTGACAGCACCTTTGGATCCGGCACAACAGTTACTATTTGTTTACCGCGCGCTTAATATCATACTGCTAAACAACTGCAACAGTTGCATCCAGTACCTTTCTTAACCAAATCTTAACAAATCCTTTATATTCCCTTTACACAAAAGTATTATACTTTTGATGAAAGTAAAATATGTATGTGTGAAGGAGAATATAATTGTGAAGATAAAAATTACAATTCTGTGTCTCATGCTTTTGTCCGGTATTGCTTTTGCAGAGGAGACAGGAGTATTACCGTCGTGGGTCACAAATTTAACAATGAAAGGTGACTTAAGGCTAAGGCAGCATACGGATTGGGACTCCAGCTTGAACTATTCGAGGTCACGGCAGAGGATGAGGTTAAGAATCGGCTTTGACACAAAAGCATCAGAGAATATTAAGGCATCCTTTGGCTTGGCTACCGGATCGGAAAAAGTATCAGGCACTTCGGTTGTCGATTCTGATCCCACTTCGACCAACCATACCTTCAGTAATGGCTTTGGTAAGGCAATTGTCATGGTGGATTATGCGTACATGGAATACTCTCCTTATGTATGGGCAAAAATAACCGCCGGTAAAATGAAATCGGGAACTCAGGTATGGCAGGCAACCGATCTAAAATGGGATACTGATATTAATCCCGATGGTTTTGCAGTAGCCTTAAACAGAAGTGTAAATCAATTTGAGTTGTTTCTAAACGGCAGCTGGTTGATTTTCAACGAACTGAATTCCTCGCAGAATAACCCCGATTCCTATATAGTGCAACCGGGAGCTAATGTGAAGATAAACGATAGATACAGCATTAAAGCCGCGGTAGCTTTTGAAAACCTTAATGTGAACGGGAAAAATACCGGCCATTACGGAACTCCAGCATTTGATTACATTTGCGTAAATCCCAGTGTGGAATTGACCGTAAGATCTATTCTAAATAGGTACAACTTGTCCGTTTTTACCGATATGGTAAACAATACTGATTCAAAGCCCGTGGGCGATAAGAATGCTGTCGCTTATGGGATGAAGTTCGGGGATGAAAAGATACTTAGGTGCGGCGATTGGCAGGTCAATGTACTAAACAAAAGCGTAGAGGCAAATAGTTGGCTTAACAAGTTAGGCGATTCGGATTATTTTGGCGGCGCAGCTAACATGTCTGGCAATATATTAAAGTTGTCTTGCGGGCTTACACAATCAACGTTATTTAATGCGGCATATTACCTCGGGGATGTTATTAAAGGCGCGAGTTCAACAACAGCAAAAAGTCTGCTGATTTTAGATATCGTGTATAAGTATTAATCCGCTATCAAAGAGCTATGTGGGAGCAAAAGAGGGATAGGAGGAAAGTACTCATGAAAAGTAAAGCGTTGACGTTTGTATTGATTACAGTATTAGGTATATCCGGTTGTGTCGGGCAAAGGCAGGGCAATTCCATCACGATCAAAGGCTCGGATACCATGGTCATTTTGGGTCAAAGGTGGGCGGAAATATATATGAAGATAAATCCGGGCAATATCGTCCAGGTAACCGGTGGCGGTTCGGGCACCGGGATAGCGGCATTGATAAACGGCGGTACGGATATTTGCCAGGCCTCACGCCCGATAAAGGAAGAGGAAATTAAACTGGTCCTGGCAAAACGCGGCAAGGCGACCAGGGAAATACCCGTTGCTCAGGACGGTATAGCCATATATGTCAACGATCAGAATCCTCTTAAAAGCCTGACCGTAGCTCAATTAAAGAAGATATATCAGGGGAAAATAAAGAATTGGACAGAACTCGGTTGGGATAATAAAGAGATAGTGATATACGGTAGAGAGAATAATTCCGGTACATATATGTATTTCAAGGAACATGTGCTTGCGGGCGAAGATTTTGTAAGCAATGTCCAGTCATTGCCCGGGACAGCGGCTGTGGTCAACGGCATTTCTAAAGACAAGTATTCGATCGGGTATGGCGGCATGGCCTATGCAAAGGGAATTAAAGAGGTATCTGTGAAGAAAGATGAGAATTCTCCCGCGATGAAGCCGTCTATTGAAAATATAGTAGCGGGAACATATCCGATAAGCAGGAAACTGTTCTTTTATGTAGTAGGAGAACCCAAACCAAGTGTGAATGCCTTTATTGACTGGGTTTTGAGCAGCGAGGGCCAGAAGATCTGTGAAGAAGTAGGGTATGTAGGAATAAAGCATGAAAAATCTAAAAAATAGTTTCTTCGAAATCTGTATCAAATTAAGCGCTTTCACGGTTATAGGCACGCTTATACTTATATTCGTGTTTATTGCCAAGGAATCGCTGCCTATATTCTTGTCTCCGGAACTGCATAAAGAGACTGGCCTGCTGAGGATGTTTCTGCCTCAGGATTACCATACAGGCGCGGGCATGGAATTTGTCTGGCAACCCATTTCAAATATACCAAAATATTCCATTATCGTGCTTTTACTGGGTACCCTGAAGGTTACTTTCGTGGCCATGTTTTTTGCGGTGCCGCTTTCAATTGCGGCCGCGATATATACAAGCGAGTTCGCTCCTGAAAGCATCCGCGAGTTCATCAAGCCTGTTATTGAGATATTGGCCGGGTTTCCTTCCGTAGTACTCGGCTTTTTTGCGTTGATGGTGCTTGCAAGCTGGCTACAGGGGCTGTTCGGGTGGACTTTCAGGCTGAATGCTATTACCGCCGGGATCGCAATGGGGCTGGCTGTAATCCCGATCATTTACACAATTACCGAAGATTCGTTGAATGCGGTACCGAAGCTGTACAGGGACGGCGCGCTGGCTTTAGGCGCCGATAAGTGGCAGACCGCGTACAGGGTGGTACTGCCGGCGGCTTTTCCAGGGATATTTGCGGCCTGTGTACTCGGATTGGGAAGAGCCATAGGCGAAACAATGATAGTTCTTATGGCCAGTGGTAATGCGGCTATCATGACGGGAGATCTGTTCCAGTCCTTGAGGACGCTCTCCGCTTCAATTGCGGCCGAACTCGCCGAAGTTGTGGTGGGAAGCACCCACTATAGCGTTCTTTTCTTTATAGGCACATTCCTGTTCATAGTGACATTTATAGTCAATTTGTTCGGATACTGGTTTGTCAACAGGTTAAAAGGGAAACTGGAGGGAAAGATATGAGGTTATTTCATTTCCTGACAGGGTTAGCATGCCTGATAATTGTGGTTATGGTCTTTATAATAATGGGGAACATCGTATATTTTGGTATAGGCAACATTACATTGGATTTTCTTATTAAATCTCCGGAGTTGGGAATGACAGAAGGCGGTATATTCCCGGCCATATTCGGAACATTCGCGCTGGTTATGCTGATGACAATTGTAGTCATCCCGCTGGGTGTATTTACTGCCGTCTATCTACACGAATATGCCCCCAAGAACTCTAAACTGCTTTACCTTGTCAGGCTTGCGCTTCAGAATCTTGCAGGGGTTCCATCGATAGTGTTCGGCCTGTTCGGCCTTGGTTTCTTTATTCAATTCGTAGGCCGCGGTATAGACAGCGCTTTTTACGGTGGTCAGCTATTCTTCGGCCAGCCGGCAATTGTTTGGGCGGCTTTAACTATGGCTTTGCTGACTCTGCCGACGGTTGTAGTGGCGACAGAGGAATCCTTAAGGGCTGTACCCGATTCATACAGGGAAGTTGCTTATTCACTTGGAGCCACGAAACTGCAAATGATCTTCAGGGTTGTTCTTCCAAATTCTGTAAGCGGTATTCTTACCGGAGGGGTTCTTGCGATAAGCCGCGGCGCGGGCGAGGTAGCGCCTATTATGTTTACAGGTGCGGCTTACTTCCTGCCGTATCTTCCGACAAGGTTGAATGACCAGTTCATGGAATTGGGGTACCATATTTACGTGATGGCAACGCAGTCGCCGGATGTTGAGGCTACAAAACCGATATTATACTCTACGGTTCTCGTGCTGCTGCTTTTAACATTTGCATTGAATTTTACGGCAATATTTATAAGGGCGAGGATTAGGTCGCGTGCCAGAGGATAGAATATTAATATGGATGGCAAAACAAAAATACAGGTAAAAGACTTCACTTTCAAATATTCAGGTATCACCGCCCTGAATAATCTTACGTTTGATATTTACAAGAATAAGATACTTTCAATAATCGGCCCCGCAAAAAGCGGGAAAACGACTTTCTTGAGATGTCTTAACCGCTTGAATGACCTCAATATTGGCGGAAACGTTGAGGGTGAAATCCTGTTGGACGGGAAAGATATTTATTCAAGAGATATGGATGTGTCAAATTTGCGCAAGAAGATGGGAATGGTGTTTGCCGTGCCAGTACCGTTACCCGGAACGATCCGAAACAATGTAGCATTGGGCCCGAAGCTGCACGGAATAGAAAGCCAGGCGAAGCTGGATGAGTTGATAGAGAAAAGCCTCAGGTCCGCGGTTTTGTGGGATGAGGTAAAGGACCGGCTTGACGAGCAGGTAAGGAATTTAAGCGGAGGACAGCAGCAGAGATTATGCCTCGCGCGGGTACTGGCGCTTGAACCGGAAGTGATACTGCTTGATGAGCCGTGTTCTGGGCTGGACCCGATTTCAACCGCTAAGATAGAAGAGGCGTTGGGTGTCCTTAAGAATAACCATACAGTAATTCTGGTTACGAATAATGTTAACCAGGCGGCAAGGGCATCGGATTTGACCATGTTCTTCTTTATGGGGAAACTTGTTGAGTATAACAAGACCACGGAAATATTCACTAATCCTAAGAATAAACAGACAGAAGATTATATTCAGGGAAAATTCGGATAGACGACCGTTACTATTTAATGAACAGGAGTATCCTTGGATGAGTGCCATAAGAACTGAAAAACTGAACGCTTTCTACAAGAAATTTCACGCTCTTAAAGATGTGAACGTTGAAATTAATGAGAAGGCAATTACAAGCATAATTGGCCCGTCAGGTTGCGGGAAATCTACGCTGCTTCGTTGTTTCAACAGGATGAATGACACTATCAATGGTTTTACGGTAAATGGTAAAATATGTATCAGGGATAAGGACATATACGGAGATAAGGTCAGCCTTACGGATTTGCGGAAAAGAGTTGGAATGGTTTTCCAGAGGCCTAATCCGTTTCCGTTGACTGTATGGGAGAATATAGCTTTCGGAGAGCGCATACACAGATTGTCCGGGAAAGACGAGCTTGAAGGTATTGTCCGGAGGAGTCTTGAAGCTACCGGCTTATGGGAAGAGCTGAAAGATAGGCTGCAGTCTCCGGCTTTAAGCCTGTCCTCTGAACAGCAACAGAGGCTTTGTATCTCAAGAGTTTTAACGGTTAAACCTGACATTATCCTCATGGATGAACCCTGCTCGGCGCTCGATCCTATGGCTACTTCACATATTGAAGACCTTATGAGGGAATTGAAGCAGCATTATACGATTGTTATTGTAACGCACAACATGCAGCAGGCCTCCCGGGTTTCAGATTATACTGCCTACATGTATTTAGGGGAAATGATTGAATCCGGACCTACCGATAAAATATTTACTGTGCCGAAAGATAAGAAGACTGAAGATTATCTCACCGGTAAATTCGGTTAAGGGAGTTGTTTGATATAATACAATTAATAAATGGAGGCAGTTATGTTAGAAGAGAAATTAGTAAATCTGAAAAAGGAACTTGTTGAATATGCCGGACTGGTTGAGTCCATGGTGGACAAAAGCATTAAAGGGCTTTTGAACAGAGAAAAGAAGATATTGCGCGAAGTGATTGAGGTAGACGAGCCCAAAGCGAACGATTTTGAGATCAGGATGGATGAGCTTTGCACTAATCTCATAGCTCAATATCAACCCAAAGCCAAGAATCTCAGGCTAATCCTGATGGTACTGAGAATGTCCAATGATCTGGAAAGAATGGGCGATCACGCTGTAAATATCGTTGAAAGCGCCGAAATCCTGATTGAAAGGCCCCAGGTAAAGCCGCTTATCGATATTCCCAAGATGGGTGAACTCACTACGAAGATGCTCAAAGAAGGAATAAATTCCTTTATCAATGAGGACGCTTCTCTTGCCAAGTCCGTTTGCGTGATGGATGACGGCGTTGACGACCTTAAGGATAAAATTTTGAAGGAACTCACAGAACTGATGATCTCGGATCCTACAACGATCGAGCGTTCTCTTCATTTGTTGAGAATCAGCGGGGATCTTGAAAGAATTGCAGACTTGTCAACCAATATCTGTGAAGACGTCATGTATCTGGTTCAGGGAAGGGTGATAAAACACCATAAGGATGAGGCAAACGCATAAAAATGATTGGGTGAAAATTAGACCTGAAAATGCTATAATGATTTTAAGTTACCGTCGAGACAGGTTCGAATGGCGTTTACTAGGGGACCCTTCATTTGAGGAAAATGTTGAAATATCAATGTGAAACACAATTTAATGCAGGGACACCCCTAAGGGGACATGGTTTAGGTTTTAAGACGAAAACAACAGGTTCGAACCTGTTGTTTTTTATTAGATTAATTGGTACAGTTTTCATGAGGAGTACAACAGGAAGGGGTGTCGATGTTAAAAGCTTTTAAGATTACATTACTCATAATTACGGTAGTGGTTATATGCATAATATTTGCAGGCCGTAATAAGCTGATGCAATCGTTTAAAATGACTTTTACCTCGCCCGTTAAGATACGGGTGGCTTATTGGGGCGATAGTGAAGAGAAAAAAGTTATTCAGCGCACTGTCAGGGAGTGGGAGAAAAATCATCCTGGCATAAAAATCAACCTTGAGCATATACCCGCCTATTACACCGAAAAGATACTCGGCGAGATAGCGGGTAATGTGCAGCCGGACATAATATTCTGCGAAGCGAATGTTTTTGTGACCTTCTTCTTTAAAGATGTTTTGCTTGATATGATGCCTTATATTGAAACGGATGCGGAGTTCCACTCTGACGACTATTTCCCAAAGATAATGCAGCGGTTTACCCGCGATGGCAGGATATATTGTATTCCTAGAGACGTGGCTCCATTCGCCTGCGTATTTTACAACAAGGATATGTTTAAAAAAGCGAACATTAAGATACCGGTTGACAGCTGGGGTATGAATGATTTTCTTAATGCGGCCATAAAAACTACTAAGGACTCTGCGGGAAAAAACCCGTCGGATCCCGGTTTTCAAGAAAGCAAGATAGTGCAATACGGGTTTTGGGGATGGACTTGGACCAATTTTGTCTATGCTTTCGGCGGAGGAGTAGTTAATGACATTAATAATCCAACCCAGTGCGTACTTAACAGTAAGAGTTCTGTTAAGGGGTTGCAGTTCTATGTAGATCTGATGAATAAGTACAATGTGTCGCCAAAACCTGATATCCTGTCCAATATGGGGGTCAGCTCAGTACAGTTATTTGCGATGGGTAAACTTGCAATGCTTCAATCGGGAATATGGGAAACTCCGGCGTTGCGCTCTTTGGTTAGCGATAAATTTGAATGGGACGTTGCGATGTTCCCGAAGGGCCCTGGCGGGAAAAGGTTGATAGATTCCGGAGGTTCCGGTTACGCCATATTGAAAACTACAAAACACCCGAAAGAGTCATGGGAAGTTGTTAAGTGGCTTACGGGTGATAGGGGTCAGGAATTCCTTGCGGAATCTGGTCTTGCCCAACCCGCAAATATCCGGTTGGCATCGGGCAGCATTTGGGTTGGGGATAATAAGAAGCCTAATAATAAAACAATGCTTAATGAAGCGGCAAAATATATGGTATTTCAGCCGTTTCATCCGGCCTGGCGCGAAGTTGAGGTTAAACTTATACCCGAGATTATGCATAATGTGATGCGCGGCGATATGAGTGTCAAGGATGGGGCAGATCAATTGACTAAAAGGATAAATATGCGGCTGCATTACAAATCCGAAAAATAAAATATTAGTATTTAAGAAATTATATTTGAATAGTATTGCGGTATAAAGGTACGCTTCACGAGGGTAAACGAAATGCCAGCAAATCCCGCAAAAAATATTTTATTTTGCCTCTTGACAAATAAAAGGTTATGTGGTATAGTATTACTGAAATATTAAGTAGCATAAATAATTAAGCAAAAGGTTAGTATGCCTCCAAAAATAAGAATTAAGGACATTGCCAAGGAATTAGGGGTATCTTCTGCCGCTGTTTCTCTGGCGCTCAATAACAAATCCGGCGTCAGTTCAGATCTTAAGGCAAGAATAGTTAGTCATGCAGCAAAGTCCGGATATATTCAAAATGCAGGCTCATTGAAATCTGATTATGTCGCTGTTGTTTATGATATATCTGAAGGGCTTGTACCTCTGAACATTGAGATTACCCAGACACTGAAAAAGAACGGTTTCTTTGAGTTGCGCTACGCATTTTACAGCGATGAACTTCTGGATGATGAAAAGCAAAGGATATACTTCAATAAAATTACTGATGAGGATAGCGTAGCCGGATTGATAATAGTGGCCTTGAACATTTCGGAATTACTTCTGAACAGGCTGTTAAACAAGAATATTCCCATAGTATTGGTGAATTGCAAAAGCAAGCACAACCTTGGAATAAACATAAATATCGACGATGAATTAGGCGGTTACCTGGCTGCGAAAAAATTGATCGAGTTAGGGCATAGAAATATAGGACTGATCCTTCCTGACGTATCCTATGACAATGTGTGGAATGAGAGGAAGGCCGGATACAAGAACGCTTTGTTAGAGTCAGGCTTGAAATACAATATTGATTATTTAGAGCCCGAAAATACGTTTACGGTTGAAGAGGCCGGTAAGGCGACGATGAATTTAGTCAGAAGGCATCCGGAATTAACAGCGATAATTTACGTAACTGACTTACAGGCTGTCGGTGGTATGCGGGCGATGAAACAAAACGGCATAAAGATACCCGATGACATCTCTGTCATAGGATTTGATAACTCGAAATACTGCGAATTAGTCACACCCACGTTGAGCTCTGCCGAGTTGCATTTGAAGAAAATAGGCTCATTGGCGTCCGAGATGCTCCTGAAAGCCATGAGAGAGAATAACAAGCATAGTGAGAGCATCATTATGAGGCCAGAGATAATACTGCGTGATTCTTGTAGGAGTTTAGTTAAGTAGCATATATTTTTTGCTCATTAACTAAATAGTTAAGTAGTACAAATAATTTACGAGGAGGTGGTTAGAGGCACATAGAGACGGCCATGCATCTTGAGTGCGCAAATTTTGATTTCAAAACGGGAGGATTGTATGAAAAAGTTAATAGTTGGCTCAGTGTGTCTTGCGTTATTCGCGGCGTGCGCAAGTTATGGTTTCGCCGCTAGAAAAGTTTCAAAAAATGAGACACCGGCTTCCGGGGATTCTTCTCAGATGAAAACAGTATCAGCAAACACATTGTCAAATACAACTGTTTTCATTAATTTCGAGAAGGATACTGAAAGGTACGGTGTTTGGCAAAAGGATATCAAAGATCCTTCCCAGGGCATCAAATACGAAATTGTATCCCCCGGGGTTGACGATAGAGGCAAGTGTGTTAAACTTACATATGACGTGGATTCTCCAAACGAGGCATACTGCGGTTTCTGGATGACAATAAACGCGGACCTTCGGGAATACAAGAAGCTGGTTTTTTGGGCAAAAGGCGATAAATCAGCCGGCTTTACGTCAACGATAAAGACAGAGTTAAAGAACAATATGGAGTCCAGCGCCCCATATACGGATAAGATCACAAGTAGATGGACAAAAATTGAGATACCTTTAGAGGATTTCAATACCATAACTGACTGGTCGAAAATGATACAGTTTGTTGTGACTTTCGATTCCCAGGTTACTCAAAAAACAGGTGTGATTTACCTTGACAACATAGGGTTTGAGAAATAGCAGGAAGCGTATGTCTTAACTGATAACATCGGTCCGGGGCGGTATATTTAGGCAACTCCGGGCCGGTGTTGTTAGCTGAATAAGGTTGTAACTGGGGAATCTATACTTTACAGGGGCATATAAATGAAGAATATCGTATTTGCGGCGCTCTTGCTTTTGATTCCCGTGCAGCTTTTTTCGGATATTAAGGTTAGCCTTCCCGCTGAAGACTATAACTACCTGCTTGGTATTGCCAGCGATACATGGTCATGCATCGATTATCTGGTGGAACCGGAAACCGGACTGCCTTATGATTCGACTATCAAGACAAAGGAATTTACTTCGGTCAGTAATATAGGCGTGTATATCGCCGCAATTTCCGCGGCGGTGGAGATGAATTTACTGGACAGGAAGGAAGGTGTTAAGAGGATTTCCAGGATTTTGGATTCATATAATAAATTCTCAGTTTGGAACGGATTCGCGCAGTGCTGGCATAGCGTGAAAACATTGAAACCGGACACGAATGACCCTTGGATATCCATCCTGGATTCAGGCAATCTCGCTGGCGGCCTGATAATAGCACGCCAGGAGTTCCCGGAAATCGGGGGCCGCATATCTGGAGTCCTTGAAAAGATGGATTGGGCAAAAATATACAATCCTTCCAGAAATCTTCTTTACGGCGGATATAACATGAAGACAGAGAAGATAAATAAGTCCTGGCTACTCGCGATGATAGGAACCGATGCCAGGGCGGCGTACATAGTCGCGATAGGTTCAGGGAAGATTCCGCCGGATTCATGGGTAAAACTGCAAAAGAACAAGGAGCGCAAGTATTCGTTGTCATACTATCAGCCTGGTTGGCAGGGCGGGGGGCTGTTCATGCAGTTCATAGATTCCTGCTTTTTTGACATACGATACACGGAAATGTGGAAATCAGCGGCAGCATTTGCCTACGCGCAGGCATTTCACGCGAAGCTTATTGATTCGCCGGTATGGGGTTGGTCGGCGTGCGATTCTCCGGATGACGGATACCTGGGCTTCAATAACCATAGGGATTATGTTGTCGCGCCGCATGCCTCGGTTCTCGCGATCTCGCTTTTCCCTGACGAAGTAATTGCTAACATGAGGAAACTTGAAGAAATGGGGGCGCGGTCAAAATATGAAGTGAACGGAAATAAATACAATTTCGGATTCAGGGATGCCATTGACGTGGTTAAGAATAAATCCACGAATACATACCTGATGTTCGATCAGGGAATGCTACTTTTAAGTATATGCAACTATATCTGTGACGGCAAGTTATGGGAGTTGAGCAACAGGGACCCGGTTGTCAGGTACGCGAAGCGGTTGATACCGGATATGCGGCAGGACAGGCCGGGTTTTTATGATTTTATGTCGAAATTATACGTTGACGGCATTTATGTTGCGGTGAAATCCGTGAACGATAAAAAAGAATACAAGTCCGGCGATGAATACAAAGGACAAATTTCGTTAATCTGCGATGACGTGGACATAAACGGAAAGTATAAAGTATCCTGGCGGTTAATTGAGAAAAATAACGGGAAAATAGTAAAATCAGGTTCGGTTTCATCGACAATAGCTGATAGTACCGATAAAATTGCCGACTCATTCAAATTCATTACTCGCGAAGGCGAGTACTTGCTGCAAGCGGTAGTTTTGGATAAAAATGGCTCGAACCGCGCATCCGACAGTTATGAATTTACCGTAGCGGATTACATAGATCTAAGCGGAGCGTGGTATTTTAATTCCGGTGACGATATTTCATGGAAGGACCCAGACTATAATGATTCAGACTGGAAAACCATCACAGTACCGGCCAGGTGGGAAGATGAGGGTTACGCCGGTTATGACGGTTATGCGTGGTACAGGCTGAAAGTTAAGATACCGGAAAAGCTCAAAATAAGCTGGAAAGATGGGGTAATAAACTTAAATATCGGCGGGATAGACGACGCCGAACAAGTATATATTAACGGAGTAATGATAGGAGAGGCAGGATTTCCTCCGAATTTCAGGGACGGGTTATGGGACAAGGAAAGGAATTACAAAATTCCATTTGAAAATATTAAGTTCGGTCGGGAGAATGTACTGGCTGTCAGGGTTTACGACAATAGATTAGAAGGCGGCATCTGGAAAGGTCCTGTAAGGATTATACATAAGCCAGTTGCGAAGGGAGTGAAATTTAATCCTCCGCGCTGGTAAAAGATGCAACTCTACGCAATATGGTCTACCACGTCTAAGATTAGAGCAATCAAATACGCAATTATTATGCTATAATGTTTTCAGGTTTCCGTCGAGACAGGTTCGAATGGCGTTTACTAGGGGACCCTTAGTTTTCAGAGTATCCCTTGCGGATACTGCTGAAAACTAACAGTTGTTTGAATGGGGATTTGAACCAGCCGACAAAATCGGCTCTGTTCAAGAAATCCCGCGCGCCCGTCCGAAGTTATGATTTTAGTGCTGCGAATAGCAGCGTATACTAAAATCATGTCAACGAAGGAGGGTTAGCCACCCCACGACTTAAAACACAATGAAATATCAATCAAATATGGTTAATCCAAATTTGACCCTCAAGTAAACGCCATTCGAACCGCTCACTAATCTGAGCGGTTTTTTGTTTACTAATTTCACATGGAGCATAAGGTATGATAATGGTGAATAGATGAATATAAAACGTCTCCCGTTGCGCTATTTAATAGCTATTATCGTTTTCATTGGGTATCCTCTTTCTTGGTATTTCATAGCAAAGGCATACAATTATCCTGATCCGTCGGGGGTGGGCATATTATGGGCGTATTTAAATATCCCAGGCATGCCAATTTACAACCTTTGTAGAATATTTGATGTAAATATTAATTCTAAACTGTTATTTTATGGCCCTATTTTAGCAACAGGATTAATATATGGGTGTACAGCCCTATTCATAAGTAGTTTGTTCTCGAAAAAGAGTAATATTTGGGAAAAATATAAAATACTAGCATGTTTGATAATGTTGATAGCTGCTTTTCGAATTGCTCCAATATGTGCAAATAAACTCCAATCAATTTATGCACTTAAATCAGCTAGTAGATGCTTAAATCAAGAACAACAGATACTTGATAAACTTGACATGTCGTTTATTAGGTACTACCGTGGCCCAAAAGGTAATATTAGGCAGGAATTTGTTATATCCGGTTTTGATGGTCGGGATCAAAGGACGCTTCTATCCTTTGAGGGTTCTAAAGGGAATGGCATATTCAATTATTGGTGGTTGAAGAATAATATTATCCTATTCGATGGTCGTTACTCAGGGAATCCGGGTATATTTATGGCAAATCCTATTACTGGCAAAGTATCGCGTATTTTGCATACAAAAACGGAAAATATATATCCTTCATTTTACGAGCCCGAAAACAAAGTATGTTATATTGAAAATGGGCAAATATATATTTATGACATAAATATGCAGAAATCATATGCTATTTGTAAAACAAATGGTTTTGCATTAAAATGGTCACCTGACGGAAAAAAGATACTGTTTTGTCGGAAGAAAAGTGTAACATCAACTGACATTATGTTGCTGGATATCGGCAAGAGGGATTTGATAACATTATATTCGGGTGGCGAATATTATTATGCTCCTGTTTGGAAAGATATTGACAAGATCGGGTGTTATATACATGGGAAGGATGAGTATGTCACCTTCAAATATACATCAAAGGGATTGAGGGAAATTGATAGAGTGCCAATGTCAGAATCTAGCAAGATATGGAATAAAAGCAAGACAAAGTATCTAATCGTTGAAGAAACTTCTGATAGAAAAGCTTCTATACAGGCATATGACATATTAAGAAAAACTAGAAATATCATTGCTCAAACTGATGGGGTTGAACGCGTAGAATGGAGATAAGGTAGTACATCCATGAGAAGTGTGGACCGGAAAATGCTATAATGGTTTCAGGTTTCCGTCGAGGCAGGTTCGAATGGCGTTTACCAGGGGACCCTCCATCTCAAGCATTGAAAAATCAATCAGTTTTTGTTAATTTACAGCGACCCCTAAGGGGACGTTCGAACCTCTTCCGCAAGGAAGGGGTTTTTGCTTATGTGGGCGTCAATGGAATCGAAATACCCAACAATTAAGTTACTTGTGTCACTTGTTGGGTAATTAGGGTATTGACTATTGTTACCCAACAAGTTATAATATTCGCTATATTGTTGGGTAATTATAAGCGCTATGAAGGAGAGGTATATATGGCATTTTTAAAATCAGTTTTAAGAGAAGAATTGATGAATTCATTAGCTATGAAGAAAGGATATGAGAAAGCTCTTAAAGAGCTTCCGAGGGGTAGTTTGAGGGGAAAGAAAATAAGGGGGAAAATATACCATTATGCGGCAATGAGGGAAAATGGCAAATTCAAAGATGTTTATAAGGGAAAAATGTCAAAAGATAAAATAAAAAAGTATCAAGAAGCGAAAGAGCTCAGGGCAAAGTATAGGAAACTGCTGTCGCAAGTTAAAAAGCAAATAAAATTTCTAAAGGGAACTCTTCGTGGAAAAGAAGCAATATGAGCTTTGTAAGGAAATTCTAAAACGGTTTCATGATAATGATATACTTCAGAACATAATTCTTGTAGGTAGTTGGTGTTTGCCGTTTTATAAAGAATATTTCAGGAATTGTGATTTTAGATATACTCTGAGAACACGAGATATTGATTTCCTGATACCGATTCCTTCAAAAATAAGAAGAAAAGTAGATATTGCTGCCCTTCTTAAAGATCTGGGATTCATTTTAACGCGCTCATATCCGGCAGGATACATAAGGTTGCAGCATCCCGATATAATAGTCGAGTTTCTTATTCCAGAGAAAGGGAAGGGTATGGACAAACCATTCCCTTTGCCGCAATTAGGCATTAATGCTCAGGGTTTAAGATTTCTTGATCTTCTGACACAAAATACTATTACTGTAGAAGTTGAAAATGTGTCAATTGTATTGCCCCATCCTATTAACTTCGCACTTCATAAACTAATTATTTCTCAAAGAAGACAAAATGCAGAGAAAACCGAGAAAGATTTGTCCGCGGCCGTGCAAATATTAGAGGCTCTAATAAAAATCGGTGAAAAAGAAAACATTAAGCGAGTATATACCTCGTTACCGAAAAAATGGCAGCAAAAAATTACTGGAAGGTTGAAAGCCGGTAAGTATATGGCTATTTTGGAATGTATAATTCAATAGAATGAATTATGGGTTAGGACAACTGGTGTGGTATCCCGGATGAAATCCGAGCCAGTAAAATGCTACAATGATTTTAGGTTTCCGTCGAGACCCTCCTACGCCATCCTACGCTAAAGCTTCGGAATGGCTACGGAAGGGCAGGCAGGTTCGAATGGCGTTTACCAGGGGACCCCACGACTTAAATCACATTGAAATATCAATCAAATATGGTAAATTCCGTTTTGACCCTCAAGTAAACGCCATTCGAACCGCTCATTATCGTGAGCGGTTTTTTATTTAAAAGATAAATGATACAATTTTCAAGCGGGGAAGCGGCAGCACAGGACCTCGTGATTCGCTACGATGACCAAGGAATAGTCGTTTCATACACCTATAATACCACTGAAGACCAACAATGATGGCCTCGACTCACCTTTCTAAATTTGCCGCGGAATAGCTTATCGTGGACTGCCCCATTTGAAAACTGTACCAGCAAATTACTGATAATATAACGGGATAAATATTATAATTTAAACTTGACTATTCCGCCCAGCTTGTTGGGCGGTTACCGAATATTTCTTATCCCCTGGTGGGAGAAAGGCAGGATGAGGGGGCTCTATGATGCTCACTCTCACCTCAATCCTCTCCCATCAAGGGAGAGGAAGAACAGACTAAGCACGTCTGATACCGCCTCCGCCGCGGCGGACTGGGCGGAGATTCATTTTACCATATTCCTACCTTCAAGGTCAGGCTGGATTACAATATTGAGGAAAGTATTGCTGCCGAGATGTCTTTGGCGGCTTTTTTTATTTCCAGGATGAGTTTGATACATAATCCACATTCTTAGGCTATATATTTGCCTTGAAAACCCAGCATTTGACCCCGTTAGAAGCATTTTCCCCTTGAAGATTGTCCTTTTCTATAGATGTATTTGAGCTCTGGCGGCCGGCTTTGAACGATACTGTTTCGCGCAAGGTCGCGAAAAAATATTTAGAATCGATGAATCATGAATCGCGAACCAAGAACAGCGGATCCGTCGAGAACTTGCCCCTATTTTTAAAGATTAGTAGTAACTAAATATATTTAGCAGGGTATTGACAAAATGCTTCCGAAGATATATACTATAAAACACAACATAAGAAATATACTACTAAATATGATTAGTAAACCTTTGGTAAACCTATGGATAAGAAAATAAGGATCAAAGACATTGCCAAGGCCTTAAGGGTATCGCCTACCGCCGTATCCTTTGCGTTGAATAACAAAAGCGGCATAAGTCCGGAACTGAAAGAGAAGATCTTTGAGTACGCGACTCAGTCAGGATACATAAGGGGGATGAGCCCTTTGAAATCCGAATACATTGCTGAGATGTCCGCGGTTTCGGACAGTTCCATTCTTATACATGCCGGGATCACGGGTGTGCTGAAAAGGAACGGTTTCTTTGCCCTGCGCCATACTTTTTACGGCGATGAGTTGCTGGACGTCAGGAAACAGCAGATTGCTTTTGACAGAATATTGAGCGAAGACGGCATTAAGGGGCTGATTGTCGTCTTTTTGTCGCTGTCCGAGACGTTCCTTAATAAGATAAACAAGAAGAAGATCCCTATAGTGCAGATAAACGGGAACTCGCATATCGGCATCAATTTGAACATAGACGAGGAACACGGCGGCTATATAGCCGCGAAACAACTCATAGAATACGGCCACAGGAAGATATGCTTCATATTCCCGGATTACTGGTATGACAATATCTGGAACAGGAGAAAAGCCGGCTACAAAAAAGCCCTGGATGAAGCCGGAATAGAGTATGATGTCGATCTTATTGAACCGGAGAATCTGTTTACGGTGGAAAGCGCCGGGCGGGCCACAATGAACCTAATCAAGAGGAATACGGATATGACCGCTATCATATATGTAAGCGACAAGCAGGCGCTTGGCGGGATGAAGGTTATGGCTCAAAACGGGGTTAAGGTCCCGGATGATATCTCGGTAATAGGGTTTGACAATACTTACTTCTGCGATATATCCACTCCC
Organism: Elusimicrobiota bacterium; assembly: GCA_043811535.1. Lineage (GTDB taxonomy): Bacteria > Elusimicrobiota > Endomicrobiia > Endomicrobiales > JBDRNC01 > JBDRNC01. The sequence continues at coordinate 60,887 of JBDRNC010000038.1, forward strand.
ACGCTGTCTTCCATTGAAATGCAATTTGAAAAATGCGGGAGTATGGCGGCGGAATATTTAGTCAACGCGGTCAGGAAAAACTCAGTAAAGCACGAGACAACCATCCTGCGTCCCACTTTGGTTCTCAGAGATTCCGTTAAAATTATCGGAAATATGAAATAGATTAGGCCATTAAAGAGGTCATCGTGAACACAATCGGTAAACTGTGCGGTTTTGTTTTTATTTCATGCCTATTATTATCGTTAATGTCCGCGCGCAAACGCGCTGCCGATATGGAAGGCCTTCAGGATACGGCAGGAAATCCTTCCGGGGTATCTGAAGGGCGGACGATGCTTTTTGACATGAGCAACACGGCCGGATGGCGCGTTTATAAGGACAAAAATGTCGCTGTGGAACTGAGTATACTGCAGGCTAAGGCCGGCAGGGCTCTTCAAGTGACGTATAACATGGGCGCCGGTATGTGGTTGGGGATAAAGAAGAAAGCGCCGATTGATCTTTCAAAATACGCGGGCGTATCCTTCAAGTGCCGCGATGAAGGGGCGATCAACACCGTGGAAATTAAAGTTGAGGACAGCGACGGTTCTGTTTTTGGGACGGATGTCGTTTTTGAAAGCGGGATTAAGGATTTGAAGGAAGTGGAAATACCTTTTTCGTCGTTAGAATATTGGTGGGGAGGTGATGAAACGCTGGATCTAAAAAAAGCCACACTGCATTTTACCGTTTCAAAAAAAGACGATGAAGACGAAGGCGGGTACGGTATGCTCACTATAGGCCAGATTGAATTGTACAAATGAGACTACCTATAAGCGTATTAATGAATCTCGCTCTTTGCAAGAGCAAATACTAACAAGGAGGATGTAAGATGGTTAAATTAAGCAAGTTGTTCGGTTTTTTTATCGGTTTAGCTCTGCTTGTTTCTCTGGCGTCTGCGAAAGCCCCGGCTGCAAAACCTGCGGCGGCGACAACTAAATCTGCCGTTGCTGCCACCGTAATGCCTGAAAACGTAATTGATGATATGAGCGCTGCTCCTGCGGGCTGGATAAAGGAAAGGGATAAGGGCACGACAATAACTCTCGCCGCCGGGAAAGGCCAGAAGGGAAAGGCTCTTGAAATATCCTACAGCTTAGGTGACGAGGCAACCTGGTTAGGAGTCCGCAAAAAAATCAGGAGGGATATTTCGAAATACAAGGGAATAAGGTTCGCTGTCCGCGGCGAAGGATCGTCAAATTCAATTGAAGTCAAATTGGAGAATGCCGATTATTCCAATTTTGGGATAGTGCTTCCTGTCAAATCCAATACAAGCGAGTGGTCCGACGTCGAGATTCCTTTCGCGGATTTTGAGTATCTTTGGGGCGACAGTAATGAGGTGAATTTGCTAAAGCCGTTGATACATATCACAATAGTCAAGAAGGAATCGGATGACGAAGGGGGCGCCGGGAAATTCGTAATAGACCAGATCGAGCTGTACAAATAGTTATTTGATTTTTGATATGCGGTAAGTTACAGGCAAAATGGGCAGTCCCCACTTGCCTGTAACTTATCCCGCCACGCAGAAGACCACGGCCTTGGCCGTGGACGCTTACGCGTGCGGGATGTCGCCCCGCGATAGCGGTAGAGCTTTTGGCGCCACGGGCATGCCCGTGGGGACTCCATGCGCTCTGACGCGTCGTTTATGAAAAATATCTGCAGAAGTTCCGCTAACGGGAAGGTAAAATGAAAAATTGTATTTTGTGCCTGCTGGTTCCATGTATGCTCGTTTCAAGTATTGCTGTTGCGGCAATCAAGCAGGAGCTGTCGCAGGATGATCAGGCATATCTCCTAGGTATCGCTAAAGATACCTGGGCTTCCATCGATTACCTTGTGGAACCGAAAACAGGTTTACCCTATGACATATCAAGGAAAAAACCCACATATACCTCGGTAAGCAACATAGGCATTTATCTGGCCGCGGTTTCAATCGCTGTGGAAATGAATTTCATCAACAGAAATGACGCGGTGCAGAGGGTTTCCAAGGCACTTGACAGCGTGGAAAAATTTCCCGTTTGGAACGGTTTCACCCAAAGCTGGCATGACGTTTTAACCCTTCAGCCAAACACGGAAGACACCTGGATATCGATACTTGATTCCGGTAATCTTGCCGCCGGCTTCATCGTTGCCCGCCAGGAATTCCCCGAGCTGAAAAACAGGATAAGCAAGCTTCTCGAAGCTATGGACTGGTCCAAGGTATACAACGCCAAGAGACAGCTGATGATCGGCGGTTACGACATGAAAGCGGGCAAGCTGAACAATAACTGGTTGCTGAACGTGATGGGGACGGATGCCCGCGCCGCGTTCATTACCGCGATCGGTTCCGGCAAGGTTCCGCCGGAGATGTGGAAAAAGATCTCAAAGGGGATGGAAATAAAGTACGGAGTCAAATATTACAAGCCGGGATGGATGGGCGGCGGGCTGTTCATGCAGTTGATAGACTCGTGTTTCTTTGATATGCGCTATACAGAGCTGTGGAAATCAGCCGCAGCGTTTACTTATGCCCAGATGTTCCATGCCAAGGTCATCAATTCGCCGATCTGGGGCTGGTCGGCCAGCGATTCGCCGAACGAAGGATACCTCGGTATCAACAGACTGCGTGATTATGTAGCGACCCCGCATGCCTCAGTGCTTCCCATATCTATTTTTCCGGAAGAATCCGTTGCGAACCTGAAAAAACTTGAAGAACTCGGCGCCAGGCAGGAATACGAAGCTGACGGAAAGAAGTATGCTTTTGGTTTCAGGGATTCTATAGATTTCGTTAAAGGGCAGCCGACAAATACTTATTTGATACTCGATCAGGGTATGCTGTTTCTGAGCCTGTGCAATTACTTGAGCGGCGGCAAGATATGGGAACTGAGCAACCGCGACCCCATAATCAAGAACGCAAGAAAATTAATCCCCGATTTACGGCCAAACAAAAAGGATTATGAGGAATTCATTTCGAAACTTTATTCAAAGAATATGTATGTTTCCTGTAAATCAGTATACTCAAATATGGAATACAGGGCGGGAGATACGGTGAAGTGCGATATATCGGTCATATGCGACGACCCTGATGTGTCAGGTGAATATAACGTAATGTGGAGGCTATTCTACAAAAAAACAGGGGAGAAACTGAAAAGCGGTTCAAAAACGATAAATATATCGAAGGGCACGAGACAGACAGTTGAAAGCTTTGAGATAACGGTTGACGAGGGGGAGTATTTGCTTCAGGCGGTTATCAGGGGGAAGGACGGCTCCGAGCCGGCCAGAGACAAATATGAATTTCGCGTGTCATATTATCTTGAGCTGGCGGGGAAATGTTTTTTTAAGACAGGCGATGACATGGCATGGGCGAAATTCAAGTATGACGACGGCGAATGGGCTAAAATAGATGTTCCCGCAAGATGGGATGACCAGGGATACCCGAGCAAAGACAATAGTTATCAATGGTATAGAATTCACGCGTATATACCCGCTGAAGCAAAAGACCGGTGGAATGAGAGCGAGGTGTATTTTACCGCGGGAGGCATTGATGACGGCGAACAGGTCTATTACAACGGGGAGCTGATCGGCTCCACGGCATTCCCTCCGAATTTCAAGGAGGGATTCTGGGACAAGGAAAGGAACTACAAGATACCGGCGAAACTCATAAAATACGGCGGCGATAATGTAATTGCTGTCCGCGCGTACAACTACATAAGAGAAGGCGGGATATGGAAAGGGCCCGTCAGAATAATACATAAACAACTGGCAGGCAGTTCGGTAAGTTTTGCGGCGCCTTCCTGGTAGATTACCGGCTTTTCCTATGCTTAATGGATGCAATTAATGAATTCATGCTTGAGATTTGCGGCAGTTATCATATCCTTGTTGGCCTTTTCGGCGGCTTCCGCCGCGGATCTGAACTGGGATAATCCGGCGCTGTGGGACACATCCGGCGAGATTGACGGTGTAAGCAGAATATCTTTGTCTCAGTTCAAAGAGAACGGGACGGAGGGCATCCGTGTTGATTATGAACTCCTTAAAGAGGAATACGGGTGGGTGGTAATGAGACTATCGCCTCCCGGAAAATGGGACCCGGGGGTGCCATTTGTTTTCAGCATAAAAGCCGATGCTTCTTGCGTGCTGGAAATAAAAATGATAGACAAAAGCGGCGCGAATTATGTTAAAAGGATACCGATAAAAGATAAGTATCGGGAATGGACGGAAGTGGTCGTCTATTTTGATAATCTTGAATACGGGTGGGGCGGCGACGGAAAGTTCGTGAATTTAAAATATTTCGCGTTTGCCTTTTCCGGGCCGCCCGACAACGGGACTGTGTGGTTGAGCGGGGTAAAATATGGAAAAAAGGGAATAAAATCGTCCTTCGGGTCGCGCGGCGGGATGATACCGGATCCGAACAGAAACCTGCCCGGATACGGCTTCAACCAGAGGCAGGACAGGAGACTTGCGCCGCAAAACCTGCGCGTGCTCGGGTGGCTGAAAAGGGTCCAGGATAAGGGCACGCCGGATAAAAAGTTGATACCTTCGGCCGACATAGAGGACACACAGATACAGACGTTCAATAACGCGCTCGTCGCGATGGCGTTTATCGTAGAAGGAGAACAGGAACGAGCCGAAAGAATACTCGATTTTTTCGCGAACGCGACAAAACCGGATAACGACGACCCGACGTTGCAAAACTTCTTTTATAAGGGAGAAGCGCGCGGATTTTTTCAGCAGGTCGTTGAAAACGCGGGAACATACCATGATGACGAAAACATTTCGAACCGGTGGATGGGCGATAATGCATGGCTGCTGATCGCCTACAGGTATTATGACAAAGAATACAATAATCATAGATACGACAAGATAGAGAAACTACTGAAGGAACTTCTGATATTCTGGTACAAACCCGCCAAGGTAGGCGGTTATATACAGCACGGTTGGAGGAGCGGCGACAGCAAACTGCATGAGGATTACGGACATGCGGAAGGCAATCTTGACGCATATGCGGCTCTGCGCCTTTGCGGAGAGAAAAAGATTTCAAAGAAGATTAGGAAGTGGCTTGACAACGAACTTGGCAGCAGAACCGGCCTTCCGCTTGACAACTATACCTGGCGCGTGCTTGCAAAGGGCAGGAACTACGGTTACCTGTTGAACTATGTCGACCATGATTTGCGATATCTTAAAACCATAGACCATTATGGGAATAAGGTTAAAGGCGTATGGCACAAGCCCGACGACACCGTGAATAATGTATGGGTTGACGGAGTCGGCCAGCTCGCCTGCGCGTTCTTTGTGTCCGGGGACTGGAAAAAGGGGAATTTCTACGCCAACCAGATGGACGATTACCTGATCGATAGGGGTATTGACGATAAAGTGTATAAGGCGCTGCCATACACCCTTAACAAACAGGGGGGTATAGACTGGGTAATACTCGACCGCGGCTTTGCTTCATGCGCGGCCTGGTACATCTTCGCAAAGAACAGGTTCAACCCGATGCGGCTGAATTACTATTATTACGATAATCATGCGTGGTGAATCTGCAATAAGCACTGCTTTACGGGGCACCGGTTTAAAAGCAGTTGTCTGCATCCTTTTCTTTTCCTCCCTGATAAATTCCTTTTCAATATTGCGCGCGGATGATGATGAGGTTGTTACGATGGCTGCTTCAAGCGGATTTCAATCTGCGGGGCTTGCGATTGACGGGAAAATGAGCAGCCGCTGGGAGGCCCGGGATGAAGCCGACAACGTCTGGATAATGTTCGGGTTCAGGCATCCCAGAAAGATCAAAGATTTGATCATCTTTTGGGATAAAGGATCGGCCAAAATATACGATATTGAGATCTCCTCAAACGGAAGTGTTTGGACCCGGGCCGCTGAAATAAAAAATGGCATGAGCGTGGAATCTAAATACATTGTCCTGACCGGCGCAAAAGATGTAAAGAAAATCCGGATTAATTGCACAAAAAAAGTTTCTAAGCGTAATTATTCAATACGGGAAATCATATTCAATCCCAAGGCCATTGACGGCTTGTTGCCGGGGGTGGTAAACAGGAAGGTGAAATGCAAAGACGCACCGGACCAATCCTACGCGCTTTACTTGCCGAGTTGTTATGATCCGGCGAAAAAATCATGGCCCGTAGTTTATGGATTTTCACCGGATGCGATGGGGGAAGATCCCGTCAAATTGCTTAAAGATTCAGCTGAAAAACACGGTTTTATCATCATAGGCTCAAATAATGCGAAAAATGGTCCGTGGGAAGATGTAAAGAGGGCGATCCGCGCAGTGGTCAAAGACAGCAAAAAAAGATTCAATATTAACGAGACAGGATGTTATACCTGCGGTTTCTCTGGCGGCGCCAGAATGAGTTTTTTAATGTCGGCAATGTACCGCTCAATGATTGCCGGCGTTATCCCGTGCTGCGCGGGCTTCGATGACAAGGATTATACTCCGGAGCCGAATATGCGCATATACGGGTTGAGCGGGAAAAAAGATTTTAATAACGGTGAAATGCAAAAAGCGCTGCATTCTCTCGGGTGGCCGAATAATGATAAGATACAATTTGTTCAATTCAACGGCGGACATGAATGGCCTTCCAAGAAATCCTTGGAAAGCGCAATGGACTGGATGTTCGCGAAATGACTGCGCATGGGGGAAAAGGAGTGGTGTGCTCCGCTTGGAAATCGTACCAGCCAAAGTAACAGTAAAATGCTATAATGTTTTTAGGTTTCCGTCGAGACCCTCCTACGCTGGACATATCGCAAATAGTCACAACTATTCGTTGTATTTGTGATATAGCTTCGGAAGGGCAGGCAGGTTCGAATGGCGTTTACCAGGGGACCCTTCATCTCAAGTGTTGAAAAATCAATCAGTATTTGCGATTTGACATAGACCCCTAAGGGGACATTCGAACCTCATCCATAAGGATGGGGTTTTTCTCCGCCTTCACACATCGTATCTTCAATAAACGCAGCTATTCGCTGCATTGTAGATACAGTTACGGCGGATTTCATGAAAGAATAGAATCAACAAACTTTAATCATGAGTGGAATTCAATATTGACAATCGTCTAATAATCGTCTATAATATGTCTAATCCCGCAAAGGGCTGCGGGAGGTCGCATTACGAGCGTTGGCGAAGTCCCGTGAATTGGGATTTAACCCCCTATAGGGGATTCCCGAAGAGCTCCTCTGAAAAATAACCCGTTTAAACCGCGCTATACTATAACCCCGAGACTACTTGACCTGATCAAACAAATCTCTGTACAGGTATCTGCGCTGAATGCCCGGCGTTTTCCGAAAGTCGTTCTTGCTGAATATGAACGCCACGCCAGGGAGATGTCGTCATATTCCTCTACAAGCATAGAAGGCAACCCACTTCCTCTTGCCGAAGTGAAAAAGATTCTCAAGAACCATCCAAATCACATATCTGACAGCCAGAAAGAGGTATTGAATTATAATAAAGCGCTTTTGTGGCTTAACAGTCAGATTGGCGAGAATAAAGGCGTAAAATTCGATGAGAAACTAATTCTTCTAATTCATCAATGCGTGATGAAAGGATTGCTTATAAATGCGAAATGCGGGTCTTTTAGGAAAGAACCGGTATTCGTCAATGATTCCGCGCAGCGCAAAACCGTTTATTGGGCCCCTGACCACCAGGTTGTTCAAGGATTGATTAACGAACTGATATATTTTATAAAGAATAATCTGAAGGACATGGATCCGGTAATACTTTCCGGAATATTACATAAACAGTTTATCATAATACATCCTTTCATTGACGGCAACGGCAGGACCGTACGCCTTTTAACAAAAGTACTTCTGGCAGGTATGGGGCTGGATACCTTTAATTTGTTCAGCTTCGAGAATTATTATAACCGAAACGTTAGTAAGTACTTTGATAATGTGGGTGTGCGCGGTAATTATTATGATCTTGCCGGGAGTGTAGAATTTACTCCATGGCTTGAATATTTTGCGGAAGGTATACTTGACGAACTGTTCAGGGTCTCCAAGGAACTTGAAAAGGCCGTTGTAGACCCATCTACTGAACTGAAGGATCATCACAGGAAAATAATCGAGTATATAGAGAAAAATGGGTATATTTCAGACAGGGAATATTCAAAGATGACGGTCCGTGCGAAACCCACGAGAGCTCTGGATTTTGGAAAGTTGATAGAATTAGGACTGATAGAAAGAAAGGGGAAAGGGAAAGCCACTTTTTATAAGTTGAAGAAATGACCAAAAATGCTATAATGGATTCAGGTTTCCGTCGAGAAAAGTATATATTCCTCATTTTCAGGAGAAAGATCCAGTGGACAACTCTGTCAAATCAATGTCAATGATGGGAGAGCATGACGAGTACCTTTTCAAGGAAGGAAGCCATTTCAGGTTATATAACATCCTGGGGTCTCATATACGCGAATTAGACGGTGTGAAGGGCGTGTATTTTGCTGTCTGGGCGCCTAACGCTGAAAAAGTCAGCGTTATCGGGGATTTCAACAGCTGGAAAAAGGAATCGCATCCGCTCGGCATGCGATGGGACGGGTCAGGGGTATGGGAGGGTTTCATACCGGGCTTGCAGCGGGGATGTATCTACAAGTATTTCATAACTTCCAGGATAAATAATTACAAAGTTGAAAAGGCAGATCCCGTGGCATTCCACTATGAGACGCCGAAGAAGACCGGGTCGATAGTATGGGACCTGGATTACAAATGGGCTGACGGCGAGTGGATGAAAAGCAGGGGCGCGAAGAACAAAGTGGACGCTCCTTATTCCGTCTATGAGGTGCATCTCGGCTCATGGCGAAAGGTGCCGGAAGAGGGAAACAGGTTCCTGAATTACCGGGAAACCGCGCATCACCTGACCGAGTACTGCAAGGAGATGGGCTACACTCACGTGGAATTCCTGCCCGTAATGGAGCATCCGTTCTACGGTTCGTGGGGCTATCAGACTGTCGGGTATTTCGCGCCTACCAGCAGGTACGGGACTCCGCAGGACTTCATGTACCTTGTTGACCATATGCACAAAAACGGGATAGGGGTCATACTTGACTGGGTGCCGTCGCATTTTCCCACAGACGTTCACGGGCTTTCGTTCTTTGACGGCACCAAGCTTTTCGAGCACGAGGACATGAGGCAGGGTTTTCATCCGGATTGGAAGAGCAGTATTTTCAATTGCGGGAGGAATGAGGTCAAGAACTTCCTGATATCCAGCGCGCTTTTCTGGCTGGACAAGTACCATATAGACGGTTTGAGGGTTGACGCGGTCGCTTCGATGCTATATCTCGATTATTCAAGAAAGCAGGGGGAATGGATCCCCAATAAATACGGCGGAAGGGAAAACATTGAGGCCATCGAGTTCCTCCAGCGTTTTAACCACGTGGTTTTTGAGAATTATCCTGACGCGCAGACAATGGCAGAGGAGTCAACCGCCTGGCCGATGGTTTCCAAGCCGACGTACATGGGCGGGCTCGGGTTCGGCATGAAATGGAACATGGGCTGGATGAACGACATGCTTAAATACTTCGCCGTTGACCCGGTATTCAGGAAATACCACCACGGGCAGATAACATTCAGCATGCTTTACGCTTTTTCCGAGAACTTTGTCCTTCCATTCTCGCATGACGAGGTGTGCCAGGGCAAGGGATCCCTTGTCGGCAAGATGCCGGGCGACGAATGGCAGAGGTTTGCCAACCTTAGGGTCCTGCTGGGGTACATGTTCGGCCATCCAGGGAAGAAGCTGCTTTTCATGGGATGCGAGATCGGGCAGGTAAGGGAGTGGAACCATGACGAGAGCCTGGAGTGGCACGTGCTCCGGTTCCCATTACATGCCGGCATGAGGAAATGGGTCAGAGACCTTAATCACATGTACAGGTCCGAGCCGGCTCTTTACGAGATTGACTCGTCCTGGGACGGCTTTGAATGGATAGATTTCAACGACAGCGACCAGAGCATGATCTGTTTCTTGAGGAAATCCAGGAACGGCCGCGGTAATGTGCTTTGCGTATATAACTTCACGCCCGTGCTCAGGCAGAACTACAGGGTAGGCGTGCCCAGCGGCGGATTCTGGAAGGAACTGCTCAACAGCGACGCGCGCGAATACGGCGGTGAACAGAGGGGCAATCTCGGCGGTTTCCATGCCGAAGGTATCGCTTCGCACGGAAGGCAGTATTCATTGAATCTTACTGTCCCGCCTCTTGGGGCAGTCTTCATGAAGAGCGAATAAATCAATACAGGAGAAATTCTATGAGAAGATATTCAGCAGCAATGGTTGTTAGCATCTTTGCGGTTTTGTTAATCTCCGGATGCGCGACGATAGGCCGGAATTTTGAAGTATCTCAGGTTAAAAATATACAGCTTGGGAAAACGACGCAGAACGAAATCCTGTCGATGTTTGGAACCCCGTGGCGCACCGGAATTGAAGACGGGAAACAGACGTGGACATACGGAAGATACCATTACGGCGTATTCAGCGAAACGGCAGCAAAGGACCTTGTGATCCGCTACGATGATCTGGGGATAGTCGTTTCATACACCTACAATACCACTGATATCGCTGAAGACCGGCAATAGCGGTCTCGGCTCGCCTTTCGAACCGTTAGATAAACCGAGCGGTTTATTATTTAATTCAGATGACCTTAGAAAGTCTATTTAATAAAATTAATGCCTGCTTGAAAGATCCTGTCGATAAGGTTCTTTCAGGTTCTATTCTTGGTACGACAAACCCTGAAATCATAGCCGATAAAAAAGGAAAGGCCTGTATATACCGGTTTAGGCCAAAATCAGGGATTGGATGGCCGTGAGTAAAAAAGGAATACAATGTTCGGTACTATTTTAATTACCGCAGTTACATTGATGCAGGTCTATGTGTTTTGGCGGATCATTTCGATACCGCTGGCGGCGCGGTTTATGCCAAAGAAAGCTATTTTGGGGATAGGCATTTCGCTTTGGACGGTGTTTATTGCCGGCAGGACAATTGGAAACAGCGGTTCCGGCGCTTTTTCTGTAATCCTGGAATTATTCGGCATGAATTGGATGGGAACGGTGCTTTTGCTTTTTGTTTTCATTTTTAGCGCAGATGTTGTTACGGGATTTGGTTTAATATTGCCAAAGTTATCGCAATATTTAAAGATTATTGCGCTGGGTGCCGGTTCCCTTCTTTCAATAATGGCGATGGTTCAGGGCATGAGGCCTCCGGTAATACAAGACTATGAAGTGTATTTGCCGGGCTTGCCCGCAAAAATGGACGGCGCGACACTCGTTGCTGTATCCGATATGCATCTTGGCTCATTGCTGAATAAACGCTGGCTGGAATCCAGGGTTTCGCAGATCACAGAATTAAATCCGGATATTATTGTTCTGCTCGGAGATATATACGAAGGCCACGGCATTTCACAAAATGAATTTATTCCTGCCTTAAAAAACCTTTCCGCTCCACTCGGGGTATGGGCAATTCTCGGAAACCATGAAAGACACAGGAGCTCAGATGCCGGTGTTTCGTTGATGGAGGATGCGCGTTTCAATGTGCTGCGCGATACATGGGCAGAGATCCGGCCGGGTTTTGTGCTGGCAGGCATAGATGACCTTACGGCAAATCATCGTATGGGGCAGGGCAAAGATTCCATCTCTAAAGCGCTTACAGACAAGCCGAAGGGCGCAACAATATTGCTATCCCATTCGCCTTTGCGGGCAGAACAGGCGTCAAATGCCGGCGTGCAGCTGATGCTTTCCGGCCACACTCATGCAGGGCAGATCTGGCCGTTTAATTATCTGGTAAAAACCAGATATCCGATGCTCGAAGGAAGATATGAAGTCAATGGCATGACAGTTATTGTCTGCCGCGGCACGGGAACATGGGGTCCCAGGATGCGGCTTTGGGATCCCGGGGAGATTCTCCGCATAACGCTGCGCAGCAAGAAGGAAATAGGGAAGAAGTCAAAATAACAGCGCTCCAGAACAATATAAACCGGAAAAATGCTATAATATTTTTTAATTTCCTTCGTTAAAAAATAAAGATAAATATATTTCAATTTTTGAGTAAACGCCGTTCAAACAGCTTGCCGGGCTTTAAGATATTTAAGCAAATGATTTACGGGAGCAAAAATGATATTTAGGAGCACGGCCCCTTGGTGGTTTTATGCGTTGTTATCGGCGTTTTTTGCCGCGTTAACGGCTATACTTGCAAAAATAGGGATTAAAGGCGTCGATTCCGACCTTGCGACTGCCGTGAGAACGGCGGTTATATTGTTGATGGTTTGTATCGTAGTATTTGTTAAAAACGGGATGTCGGGCATTTTTGAGCTTTCAAAAACAAATCTGATATTTCTATCTTTATCCGGCATCGCGACAGGGCTTTCATGGCTTTTTTACTTCAGAGCTTTGCAGTTAGGAAAGGTTTCTAATGTGGCTCCGGTAGATAAGACAAGCGTAGCGATAGCAATTTTATTGTCCGTTATATTTTTACATGAAACGATTACTTTCAAGGCTGTATTTGGGGCGCTTTTGATAATAGCAGGCACGATTATTGTAATAATATGAAACAGGTTTGCCTTTGGAGGCGGTAAGTGGCTAACGAGACGGTGTTCAGGCGGTACAGCGGCAATCCGATAATCACGGCGGAAGCCGTTCCTGGCGCGGACAGCATCAGTAACAGCGCGGTAGTGAAATTCGGCGGCGGATACGCGGGTGTCTTCCGCGTGGACCACCAGGATATGAGGTTCCGGCTGCACGTAGGCAGGAGCAGTGACGGTTTCAACTGGAAGATAGAGCCGAAACCGCTAAAGATGAAAAGGATCGAAGCCGATGCCGGATGCGATTTCAACATGTACGACCCGCGGATAACTAAACTCGGCGGTATGTACTACATAACATGGTGCAACCACGGGATACACGGGCCGAGTATAGGCCTTGGGCGAACGAAGGATTTCAGGACCTTCACGCAGATGGAAGGCCCGCTCCCGACGGCAAACAGGAACTGTGTCCTGTTCCCGCGCAAGATAAACGGTAAGTACGCGATATACCACAGGCCCAGTGACCGCGGCCATACCTCATTCGGCGATATATTCTATTCCACGAGCCCTGATTTCGTTCACTGGGGATGCCACAGATGGGCCTTCGGTCCGGCGGGCGGTTGGCAAGGCACGAAAGTCGGACCCGGCCCCGCGCCAATCGAGACGCGGGAGGGGTGGCTGCTTATCTATCACGGCGTCTGGACTAGCTGCAGCGGCTATCTCTACAATGCGGGCGGTGCACTGCTTGATCTGGACAAACCCTGGAAGGTGATCGCGCGGACAAAGGACTACCTTCTCGCTCCAACGGAACCGTACGAAAGAATCGGCAACGTCCCAAATGTCATCTTCCCAAGTTCGGCTATCGTGGAAGACGATAATTTACGCCTCTATTACGGATGTGCCGACACCTGCATCTCCGCGGCTGAAGCCAGCCTCAAAGACGTGATTACTTTTATTAAAAAGCACAGTTATTAATAAGCGGACCGCCTGAGAAGGAAATTCAAGCCGCCCGCAAACGCGCGCGGTTTTTTATTGCCGGATATTTTGGTATAATCTTTACTGAAAGATAAGGCATTGAAGAAATAAACACAAGGAGCCATGGATGCACGGCCTGCTTGCCGACATAGGAATAGCGATCATAGCCGCGACCGTTCTGGGCATAATCGCGTACAGGCTGAAACAGCCCATCATACTCGCGTACCTGATAGCGGGCGCCCTGATAGGCCCGAATATCGGGCTCAAGCTTATTACCGATATTAACAGCATAGAGATAATCTCCGAGCTGGGATTGATTCTCCTGCTGTTCATCATCGGACTTGAGATGGATATTCCTTCTATATTAACATCCGGGCGGCAACTGCTTGTGTCCGGAATCGGGCAGTTCGTATCCTGCGTGGTGATGGGGATAGGTTTCTTCATTTTGCTCGGGTATTCCCTGAACGCGGGCGACATGAGCGCGCTGTATCTGGCGATGGCCTGCGCGTTGAGCAGCACGGCGATAGTCGTTAAACTGCTCTACGACAAGCTGGAACTGGACTGCCTTCACGGCAGGATGACGCTGGGGATACTGATCATCCAGGATATCTGGGCGATAGCGATACTCGCGTTTCAGCCGAATTTCATGGATCCGAAAGTATCGTTTCTGATATTCGCGTTAGGCAAGAGCGCACTTCTGCTTGCGAGCGGTTTTTTGTTCAGCAAGTACGTTCTCGGTTACGTATGCGGCTTGCTGTCAAAGAGCCCGGAAATGATCGTAGCGGTGTCCATAGGCTGGTGCGCGCTTGTAGCCGGGGCGGCCGACGCAATAGGCCTGTCGAAGGAGATGGGGGCGTTGATCGCCGGAATCTCCATATCCACGTTCCCTTACAGCGTCCATATAACGGCGAAAACCCTTCCTCTGCGGGATTTTTTCCTGACTCTGTTCTTCATTTCCCTTGGCATGAAGATTGCCGCGCCTACCGCGGCAATGCTTGGGGCGGCGTCCATCCTGGTGTTATTCGTGATAGTCTCAAGGTTTGCTTCAATATATCCTCTTCTGGTTTGGACCGGAGGGGGAAGACGGACCGCGTTCATATCAAGCTTGAACCTTTCGCAGATAAGCGAGTTCTCACTTGTGGTAGCCTCTTTGGGGGTCGCGTACGGCCATATAAAGGCCGATCTTCTTTCCATGCTTACCTACTCCATGGCTTTTACTTCAGTGATATCATCGTACCTTATCAAGTATAACCACGAACTGTACATGAAAATGGAGCGTATTATCGCCTGGATCAGGCCGTGCGAAAGCCTTTCCGGGGACAAGCAGACGTGCGAGGTGGTGCCTACCTACCCGATATTGATACTCGGATACCACAGGGGCGCGCAGTCTCTTATCAGGGAGATCTCGGATAAGGCGCCGGAGCTTATTGACCAGCTGCTTGTGATAGATTTCAATCTGGAAAGCCTCAGGGAGCTTAAGAAAATAGGCGTCGCGGGGTTGTTCGGCGATATCGCGAGCACGGACTCGCTGGAACACGCGCATATCAGGAACGCGGAAGTCATAATTTCCACCATACCCGACATATTGCTCAAAGGGACAACCAACAGCGAACTCGTAAAGACGTGCAGGATACTGTCCCCGAAGGCCTTCATAATAGCGACGGCCGATTTCTACGATCACGGCGAGAAGATAAAGGAAGCGGGGGCCGATGAAGTCCTTATCCCGTACTGCATGACCGGTGAAATGATCACGACCATGCTGCAAAACAGAAGGAGGCACGGTTAGTTTCCGCGCTCAAAAATATATCCCGCCGAAAGCAAGGGATGAGAGGTAAATGCTTATGAAGATATTGTTGATTTCACCGATTGCCGACCCGGAAATAAAAACTTCCGAAGGGCTAATGATACCCCAGCTGGCCCTTCACATACTGGAAAGCCTGACTCCCCCTGAACACGAAGTAAAAATCGTTGAAGAAGAGATAGAAGCTGTTGATATTAATGAAGAGTGCGATCTGGTCGGTATCAGCTGCATGACTTCTAACGCGCCCCGGGCGTATCAGCTTTCCGAAGAATTCAGAAAAAGAGGGAAAAAAGTGGTTCTCGGAGGCGTTCATCCGACGCTTCTCAGCGAAGAAGCTTTGCAACACTGCGATGCCGTGGTAATAGGGGAATGTGAAACGGTATGGGAACAGGTGCTTAAAGATTTCCAGGAAGGCAGGCTGCAAAAAACGTATCATGAAGCGGCCCCTTCTTTGGACAAGTACATACCTTTGAAATACAGAGGATTTACTAAGAAAAGGCTGTTCAGCGTTATTCCGATCATGACAACGCGGGGATGCCCTTATAACTGCGAGTTTTGCTGTGTTTCTAATATTTATGGAAAAAAGATACGGCACCTTCCGGTAAGCAACATAGTCCGTGATCTGCAGGAAAGCCGGCACAAACTGTACATATTTCTGGATGATAATATCATCGGAGACCCCGAGTACGCCAAAGCGCTTTTTAAAGCCATAAAACCGTTCAAGATAAAATGGGTGGGGCAATCATCCATCTCTTTCGTCCATGACACGGAATTGATGAAACTTGCCGTGGAAAGCGGGTGCACCGCCCTTTTCTTCGGCGTGGAGAGTGTATCTGAATTTCAATTGAAAAGAATGGCGAAATCGATCAAAGAAATCAAGAAAATAGATGAAGCCATTCATATAGTAAAAGACCTGGGCATTCATTTTCATGCTTCCATAGTGTTTGGTTTCGATGGGGATACGAAAACTATTTTTCCCGAGACGCTTGATTTTCTGAGCAGGAATAAGATCGGTTCAGCTTCGCTTAATATCCTGACGCCGTATCCCGGTACCCGGGTATATGAGCAGTTCAAGTCGGAAGGACGACTTCTTACTCCCGACTGGCAGTATTATGACCATTCTACAGTTGTTTTTAGGCCTAAAAATATGACTCCGCATGAACTGCAGGCCGGGACAAATTGGATCAAGCGGGAATATACAAAGGTCGCATCTATCATTAAAAGATTGCCGGGGAATATGTCCCATCCTCTGTTATTCTTCGCCATAAACATGGGCATGAGAAAGAGCACCAGGATGGACACGCTCCGCCTGCCTTTTCTGAATAATGAAATATTTGCGCCGGATGGTGGGGGGCGCGGAAAGTAAAATAAGCGCGGACCGCTTGACAATGAATTGCCGTGCAGAGAAAGTAGCGCCGGGAAAATCCGGCGCTTTTTTTTATTTTACGGCAGGCAGTCCTTTTGAAAAAAATAGTAAAACGCGACTATTGACAAACGCGGAACAATCGGCTATCATGATTATGTGCACACGGGTGCACATAATTGCGCATATGAGGGCCAAGTCATGAATCTGGCAAAAATAGCGAAAAAACTGGGCGTATCAAGGTGGACGGTGTCACGCGCCCTGTATAGCAGCGGGTATGTGGACAAGAAGAAGAAAGAGAAGATATTAACCTACCTTAAGAAGATAGACTACACTCCTAATATACACGCCTCAAGCCTTGGCGGAAAGAGGTCAAGGGTTATAGGCCTGATCCTGCCTAAAGGGGTCGTCTCCGGGTTTGACTTCTTCCTTGCCGAAACAATAAAACATCTTGCCCTGGGGCTGAAAAACAGCGGGTATTCCCTGATGCTGTTCATAGACAAAGAGGGAGATGACGCGGGTATAGCCAAATTGTGGGAGAACAGGACCATCGCCGGGGCGGTGATGTTCAGCTCCACGAAGGACGACGTGGGTAAGCTTAGAGAGCTTATTAAGTGCAGGATGCCGTCCGTGCTTGTATTCTCGCATTTTAAAGGCATTGATTCTTTCGCGTGCGACAACGAGTACGGGGGGTACCTGGCGACGAAATATCTCATCGAAAAGGGCCGGAGAAGGATAGCCTTCATACACGGCAATCCGGCATGGGTTGATTCCGCCGACAGGTTCAAGGGCTATCTCCGCGCTTTGGCCGAACACGGCATTGTCTGCGACAGCGTTCTGGTTAAAGAAGGTTACTTTAACGTGCCTGAAGGCAAGAAAGCGGCAGAAAAGCTTATAGGTCTCGAGAAGAGGCCGGACGCTATATTCGCTTCAAACGATAACATGGCGATCGGAGCCGCGTGGGCCATCGGCGAGAAACAACTGCGCATTCCCGGAGATATAGCCGTAATAGGTTTTGACAACAATGCCGACGCGAAAAATACCAATCCTCCGCTGACTACCATAGCCCAGCCCATAAAGGAAATTATTGACGCTTCCATGGAAAGGCTTATAGCTAAAATAGAGGGGAGGGAAACAGGAAAACCCGTTCTAAGGCTGTTTCCCCCGAAATTAATAGAGAGGGGCTCGGTTTAGAAATTCATTCAAGGAGAGCAAAATCATGAAAAGAAAAACGCTCGGAAGAGTATTAGTTGCCGCGATTTTCGTATCCGCGTTCGTGTTTGCCGGCGGCGGAAGCCTTTATGCCGTAAATACCACGGTGATATCCGATTTTGAGAATATCTCTTCGTGGAAGAAAAACGCGGCGGAAAAGGTTGAGTTAAAGCTTTCGCAGGACAAGGGCAAGGCCGGCAAGGCGCTGGCGATGGATTTTGATTTTTCAAAAAACAAGGCGTACGTTATCGCGATCAAAAGCGTTGACATAAAGCTGGCCGAGAATTACCAGTTCACGTTCTATATCAAGGGCACATCCCCGGACAACACGTTTGAGTTTAAGATCGTGGACGATAACGGCAATACCTACTGGCGCAGGTTCGGCGATTTTGTCTTCCCTCTGCAATGGACGAAGATGACTATCAGCAAGGAGGATATCGGTTTTGCGTGGGGACCCGCGGCGGGGAAAGCGCTTAAAAAGATAAAAAGCATTGAATTGGCCGTTTCATGCGGAGCCGGCGGAGCCGGTAAGGTGTATTTTGACGAACTTTGCATTACGGAACTGCCTGTGTCGGAACTGGACAAATTCCGCGCTAACCATGATATTTCCGTGACCGCGTCCGGTTCCGAAGGGGAGCAGCTTCCGCAAAACGCCGCGGACAACAACATGGGGACGCGCTGGAAAGCGGGGTATGCGGGGCCGGGCTGGATACAGATAGACATAGGAAAAGAAGAGGATATCGCGGGAGCCGTCATATTATGGGAAGCACACGCGTCAAAATACGACATATATGTTTCCAGGGACGGAAAGAGCATGAAGAAAGTGTTTTCTGCGAGCGAGGGCGACGGAAAGAGCGATGTTGTGTATTTCAAGCCGGAAAAAGCGCGCTATATAAAGATTGACTGCAGGGAATCGGCTTCATCGATGCCGTTCTCAATATATGAAATCAAGGTCATTCCCACAAGTCTCTATCCGGAAGTGCAGGCGGCCTCAAACGCGGATACCGCCAGGAATATCCTTGACGGCGACATGAATACGCAGTGGACGGGGAAGAGTTCCAGTCAAAAGCTCGTAATAGATTTCAAGGAAATTCAGAATTTTGGAGGAATCATTGTTTATTGGGGAGATTGCGTCATCAATAGCAGGAAAATATCCGTTTCCGGAGATATGGATAATTGGGAGGAAATATACAGCTCAAAAAGAGAGACGCGGGGCGTTGAAAAGATTTATCCGGAAGCGTTTAACGCGAGGTACATAAGAATCGAGGCTTCGTCAAAAGGGCGTCCGGTCTCAATCAGGGAAGTGACGCCGCGCAGGCAGGATGAAAAAGGGAGTAATCAAATATTCTTCCAGGTCGCCGCCGAAAAAAACCCGAAAGGGCTTTATCCGAGATGGGTCACGCGGGAGCAGGAGTTCTGGACGCTTGTCGGCGTCACAGATGACGATGTGGAGAGCCTGTTTTCGGAAGACGGAGTCATAGAACCGTGGCATTACAGCTCTTCATTCGCCCCGTTTGTCAGGATAGGCGATAAGCTGGTGACGCGCTGCGACGTTGAGGTGACGCAGTCGCTGGAGGACGGTTATCTGCCGCTGCCGAAAGTCACGTGGAAGGGCAGGGATTTTGAAATGGAAATCAAGGCCTACGGCGCCGATGAAGGCATGAAATCTTCGACATACATGCAGTACACGATAATAAACAGAAAGAAGGATCCTCTAAAGGGGAAATTCTATCTTGCGGCGCGCCCGTTCCAGGTAAACCCGCCGTGGCAGGGAGGGGGCGGGCTGTCGGGCATTTCCGAAATAGAATATGACTTCAAGAAGCCGGGAATGATGAAAATAAACGGCAAAAACGCGCTTTACGCGCCGGTAGCCCCGGATAAATACGGGACTTCGGTTTTCGGGAGAGACGATATCTACGGGGATATATCGGAAGATATCCTTAAGGGAAAACTATCCGGCCAGGTTAAGAAATTCACCGATTCGAAAGGCTACGGCTCGGCCGCGCTCGAATATGATTTCAATATACCCGCCAGCGGGACGCGCAGTTTCTATTTTGCCATCCCGCTTCACGGCAATGACAACCAGATAGACAAAAAAATAGATTCATCCAAAATAGATGCGTATTTCGGCGGCAAGTACGAATCCGTCAGAAAATTGTGGACAGAGAAACTTGACCGCGTGAAGATTGAGCTTCCGGACATGGAGTTCGTCAACACCCTGAAATCCCAGATAGCCTACATACTGCTCAATGACGATAATTACAGGCTTCAGCCGGGTTCCAGAAACTATGAAAAATCCTGGATAAGGGACGGTTCCGTAACCGCAAGGGCCCTGCTGTCCATGGGGTATGACGACGAAGTGAAGCGCTACCTGAACTGGTTCAATAAGTTCATAAAAGATGACGGCTGGATACCGTTCATCGTGGACGGGAATGACCAGATCGTAACCTGGGGCTGGAAGGAGTATGACAGCCAGGGGCAATACCTGTTCGCGGTGTATGAATACTTCATGTTCACCAAAGACATGGAATTCCTTAAAAGAAGCAAGAATCATATAATTAACGACGTAAAGTTTATCCAGGGGTTGAGGGCCCAGCGCAAAACCGCCGATTACGCGTCAGATCCGGAAAAGAAAAGATTCTACGGCATCTTTCCCGAATCGGCAAGCCATGAGGGCTATGTCGACCATCCGATGCACAGCTACTGGGATGACTTTTACGGCATACTCGGGATGAAGGACGCGGTGCTGGCTTTAAAGGCTCTCGGCGACGACGAAAAAGCGAAGTGGGCCGATGATGAAAGAAAGGACTTCCAGGAGTGTTTTTACCGCTCAATCCAGGAAGTCAGCAAGAAATTCAAGATAGATTACATACCGGGATGCGCCGACATCTGGTGGGCCGACCCTACTGCCACCGCGATTGGAGCATGGCCGTGCCTGGAGCTTGACAACATGCCCAAGGATCTTACAGAGAATACCTTTGAGCTTTACTGGAAGAACCTTGCATACAGGATAAAAGGGGAGTGGGGCGGGGATTTTACCCCGTATGAGCTGAGGATCGCCAACGCCTTCCTTATGATGGGCGAAACTGAAAAGCTGAACAAGATGATATCGAGCTATTTCACGTGGAAGTATCCGAGGGAATGGAACCACTGGGCCGAAGTCGTTGTGAGGAACCCGAGAGCGGAGCATTACATCGGGGACATGCCGCATACATGGATAGGTTCGGATTACATATGCGTGATAAGGAACATGTTCATACTTGAAGAAGGCGATACCCTGTATCTGGGCAAGGGCATATGCAAGGAGTGGCTGGAAAACGGGAAAAGGATATCCATCACTGATATGCCGACCCATTTCGGCAAAATCTCCTACAACGTGGAATCGCTGGATAACAAGATAAAGATAAACATAAGCGGGAATCTGAAGAATATCGCGAAAACAATATTTGTTATTCCTAAGCTGGATTCTCCCGTGAAAAGTGTTGAGTTGAACGGAAAATCCTGCGAAATGAAGAAGGGCGGGATTGAAATAGACAAACTGCCGTCGGAAATATCCATATACTACTGAAGTACGCGGGGCGGCTCTGTTTAATAAAACAGGGCCGCCTTTCTAGCCGCCTTTCAAAAATAATATTTTAAAGGAGCACTTGACATTGAGGGGGGCTTTGTTTTATAATGAAGTATGCCCACGTGGGCAGTATATATGCCTCAAGCGGAGTAAATACATGAATTTAGAAAAGATAGCCGGTAAATTGAGGATTTCAAGAAGGACGGTTTCACGCGTGCTCAAGAACGATAAATACGTGGATGAGGGTAAAAGAAAGAGGGTGCTCAAGTACTTAAAGAAAAATAGGTACGTGCCGAACTTCAACGCATCAAGCCTTGCGGTCAGAAATTCAAAGGTAGTGAGCATGGTCCTGCCCCGGGGTGTTATAATGAGCATTGATTACTTCCTGGCGGAAACAATCAAGTGTCTGTCTTTGGAACTGGAGAAAAACGGGCATTACCTGATGATATTCACGGACGAAAAGCACGAGTACGAAAAGCTGTTCGGCCTGTACGAAAGCAAAACCGTAGGGGGTTTTGTTATTTTCAGCCCTTCTAATAATGATGTTGGGTACATGAACGAGATCAGAAAAAGCAAAATTCCCGCGGTTATAGTGTTCTCGCATTTTAAAGGAATTGATTCATTTTCGTGCGATAATTTCAATGGCGCGTACGCCGCGACAAAGCACCTTATAGACAGCGGGAAAAGAAATATCGGATTTATCCACGGCCACCTGAGCTGGGTAGATTCGCAAGACAGATTTTTCGGGTATTTGAGCGCGCTGAAAGATGCCGGCGTAAAATACCGCCCGGAATTGGTCAAAATAGGGTATTTTGACTACGAAGGAGGCAGAAAAGCGGCTGAGGAAATGTTAAGCGAGGGAAAGGCCGACGCGATATTCGCGGCTAACGACAAGATGGCCATCGGCGCGATATACGCTATCAACGGGGCCGGTAAAAGCGTTCCGGAGGATATTGCGGTCGTTGGATTTGACGATATTCTTGAAGGCAAATTCATAAGTCCTTCCCTGACGACCGTAAGCCAGCCGATAGGCGTAATCATAGAAAATGCCGCGAGAAGGCTGAGCGAGAGAATGAAAAGCAAGAAATTCCTGGACCCGATATTTAAAACGTATGAGCCGGACCTCATAAAGAGAAAATCAGCATAGGGAGGTTAGAGCCATGAAAAGGGCATTACTTGCGGTGATGTTGATTGTTTTTGTTGCGTGCGCGGCGGAATTGCGCGCCAAGACGCTGCTGGACGGTTTTGAGGACGCGTCTACCTGGAACTGGATGGGGGGCGACATCGTTCCGGAACCGGAGAAAGGAATGCAGAAAAAGTGCGTCGGTTTTAAATTCGGGCTGACTGACGAAATAACTTGGGCCGGAGTGGCAAGGGAATACGATCCACCGATAAATTTACCGAGTAATTATAACATTGAGTTCTATATAAAGGGGGAAGGTAAGAAGAACACTCTTGAGTTTAAACTGATGGGTGTGGATGGGAACGTTTTCATGAAAAAGTGGAATGGTTTTGAACTGCCCGGCGCATGGAAGAAAATGACGATTGACAGGGAAGAGATCACTTTCGGATGGGGGCCTGATCCGAAGGCTGTTCTTGAGAAAGTGAAAAGAATAGAGGTTGTCATATCAAAAGGGGAGGGAGGAGCCGGAAAGGTGTATGTGGACGAGCTGTCCCTGAATGAAATGGGGTCTTCGGATATCACCTCAAAGATCACTGAAAACCGCAAAGCGACGGCGTCGTCAAACGAGGCGAAAAACACACCGGAATTCGCGGTTGACGACAATATGGCGACGCGCTGGAGCAGCGAATTTTCCGACCCGCAGTGGATTGAAATTGAATTTGAGGACTCCGTGCCTGTTGATAAAATTAAATTGTGCTGGGAAAGCGCATATGCCAAAGAGTATCAGGTCCAGGTTTCCGATGACAAGAAGAAATGGTACGTAGTGTATGAAGAAAAGAACGGCTCGGGAGGCACTAACATAATAAGGTTCAACCCGGTCTCCGTAAAATACCTTAAAGTCTACGGGGTGTCAAGGGGGACTGATTGGGGATATTCCCTGTGGGAAATTGAAGCATACCGCGCGAACGGCAATCCGGTTCCGCTTTCAAAATTCAAGCAGGCCGAGTAAATTAAAGGAGATCTTACATGAAACTTATCGCATCCCGTTTAAAAGTGTTTTTTGCGGTTTTAGCGCTGTCAATTGCGGCTTTCGGGAACTGTTTCGCGAGCTGGGACGATATTTCCATGTGGAATACCGGTGAAAAAGAGGGTTCTACCAAGGTCAAATTCGAGCAATTCAAGGGAATCAACGGCGACGGGATAAAAGTGAATATCGAGCTTCCCGACGATAAACACGGGTACGTCGTGTTGAAAAGAAAAATGGACGGAAAGTATTCGCCCGATGTCCCGTTTGTTTTCAAGGTCAAATCGGGCGTGGCGGCGAACCTTGAGATAAAGATGATAGATAAAGACGGCTCGAATTTCGTCAAGTTCATAGACATGAAAGGCAAATTCAAGGATTGGGAGCAGGTCACGGTTTACCTGGACAACCTGGATTACGGGTGGGGCGGGGACGACAAGTTCGGAGAATTTGACAATTTCTGCATCGGAATATCCGGGAAAAATACGAAAGGCACGGTGTGGCTTGACGAATTAGGCCTCGGCGAAAAAGGCGCGCGCTCTTCATTCCCGATATCCAGGAAGAAAATGGAGGCCTACTACGAAAAAGCGGCCGCGGCTGCCCCGCTCGGATATTTTCCGAGATGGCTCGTAAAGCAGCAGAGTTACTGGACGGTAGCCGGCGTGGACTACGATGAGCAGGAAACGCTTGTAAGCGAAGAAGGCAATATAGAACCGTTCTTTCATGCGTTCTCGGTCCAGCCGTTCCTTTACATAGACGGCTCGCTTATTTCATACGGGCAGGTTGAATGCTCGCAGTCGATGGAAAAAAGATACGTGCCGGTTTACACGGTGAACTGGAAAAAAGACGCCCTTGACCTTGAGCAAACAATATTCGCCTCGGGCGAAGCGGGCAAGTCCGGCGATTATGTACGGTATGTATTGAAGAACAGCGGCGGCAAGGCGGTCTCCGGGAAATTATTCCTGGTCTTCAGGCCCTTGCAGGTCAATCCTCCGTGGCAATACGGCGGGTTTGCCGAGATAGCCAGCATCGGATACGGGAAGGCGGAATATCCTGAAGTGAAAATAAACGGTTTGACGGCACTCGTCTCGTTCACCGAGCCGGGCGGGTTCGGCGCGCAGGAGTTCGGGGACAGCGAAATCATAGAAACTATCCGCAAAGGGCGGCTTCCCGGAAAGAAGGAAGTCAAGGACTCGTACAGCCTGGCCTCGGGCGCGCTGGCGTATGATTTCAGCGTTGAGGCGGGAAAAACGGCGGAGTACTATTTCTACCTGCCTATCCATCCGGAAAGTAGATATGACAAGTTCGCGCAGGGCGAATCCACGCGCGCGTATTTTGACAGGAAACTCAAGGAAACCGCGGCGATGTGGGAGAAAAGGATCAATATCGCTGAACTGATAGTCCCGGAGCCGGATATCTCCGATTTCGTCAAATCCAACATAGGATACATCCTCATAAACAGGGACAGGGCGCTTATCCAGCCGGGTTCCAGGAACTATCAGAGGTCTTTCGTGCGTGACGGGGCGATACTAAGCACGACTCTGCTGAGCCTGGGATACACCGACGAGGTAAAGGAATACATAGAGTTCACCGCGAAATCCATCCGCAAGGACGGCTTCGTGCCTTTCATAATGGAAGTGGATAAAATGCCGGATTACGTGAAGGACTGGGTTGAGCTTGACAGCCAGGGCGAGTTCGTTTTCCTTGTAATGGAATACTACCGCTACACCGGCGACAAGGCGTTTCTTGAGAAATACGCGCCGGCAGTGAAGAAGGCGCTTGAATATATCGTCACGGTCAGGAGCACGCGGCTGACGCCCGAGTTCAAAGACGGGCCGGATGACAAGAAAAAATTCTACGGATTGCTTCCGGAATCCAACAGCCACGAGGGATATTTTCCGGGCGTGCACAGCTACTGGGACGACTTCTGGGCCGTCAAGGGGTGGAAAGACGCGAATGAGATGGCGAAAATACTCGGAGACAGGAAAATGGAAAAGTGGACGCGCGAACAGGGCAAGGATTTTGAGAAAACCTTTTACGATTCCATGCGCCTCGTCATGAAGATCAAGAACCTGGATTTCATTCCGGCCAGCGCGGACTACGCCGATTTCGACCCGACGAGCACCTCGATAGGAATATCCCCGTGCGGGGAATATAAGAACCTGCCCGAAAAAGTGCTGAAAGACACGTTTAAAAAGTATTACAGGAACACGTTTGAGCCGAAATTGAATCCCGCTTGGCAGGGCAGTTACACGCCTTATGAGCAGAGGAACATATTCTCGTTTATTATGATGGGACAGAAGGAGAAAGCGCTGCCCATGATGAGATTATTCGTCTCCCACACGCGCCCCCGCGCGTGGAACCATCTCGCGGAGGTCGTATACAGCAATTACAGGGAGCCGAAATACATCGGCGACATGCCCCATACATGGATAGGCGGCGAGGTGGTAAATACCGTAAGGCTGATGCTTGCGCGCGAGAAAGAAGAAAAACTGATCCTTGCCGAAGTCATAGACAGGGAGTGGCTGAAGGCGCCCGGAGGCGTCGGCGTTAAAAACCTGCACACGCACTGGGGAATATTGAACTATATCGCGAGGCAGACGGAAAATCAGATTAAGATAAGCGTTTCGGGAACGGCAAAACCGCCCAAGGGATTCGTTTTTGTTCTGCCCGAAGGGATAGAAGCAACTCAGGTCAGCATTAACGGTTCGCTGGCTTCAATAAAACCCGGGAATACCATTGAGTTCATCCAACTGCCCTCGGAGATCACGGTTAAAATAAGAGAATAAAATGAGATATTTATTAGTGCTGTTCTCGGCGCTCTTTTGCTTTTCGGCATATTCTTCCGCCGGGTTTATTAAACCGGAAAGCAAGGGCAAGATAAAGGTAGCAGGCCGGCATATCTACGTTAACGGGAAACCGTTCTTTATCAAAGGCGTGGGCTACCAGGCGATGCCGATAGGCGAAACCCTGGGATTCCCTGTATACGAGCATAAAGAAATCTACGAAAGAGACCTTGCTCTTTTGAGAGAGATGGGCTGCAATACTATAAGGACATGGGACAAGATCACCGGCGATGGATTGATAGACGCATGCTGGAATAACGGCGACCGCCCGATATATCTGATAACCGGCCCTTTTCTGGACCCGGCGGATATTCAAACAGAGAGCGGCAGAAACAAGGTGATGCAGGAATGGCGGGAGTTTATCACGAAGTACAAGGACCACCCGGCGATTCTAATGTGGCAGGCGGGGAACGAGGCGAATTACGCCTTTGGCAAGGGAGACTCGCGTCCTTTGTTCCGGATGATAAACGATATCGCTAAAATGGCCTATGAAATTGAAGGAGAGAATTACCACCCGTTTACAACCGCGAACGGCGGGATGTACGATATAGGCGAAAATAAACGGGGCGCCGACGACGGGTCAATGGATTACCTGGACGCTTGGGGAGCTAATTGTTACCCCGGAAAGTCGTTCTGGGATCTCTTCCAGGATTATGCCTCAAGAAGCGAAAAGCCGTTCTGGCTTTCAGAATACGGGTGCGACGCTTTTGATGTCAGGACCGGCAAAGAAAATCAGGAAGAACATTCGATATATGTGACGGCGCTTTACAAGGAAATGGAGGATAACTCGGATATCTGTTCGGGCGGTACTATAATGGCGTATTCGGACGAGTGGTGGAAGGCGGGCAACAACTCGCAGCACGACAGCGGCGGGTGGAAACACGGGGGATTATTTGACGGAATGGCAAACGAGGAATGGTGGGGCGTTATAGCCGTGGAAAAACAGGCCGGAAGAGAAGATAAAGCCCTGCCGCGCAAGGTTTATTACGACCTTGCGAATGAATGGAAGAAAGAAGTGGTGATTAAAAAACCTAAAAAGGATATTAGAACGGTTAAACTGGCGCCAGGGGATCCTATCCTGCCCGGTGACATTGTTTCCATAAAGGCTTCATCGGAAAATGACGCCGAATCGAAAGCTGTTTACGCGGCGGACGGGAAATACAGGACTAGATGGGATTCCGCGCACGGCGTTGACCCCGCGTGGCTGATGATAGAGCTGAATGAACGGAAAAAGATAAGCGGGATACACATAAAATGGGAAGTGGCTTCAGCGAAAAAATACAGGATAGAGTTCTCAAATGACGGAAAGTCGTGGTCCGGGGACTTGCCGGTCAGCGACGGCGCGGAAAGAGAGGAAAGGATAATCTATTTTGACCCGCGAAACGCGAAATATGTAAGGATATTCTGCGAAGAACGCGCGACTGAATGGGGTTATTCCATATGGGAAGTAAAACTGAATCCGGATATTGAGAAAAATAAATGAACAAAGGTAAGCTAATAGCGTTTATATTGTCTGCGATAGTTTTACTGTTTGCGTCTGCGCGGCTGTCCGCCGGTGTTATCAGGATAGTCGGCGCGGTATCTTCTTCGATTGAACAGGACAGGCCCGAAGTCGCGGCAAAATACGCTTGCGACGGAAAAATGGAAACGCGGTGGGCTTCGCAATGGTCGGACCCGCAGTGGATATACTTTGACCTGGGCTCCAGATCGGATTTTAATCTGCTTGAGATCAACTGGGAGGCGGCCTACGGCAAGATATACGAAGTATATGTTTCCAACGACGCCGGAAAATGGGAGAAAGCGGCAAAGGTTGATAACAGCCAGGGCGGAAAGGACATCATCTATCTCGGAAAGAGAAAGGCCAGGTACATCAAGATACTCGGAATCGAAAGGGGAATGCAGTTCGGGTATTCCATCTTTGAAGTAAAAGTCAGGAACGAAGAAAATATCACATTTCCGGGCGCGCCTGAAAAAATGACTGCCAAATCAATTGACGACGCGATCCTGCTTACGTGGGATAAGGCGGACAACGCCGCGGGGTATGACATATACAGGTCAGCGGACGGGAAAGAATCCTTTGAGAAAATAAATAAAGGAACTGTACTGCTGAACAGATATGCGGATATTAATGTTGAATACAAGAAATACTATTATTACGTGAGATCCATCAGGTATTTCGGCCAGGAGAGTCAAAAGTCTGAGATTGTATCGGCCGGTCCAAGACAACCCGTGCCGCCTGCGCCTTCGGGCTGCACGGATTCCGGCAAGCCGTATTACGAGGGCCTGAGCAAGAACAACTTCGGAAGGTACGGATGGCTGACATATCCGTGGGAAAAGCCCGCGTATACCGTGACCTACTGGGAGCAGGATGGATCGTGCGACGGTACATTGTACTTCACGCTGGCAAAGAATTTCGGGATAAAGATAGGCGGGAAAGAGATACGTCTCGTAAACAGGGGAACGCCGAAAAAACTGGAGGTTGACAACGTAAGCTGGGTCTCCAAGACGGTTAATCTGGATTACGAGTTGTTTAAATACAAAATCACTTTCGGGCTTGGGAGCCCGGGGGTTCTTATTCAGAGCGAAGACAAGATGCTGACGCTTGAATGCGCCGGGTTGTCAAACGCGGCTTTCGTTTTAAAAAACGGCGCGGTACTGAAAGACAGCGGCGATTTATACAATAAGGTAACAGACGGGCCGTTAAAAGAGAACTGGGTACTCTTTTGGGACAGCCAGGGCCGAGTTCCGCTCCTGGTGGTTCTTAAGAAGATGCCTTCCAAGATTAATCTTTCAGCAGGACGCGTCAATATATACTTTGAGGGTCCGTTTGAGCAGGCGGTCGTATCGGGAATTTACGGCGTGGATGCTTCAAATAAAGAATTGACGGCTGACGGTTCTCTGAAATCCGAAACAGCAGGCAAATGCCGTTTCTGGTCAAGAGCGTCGCTCGCCTATCCCGTAGAATGCAAAGAATATTTCTGGATGGAAGACGAAAACAGCGTAGGCGTCAGGGATGAGTTCAGTTTTTTGAAGATAAAGGATGACTGGGGCACGGAGCCTCAGGAACTGGCGCCGGTCTCTCCGCTGTTGTCGTTCGCGAAAGACGCGGGCTATCCCGTCACTTTTACGGGCAAGGTGATTGATTATGATTTTCCGACATGGTACGGGCCTCTGAGAGGGGTTGCCGGCACGGGGACTGTTGAGTACATTCTTAAGGTCCCGCCTGTCCAGCACAGGACATATATAAACGCGGGGGGGCATGAGGATTTCAGGCGGAGATGGAATTCTATGATAAGGAACAGCCTGCAATACTGGGCAGGCGGGTACGGAAACATGTGGAAACTCGTGCCCGAACCTATCTGGGAAAACTCTCCGATGAGCAAGAAAAACCTCGACCCGTATACCTGGATGGGGGTTTTTAATTCGCCTTTCAACGCGATAATGTTCCTCGACGATGAAACAAGGACCGAGATGCTGAAGGCCGCCGATGAAAGAATAAGGATACCTTTCACCAAGTATTCGCACCTGATGCCGGCCGAGGTCAGGATAGAACCTTATACAAAAACCGTGTATACCGTTTATTGGTGGAACGGCATGTCGACGCCCATCGACAAATACTGGGATATGGATGAAGAATCCTCGTGCGCTTTGCAGGCGCTTTACTGCTACGCGCTTTACACGCGCGACTGGGAAACCGTGAAGACAAGCTGGAAGGCGGTGAAAAGGGTGGCGAGTTTTCTCGAATCCTGCAGCGACTGGGCCTATATGGGTTCCGGGTGCAGGGAAGAGGGATTCATGACCAGCATAGACATGCTCAACTCCACGTATCCTGGGCTTCTTGCCTATTCAAAGCTGGCGAAACAGGCTGGTGACGAGTATATACGGCAGAAAGCGCTTTACATGGCCGCGAAGGCCGCCATCCCGAGCGTTATGAGGTTGAAATTCAGGGATTACGCGGAGAAATACAATCTGGGCGTGAATCAGAAGAATTCCATCGCCGGTTTCGGCGAATTCGGGCCGGCCACGCACGACTTTTCCGAAAAAATAACCGGTTACGTCGGGATAACCTATCTCGACAGCGCGCGCGGCGGGCTCTATCCGGAGCTGATAAGCCTGTATACGCTTTACGCGAAAGAAGAGATAAAGTCGTGGATAAACAAAATGATGAAGTTATATCCGGAATGGTACAAGGACGAATACTCGATACATTTCATTTACGCGATGTCGATTCTGGGCATGGAAACAGACAAACTGGAATATTATCTTGAAGAAAACCTTAAAAAAGCCGAGAAGGTATGGATATGCGACTGGCCGGGGATGTATCACGCGCACTCATCCGCTCCTATATTGTCTTCGGGATGTCCTTTCTGGCTGACTGACTCATGGATAGGAGCGAAATACGTCAGCTCGTTTTATTACAGGGACAGGAACATGGTTGAACTCGTGTTTGACGCGTCGGGAATGGAAAAACTCGCGGTGGTCGGGTATTCAACGAAAAAACCATTGAAAATCGTCTCAGGCGAAGGGAATCTGCTCGCTGAGAACGAATCCTGGACATATAATCCCGCCGACGGGAATACAAGCATCGTCATGCAGAACCCGGGGGCCGTGAGGCTTTCAATTTATTACTGAAACGGACAGTTTAAAGGGGTGTTATTGGAATGGTTATGAATAAATGTATTTTTCCGGCAATGGTAATTGTTTTGGGGCTTGCAGCGACAGTTCAGTCTGCGGACATTAGGATAATTAACGCCGTATCGTCTTCCGTTGAAAAAAACAGCTCCGAGGTCGCCGCGAAGTACGCCTGCGACGGAAAGATGGAGACGCGGTGGGCGTCGCAGCAGTCCGACCCGCAGTGGATATATTTCGACCTCGGCGGCATAAAAGTAGTGAACATCATCACGATAAACTGGGAGGCGGCTTTCGCGAAGGAATATGCCGTTGAAATATCAAATGACGCCGAAAAATGGCGTGAGGTTTTCAGGGAAAAGAACGGCGACGGCGGGGTTGACGAGATATACACCGGCGAGCAGAGAGCGCGCTATGTCAGAATGAAAGGGATACAAAGGGGAACCCAGTGGGGCTATTCTATTTACGAATTCAACGCGGGTTTCGCGGCCGGCATAAAAGATGTTCCGGCGACTGAAGGATTCAGGGCAGTTCCCGGGAACGGCGCGGTATTCCTTAAATGGAAGCCCGGTTCCGCTGAAATAGCCGGATATAACGTGTACAGGTCGGCAAGTTTGGATATACCTTTCCAAAAGATAAACAAGACAGCCGTAAAAGACATCGGATACGCGGATAAGACGGCTGAAAACGGGAAAAGATACCACTATTTCGTCAAGGCCTATAAACATCCTTCGTGCGAAGGCAAATCCACAATCGTGGCATCGGCCGTGCCGGAACTGCAGAATAAACCGGCGTTAATCACGGTGAACGCGGCGAAAGAATTAGGAAGGATTGACAGGTTAAAGTTCGGTTCGCTGATGTGCTGTTACACGACTGACGCGGATACAGAAATAAAAGATCATTTTACGATGGGCAGCCAGTACGGTTTCGGGATGTGGGACCCGGATACGCACGAGACCGTAAAAGAGACAATCGCGCTCGGCAGAGAGGCCGGCATTCCCATCCTGAGGGCCATCGGCATGTGGGAATATTGGAAGGATGGCGTGGCTATTCCGGGCAAAACCAGGAAATTCGATTTCGGCGTTGATGAAAGGATGAAATACTGTTCGGAACTCGGGGCGGAAATGATGGTATGTTTTGACAGCATGATGAACCATCCCCGCGATTTCAGGAATTTCTGCGACCTATTTGACTACCTTAACGGCGAGGCCGATCCCGGACTTGTCTCTGAATTGAAATCGGCAAAACGTGAGGAGTTGTTCAGGAAGTACGTCCAAAAAAACGGGAACCTATTCAACTGGGCCAATATGCGGGCGCTGAACGGGCGAGTGGAACCGTACGGCGTCAAATACGTTGAGATAGGCAACGAAATATACTGCGGCAATATTTCGGCGAAAAGGTACTCGGAGATGTATATTGAGTATTACGACTGGCTCAAAATCCGCTATCCTTATGTTCAGGTGGGGGTAGTGGGTTGTAATTGCAGCTGGAATCATCCGTGGGACGCCGTCGTATCGGGAATAATAAAGGACAAGATGGATTTTGTCGTCATGCATCTCTACGCGGGAACGCCGTACGGCCTCCATCCCGACAAGATGTACAAAATAAACGCCGCTGTGGCCGAAGTTGAAGTCAGGCCGTTCATTAAAGATACGGTTGCCCTTTATAAGGCGAACGCGGGCAAGAAAGTCCCGATAGCCGTGACCGAATACAACAGCGCATGGTATTCCGAGCACAGACAGTACATGCACACGATGGGAGTCGCCGTGGCTGTTTCGGAACTGCTCAAGACGTTCATAGAATGCGGGGATGACATCCTGAGCGCGCATCACTTCAACTTCACGAACGAGGCGTTCGGCATGGTCTCCAATGTGTTCTGGACCGACTGGACAATGCTGCACGACCCGTACTACAAGCGCCCGAACTACCACGTGCTCAAGATGTATTCCAAACATTTCGGAGAGATACTGACGGAGTGCGGGGTGCAATGCGAAAAGTACTCCCTGCTTGAGGAAGGCATAGAAAATCTCGGGGAGTTCCACCAGATAGCCGGTAAAACCGGGGACGACCTGTTAAAGAACGCGCCCATGGACAGCGCGGCCGTAGATGAAGGCGGCGGCGTGTACAGGATAGACCTGCTCGGGGCGGACGATAAAACCTATTTCCGCACTTTAAAGACATGCGACGTCAAACCCGGAGCTTATTATAGACTCTCTTTCGATATTAAAACCGACCTGATAGACGCGGGCGGTGAAGACTACCACGACACCCTTATCGGCGCGCAGGATGTCCGCGGCTGGGGCGCCGTGAATTGGGAGGCGAGGTCGGCGGTAGTAAAAGGAGAGTCGGACCCCGCCTGGGTTGATGTTGAAAGAGTCTTCAGGGTGCCCGGCAACATAAACAGGATACAGCTGATGTTCCAGCGCTGGTCCGAAAAACCGCTGAAACAGAAAACGTACCTGAAAGATATGCGCCTCTGCGAATTCACGCCGGACAGGATGGAGATAGATTATATCACGGCACTGGCGTCAAAAAGCAAGGACGGAAAAAAGCTCTATCTGATAGTAAACAACCGGAACATAGTTGAAGATGTCTGCGCGAAAGTGTCATTGAACGGCTTCAAGGCCGGGAACACGGCGAAAATCATTTCTCTGTATTCCGAAGACGCGACGGACAGCAACGAAGAGGGCATTCGCGATAAAGTCAGACCGGTTGAGGATAGCGCGAAAATAAGCGGGAATGAATTCAGTTATAATTTTAAGAAGTGTTCGGTCACGGCGGTGGAGATAGCCGGCGCCGAATAACAGAAATTAACGGATTTAGGGCTGGAATGGGATTAAATACCTTGCAGCAAGGTAAGATCCCGTCCAGCCCTTTTCTTACTCAATTCAAGTTTGAATATTTATTATAGAAATGATAAAAATAGGGAGCAATAAATATGAAATATTCTGTAAAAAAGGAAATAAACATGACGAGACGAAAGGCAATTATTTTATCGTTGGTTTTCGCGGTATTCTGCCTTTCAACGCGAGCGCAGGCGCTTACAAAGGAACCCGCGGGGAATGGCTGGATTTATGAAACAAGCGGAATAAGCATAAGGGCCGTCAGCGTGACGAATAACGTATTCCGCATAACATGCGTCCCTTCAACGGCGTGCCTTCCGGAGGAAACCGGCGTTTTTGTGTTGCGGGATAAACTTACCGCGCCTGAGCGCGATGTATTTGACGGGCAAGAGGATTTCGGCATCAACCAAAAAGGCTTAAAACTCAGGATTTCAAACAAAGACCCGGGCAATATCAGCCTTGTAGACAAAAACGGACGGGTATTGCTGGGCGGCGGGAAGGTCATTCTGCATCCGGATGAGCCGTCTTTTTGGGAACTTACATTTTCAGCTTCAAAGGACGAAAGGAACTACGGTTCAGGCAATCCTGAAACAGGGCGTTCGGGAGGTTTGATTAAATGTTCCGCGCAGACCACCGTTGGCAACGGTATAACCCAGGTGCCATTCATCTGGAGCACCGACGGCTACGGACTGCTTGTTGATTATGAAGAAAAAGGCATGAAGTGGAAAAAGACGTCAGGAAAGCATTATTTCAGGGTGCCCGGGAAAACCCTCGATTTCTATATAATCACGGGCGACGCGCCTTACGGGATAATCGAGGCATACACCGCGCTTACCGGAAGCCCGCCGGTGCCTCCAAAGTGGTCATTCGGCTTCATGATGAGCAGGTGGGGATACAAGGACTGGGATGACATCCGCGAAAAATGGCATATGTTCCGCGATAAAAATATCCCGGTGGATGTTTTCATTTACGATTACGACTGGTTTGAAAAGGATTGGAAGTGGAACAACAAATATTTCCCGGACCCGAAAGAAAATGTCAGGGAAGCTTCCTCGATGGGCATTAAATTGGTAGGAATCCGCAAGCCGCGCATGGAAGACAAAGGGAACTACGATTACGCCAAGAGCAGGGGCTGGCTGCTTGAAGGCACGAAGAACGACTTGAACTTTTCCATACCCGATGCCGGAAAATGGTGGTGGCAGAATAACGCGCCGGCATTCATCGACGGCATGGAAGGCTGGTGGAACGATGAAGCGGAGCAGTCCATGACGGAATATCATTACATGATTGAAGCCCAGCGGGACGGCATGCTGGCCTTGAAACCCGGCAGGCGTGTCTGGACGATCAACCGCGCCTATTCCCCGGGGATGCAGCGTCTCGGGGCGGCGGTTTGGACCGGAGACATATATTCGTCCTGGGACACTTTAAGGAACCAGCCGGGCACGCTGATGAATTATTCCATGTCCGGCATGGTCTTCGGGGGGCAGGATATCGGCGGTTTTATCGGCCTTCCGTCGCCTGAGCTGTACGTCCGCTGGATCCAGCAGGGGGCGTTTATGCCCGTTATGCGGGCGCACAGCCAGCAGTATTCCGACAGGTGGCCGTGGGCATTCGGCCCGGAGGCCGAAGAAGCGGTAAAAAAAGCCATAGAGTTAAGGTACAGGCTCATTCCTTACGTGTATAGTTATGCCTGGCAGTCGCATGCAACCGGAGCGCCGGTGATAAGGCCGTTATTTTTTGAATTTCCGGATGATCCCGCCGTCTTCAACATGGAAGATGAATGGTTGTTCGGAAAAGAGATTCTGGCGGCGCCGGTCATGAATAAGGGCGGCGAGAGAACCGTCTATCTGCCCGGAAATACCTGGCATGAATTCGATACGGATAACGTCACAGAGGGACCGGCCGTCATATCTCAAAAATTCCCGCTGGACAGGATACCGCTGTATATTCCCGAAGGTTCAATACTGCCTTTGGGCCCCGTGGTCCAGCATACCGGCGGGATTGATACGGTTCCGCTGGAAGTTCACGTATATCCCGGCAAAGACGCGGAATTCATGCTTTATAATGACGACGGGGAAACCTATTCATATGAAAAAGGGGAATACAACCTGACGCTGCTGAGATGGGAGCAGGCAAGCCGGAGTTTTACTGTCAAGCCGATAAAACAGGGCTACACCGGAAAAGGAACGTACAGGGTGGACAGGATTGTTTTGCATGATACGGCCATGCCGGCGAAGGTTTCGCTGAACGGCGGCATTCTTCCCGCGTTGAAGCCCGGCGCCTCGGATTCTCCGGGATGGCATTACGACGGAAAGAAAAGGATTGTTGAAATAATCCCGGGAAATCTTGATGCGTCCGGTGAGGCTAAAATTGTGGCGTTGCCAGAAGCAAAGGGCGGTATAAATCCTGCCGATGCCGTTAAATCGGCGATTGCCGGCGGTACGGGGGATGAAAAGTTCTTCATGAAGTGCCTTAAGGATAAGAATACAGCGGTGCGCATCCTGGCGATAAGGGGGCTGGAGAGGCTGAAAACAGGGCCGGGGCCGTTTATTAAACTTTTGAACGACAGGGATGAGAAAGTAAGCGCCGCGGCCCGCATAGTCCTGGAAAAACTCGTATTCCAGGGGAACGCGGAATCGCTGGATTATTTCGTCAAAAAGCTTAAGAAAGAATCTGTAAATCCGGATACTATAAGAGTCCTTGCGTACAAATGCAACGATAAAATGGTATTTGACGAGTTCAGGCGCGTATTACAGTCGCAAAGCAATACGGATAAAATCACGGTATTGAACGCGATTAAAACAAGCAATAAAAGCGGAGACTATTTTACGGCCATCATTCCTCTGGTATTTGACGCGAACGCGAAAGTCGCGTCAGCCGCCAGAGATGCGCTGCAGACGTATCCCGACGAAATGCTAAACGGCTATTTCAGCGAGCCGATAATGAAATGGAAGGTAATCGGGCCGTTTGATAACGCGAACGGCAAAGGTTTCGCGAATGTCTATCCCCCTGAAGAAAAAATAGGTTTAAACGATTCCTATGAAGGGCTCGGAGGAAGCATCCGCTGGAAAGACGCCTGCGCGGACAGCGCCGGCTTAGTTGACCTGCTGAACGCTTTCCCAGCCTATCCCGAACACGTCTGTGCTTACGCGCTGTCAACGCTTGAAAGCAAGAAGGACACAAATGCCCAGTTATGGGTCGGCAGCGATGACGGGGTTAAAATATGGGTAAACGGCGCGCTGGTGTGGTCTAACGACGTAGGGCGCGCTTTGACAAAGGACCAGGATAAGGTGAAGATACGGCTTAAACAGGGAAAGAACACCATTCTGTTAAAAATATGCCAGGGCACCGGCGCGTGGGCATTTACGGCGCGGTTAGTTGATTCCGAGGGGGGATTAAACGACATTTCGTATTAGTTTTTTAACGTTAACAGGAAAGGGCCGGCAATGAATAAGAAAATAGCTGCAATCTGCTGTTTGTGCCGGGGCTGAAGCGCCATTTGATATTTACGTTTTGAAATGGTATATGATTATTAGCCGGTTGTGTCATGCGGGTGAATTCGTCCACTCAAGGTGTTCTTGTCCCGCCGTTGGCGGGATTTCACATAAGGCAATTCAGAAAGACACTTAAGGTGTTCGGGAGGTTTTATGGAGATTTTATTGGGCACGGTTGAGGATTATTTCGCGCACGTAGGGGTAGCCACTCTGAAGCTCAAAAAGGAGCTTGCGGTGGGCGATACGATACGCATCAACGGCCATACGACGGAACTCACACAGGTTGCGGAATCAATGCAGATAGATCACAAGCCGGTAAATGCCGCTAAAAGCGGCGACGATATAGGGATAAAAGTGAATGACCGCGTCCGCAAGGGCGACCAGGTATTTAAAATAGTGAATGACTAAATGGCGGAACAATTAAAAGGAGCGGGAAATGGCTGAAGCAAAAGAGATAAAGCTGTCGGAACTGGACGCAAAGGGGTTTATCGAGTCAAAGGCGAAAGAAATCAAGGCGCTGGTAGGCGACGGGACGGCGATCAACGCTTTATCGGGAGGGGTGGATTCGTCAGCGGTGACAATGCTCGGGCACAAGGCGCTGGGCGCGAATCTCAAGACGTATTTCATAGACAACGGGATAATGAGGAAAGACGAGCCGCGGCAGATCGTAGATATATTCAAAAAACTCGGTGTTGAGGTCAAGATAGTGGACGCGAAGGACAAATTCTTCGCCGCGCTGAAAGGCGTAACCGACCCCGAACAGAAAAGGGAAGCTATCACCCAGACATTCTATAAAGACGTTTTCGGAAAACTTGTCAGGGAAAGCGGCTCGAAGTTCCTGCTGCAGGGCACGATACTGACCGATATAGACGAGACGGTAGCCGGGATTAAAAGGCAGCATAACGTCTTTGAACAGCTGGGCATAGACCCCCAAAAGGCATTCGGCTACAAGATAATCGAGCCGCTCGTCCAATTGCGCAAGGACGGGGTCAGGAAGGTCGCCGAAGTGTGCGGACTGCCGCAGTCGATTTTCAAGCGCATGCCGTTCCCCGGGCCGGCGCTGTCGGCGAGAGTTATCGGCGAGGCGACTCCGGATAGGATAGAAAAGGTAAGGATAGCCACGGATATAGTAGAAAAAGAGCTGGAAGGCGTAAGTTGTTTCCAATACATGGCGATACTTCACGAGGACAAGGTCACCGGCATGAGGGACAACAAGAGAGATTTCGGCAATCAGATAGAGATAAGGTGCTGGGACAGCGTGGATGCCAGGGTCGCGTCACCCACAAAACTTCCTTGGGAGAAACTTGAAAAGCTGGCAAAGCGCATGACTACCGAAGTTCCCGGAGTGGTCAGTGTCACGTATAACATAACGACCAAACCGCCTTCAACGATAGAGGCGGTATAGGGGACACGCCGCATATTTGAAAAAATCGTCAGGAAATGATATAAAACATCGAGCCACATTGGCTTACGTCAATGTGGTTTTTGTTTTGTACCGCTTGTATACTGATTTAGGATATCCGGCGGATGGCGGGAATCAGGTGAAGTGTTCTCTAGGTATGTTCTTGTGAGAGGACTGTCTCAAAACCAGCCGGCATTTCAGTTTGACGGTTTTGTTCGAAAAATCCTTCCTTTTTATGGCGTCCAAAAGCATCTGTGACGCCTTTCTGCCCATCTCGAACATCGGCTGGCTCACACTTGAAAGCTGGGGGTGTGTCACCCTGCTGAACGGCAGGTTGTCGAAGCCGATGACCGCTATGTTGTCCGGCACCTTCTTATTAAGCTCTATCAGCGCCTCAAGACCGCCGTACGCCTGTACATCGCTTCCGTACACTATTGCGTCTATGCGCGGCTCACGTTCAAGCAGGGTCTTGGTCGCCAGCGCGGATTCTTCAATCGAGAATGAATGCTCGTGGACTATCAGGTACGGGTTATACCTGATTCGCGAGGATGAAAGCGCCTTTTTATAGCCTTCCAACCTGTCCTTCCATACCGATTCTATCTCTTCTTCCGGGGATATCAGCCCAATCTTCTTCCTGCCGAGGCGCACAAGCGCTCTGACCGACTGGAACGCGGCGTTAACGTCGTCTATGATGACGCATTTCCCGTAGGAACTGACATGATTCAGCTGGACTACCTGAATACCCTTCTTCTGAAACCTTGCGGTCGTGACATCGTCTATCTGGAAGAACGCGGTCAGCAGCCCCGCCAGAGATTCATCCCTCATAACCTTTTCCAGGAACCTGCCCTTATACGCTTCGTTAGTTATCTGCAGGATATCATGCATGTTGTAGCGTATCTGGGTGTATTCAGTGCCCGCAAGGGTGCTGTCTATGCCTTTCTGGACTTCCCTGACAAGGTATTCATTGGTAAAGAGAGGCAGGATTATGCCTATATTCCTGCTGGGGTGTGCGTACATCCCGGTCTGTCTTGCCTTTATATAGGGGGAATAACCTTTGCTAAGGGCGATTTTCTCGATCTTGTGCTTCAGCGGCACGCTGACGTCCGACCTGTTGTTGAGCGCTTTCGATACGGACGAAACAGAAACGCCCGTTATTTTTGCCAAGTCCCTGATAGTGACTGTCATGGCGTCATTATAGCATTATTTTTGAGCGAGCGCACTTGACAAGCTGTCCTAAAAAATGTAGATTAAAAGAACGAAGAACGAAAACATTTTCGTAATACGAAAATGTATCAAGAAGAGGGAGGTGGTATTAGGAGATGGAAAGCAGGATAATGGACGCCATAATACATCAAATTCAAGCCGGAGAATATTCGGCTAAACACACGGAGGAAGTATGAAGAAGACGCTTAAAGTGCTGTTGGTTGCAATGATGGTGATGGGCGCGGCCGTATACGGCTTTGCGGCGACATCAGGTGTGGGGCATGTCTACGTAAAGATCACCCAGGATGCCCTTTCGCTTAACATCTATTCGGATTCGGTGAATTTTGGCGCGGTGCCGACGAACACCGCAGCGATATCCGCCGGTGCCGACTCGCGTATCGGATTAACTAACAACGGAGCGACGACAATAGACCTGCAGCTTCAGCTGACTGCCTGCAACACGTCATGGACATCGGGTTTGACGCCTGCGGACAACGGCACGGATAAGTATGTGATGTCCGGAATATGGACGCTCTACGACAGCACGCCCTTAGAGGCGGATTTCGCCGCCAATGACGTGATTCTTTCCGCAAGCGCGCAAACATCATCCGCAACGCAGTTCGCGAAGGATTCGGAAGCGGACGAAACGGTCAAAGGATATAACGTACCGTTCAATCAGGACAGGAACTTGAAGATAAGAGTCCTTACTCCTACCGCTTTTACAAACCAGTCGGGCTTTGAAACAAGAATAGACCTTACGATAACCGCAGTAGCGCACTAATAATTAAAATACCGCCGAAACCCGCCCCGATACCTTATTAAAAGGTAGAACGCAGCCGGGGCGGGGGACGGCGGGCCTGACTCACGGAGTGTAAATGAATCCAAGAAATATGCTGGCAGCGACCCTGGTTTGGTGCCTTGCGGCAAGCGCGGGCGCGGCTTCTATCTCCTCAACGTTCAGCGAGATACTTGTCGAAAACCTTCAACCCGGCCAGAAATACAGCCTGCAACAGATAGCGAACTTTCCGTATAACCTTCAAAACGGGAGCGGAGAGGACATAAACGTCAAGATAGAGGTCATAAAACCGAGAAAAGCCAACCTAAGGCCTGATTTCGAGGTCATACCCGATACCAGTTGGGTAACCCTTCAGTATAATGCGTTCGATCTCGCTCCGGACCAGACAAAAACCTCCGACGTTATGATCCAGATACCCGAAAAATCAAAATATCTAAATAAGAAATACCAGGTCAGTATATGGTCGCGGACTGTGAACAGCGGCGGAGGATTCGGTGTTTCCACCGGGCTGGAAAGCATATTGTTGATAACAACGGACAAAGAGTTTATAAAGGAAATCGGCACGGAAGCGAAAAGC
The DNA here is from genome assembly GCA_043811535.1 of Elusimicrobiota bacterium. Taxonomy (GTDB): domain Bacteria; phylum Elusimicrobiota; class Endomicrobiia; order Endomicrobiales; family JBDRNC01; genus JBDRNC01. Next base: position 102,243 of record JBDRNC010000038.1, read on the forward strand.
CCTGAGCCCTCCGGATTGAATTTTCAGGTGAAACCGAGGGAGATGATCGCCGCGGATGTTATTACCGGAAAGCCGGTTGACCTGTTTGAGTCGGATAAAATCATTCTAAAAGTGACCAATTCCGGGAACAAAGATGTCTCCTTCAAAATCAAGAGCCTTACAGCTAAAGAAGCCCTTACGAAACTGCGCGAAGGCTACCTTGACTGCCCCGACTCTTCATTCCTTTCTTTCAGCGAACCGGAGTTCACGCTTCCGGCCGGCGGGGAGAAAAACGTGAAATTAACGTTATGCTTCCCTCCCAAAACCAAATTTAAAAACAAAAAATACATGTTTGTTGTCTATACAATGTGCGGCGAAACGGGCGGCATATATTCGAGGCTTCTAGTGGAGACGAAATGAACGTTTATAAAGCGTTTGTACTATCGGTCCTGGCCGTGGCGCTTGCGTGTGGATCGGCTCATTCCGCTACGACGCTGGGGGCCAACGTCAAGGTCAAGGTTATTTTAGGAACATGGGACAACTGGAGCTACATGTCCGGCTTGACTGTTTTCTGGTTTTACGGCGGTGATGCTTCGGGTACTACAACAACCGGTTCGTTATACATGCATTGGTCCAGTACTAACAGTACCTCCGTGTACGCGGAAGTCGGCACGGCCGATATCAACGAAAACTGGACGCAATATGTCAGGATCAAGGCCTCAGTCAAGTGTTCAAGCGTCAATGCGCCCATCGACATAGTGTTTTTTGACGGAACGAACTGGATAGGAACATCAGCGCAGAAAGTTTCAACGGCGAATACCTGGCAGAACCTTGAATGGAACCTGCCGTCCGGGACATTCAGCTGGAACGCCGTGAAAAAAGTTATTTTCAGGGTCAGAACCGATACGGAGCCTTCCGGAACATTCTACGCAGAAAACGTCAAACTACTCAAATGAATATACCACTGCGTAATATCAGTGCGGTGCTGTTTTTATTGCTTGCCGGACTATTTGTCAGCGCCTCTGCCGCTGAGGTCAGGGCTTTCGCGCTGCACAACAGGCTGAGCATAGCTATCTCCAACGGGGATGTTAATCTGGGGGAGATGAACGTCAAATCCATAGGCTTGTCGACAATCCCCATCATTGTCAAAAATGACGGGGAAACACGATTCGACTTGAATCTGTCGCTAAATGACCCCACGGGATGGACGGCCGTTTCCTATTCAACGGGAATACCGGGCGTTAACCAGTACAGACTGTTCGGCATATTCGCTTCAAAGGGCATGCCCGGCCAGTTGGATTATGCTCAGGATGACATAATTACTCTGTCGGCGCGGACCGCCGACGATGCCAACTTCGCGTCAGAAAACACCGGAAAAGGCACGGGTAATGGAGTCCCTCCGAACAAGGAAAGGGACCTGTATTTCAGGTTTGATTCATGCGAAATACTGCCCTCCTGCGAAGAATCCCTGGGCATAACCATAAACATCACGGCGGTGCCGACCGCAAACAAGAGGTGTCTGAAAACCATTGGCAAAAGGGGCGGTTCATTGTCTTTCAGCGACGGGACATCGGTTGATATACCCGTTGGTGCGCTATCGGCGGACTGGGAAATTTCGCTGGTGGAACTTGACGAGGACGAAGCGCCGCAAAGAAAAAAGTCGCCGGCCGCCGGTCCCGGCGCAGGTGTGCCCGATGTCAAAAACGCCGAGGCGCTGGTATGCGCTTACGCGCTGTATCCGGAAGGGCTAGCCCTCAATAAACCTGCAGAAGCTTGCTTCCTCTACAGCCAGAGCAGGATTAAAAGGCTGGGAGTGGACCCGAAGGACCTGAGAGCTTTCTGCTGGGACGGACATGCGTGGCTGCTCATACCGGGTTCATTAGACCAGGAAAACAGTATTTATAAAACTCAAATCCTCCGTTTTTCGTACTACGCGCTGTTCCCGGCGCCCAATCTCACGGCGGATGATTACCTCCCGACTGAAAGCATAATAACCCCGGCAACCCGCGACGGTATAAACGATTACGCGTTCTTCCCGAATCAGAGCACGGATTATGAGATATTCATCTACGATATAACGGGCCGCCAAGTAAGGCGTCTGAACAATATCAGCGCTTCCGGGACGATGTGGGACGGCAGCGACGAACGTGGAAATATCGTTGAAAGCGGAGTCTATATTTACCAGTTCAAAGCCGACGTCGGCGGCATTAAAAAACTCATCAGCGGGACGATAGCAGTGGCGAAATAACGCGGTTTCAGGCTTAAAGCTTTATGAATATGATCGAGAATAAAATGAAATTAATTAAAACATCGGCACTCATAATAATTCTGTTCGGGACATTGAACCTTAAACCTGCAACTGTCTGCGGGGCCTTCTTGGACGACGGGTGGGGCGCGAGGCCCCTCGGTCTAGGAGGAGCGTACACTGCCCTGGGCGACGACGCAAACTCCCAGCTGTACAACCCAGCAGGCATCTGGCAGGCTGAAGAATTTGAGGCTGCTTTCATGTACGCAAGGCTGTTTACCGGGCTGGACAAAGTGGATTTGGGGATGAATTACGCCTCGGCCGTGCTTCCCGTGTCGAATTGGTTGAATATTGGAATACTTTGGGCAGGGATGATGTCCGCCAGCCAGTACAGAGAAGACACGTTCGCGGTCACGGGCGCGATGCCGATGTCCGACAGCATATTTTCCGGCATAAATCTCAAATACCTGAGCCACGGCTACACGCTGGATGCCCGCACCCTGGATGACCCGGTTTTTGAATCGGGCAGTTCAAAGGGGGCGTTTTCCGCGGATATAGGAGCGCAGTGGTTTGTATTTGAAGACGAAAAACAGCGGGTGTTGCTTGGCCTGTCGGCTAAAAATATCAACAGGCCGGATGTAGGGCTCAAGACGCAGGATATCGTCCCGACCGAGTACAGGCTGGGTTTTGCGATGACGTTTTTCGGCAGGACAAGCGTGTCTCCGTCAATCGACTTCAGCTACAGGGGGCAGGATTGGGGAAATGAATCCGACAAAATGAACGTTTATGCAGGATGCGAAACCGGATTTTTTAACAGGTTGCTGACAGTCAGAGCGGGAATAAACGTAAATGAGATGACGACCGGACTTGGTTATTCCCCTGTGTTAAGAGGCGTCATGATCAGCGTTGATTATGCGTTCGTCGCGCCCCTAAACATTCGTGAAAGCGCGGGAACTCACAGAGTTTCGCTGACAATGCGTTTCACTACCGTTCCGGCAGAATGAAGCAACACTAAGAAAAACAGTTTTATCAAATCCATGGGAATGCCGTTCCCTTATTTGAAATATTGCCAAGGAAATGGTATAAAATACTAAACCACATCTATTTAAATGGATGTGGTTTGTGCTGTTTAGGGGTATTATGAAATCCTATTATTACATCGCTAAGATAAGGTTCGTATCACAGCTGGCGTACAGGTTCGACGTTATCGTGGTATTCCTGTCAAACGTCATCATGCTGATGGCGCAGGTATTCCTGTGGCGCTGCGTTTATTCGGGAAAAGGCGTCGTCGCGGGTGTTAACGAAAGCCAGATGGTGACCTACGCCGTCTTTTCCACGCTCATGGGACTGCTCATGCACACGACAGTCCAGGAAATAATAGTCCACAAGGTCGTGACGGGAGAGATAGCAATAGATTTCCTCAAACCCGTCAATCCGCTTCTAAACTGGATGGGCGACGATATAGGCACCAATGCCAGCATATTCTGCCTTAACGCGGTCCCGCTGGCGCTTGTGTCCGTGTTATTCGTCAAAGCCGCGCCGCAATTCAGCGCGATTTCTCTGCTTCTTTTATTTCCGGCTGTCGCGTTGAGTTTCGCGATATTGTGGGCGATGTACGCCGTCATAGGCCTGCTGGCTTTCTGGTTCATGGAACTCGGCAACCTCGGTCTGGTGCAGGGGCAGGTGATACGGATACTCGCGGGCAGTTATATCCCGCTGTGGTTCTTCCCTGATTGGGTGCAGAATATATCCAGATATCTTCCGTTCCAGTACATCGCGCAGTTCCCGTTGAGCATCTGCATCGGCAAACTGTCGAACGCGGAGATAATCAACGGGCTGGCGGTGCAATCGATATGGCTCGCGGTGATGTCGGTATCGGCGTATTATATCTGGAAAAAGGCGCAGAAACATGTTCTTGTCCAGGGCGGTTGATTCAAGCAGGTATTATCTGTCGGTGTGGTACTACTACGCCAAGCTTGCCGTGCAGAGGCAAATGGAGTACCCTGTTTTCCTCGTGTCATGGTTTGTTTTCAATTTCCTGCAGTGGTTCGGATGGTATTACTTCTTAAAAGTGCTCTCGTTCAGGTTCAACGGCATCGCGGGGTGGGCATTCCCCGAACTGCTTTTCCTGTTCAGCCTGAGTTTGATGTCGCACGGGCTCGTGGTGATATTCTTTGTCCAGACATGGATGATAGGCAGGTTCATAGTAAGAGGCCAGTTCGACCAGATACTCATGAGGCCGATGGACGCTTTTTATCTGTTCATGGTAGGCACCGTTAACTTCATCGGCATAGCGGACCTCCTGCCGGGCATCGTTGTTTTTATATACGCCTGCAGTCTGATGCATTTTCATTTCACGGCAATAAGCATTCTTAAGATAATCGTAGTTGTGCTGGGCGCAACATTGATAAGGACTTCGCTGTTTTTGATAACCAACTCATCGCAGTTCTGGTGGACGGGCAGGTTCGGGCTTTCCATGCTGACCATGCAAACAATAGAATACGGTTCGATGTACCCGTTGAACATGTATCCGTATTTGTTTCAGGTTGTGCTTACATACGCTCTGCCGATAGGGTTCATCAGCTTTTACCCGTCGCTTGAACTGATGGGGAAGGGACATCCCTTCTTTTCTTACGTGCTGCTGACGCTGTTCATCGGGATGTTCCTGTTCCTGCTCGGATACGGGATATTCAACATGGGGATGAAAAGATACGAAAGTGTAGGAAACTGACTCCGCCTTGGCGGAGTCATCCCCGAATGTCTTAATCGGGGATCCATGAAAATTCGAAGCACCCCTAACCCCTCCCTAATAAGGAGGGGGAATAAAAGGAAACCATGCCTATCATCATCGCTGATAAGATTAGTAAAAAATTCACTATCACAAAAAAAGAGAAGGGGTTTGCGGGCGCTGTAAAGGGCCTCTTTTTTCCGGACAAGACCATTGTTGACGCCGTCAAGGACGTGAGTTTCACTATTGACCAAGGCGAGATAGTCGGCTACATCGGCCCCAACGGCGCGGGTAAAAGCACAACAATTAAAATCCTGTCCGGCATAATGCACCCGACATCCGGAAGCATACTCATAAACGGCATAAGCCCGCAGGCCGACAGGAAAAAGGTAGTAAAGAACATCGGCGTGGTTTTCGGCCAGAAAACCCAGTTATACTGGGACATACGCCTCGGCGAGACCTTTGAACTTGTCCGCCGCATTTACAGGATAGACGATAAGACCTATAAAGAGAACCTGGGCCTCATGAACGAGATGCTTGGCATCAACGAGATAATAGACGTCCCGGTCAGGCAGCTGTCGCTGGGACAGAGGATGAAAGGCGACCTTACCGCCGCGACTCTCTATTCGCCCAAGATACTCTTTCTGGACGAACCGACCATAGGCCTTGATCTGGTGGCGAAACACAACATCCGCAAGTTCATACTTGACATAAACAGGATGAGAAAGACCACGGTCATACTCACCACGCACGACCTTAACGACGTGGAACAGCTGTGCTCGCGGCTCATGGTCATAAACAAGGGACAGATAATAGAAGACGGCGGCCTTGATTCCATAGTAAAGCGCCTTGCGCCTAACCACATGCTGATAATTGAATCTCCGACCTACAAGGGCGGGTTCCAGTGCAAAAACTGCGAAACAGTGAAATACGAGAACGGCAAGCTTCACCTTAAATTCGACAGGACGAAACTACCGGTCTCCAAACTTATATCAGAAGTCGCAAAAAACATGGACGTAGTCGAGCTCAGCGTCGTTGAACCGGATATTGAGGATGCGATATCCAACCTGTACAGGTCGCTGTAATGACAGTTCACAGTTGACGGTTGACAGATGACAGCAAAAAAACGAATTAAAGCATATACATAGACCGTCAACAGTCAACCGTCATCTGTCAACGTTATTTGAAGCCAATTTTGGACCACGGGTTGATGAATGAAAATACAAGAGTTCGAAAACATCATAGAATCAGCGGTCAAGAGCCTTCCTGATGAATTCAGGCAAGCGCTTGAAAAGAACCAGATAGCCCTTATTCCGCGCGAAGCAGTCCCGGCGCCGCTTCGGCGCGAAAACAGGGGCAGTATAGTTTTCGGGGTTTTTATAGGGGTGCCTATGGGCATGTTCGTAAACGTTCACCACGAGCCCACGCGGATAGAACTGTATAAAGAGAGTTTTGAAGAGGCATTTTCAGGCAGGGCCGAAATGGAAACGCAAATCGTAAAGACCGTGGTCCACGAGATAGCGCATTATTTCGGATTTTCGGAAAAGAAGATAAGGAAGTTGGGATATTGAGTAAGGCAAGGCTGCATTGCTAAATGGCTAAATTGCTGACAGGTTTTAGCCATTAAGCCATTTAGCCATTCAGCCATTTGACCATATAGTATTATATTTGATTTAGTTATATCTCTTTGTTATAATCTGTCAAGAATTGAATAAAGGAGATGATATAATAAAAATCAAACAGTTTTGCGGTAATACTTCAGAAAATATAAACTGCAAGCAAGGGCGGAAATATTTTCTGGAGTAGATAGGCTGTAGGTTGAATTTTAATGTGGGGCTTTGACCCCGGGAAGGAG
>JBDRNC010000039.1:0-156686 GCA_043811535.1 Elusimicrobiota bacterium
GCCGAGATATATATTGCCGATAAGGAAGGACGTCTGAACGGCAAACCCCATCAACCCGCCCGCTATCCCCGTAAAATGCACAACCCCGAAAAACACCGACAACCAGAACAAAAATTCCGACCACTTCTCACGAACACTGCCGACAGTTGCTTGCATATTTTTCCCCTTATTTTGTCATCCCCGAGGACTGTTATCGGGGATCCATGTGGTTCAAGTTCAGGTTTTGCTCCCCTTACGGGATAGATTATGTCGCAATGTTTCTGAATAATATCACTAGCACAATTTTCAAACGGGGCACATCATCACTTTTTTGAGACAAAATACAAAATATAGAAGAGGTTAAGGAGCAACAGAATTTTTATAGGGATGGCTTGGGAGTTTGTCTAAAGTTTGTCTGGTAGCCCCCAAAAACAGGCCTAAACAGACCGAAATACACCGAAATTGAACATTCTTAAAAGTATCAATTTACCGTCGAGAAAGGGAAAATAAGGTGGAGGGCTTAACGATAGATTTTAAGCCAGTCACTCATTGCATTATTTTCTATTTACTGATTACCTTTCGTCTTGTGGAGGGTTACACATCTTGAGCAACTCTTTACCTCTCTCTTTTGTTACTTCCTGCAGTTTATTTCGCGCTTTAATCATTCCCATTTTTACTTCCTGCCAAACATAATACGCCATTCCTTTCTGAACATCAAGTTCTAATGCACTCGTGTTTTCCGCCTGACCCGTAATCGTTGTCTTGCCTGGTTCCCGTTCCCAAGACAAGTACCCTTTTGGACCTGTCTTGCCAATTAGAATACCATCGTTTCGCACACTCATGGAGTAGAGTCCCCCCAGGGAGTCTGACCTGACTACGTAGATCCTCGCTTTCCCCATGTTTTCAACTTCTTTTGACTCATCAGGAAATGCCACATATTGTCTCGTAATCGCGGGCGCGCATCCCCCTATTCCAAAGAAAGCCAATACTGCTAATAACTTTAACATTCTGCTCATTAAACAGCCTCCTCATGCGTATTTGGGCGTATATTTGGACTGCCCGGTTACAAACAACTACTTTAAATCTCCCCTTCCCCTCCTTGCAAAGGAGGGGTAACAACTTCGCAGGAGATTAATTTGAATAATACCTCTTTGCTCTCAGAGTGTCAAGGACGTTGATTATTTGCACTGGTCAACTAGGTAGTTGTTGGCGAGATACTAGATACCAGTCACTAGTCACTGCGGATGAATGATTGATTCCGGAGCGACCCCCCACCCTGACCTCCCCCGCAAGGAGGGATGAGATATGTCAGAGAAGCGATTTAACCGCTTTATCTCCCCAGGTCAACAAGGCCTTGGTCTTGGCAGCGCTTTCGGTCTCGGAGTACACCCTTATCTTGGGCTCGGTTCCCGAAGGCCTTAAAAGGAGCCAGGAATCGTCTTCCAGCACGAATTCTATGCCGTCGTAATCCTTTATCTCCTTGACTTTCAAACCGTTTATTGAAGAAGGCGCCGTTGATTTCAGTTTTGACACGAGTTCGGCTTTGGGAATGCCGGGGTTGACGAAATCAGTCCTAAAAAATACTGATTTTCCGTATCTTTTCTGTATCTCGTCAAGAATCGCGGAAACGGGTTTGCCTGTTTTGGCTGTCATTTCTATGAACATAAGCGAATTCAGTATGCCGTCTCTCTCGGGAAGGTAATTGCCGAAACCGTAACCGCCGCTTTCTTCCCCTCCTATGAGAACGTCTTCCTTCATTATTCTGTCCGCGATATATTTGAAACCGACCGGGGTTTCTTCCCACGGGAGGTTATAGTCCTTGGCAATGCGTTCGCTAAGGTACCCGAGTGATATCGTCTGTACGACCTTGCCTTTCATTTTCTTGTAATGGCACAGGTAGTAGAGCAGAAGCGGGAAGACATGATGAGGCGGGAGATATCTTCCCTTATCATCCACTACGCCGATGCGGTCGGCGTCGCCGTCTGAAGCAAGGCCTATTGCGGCGCTGTTCTGCCTGACCGAAACTTTAAGATCCGATAGGTATTGTTCAATGGGTTCCGGATGAAGACCTCCGAACAGAGGGTCAGGATTCGGATGTATCGTTGTCTGCCTTATCTTCGTTCCTTTGAGTATTTCGGCGATGTAGCCGCATCCCGCGCCGTGCATAGGGTCTATCACAACTTTCGTGGTTTTGTTCTTGATTGCCTTGAAGTCTATATAGGACTTCAGGTATTTCAGGTAATGCGGGGTCATTTTTTCTTTCGTTATGCTTCCTCCGGGAACCGGGAGATCGGTCCTGTCGGAATTCGCGTATTCCTCAAATTGCTTCGTAACGGTTTCAGGCGCCGAGCAGGCGTCTGATGTTTTGAATTTGAAGCCGTTGAATTCCGGAGGGTTGTGGCTCGCCGATATCATGACTCCGCCGTCGGCCTTTTTTAGTTTCACCGAGTACGAAAGGGCCGGCGTGGACATGAAGGTGTCGTTTATAATCACGCTGCAGCCCTGCTTGGCGAGCACCTCCGCGACGGTTTCAGCGAATTGCCTGGAGTGGAAACGCGTGTCGTACCCGACAGTCACAACCGGGTTCTTCTTCACCTTTGTCGTAAGGTAATTTGCCGCGGCCGCAGCCACTCTTTTAACGTTTGCGAACGTGAAATCTTCGGCGATTATCGCGCGCCAGCCGTCCGTGCCGAATTCAATCTTGGTGCCCATGTAAAATTCCTTTCTGTAAGTGTTTTATTTAGCTTTCTGTTCCCCCTTTGTAAAGGGGGTGCAGGGGGATTTAATATAAAAATCTCCCCTATCCCCTCTTTGAAAAAGAGGGGTATTTACCGGTTATCCTTTTCCTAATTGAACAATGACCTTGTGTATTTTTCCGTCGTTGAATGGTTTGATTGTGTTCCCTTCGATGGCTCCGCCGTCTACTGTAATGGATACGGGTGTTGAGTTCTTCGCAAGTTTTTCGTTCCTGAACTCTATGTCGTATTCAGCGCCGCGGAATTTTATGTTGAATTTCGGGTTCCTGAACTCGGGAGCCGCCGGCAGGCACGGGTCTATAATAAGGCCGTCAAGGCCGCCGCGCACGCCGAAAAAGAAATTCTGCATCAGGAACCTTGTCCATCCAGCCGAAGCCGTGAGAAGCGGGTATTCACCGCGCCCCGGCCAGTTGGGGTTGTCAGAAGAAATGTAGTATTCCGGTATCCACGGGCCCGTGCGCAGTCTCTCCTGCGGGTGGCTGAGCGGATTGATGCCGCTGAAAATCTTATATGCCTCGTCAGCGCGGCGGCGCTTAAGCAGCGCCCATGCCATGAAAAGGTTCGCGTGGCAGAAAATGGCGTTGTTTTCTTTGGTCCCGGCGGCGAAGCCCGTAATCCTGCCTATGCTCTTGTCAAACTTCCAGTAGGCCGGGTAATTGAGTTTGAGTCCGCCCGTTTTCTTGTCAAAAAGCAGTTTCTGGACGCTTTCTATAACCTTGTCCGAAGCGCCGAGCTTGTCCGCGGCTCCGGAGATAAGAGACCACGTCTGCGGCATCAGCATCATCATAAAATCTTCGGGCGAAGGATTGTTTTTTCCCGTAGAACCGTGCCTGAATATAGTGTCAATCGGTTTTCCGTCTTCGTACAGGTAGCCGGAATAATACTCGCCGTTCCAGGCGAGATTGTTGACAGTTTTTGTCATCAGCTGCGATTTGGCTCTCAGGTCGGATATGACCTTTGCGAGTTCAACCACGACTTTCTTACCCGAAATCTCAGAGTTGACCTTATTCAGGAATTCGGCGAGTTTCTGCTGTTTCAGTGTCGCCGGCGGGTTGTCCATCAATTGTTCCATGCGGTCTTCCATGAGAGTGGAAAGTTCTTCGAATATCTCTACGCGGGTTGTGCCCGTCCTTTTGTGGAGTTCGTCAAGGGCGTTTGCAAGGTCGTCGCAATCGTGCGCTAGCCCCATGGAGAAGGTGACATTCTCGCCGTTTACCTGGTCGACCGCGTCGTTCCAGTCGGCGCGCTTCTGTCTCAGCAGGTTGTTGGCTCCCACGTCGTAGAACATCGTGAATATCTGCGTCAGCAGATGCTCAAGGACCGTTCCGGTGTATATACTGCCGTCTTTTGTTTTTTGTTTTTCAATCAGGCCGTGCCGCCACTGGATGTCTTTTTCCTCGCCGCGGCTGCGGTAGCAGTCCTTGAAGTAGGCGATGCCGTCGCGCAGGAGGAACTTGATGTCTCCGAGAAAATTCGCGAGCAGGAGAACTGTTTGCGTTGTCCAGTAGGGGTGGTCGCACCAGAGGCCGTTTATCTCGTCGCTTCCGAACTGTTTCGTGCGCGCGAAAAACCTGGTGGCGTTCGTACCGTCAAGCCGTACCCCTTCGAGGGTATGCATTGTCCTTTCTTCGAGGCCCTGCGGGTCAATGACCGTCGCAGCCATCATATCCTGCCAGAAATCGCGCCAGCCCGCGAAGTCTGAGCCGTAGTCGAACTGGGGATGCCCCGTGTTTCCGAACCAGTATCGCATGGAGAGCTGGCAGCACCACCATTTGTTCCAAAGCGTGTTAAGGTTCTCGCTGCCCGTTTTTATGCTTATCCTGCCGGTGCGCTCCTCCCAGAACGCGTTGACTTTGGCAAGCGCCTCAAGGGAGTCCGCGTAACTGTATTTTCCTATGAGTATTTCAGCTTCGGCGCTGCCGTGCGATATGCCGTTTATCACGACGAATTTGGCGGAGCTCTTGGGTTTAAGCGTGATTTTCCTAAACTCTACGGCGCCCGCGGCTTCTTTGCCAAGACACTGGCATCTGGGAGGCTTATTCGTCAGTATCGCCTCGGGTTTTAGCCACGAATACCGCGGGCCGAGGAAGCTCTCGCGGTCCGAATAGAACCTGGAGCCCTTCCTCCCCTTTTCTGTTTCCGCGGACATGAAATAGCAGATGTCGCTTGGTTCTGTTTTACCTTCCACCCATTCAAGGCCCGGGAGTATTTCTATATGGTCGGTGATTCTGCTCTTGTTATAGAGCCTTACCACGTCACGGTGGTATTCGGTATAGGCCCTGTTCCCGCCGAATATGGGAACTGTCGGGATGAAATCCAGCGTTTTCTTTCTGTTCGTAAGGTTTTTTATTTCGACAAGCCACAATTCCGCCGGGTCGCCGAGCGGCACGAATATAGTAGCGGATACTTCAACGCCGAGTTTCCTTGAAGCCGCTGAAAAAGTTACGTGGCCTAATCCCATTTTAAAGGAAAGTTTGTTTTGATGGGTTCCGCAAAGGAAATCGTTGACAAGCCACGGCTCGCCTTTTTCGGTGCGCACCCAGAGGAACCTGCCCTGCCCTTTCGGGAAATTAGGCCCGTCAAATTCGCCGAACATCCGCGTATAATCAAATCCCGAGTAGCCCCTGAGCCAGTTGTCGCAGATGGAGAAATACTGCGGGCCGTTCGCGAGCATGTGAATAACGGGTTGGGGTAGTTTTCCCGGGTTGGAGACTACGAATTGGCCAAGTTCGTCGTAATGCCAGAGCTTAGACATCTGCAGTTCCTTTTATGGTTAAGAGGAGTATCTTAGAATTTTTCCGGTATTCCGGAGGATGCTTCATTATAGAAAAATATGAGTTGTTTGACAAGAATAGCGTATTTTGATTTAATGATGCATTATGAATATAAAGAATGCTGCAGCGAAACGCCCGGATTGGGATGAATATTTCATGAAAACGGCCTTTCTCGTGGCCGAAAGGTCCACGTGTCTCAGGCACCACGTAGGGGCCGTCATTATCAGGGATAAACGCCTGCTGACCACCGGATACAACGGCGCGGCCGCGGGAGTCAAGGATTGCTTTGAGCTCGGATGCCTGCGCAATAAGATGAAAATTCCTTCGGGCACGAGACACGAGATTTGCAGGGCCATCCATGCGGAGCAGAACGCCATAATTCAGGCCGGCCTGCACGGCATCACAATTAAGGGCTCGACGATTTACTGCACGCATTCCCCCTGCATTCTATGCGCGAAGATGCTGGTAAACGCCGGAATAAAGCAGTTCATAACCTGTACGGACTACGCCGACCAGTCCTTTAAGAAGCTTTTTAAGGAAGCGGGCATTAAATTCAGGAAAATACCAACGCCTTCGCTGGATGTATCGGTGCTGGAGTAATAATCCCCCTCTGTAAAGTGGGATCAAGGGGGATTTGCAGTTTGAAAAATCTCCCCTTTCCCCTCTTTATGAAAGAGGGATATATTTTTTAAGAGGTATTATGTTTAAGAAAGCTAAACTTGGCAGGACTTTTATAGGACGTTTTGAGTACGGCGACGATTTGCTGGAAAGCCTGAACGGATTTTGCAGAAAACGCAAGATCAAGGCGGGCTTTTTTAATTTGATAGGCGCTGTTCAGAACGCCAAACTCGGCTACTACAGCCAGTCCGAAAAAAAATACACCGGCTGCGTGGAAATAAATAAAAAACTTGAAATAGCGTCCTGCATGGGCAATGTTTCCATTAAAGAGGGTGAGATATTCGTGCATGCGCACATTGTGCTTGCGGATTACACCGGAAAGGCCTCCGGAGGCCACCTGATGCCTGGAACGAAAGTATTCGCCGCTGAATACGTTATCCAAGAATTAAAAAATGGCAAACTTGTGAGAGTCAAAGACTCCGTCACCGGCCTGCCGTTGTGGAAATAATATTATTAATTACAAATTAAAATCCCCCTTTTCTTCCCCCTTTATTAAAGAGGGGATAAGAGGGGGATTTAGCTTAAAGTCTATAATCTGTAATATATAATTTGTAATTTACTTACTAATCTCTTTCGCCAGTTTTTTGCAGCCTTCCTCTATGCCCGTCTGAACTACCGCGCTTTTGTCTATTATCTTGCCGATCCTGGCGAACCAGAACGCCACCCATTTCCTGTTCTTGACTGCGGCCACCGCCTTGGCCGATTTGATTATCTCTCCCGTCTCTACGTTGACGAGGCGTCCGTCCATCGTTACTTCCGTCTTCTGCGTTTCCGTCCACATTAGGAAGATCGTGCTTTTGCCGGTGGAATACTTCACCGATGACAGGTTGCCGAAAAGCAGGGCGTCAACGCCCAGCTGGTTGCCCACCTGCTTTGCTGTGTTGGAGTCAACAAGTCCGCTCATGTTCAGCTTAAGCTCGGAAAGCACTGATTCAAGCCGTTTTCTTTCAATCAGCCTGAACGCGCCGGTCTTCTGGAGCTCGTTTATCATGGAATCGGATATACCTTTGGCAAGCGCGTCATTAGACGCGTCGCCGGTCTGGTTCTGGAAATCAACTATCGCCACTTTGAGCCGCTTGTCTTCCGCCGGTTTGTCCGCGGCTGAGACTGTAGGGATTACTATGGATATTGCGCAAGCCACGGCGAGAAAGCATTTCTTCATAGTTGACCTTTTGGTTGTTCCTATTGGAATTGAGATTACACAGAAACGCCGACGGGGTTTAATCTGTGTAATAAATTAAAAATCAGTGTAATCAGAGATTGTTAAGGTTTTTCAACAATCTCAGCTTCTATCGCGTACGCGCCGGTCTTGTTTACCTTGACCTTGAACGAGCTCAGCTGTTCAAGGCGTTTTGATATGTCGGCGGAATTGCCTCTTTTTATATCCATATCTATCATGGCGATGGACCCCGTAAAGTCGCGCACGCGGCAGTCGCGGACTTCCGTCAGCGCCCTGACGGCCAATATGAAGCTGTTAAGCGTATTCATATCGTCCACGTTGGACACGGTCAGCATCATCGTGGAGCGTTCTTTCAGGTAAGTAAGCACGGTCGCGGGAAGAGTTGCCGCGATTTTTTTGGATGCCGCGACTATAGAGGCCTTGGCGGCGGCATCCTTGGTGGAATCCACCCCTCCGGTCACCGCGTTAGCGGTAGTTATAACGTCTTCCGAACCGGGCTTGATGACCTTAAGCGAGAGCGCGGCGCGGTAGGATGTCAACCCTCCCAGGTTCTGGTCGGAATTGAAATTCGTCTCAGCCTTGCCTATGACAAGTATGTCGGTAGTTGTGGATTCGGAAACCGTGAATCCTTTTTCCACAAACGCGTTCTTGAGCTCGTTTTCAGCGTAATAGGTCTCGGATGTTTCCCCGTCAATGACGTCGTCTATCACGAGTGTCACGATCGGGTTTCCGAGTTTCTTCGGCTCAAGCTCGAGGGTTTTCAGCTTGGCCGAGAGATCCTCCTTGCGGACAAGCGCCTTGACCTTCGTTTTGTAGAAATCGCCTTCCTGCCATTCCTTGATAACGTCGTATTTTTCGATGTAGCCCTCGGTTTGGGATGTTATGTTGTCCTCTACGAGCTTGGCTTTTGACACGAGCGCTTCCTGCGAAACATACACGCCTATGACAAGGCCCAGAGCGTTCTTAAGGGCGTCGTGAAGGGCGGTTTGCTTGGCGCCGTTAACGTCGCCGTCAATTATAGGAGCCATGCCTTCGGCGACGACTACTTCCGTATTAGGCGCGGTGGCCTTAATGACCGGTTTTTTAGGCGCTGACGCGCACCCGCTGAGAATAATCGCAGATGCGGCAATAAACGAAACAAAATAGGATAATTTATGTCTGTGCATAAGTATAAGTTCCTTTTTAAGCGAATACCGAATAGGAATATGATGTCGTTGATTCCCTATTCTCTATTCACTATTCTCTGATATTTATTCTTTTATCATCTTAAGTCCCATCTGTTTTAGGGACTTCTTGGAAAGTCTTAAAATCACCACGCAGCCGTCGTCGGCGGTCCATTCAGACCGGATTACCTGCGCGCCCTTGATAGTGGCGTCAATATTGGTCGCGAGCATTGAATCGGTTTCCATGGCTTTTTCCACCGTGATGCCGCCCTCAAGTTTTACTCCCTTAACCAGTGAAAGCATGTTGTACTGGGCGTTGACTATGGCCGCGTTCCTTGACGTCGCCATCTTCTGGGTCTTGTTGTCGAGTTCCTGGTCGGCAGCGCCTATGCCGCGGGCGAAAATGAAGTTGTCAGTTATCCCCTGTTCTATCCATTCTCTCTCGATCTCTCCGCCCTTAGAAACCGTTCCCTTGTCCGGCGAAGAAGCGCAACCCGCGATGAGAACCGCGGCCATGAGACAAACGACGATCTTCAAAAAACTTGACATGATATCCTCCCTTTATAAGATTTTTACATTCCCCTTCCCCTCTTGCAGGGGAAGGCCGGGATGGGGAGCAGAATTCCCCAATTTCACCCATAGCCTTGCCGTGACTTCGATACTATTATACTCCTTTCTTATACAATTTCAAACGTGATTTTAGTCACTTAGTAGACCGGCACTTAAGTGCCGGTCTACTAAAAGCTGGGATATGCTGAAGTTTTAACTTATTTCTTCGGCGCTCTGCGCTGCTGTCTGATGTTTTCCCGTTTTTCGTGTATTCTGTCTTTTTGTATCTGTCTCTGTTGTCTAAGTTTATCAAATCTTGCTTTTACTGTCTGTCTTGCCTTTATTCTTTTTTCAAGAGGCACTCTTCTCAGCCGTTCCCTGAGAGCCTTGACGCGTTTTCTCAGCTCCAGCATTCGTTCCCTGTTCTTTATCATGGCTGCGCTCAGTTTCTCCGGAGCTTCGGGATTTATCCCCTTTTCTACGGTAGTTTCCTGGTCGGGGTTGAGAACGGTTTCTTCGGCTTCCGCGACTTCCGGGTTTGTCACCGCGACCGAACCCTCGAAAACGCCGATGTTTGTTTCCGAAGAAGAAGCCTCAACCGCGAATTCCGTGCCCCTGACAGCGCAAATAGTAGTCGGCGTGTGCACTTCCATCTTGGTCTTTTTGAGCTTACTGATGCTGGCAATCATCTTTCCGAAGAATAACTGGAAAGATGACGTATGCTCATCCTCTTTTAACTGCAGTTTTTGGAGCGAGGTTTGCGAATTAGCGGCAATGTGTATCATGGAACCGTCGTCCATCTCTATTTCACAAGACGATCTGGGTCCGGTGCGGATGCGGTCGTTCTCTTCTATCTGGATTCCCTCGAGGATCTTTTCCCACTCGGTATCCCCGGTCTTGAGTATTTCAACTGTACCCTTGGCGTTGTTGACCTCACCCGCCATTTCCACGGCATTCAAGAAAACGACCTGAAACGAAAGAACAGACGTAAGAAGCAAAACATAGAATAAATTCTTTTTCATAAAAACCCCTTATTTAAACATATCCTTTAATTTGTCCTCTGCCTGTTTTTTGAGTTCCTCTTCCTTTTTCTTCTTTTCCGCGGCGGCGGCCTCTTCAGCTTTTTTCTTCTCAGCGGCAGCGGCGTCTTCCGCCTTCTTCTTTTCGGCGTCAAGGGCTTCCTGCGCCTTCTTTTTCTCGGCGTCGCCCTGGTTCTTGGCCGCGTCCTGCTTTGAGGAAAGCTGGGACTTCAGGGCATCAAGTTGTGTCTGCAGTTCTTTCTGCTTGTCGCCGAGTTGCTTCTGGGCGGCATCTTTCTGCGCGGTATATTGTCCCATCACCTCGTTTTTCTTGTCGTTCGTGAGCTTGTCAATCTCGGCTTTGGCCTTGTTCTGGAACTCGGCAACCTTGTCGCCGGCAATCTTCTTGAATCTTTCCGAGAGTATGCTGTCAAGAGTTGAAGAAATTGATATTTTCAGGTTTCCCGGCGCGCCGGTGACGGCCATTTTAACGTCAAATGAAGTAATACCGTCCCACATGCCCGCAATCATCTTCGCGGTTTCGTCGTTTTTCTTTTCCTCCGGGATAGTATACTTGAGCCCTTCAAGCGAGGTGATTATGTAGCAGTCCATCTCGTCGCCTTTGAGCGTCAGGTTGCCCGTCATTTTTCCGCGGCCCTTGTCGAACGCCGGAAAGTACTCTGACGAGGGCAGTCCGAAAGATTTTGGGTCCATGCCCGAGTATGATATAGTCAGCGTGTCTTCGGCTATCTCGCCGGTGTGGTCCAGCATTCCTTTTATCTTCATGTCCTTTGCGCCCTGTTTTCCGTCTATCAGAGCGACGGTCGGCCTTCCGAGCAAAGCCGGGTCCGAGGTTATATCGGCAACAGTTCCCTTGAAATCCAGCGGTTCGCCCTCTTTTCCCGCTCCTCCGGTAGTGCCGGTCAGTGATATCTTTTGTATGAGAAAATCAGGCGGGTTGTCCTCTTTAGGGAAGCTTACATCCATGCCTTTCATCCTTGATGGTTTAATAACTTTCTTTTTTTGCTTGCCGCCGCTGGGCATGTATTTTCTGGCCACGTGCAGGTAATAGACGGCCTGATTGACCCTTCCGATCCATTCCGGGCCGAAAAGCGACTGCGAGATGTTGCCGAAGGAGAACGAAGGGATATTGAACTTTGATGCGAGCATCTGGTAATCCTTGTCTTTCAGCGCGTTAATCCTGGCGAGCATGTCTTGTTCGCTTCCGATATCTGCGTCCATCTGGGCCTTAAGCGCGTTTATCTCGTTTATGGATTTGTCCAGGCCGGTTTTTGACTGGTTCAACGCTTCTATCTTCTTCTTTGCGGGCTCGACGTCCTGCAGGCTTCCTATCTTGATGGATTTTGCCTCTTCAACGGCTGCGTTGACCATTGAAATCTTGTTGTCTATATTGAGTTCTTTAATGCGCGAATCGTACTGCGCGGCCTTGCCCGCAAGTTCCGTCTTCATCGCCTCCATCTCTTTTACGGACTCAAGGTCATTGACGTTTATCGCAGTGTCAAACTTGATGTTTTTAATCTGCGAAGACATGTCCTTGAAGGAATCAGCGGCGGGAAGGTTCTTTATCTCGTTCTTGGTTTTGTCCTGGATTGATTTGAAAAGTTTGGCGGTCAGGCTGTTTTCATCCTGTTTCTTTTCCTTCTCGATAATCTTTTTAAGTTTTTTCGGCGGAAGCGCTCCGGATGCCGCGCGTTTTGTCCCCCATTTCACGCCTTCCACGGCCAGTTCTTCAATGATGAATTTCTTGGAAAGGAGAGGAACGGGTTTCAGCGCGAAAGCTATCCTGTCTATCTCTATGAGGTTTTTCCACTCGTCGCCGCTGCTGCCGACCGCGAGGCCCTTGATGGTTATGGAAAGGTTGCTGAATTTTGTTTTTAGGCTCCCCACTTCAACTTTCGCCTTGAAGATGGCTTCCCCGGCCGAGATAAGGCCGTGCTTTATGAAAGAATCCAGAAAAACAACGTTAAAGATAATTATAACCGCAGTAATGACTACAGTAGGGACGAAATACTTCCAGCGCATTGTTTCCTCCGGAAATTAGTTGAATTTTTGGTATGAAGTGCCGGCTATGTTCGAGACTTTGAATAGTTTCATTATCTTCCATTTCGCGACTTTATCTTTGAAGTGCGCCCTGTAATATACTATGAATTTCTTCGCCGCGAAATAAACCGGCAGGAAGAGTATCAAAGAGATAACGAGACTGCCCAAAACGACGGTATTATTGAATCTAGTGAACGGCACTACGGGCATGTTATATAGAGAGACCCACGTTGAATTCAGCGACTGGTTCGTGACAAGCAGGTAATAGCCGATCTTGTGGGCGAGAGGATCCATTAGCATCCCGATGAAACTGAATACAATCACTGCGAGAGTGGCGGAGCTCATGTTTACGTTGAGCATCAGAATAAGGACGAATACGAAGTAATTGTGCAGGGCCGAAAACGGCGTGAGTCCCATGATGGAACCGAGGGCGAATCCCCAGGCGACCTGGCTCGGGGATATCTCCGACTGAAGGATTGTGATGATTCTTTTGAGAAGTTTGAGCCAGAACATTTTTTCCTCCGCGCCCGCAGCGGGCAGGTATAATTATTTGTTTTCAATTAACAGCATTAAGTCGGCCGGTATCCTGAAAAAGTAATCCGGTTTGAGCAATGCGAGTTCTTTTGCGTCCGTATAGCCGTATCCGACCGCGCCCGAGAGTATTTTTGCGGCCTTCGCGGCCAGGATGTCGTTTATTCCGTCGCCGATAAGTATGGTTTCCGGAAGATCAGCGCCGAGAGATTTTATTATTTCTAAAACCGGTTCGGGAGAAGGTTTTTTTGACCTGCCGGTATCGCCGCCCCATATGAGCGAGAAACAGTCCGAGAGGTTCAATCCTTCAAGTATTTTTTTGGAAAATATTTCCGGCTTGTTCGTTAACACGGCTTTTTTGACGCCTGGCGAAGATTTTAGGAGTTCTTCAATCCCCCCGTATGGTCTTGTTGTGTCGAGCAGATGTTGTCCGTAGTGTTCCCTGAACACGGCCACGGCTTCGTGCAATTGTTCGCCTTTAAAAAAAGGCAATGCTCTTTCCATTAAAGATACTACCCCGTTGCCTATGTATGATCGCAGTGTAACTGTGTCAACGGAAGGTTTTCCGTAACAGGACAGCACGTAATTGACCGAATCAGCAAGGTCCTTCTGCGAATCGATCAGAGTGCCATCGAGGTCAAAGATCAGCAGTTTGAATTTGCCTGTTTCCATCACAGCCAGGTTATCAGTCCGGGTATCAGCAGCGGCTGGCCGTCCATCTGCGGAAGAACGCGTACGACGTATCCGCAGTGGCCGACCCTGTCGGCCTTTACGGTGCCTTCAAAGTAGAATGTCCCGTCGTCGTTCCCGGTCATCCGCATTTGGCTGACAACAGAAGTATTCATTCTGTTTTTTGAATCAAGGTAGCCCCAGTATACCTGAACGCTGATGTCTTCAGGGCGTATGGCCCCGAGCTTTATGGATGCGCGCACGTTAAACGAGTTTCCGAGGTCGAGTTCGCTGCCGAGCTCGTCTTGAACTTTAAGTATTTTTATCTGCGGCCAGTTTGCCGCAAGGGATTTCCGCCAATCCGCCATGCGCTTCGCTGTTTCAAAATTATTGTTTATGAGTTTCCAGTGCTGCGCGTCGGCTTTAAGGTAGAAATTCCGCGTGTATTCCTCTATCATCCTGTTGCTGTTGAACGCCGGGCAGTTAGTCTGCATCGAGGTTTTCATCTTTTGGATCCAATCCCTGGGAAGTCCGTCGTTTCCGCGGTTGTAGAAAAGCGGGATAATATCCTGCTCAAGTATATCGTATACGGCCTTGCTTTCAACCTCGTCCTGATAATCCGGATCGGCGTATTCTTCTCCCGAACCTATGGCCCACCCGTTTTTTCCGTTGAAACCTTCGCACCACCATCCGTCCAGCACGCTCAGGTTAAGAACGCCGTTGACGGCGGCCTTCATTCCGCTGGTCCCTGACGCTTCAAGCGGGCGCCTGGGGGTGTTGAGCCATATATCGGCGCCCTGGACTATGTAGTGCGCTACATTCATGTCGTAATCTTCGATGAATACGACCTTATCCCTGAGTTCCGGATGACGTATCGTATGAATGATGTTCTTTATCAGTTCCTTGCCCGCATTATCGTGCGGGTGAGCTTTTCCGGCGATTATCAACTGGACCGGACGGTTTTTGTTGTTTAGGATATTCTTCAGTCTTTCAAGGTCCCTGAAAAGCAGAGTTCCGCGCTTATACGACGCGAAACGCCTGGCTAATCCGATAGTAAGCGCTTCGGGGTCGAGCACCTGGTCGGCCGAGGTGATCTCGTTGGGAGAAGCCCCCCTTCTGATGAGCTGCTCTTTAAGCCGTCCGCGGGCGAACGAAACAAGCCGTTCCCTCCTGCGCTCGTGGCTGCGCCACAATTCCGCGTCCGGTATATGCGAAATCCTCTGCCAGATCGTCTGGTCAGCGGGCTCGTCTTTCCATATTGGGCCGATGTAGCGGTCGAAAAGGCCGGCCAATTCGTAGGATATCCATGTGTTTGTGTGTATCCCGTTAGTGATGGATGTGATCGGTATCTCGGCGCGCGGAACGTTCGGCCAGATTCCCTGCCACATGCTCCTTGATATAGTCCCGTGCAATTTACTGACGCCGTTTGAAGAGTCGGCAATCTTGAGCGCGAGCACGGTCATGCAGAATTGTTCCTTCGGATCTGCCGGATTCTGCCTTCCGAGCGCCAGGAACTCCTCTTTTTTGAGCCCGAGCTTTTTGTAATAGGGCTCAAAATACTTGTCTATGAGTTCAGGGGTGAAGACCTCGTTTCCCGCCGGAACGGGGGTATGGGTAGTGAACACGCTTGACGCGCGCACCATCTCGCAGGCCTCGCCGAAAGAAAGCTTGCTTTCTTCCATGTATTGCCTGATTTTCTCTATTATGAGAAACGCGGAGTGTCCTTCGTTAAGGTGGATTACCGAGGGCTCTATGCCCAGTGTTTTAAGAACCCTTATGCCGCCGATTCCAAGGACGATTTCCTGCTTTATGCGCATTTCGCGGTCGCCGCCGTAGAGCTGGCTGGTAATTTCGCGGTCTTCGGCGCTGTTTTCGTCAATATCCGTATCCATTAAATAAAGCGGTATCCTGCCCACGTCGATCTTCCATATCTGCGCCTTGATGGTTCTCGCGGGCAGTTCAATCGGAATCCTGATGTGATTGCCGTTAGAGTCTCTTACTCTCTGGATGGACATCCGCATGAAATGGTTCTCAATGTATTCTTCCTGCTGCCACCCGTCAATATTCAGATACTGCTTGAAATATCCATGGCGGTAGAGAAGTCCGATGCCGACCAGAGGGAGCCCCATGTCGCTGGCCGATTTCATGTGGTCGCCGGAGAGTATGCCCAGGCCGCCCGAGTAAACAGGCACAGATTCATTAAGGCCGAACTCGGTGGAAAAATAGGCGATTTTGCAGTTCTGCTGGTCCTGGAAAGTTTTGGCGAACCACGTTTTCAGCTTTAGATAATGGGTGAGGTCTTCGTGTATGCGTTCAATATGAGAGACAAAACTGTTGTCGCTTGACAATTCCTGCAGGCGAATCTGGCTGATAGCCCCGAGAAGCCTGATCGGGTTATGGTAAACCTCTTCCCAAAGGTCGCGGTCCATCCTGCGGAAAAGCTCAAAAGCCTCGCTGTTCCAGACCCACCAGAGATTATTCGCGATTTCCAGCAGCGGTTTGAGTTTTTCCGGAAGTGAGGGTGTTACCGCGTACGACCGCGCGTTTTTGGTTAAATATTTCTCGTCATTTAAGTTAAAAATGTCCGTCTTTTTCTGCATTTTTTTCTCCCTCTGCGTAAATGTGCGGCTTGTGATAGTATACTAATTTTGCGGTCAAAAATCAAAATAAAAAAGCACCTATTATGACAGTAAACAGGGAGCAGTAAGCAGGGAACAGGAAAGATAAAAATAAAAAAACACCCTTTAAAGGTGCTTTGAAAGTGGAGATTTGAGAGTTGACCGCCCCGACCCGATGGGATCGGGGCTTCGTTAATTTTCGCTTCGCGAAAATTAACAGCGGGCGATGGGACTTCTCCTCCCCCGTCCCTGGCGGGACTCCGCCGTCGCCGGCCGCCCTCGCTTTATTCCGCCTCTTCGGCGGCGCTCGAGTCGGCTTCAAGTCCCCAATAAATACTAAAAGCTAGCATATATTCTGTTAGCTTATAAAGTCAACGGCTCTTAAGGTGGAGCGCCCATGAACCAGTCACTTCGTTCCGGTTCAGGGCCAATCGCTTTTGAACCTTGAAGAGGTTCAAAAGCGGGCGATGGGACTTGAACCCACGACCTTCTCGTTGGCAACGAGACGTTCTACCACTGAACTACGCCCGCAATACAATGAACAATTATCAATTATCAATTAAATACCTGAATATTTCAAAAGTCTTATATTGTCAATTGCTAATTGTTAATTGATAATTGAAAGAATGCTGGGGGCGGGACTTGAACCCGCATCCCGTTAAGGACACGCCCCTCAAACGTGCGCGTATGCCAATTCCGCCACCCCAGCGTGAAATACAATGATCAATGAACAATTAGCAGTGACCAATGAACGACGAAAGTATTTAGATTAAGTCAAGGAATAAGCCCCGTAGGGGCTTCATGGAGTTTACCCCGTATACGCGAAGCGTTATTCGGGGCCACCCCAGCGTGAAATACAATGATTAATGAACAATTAGCAGTGACCAATGAACGACGAAAGTATTTAGATTAAGACAAGGAATACTCGGTTAAGCAGTTACCAATAGCTAATTACCAATTGCCAATTGCTGCCATTATTGTCCCGGATTCTGAGGAGCAGTTGGCGCGGCAGGCATAACAGGCATCTGGTTAGTTACCGAGTTAAGCCCCTGCCTGGAAGTCAGGACGGTCAGCAGCAGCGAAGTACTTACGAAAACAATAGCCGTGATAGCGGTCGCTTTTTTGACAAAAGCCGTGCCGGAAGGGGCGCTGAGAACCTGGTCGGAGCCGCCGCCGCCGAAAATGCCGCCCATGCCGCCGGATTTTCCGCTTTGAAGCAGTACGATAAGGATAAGCGCGACACATGCAATTACGTGAATGGTTAATATTATTGTATACATAGTTTTAGTATTGTACTATAATCCGAATATTTTTTCAACTAAGCGCCGTATTTTATCAGTTTCCCCGCGTTTGCCAGAGCCAGCGCCATTATGCTTTGGGCGGATATCCTGCCCAGGCCGCCTGTAACGCATTCCTTCTCAGAGAATCTTTTCGCGCCGTCTGTCCGGCAGTTTTTCGCGGATATAAGCAAGGGCACCGGGTGCCATGAATGCCCTTTAATGACCGCGGGCGTGGAGTGGTCACCCGTTACCACAATAACGTCCGGCTTAAGCGAGGTCAGCATAGGTATCAGCTTATCTACTTCTTCAATGACCTTGACTTTGCTCGCGAAATCTCCGTCCTCGCCCCTGGAATCCGTCGCCTTGATATGCATGAAGAAATAATCGTATTTGGAATAGTTTTCCTGAAGTGTCTTGAACTCGCTTTCCATCGTGTCTCCGGTCTTGAGTACGTCCATCCCGACCAGGCTCGCCAGGCCGCGGTACATTGGATATAGCGCTATCGCCGCGGCGCGAAGTTTATACGCTTCGTCAAAATTCGGTATGTGTATCATCTTGGCGAAACCGCGCAGGAGCACGGCGTTCGCGGGATGCTCGTTTTTTAAACGTTTATTGGCCTCTTCAATGAATTTATTCACTATTCTTGGTGTAAATTCTACATTACCTGTCGGACCTTTTGAACGATCT
Source organism: Elusimicrobiota bacterium (assembly GCA_043811535.1). Classification (GTDB taxonomy): domain Bacteria; phylum Elusimicrobiota; class Endomicrobiia; order Endomicrobiales; family JBDRNC01; genus JBDRNC01. Next base: position 17,945 of record JBDRNC010000039.1, read on the forward strand.
ATTTCAACTTTGAGTGACTTCAAACCTTCTTTTTGAGGATCCGAGTCAGTTAAAGCATCTATTAAATCATCGCCTCGAAAAATCACCGAAAATCTGTGTTCCTTGACGGGAAGAACGAAAGTATTTACGCCGTCTAACGTTATATCATTGAGGATTTCCCTGCAGATGCTAACGTTTTTGTCGGTTGAAAGCCTGCCGGCCCTGCGGTCCGTTATGACGCCGCCGGCGTCAACTGTGGCGAAATTGCCTCTTGCGGCGAGGTCCTGTTTCGTAAATTTGAAGTCAATCCCAAGGCTGTCCAGGAGGCCCCTGCCTATTTCATATCTGAGCGGGTCATAACCGAAAAGCGCCAGGTGAGCCGGCCCTGAACCAGGTGTGATGCCGGGAGCGATCGGGTCAGACAGGCCGCAGATACCCGTTTCCGCGAGTTTGTCAAGGTTTGGATGGCCGGCTGTCTCCAGTTCAGTCTTTCCTGAAGCGTCCGGCGACCCGCCGAGCCCGTCAAAAATCAAGAATACAATTTTAGAATCGGTTTTCGTTGTAAGTTTTGATAGGAATTCCTGTGTTATCATGGTTGTCCTTATATGTTGTCATTCCCGTGAAAACGGGAATCCATATTCTCATTAAAAATGGATCCCCGATTACGGTCCTCGGGGGATGACCCTTAAGAAAGGGTCATTTGTCCGGCAGGGCGTCTATTCCCGGCAGGCCTTTTCCTTCGAGGAATTCAAGCGATGCGCCGCCGCCCGTGGATATGTGCGAAATCTTTTTGTCAACGCCGGCTTTCTTGACGGCTGAAATCGAATCGCCGCCGCCGACTACCGATACCGCTCCCGCCTCAGTTGCCTGGGCGACAAGTTTAGCTATTTCAACGGTTCCTTTGGAAAACTGTTCTATTTCAAAAACGCCCAGGGGCCCGTTCCAGACTATCGTCTTGGATTCCTTGACGACGGGAGCGAAACGCTGTATGGTCATCGGCCCGATGTCCACGGCAATGAATCCTTTGGGGATATCAGCGCCTTCGGTTTCTTTAACAACCGCGCCTTCAGGAACTTTCTTGTTCTCGAAATCAATTTTGTCGGCGATAACGTGATCAAGCGGGATAAGCACGCGTATCTTTTTGTCCAGCGCTTTCTGCATAAGGTTTTTCGCGGTTTCAACTTTATCGGCTTCTAGAAGCGAGCTGCCTATTTCAATGCCTTTTGCTTTCAGGAAAGTGTATGCCATCCCGCCGCCGATTATCAGCGCGTCAACCTTATTCATGAGATTTTCAATTACTGATATCTTGTCCGAAACCTTGGCTCCTCCGAGTATCGCGAGGAACGGCCTTTTAGGATTATCCAGCGCCTCGCCGAGGTATTTAAGTTCTTTTTCAACAAGAAATCCGGCCGCGGCGACTTTCATGTTCTTGACGATGCCTGCTGTTGAGGCGTGCGCCCTGTGGACCGTACCGAAGGCGTCCTGCACGAAAACTTCGCCGAGTGACGCGAGTTCCGCCGCGAAAGCAGGATCGTTTTTTTCCTCTTCGGGATGGAAACGGAGGTTCTCAAGAAGCAGTATCTCTCCGGGTTTCAAATTCTGAGCGAGTTTCTTGACTTCCGGCCCCACGCAGTCGGGTGCCATCGTTACAGGCACGTTAAGAAGCTCTTTAAGGCGGGCTGCGGCGGGTTTAAGGCTCATTGAAGGAGTGACCTTGCCTTTCGGCCTTCCGAGATGAGACATCAATATTACGGCGCATTCCTGTTCAAGGAGATATTTAAGCGTCGGGATGGTCGCCGCGATGCGTTTATCGTTCGTGATCTGCTGTTTATCGTCAAGAGGCACGTTGTAATCCACGCGGGCGAGAACTTTTTTCCCTTTTAAAGAGATGTCCTTGATTGTTTTTTTCATGCGACCACCGTATCCTTTCTCCTGTCTTTGATCCAGACATTTCCCTGGATGCTTTTTGCGTATTTTTTGGTTTCGGAGAGTATGTCTACCATGCGCGCGTAATGCTCAAATTCGCGCTTTTCATTAGTGACTACCGCTATTGAAATGGTCATAAGCGGGAAGGTCTGCGTCTCACCTTTGCGGTTGACGGATGTGATATGCCCTTCCGACTTGTCCTTTTCGGAATAATAACCCGGAACTGCTTCGGAGAATTTATTGATGACAAACTCGCATATGGGTTTTGCTTTTTCAGGCGTCGTTATGAGTATCATGTCGTCGCCGCCGATGTGGGTCAGGCAGTCGTCGGTGTTGCCGTGCGTTTTTACCGCTTCGTTGATCATATCCGCCGTGGATTTGATAATGTCGTCGCCCTTGTGATAACCGTATATGTCGTTATACGCCTTAAAATTATCTAGGTCGAAGTAGCATACGGCCACAAGCTGCTTGTTGTCCAGCCGGCTTGTAACCTCGGTCTTGAGAGTATGGTTCCCGGGAAGGCGTGTCAACGGATTAACGGAGAGCTGTTCTTCCGTGCGGCTCAGCAGGTTCTTTACCCTGATGGTAAGTTCCTGCGGCAGGTAAGGTTTGAGCAGGTAATCGTCGGCTCCCATCTCAAGACCGGAAATCTTGTCCTGAGGATGCGTGCGCGACCCCGTCAGCATTATGATAGGCACGAAGCGGAAGGATTTATCGGCCCTGAGCTGCTTGCAGAGAGTCATGCCGTCAACCCTGGGCATATCAATGTCAAGTATTATCATGTTTGGCCTATGCGCGAGCGCTTTTTCAAGGCCGTCGACGCCGTCGAAAGCGCGGACAACTTCATAGCCTTCCCGTTTCAGAGTGAACTCGGATAATTCCCCTGCTTCGTGATCGTCTTCGACGATTAATATTCTGTTTAAAGGCATTGTTTTATTGTTTGGAAACCATGTATTTTATAAGGTCAACAACGCGGTTTGAATAGCCCCACTCGTTGTCGTACCATGCGAGGACTTTGCACATATTGCCTTCAAGCACCTTGGTCAATTTGGAGTCTACTATCGAGCTGAGAGCACAGTGGTTGAAGTCGATGGAGACAACAGGCTCATCGGTATATCCAAGGATCCCTTTCATCGGTCCTTCAGCCGCCTCTTTCAGGGCCGCGTTGATATCTTCGGCTTTCGCGGGCTTGGACAGCATTGCGGTAAGGTCCACAATGGAAACGTTGGGGGTGGGTACTCTTATCGCGAAGCCGTCAAGTTTTCCTTTGAGCGCCGGGACTACCAGCCCGATTGCTTTTGCCGCGCCGGTTGAAGTAGGTATCATGGATACGGCTGCCGCACGGGCTCTGCGCAGGTCTGAATGTGCCATATCATGGACCTTCTGGTCGTTAGTGTAGGAGTGTATAGTGGTCATCAGGCCCTTTTCTATTACCCACTTGTCGTTGATGACCTTGGCGAACGGGGCAAGGCAGTTAGTCGTGCAGGACGCGTTGGAGACCACATGGTGATTCTTCGGGTCATATTTGTCTTCGTTGACGCCGAGGACGATAGTAATGTCTTCGCCTTCAGCCGGCGCGGAGATTATGACTTTTTTCGCTCCGCCTTTTGTTATGTGGTTTTCAGCTCCCTTTACTTCCTTCCCTTTCTTATTAACGCCGTCTTTTTTTACGGTGAAAAGCCCGGTCGATTCAACTACGTATTCGACTCCGAGGTCTTTCCACGGGAGTTCAGCCGGGTCTTTCTTCTTCAGAACCTTTATCTTTTTTCCGTTTACCGATATTTCTTCTTCGCCTATCGCTTTTACTTCGCCCGCGAGCTGGCCGTGCACCGAATCATATTTGAACAGATACGCGTTTGACTTCGCGTCTGTCAGGTCGTTGATAGCTACAAGTTCGAGGTTTTTGTCGTTCATTTCAATTATCGCTCTTGCCACCAGGCGTCCTATCCTGCCGAAACCGTTAATGCCGATCTTTACTGCCATTTTGAAGCCTCCTTGTTTTTATGATTATTATTGGTTAAACCGGTTGGTTTCTTCCAATTAGATTGAGATTATAACATTTAGAGGATTTTAAGTCAAGGAATGCAAGGATAGTGAATAGCGAACAGGGAATAGGCAGATCTTGCGTTTTTCAATTCTCTACTCCCTATTCTCTAATCCCTATTCACTACTCACTATTCTCTGGTCTCATACGTCCCTTGCCACTGTCAGGGCGTATACCTTTTTCGCCCCCTTCTTTTTTAGCGCGGCGGCGCATTGTTCTATTGTTGTGGAAGTCGTGCAGATATCGTCAATTATCAGGATTGTCGAGCCTTTGACTCCGGCGCCGCGCTTTACTTTAAAACAGTTGCTGAGATTCTTGATCCGTTCGTCACGTTTTAGGCTAAACTGCGGCTTCGTGAATTTCACTCTTTTCAGCCATCTTTCCTCAACGGGTTTTCCCATGTACCCGGCAGCAGTTTTTGCCAGAAGTTCCGATTGGTTGTATCCCCTGAGCAGTTTTTTCGCCCAGTGCAATGGCACAGGTATGATAAAATCAACTCCGGCAAGCCCGGGATATTTCTCAAGCTCCAATATGAGCAGCCTGCCCAGAAACCTGTTTAGAAAATACCTGCCGTGGAACTTAAACTTTAGGAGCAGTTCTTTCGCCAGGCCGGTGTATTCAACGGAAGACCTTATGAATTCAAAATGGCGCCGCGTATTCTTCCTGCACCGCCAGCAGTGAGCGCCGCCGTCAGGCAGGGGTATTCCGCATTTTTTGCATATCAGGCCTTCAATGAACTTGATTTTTTGCAGGCATGAACCGCATACTCTGTAGATATCGCCGGCGGGAAGATCCGCGCCGCAGCCGCAGCACGTGACCGGAAAAATAAAATGAACTAACCTTGACAATAACGGATGCAATTTTCCCCCAAACTAATTGCCAATTACTAATTGCTGCCTGACTAGAATTGTATTGTCAGCCGGCCGGAGGCCTCGATGGTGCTGTAATTCTCATCGGGCTTTTCGCGGTTCTCGATCCTGCTGTAGCCGAGGCCGAATGTCGATCTGAAATTTTGGGAGATCTCGTAATCAACGCTTGAGTTTATCCCGTACGTGTTGGTTCTGTCTTTTTCAACGTTGAGGCTTGAATCTTTTGTGGAATAAGAAAGGTTCGTGGTGAAAATCAGCCGGTTCGTGAGCGGCAGCGTTTTTTTCGTGAACGGTATGGGAACGCCGCCCGGGAATGATACGTCGGTATATAGCTGGCTGGTATAGGTCTGGGTTAAAAGATCCGTCTTGGGTTTCTTCGTTCCGTCAAACGCCTTGCTGCTCGAGTTTTCATAGCGCAAGGTCAGCCGCCATTTTCCGAGGTAGAATCCGGTCTGCCCGTTCCATGATATGGTGTAGGATTCATTGGTCCTGACATCCTTGACGATATCCCAGTCCTCGGTTTCGCCGGTGCTCAAGCCCATGCTCATGTCCATCCGCTTGAGCAGGTAAAACCTCAGGTCACTGCCGTAGTTCTTGGTGCGGCTCCATGAAAATTTCCGTGTCTCCGAAAATTTCTTTTGATGCGAGACGTTAAGCTGGGTATTGGACAGCCAGCGTTCCAGAAAGACGAATTTCTCCCACTGCGCCAGGCCGAATATAAGGTCGGGCCAAACCTCCGTGAAAGTGTCTTTTTCCGTGCCGGTTATTTCCGTGTGTTCCTGTGAGTTAGTGAACGTGCCGTTCACGGACAGCGTCCTGAGCGGCGAAATCCTTCCCTGGAAGTCAAAGGCCTCGAAGGGATTGTACCTACCCGCAAGCCTCTTATCATCCCTTTTCATCAGGGACCTGTATTGGAAGGTTGTCGTGCCGTCCGACAGAGGATTATCGCGGATCTTCAGGCGTTTCATCCAGTCATTGTCCATATCGACGACAGGATAGGTGCCGTATATGTTCGCGTATGAATCGCTGTCCTGCATGCGGTAGGACGACGAGAATCCCAGAGACTGCGTGTATTTGAAATTGATGAAATCCTTGACCTGGAAATTCCATGCCACTTCGCCGCTGCCGCTCCTGTCAACGGTTTTTGTTTTGGACGGCCATTTCTGCGGAACGGTCATCGTGTTGTAAACCGTGTCGTAATTCTCGGCCAGGGACACGTTGTACGAAAAATTTGGCTGCATCCACGGGAATATCCTGAGATTTGAAGATGCGGCGACGTTCTGGCTGGCGGATATCGGGTAATTGTACATGATGTCGCGGTTGTCTTCCCTGGATTTGCTCAGCGAATAACTCGGCGAGAAACTGAATCCGTTCCAGAATTGGAAAGGAGCGCGCAGCCCCTGCGTTTCGGTGATGCGGTCCGTGTGGAAAGCTGTGAATTTCTTGTACTCGTTAAAGGTATCAACGTCAATGAAGCTGATGCTTTCATAATCATCCGGGATCACTATCTTGGTGGACGGATATACGCGGAAAAACGAGTTTGAGACGCTGTAGTTCGCCGACAGGCTTGTCGGGAGAAGATTGAATTTAATAGGCAATGGCCAGTCCGCCGAGGCGGACCAGGACTGATTGTCTTCAAGCCGGTTAATCAGCTGCGTGTCGCTTATGCTTCTTGAGAACGAGGCGCCGAACCTCGGAAAATACCTGCTGAAATTCGGCGAGGCGCCGAAAAGATTTTTCGATGACCAGGAAAAAAAGTCGCCCGGGTTGAGGCTGGAACCGATAGATTCGCTGTAGGAAATCACCTGGCCTTCTTCGTTTACGGAGATAAGTTCGTTCTGATTCTGCATGACGGAAGGGGTCTTTGTTTTTGAGGTTGAGATGGAATAATTTAACGGCAGGAAGGGTATCCTGCTGAAGTTGACGTAAGCGGAATCGTCGAGCGAATCCCTGTTGTAAACGCCGGCGGAGAACGTTTCAAAATCCCTGTTCATGAATTTTCGTTTCCCGCCGAAGGTCGCCCAGCTCGTAAGATTCATGTCGGTATTCAGTCTCCACGCGTATCCCTTCTTTATCCATGAGCCGTTCGCGTGTATTTCATTGACCCAGATCTCGCCGGAATTGCCCGGCGGCGCTATAATCCCGATCTTTATCTGGCTGATATTTTGGAAGGACGGATTGCCTACGACCCTTGTTTTTGACATGGGTATCATATAGTGGGACATCGTGCCTGCGGGGTCAAACGCCCACACATCCGGTTTGTTGTCGCCGGTCAGGTCAACCTGGTAAATAGTAAGCAAATACCATCCATTGGAATGAACGGCGTCCAGAAAACCAAGTTTTTCCTTGTCAAGAGGAACCTGATATTCAAAGAAATTGCTGTCATTCCCGATCTGGATGAAGAGAATGTCGTCGTTGTTAACGTTGACGGGATTGACGAAAAACCTGAATTCCCTGTAATTTGAGAAATCGTATGACCTTGTGTAAAGGATTCTTGTGGCAAGCGTGGCCGAAGACGCGTTAGTATTGGAGTATTTCAGCGACATGGCCTGCTCTTTCTTGACGGAGCTCTCTTCGGTTGTCAGATCGTACAGGTTCTGGTATTCGGAATTGTAAAAAATCAGGTTTTCAGTCCTTCCATAGTCCGCGTTTTCGTCGGTGTTTATCGCCGAGATCGTCATGGTGCTTCCCGAAACGGACGTTCCCGAAGCTTCCCACTTGTAATTCACGAGCGATATGCTTGCGATTTTTATGTTGCCTTTCTGCCTGTTAATTCCTTTGATGGTCATGCGCAGTTGTTTGATGTTCTGCCAGTCAAGCGAATTTGCCGGCAGGTTCAGCGGGATATGGAATCGTTTCCATCCCGACCACGTGACGGATTGATATTCGTTGCCGTCCACATCAAAGATGCTTTTTCCGGCGGCCCCCCAGGCTCCGAAAGGAGCCGGGCTGGCGCTAGCGTCGACGGTTCTCATGCTGCCGTTTTTATCCAGGTCCTCGGTGTCTATCTTGCCGTTCTTGACGCCCCACGGCGTGATTGAGCCGTCCTTGTTATTAAACACAACGCCGACGTCTTCCCCCTGATTCAGCGTTCCGTCGTTGTTCTTGTCTTCCGTGTCCAGGATACCGTCGTTGTCGGCATCCTCGTTGAATGCCCCGTAGTCTAATATGAAATATTCGTTATTTGCGTCGCCGAACAGCCACATTTCAAGAAAGACCTTTTTTGTGTAATCAACCCCGACGCTTGAAAGGTTCTGCACTAAGCTGACCTCGGTCTCGGTTGAACTGGAAAGGTCATAGGTTACGCTCAATACCTGAAGCTTTTCATCCCTTTTAGGGTCAAGGTTAGGTATCATATCCCTGCGGCTTATCTCTTCGTTAATCCAAACAATATTGGGGAGATTGTACCCCGGAAAAGCCGGGTTTGCGGCCGGCTGCCAGCTTTCAAAATTTACGGAAGACGAATCTTCCTGCTGAAGCCCTTCCATTGAGTCAATAAGAGCCTTTCCCATAATGTTAGGGTTGCGTTCGCTTGTGGCGTATTCGCCGCTCAGCGACATGGTCAGCGGCAGGACAGGTATCTTGATGTTTTGCAGTTTTGAGTCCACCTCCCAAACCTTGAGGCTTGTAGGGGTCGTGCGGATATCGGGAATGGTCTGCGTCCGGGCCGCGAAGTCGTAGATGAAACTTGAACCGACAAAAAGGTTTTTGGTAAGGGTGGCTTCGACCCTCGTGCCTATCAGCGTGGAACCGCCGGTCGAACCGAAAGGCGCGTAATCATAAGAGACGTCGATTATAGTGCTTTCATTTATTTTTTCTTCGTTAAAGAAAGTAACGATGCCGGCGTCGTAGTCTATGAAGTAATCTATGTCCCTCTGCAGCTGCCTGCCGTCCAAAGTGACGCGTTCCGATTGCGGGACTATACCCGCGCGCAGTGTTATGAATTTAATGCGGTATTTGTATTCAGCGAGAATGTTGTACCTGTGCAGATTTGATGAATAAAGGTCGTCCGGGAACGGTTTGCCGTCAGGCGGCTCAAAATTAAATATGCCGTTGTCAAAATCGACCGTGATGTTGGAAGGATAGGTGGGGGTGGTCTTACTGCCGGGTTCAAGGAGCGTCACGTCGTTGTTGTTTAAGTCTATGACCTTAAGTATGAAATTCCCGCGCCCGTTGTCCCTGATTATCTTTAGGTTTCCGAGGCTGTAGTAGGTTTTAAGCTCTTTGGTGATATTCGGTGTGTTGCTTTCATTTTTGATGACTTTCCACTTGCCCGGGAACAGCAGTGTCTGGTTCAGAGGCGTCCCGTCGCTTTTTTTGTAATCAACGGCTATCACGTGGTTGGCTTCGGGCTTGGTCCTGAAGATGACTATCCCGCGCTCGTAGTCCACGGTATAATCCTGCCCGGGAACAAGCATGTCGAAATCGCCCGTATATGTTGTGGCCGAGTTTGTCAGGGAATTATACACTTCCACGGTCACATTTGCCGTTGAGGTGTAATTCGTCGAAATCCGGTCATCGCGGTAGATTTGAACGCTTCCGCCTTCAATAACGTCGGCCGCGTTGAATTTCAGGTCATAGTATTTCATCGAGATATACTGCGTGTCGAGTATGGTTTTGCGCTCGAATTTCGTGTTCCCGGTGAACCTCTTGACCTCGGAGAGGCCTTTTGTCCGCGAGAAGAAGCCCCATACTCTTGTGTTTTTTGAGGGTTTCGCGTCCACCTTGATGCCGAAGAGCTGCTTGGAATATCCGACGAATTCCGTTGACGGGAGCGTCATGTTGATATCGCCGAAAGCGGCTTCCTGTATGACCTCGTCGGGATCGCCCTTGTAGATTACGGAGATGTCGCGTTTGTCGGCGGTCGTATCGTCAAAATCGACGTTTACCGTTATCTTTCTGCCGACGCGTCCCTTTATCCTTACCTGCAGTTCCTGCTGCATGTCAAAAGAACCCGAATTCTTGCGTTTGTTAGTTTCTTCAACGTCATACAGCGTCTGCTTGTAGGATATCCCTATCATTTTCCTTCCGGAAATCGACAACTGGGATTCGTACGGCAGGTCGACCGCGAGCCCCGGAGGCAGCGCCGGCGGGGCGGGGCGGGTGCTGATACCCACTCCTTCGCCGTAGACACTCTCTTCAGTTTTTTCTCTTGTCTTGCGCCAGCGCTCGCCGGAATACTTCAGGACTTTTTTATCATCGAGGAACTGCAGAAATTCTTCGCCGGCGATTTCCGGTGATTTCGGAGGTTGTACGGGAATTGTCTGGAGCTTTCCGGGCTGCGGCGCGGATGTCGAGAATAGAGTGGAAAAATAGTTATCGCGGTTTTCGCCGAGGATTGACAGGCGTTTCTTTTTAGCAGAAGAAAAAAACTGCTCCGCCGAGGCGAACGCGCTTACCCAGACTAACAGGAATAAGGCCGTTAGAATGAAGAATATTTGTTTCATCTGGTTTTTGTGAAAATCAAACTTTTACGTGATATTATAACTAATTTTGTGACTTTATGCCAATTTGAGTTGATTGAAAAACCTTTTTTCACAGCGAAATTACGAAACAAGGAAGCCGGGGCGAGTCCGCCGCGGCGGATAAGACGAGGCTGACGCTGTTGCAGCCGAACTATTGAAATTGCAGTCGGAAAGGGGTTTTTCAACCAGCTCAATATATTGTATAATATACTCAGGAAAACCGTAAAATCGGCAGGATCGGAAATATTAACAAATGAAAACATTGCAAAGGTATATCATCAGGGAGTTCGCCGAATCTTTTCTGTTCGGGCTCCTGATTTTTTCCATCATTTTGCTGCTGGACCAGATCTTCCAGCTTATTGACCTGATAATAAGCAAGGGGGTCCCGGTGCTGACTGCCGGAAAACTGTTTCTCCTGATAATGCCCAATATAATGTCCCTTACGATCCCGATGGCCGTGTTGCTTGCGATACTCCTGTCATATGGCCGCCTTTCCGAAGATAACGAGATTACTGCCATGCGCTCATCCGGACTCGGTTATCTGAGCTTTACCGCTCCCATCCTGATCATCGTGGCGGTTTTAAGCGTGCTGATGATTTATTTCAACCAGAATTTGACGCCTTCAACAAACAGGCAGTTCCGGCAGATGTATAAGGATGTCCTTGCCCAGAGGCCCCTGGTGAAATTTGAGGATAACAGTATCACAAGCATCGGCGAATACAAGATATATGTAAAAGAAGTTGATAAGCGGACAGACCGCCTGCTTGGAGTGAACATCTACAGGTTTTCCGCTGAGGACACGGACGCGCCGTGGCGCATAACGGCCTCTTCCGCGATAGTTTCTGCGGGGGCGCAAAGCGTGGTCTTCTGTCTTTACCGGGGTTTCTGGCAGAAACCGAATCCCAGCAAGCCCGAAAATCTCGTGCATCTCAATTTCATAAAATATATTTTTTCCATTCCGATGGGAGGCCAGATATTGCCTATCAGCCAGTCGCTGCATGAACTGACCGGTAAAGAGCTATTGAATGAAATAAGCGCGTACAGGTCGAAAAAACTGCCGACGAATTTTCTGGAAACGCAGTACTGGCTCAGGTGGGCTCTCGCGTTCGCCCCGCTGGTGATGGCGCTTGTCGGGATACCGCTCGGCATAGTGCTTGAACGCGGAGGCAAGTCGATCGGTTTCGGAGTGAGTTTAGCTCTGATATTCGCATACTATATCCTGCTTGTCATCGGATTGAATTTCGGGGAGAAGGGCCTTCTGAGGCCCGGGGTGATACTCTGGCTCCCGGACGCGGCGCTGCTGGGAACAGGCGTCTGGCTCTGGAAAAGGATGCTCGGAAAATGAAATTGATCACGCGTTACGTGACAAGGGAATTCCTAAAGCCGCTTTTTTTCAGCATTTTTGCTTTCGGCGGCCTTGTGATGATTTCCGAGTTTTTCAGGGAACTAAATTTTTATCTAGAGAAAAAGGCTAATTTCATTTTCGTATTCCAGTACCTGATGTTCAATTTCCCCTGGTGGACCATCCAGGTCCTTCCCATATCCGTATTGCTTGCCGTGCTTTTTTCCCTAGGAAATCTGGCGCGCCATAATGAAATCACGGCGATGAAAGCGGCCGGGGTCAATGTATGGCGGATTTTTTCGGTCATTTTTATTTGCGGCATGCTGCTTTCCGCGGGAGAAATATTCCTGCGTGAAAAGGTTATTCCGAATTGCGTGAGGCAGGCGGAAAGGATACGGCAGGAAAAGATAAAACAGGAAAGCCAGATGATACAGACCGAGTTCAAAAATCTTGTAGTCTCGCTGCCCGGCAACGGCCGCATGACCGTGAATCATCTGAGCGCGAAAACCGGCTTGATGAGCGGCATAATCATTGATTATTTTGACAACGCCTTCCACTTGAAGAACCAGATAGTGGCGCCCGATGCGAAGTGGGACGGGACCAAATGGATTTTCGGGTCGGGAGTTGAAAGGAATTTTACCGGAGACAACTGGAACGAACGGCGTTTTTCCGGGAAACAGCTTTCGCTTCCCTTCAAACCGGAAGATTACATTGAGATAGGCGTAAGGCCCGAGCAAATGACAACCCCGGAGTTCATCGCATACATAGGACAGCTTGACAAGCTTGGAAAGCCTACGGAGAAGGAACTTATCCAGTTCTATTTGAGATACTCGTCGGCCCTCAGCCATATAATTGTGATGCTGATAGGGATACCGTTCGCTCTCGGGCTTGGAAGCCGTTTCGGGAAGATAGTCAGTTTCACGTTCGCAGTGATGTTCGCGTTCATCTACTGGGGTTTTCAGGCCATCGGGCAGTCACTGGGGCAATTCGGGGTTATTTCTCCGATACTGGCGGCTTGGCTGGGCAATATCATTTTCGGAATTACAGGCCTGGCTTTGGTGAGTAGAGTTCAAAAGTAAATGGCTAAATTGCTAAATGGCTGATTGCTAAAGACTTTGTTGTTTTTAGCAGTTTAACCATTTGGCCATTTAGCCATTTATTTTATCTAACAATTGCCATTTTTCCGACTTTTATCTCGGTATCGGCTTTTACTCTGTAAAAATACACGCCCGGCGCGACGTCTTCATTGAAATTATTCTTTCCATCCCAATCGTATTCGTATACCCACTTATAATCTGATGACGCTCCTACCTTAAGCGTGAAATACGCCACCCCCGCGATTGTTCTTACAAGTTCCCCCGCAAGATTATAAATATGCAGGTATACTTCCCTCGGAGGCCTTGAGAAATGGAATGCCAGTGTCGTCAGGATGCCGCTTGAATTCTTTGGATGGTAATACCCAGCGCCGGCGGGATTGGGGTAGTTAATGGTTTTTATCGTGCTGAGGGCCGCGGCGGACGCGAGTTTTGTTATTGAAAAAGACACGGATCCGTTGCTGGAAAAGCTGAAATTTGCCAGGGAGATGCCCGTGCTCCGCCCGTTGAAAGCGTTTGACATGGGAGAAGTGAACGTGTCCCCGGTCTGCCACATGTCTCCAACCTTTGCCGTGGCTAACCCTGTTTCTAGTGTCCGGTCCTTCCCGTCCTTTTCAACCAGGTCTATTCCAAGGTTTGGGCTTCCCGTGTTAAGGGTGTTGTTTTCCTGCCTTATTGCGTCAAGCGCGATGGTGTCGTCTACGTGCCATATAATAACGCCTGTGGCGGGTTGAGTCAGGTCATACAGCATTTTATTCGAATCGGCCCTGCGGAATTCCACGATAAAATATTCCTGGTCCGTGCCGACTTCAATTGGTATCTTGAAATACCCGGTTGTCTGGGAGGTCTCGGTGTCTCCTAATGTGGCGCTCGGCGTAACGCTGTTGATTGTGTTTGCCGAAAGGTCTATCCACTGCAGGTAATTCTTGCTCCAGGGGTCGATCATGGGAGGATTGGCTCCCGTGTTGTCGAAGCCATAGGCGTAATCCATGAGCGACCACGTTCCGCATGTGGACGCGCCGCCGCTGACTGACGTGTCGTAAAGGTCGAAAAGGCCCAGCTGATGCCCGTATTCGTGGCAGATGACTGCCAAAGGCGAATTAGAGGGGTTGAGAGTTATCTCGGGGACAACGGTAAAACCGAGGAAGGTCTTGCCGGCCACGGTGTATTCAAGAGGATAAAACACGGACCACAGGTCGGCATAAGCGCCCGATTCTTCTTCGCCGTTTCCGGCGTGGTATATCATTACATGGTCATACTGAGAAAAATCGTAAAGGGCTGCCTCGGCCGCTATTTTGCTGTCAGACAATAGTTTTTCAAGATCCGCTTCAGTTTCATGGTTATAGTTTGAAATACCGCTGAGAATGTAAGCTTTGGTTAATCCGGTCCCATTGTTTGTTACCGTAGCGGTTACCGTAATTAAACCGTATGAATTTTCGTAGTAATAATTCCGGACTTTAACGAAAAACGCTTCCGCGTTCGCGGCTGTTGTGAACATTGCGGAATCGGAAAACTCAACTCGTATGACGAGCACTTTGTATGTCGTCGGAGAAGCAATGCCTTTGCGGCCGGCTTTGCGGATCGCGCCGGAAACTTTAAGCTTTTCCAGCTGGCCCCGGGTCAGCGTCCAGTCAGTCCTGAATCCTTCAGGCTTGTCTTTGAGAAAAGCAAGGTTTTTAGGCGGAGCGGCGTTGACGCAGGCGGCTGCGAGCAGAACGGCCAGCGCGGCCTGTATCAGTTGTTTATGCAAGTGTTTTACAGTTCCCATTCGCGGTTATTTCTATTGCCCTGCGGGTTTTGGCTCAGCCGGGGCCGGGGTTGAAAGAGCCGGTTGTGCGGGAGCGGCCTCGGTTGCCGGGGTTATATCCTGTTGAGTTGAAGGGGCATTGCTATCGGCCGGTGCGACGGCCGGGGCTGCCTGTTGAGCGTTTTCGGGCGCAGCCGGAACGGCCGCGGGTGCCGCCGGAGCGGTAACTTCTTCTTTTGCCTCGGTTTTTTCAGTGTCTTTTACGGCGGGTTTATTCTTTTTGGTTATATCGGAACCGTATGCCCTGCCTTTTGTAGAGCCCCACCTGAGCGCCAAGCTTATCTGGTGGTTCCATTCCGGGAGCTGACCGGCGTAGCGGCCAAGCTCGTCTCCCCAGAACGCGTAATCCATTCTCAAGCCGACATAGGGAATACCGAGCCCGAAGCCGAACGAAGGATAACCGGAATTATAGCCGCCTCTCAGCGATATTGTTCCCCACCTGAATTCCGCGCCCATGTGTAGTTTCTTCCAGAAACAATCGGAAAGCAGTCTTTCGTCTGAATTGAGTATGTCGCGGACGTCAAAGGCGAGAAGGACGCGGTCAAGGGTGTTTATGTATTTGCCCGGCCAATAGTAGATTTTTGACGGTATATACGCCGACCCGACGTTCCATTCGGAATTTATCATGTCAGAAGAAGCTTCTTTCGAGTTTCCCGAGTCGGTATCTTCCACTCTCGCGTATTTTATGGACGTGCCGCCGATGTCAGTTATCTGCAGGCCGTAATTCCAGCGTTCATTCGGCTGATACAATGTTCCTAAATCCAGCCCGAAGCCGCTTCCCATCTGAATGAGCGGAGAGAAATCCTCGAATTCCAGTATGGACAGCGTATCCGATATTTTGCCGCGCTGAATGAACTTTAATGTTCCGCCTACGGATATCTGTCCGGGTATATCGATTTGCGGTACTTTCCAGAAACCCGGTATGCTCGGGATACTGTTGAATTTATGCGCCACGGGAATGCCTAGGACCGCGTCAATATTTCCCCACATGCTGAGGGAAGGAATTATAAGACTCCTGTTGAATTTAAAGCCTATGTCCGCCGTAGTGAATGTTCCGACGCCCCATGAGAGAAATCCCGGTCCGGAGATATAGCTTGTGTTGGGAAAACCGAACCTTATATGCGGTTTATAAGTCGTTATCTTGTCGTTAATTTCATTAAGCAGGCTGATCTTATCAGCCGTGGCGAGCGTGTCAAAGTCCTTAAGCTTGTCCTGGTTATCGTTGTAGAATTCGATGAATTTGAATATATCGTCGCCGATGCCTATCGGGAGCTCAAACGCAGTGAACTGGCTCGCGGATCTCTGCGTAATTCCCGCGGGATTGTAAAATATGGCGTTATGGTCGTCCGCAAGCGCGACGAAAGCGCCGCCCATTCCGAGAGGCCTGGCGCCGCGGATCAGCGCGGGAGTATCCAGGGCTGCCATGCATACGGGAACGGACACAAAAATACTGATAATCGCAATAGCCAGTAGTATCGCTGTCTTTCTCATAAACTCCCCTTATAGTAGGTTATAGATAATCGGTTCCCAGCGAAATGTCAGTGACATCCACGCCGTTTTCCGCTAATGCCGTCTTGAAGTTGTTGAAAAGCGTCGTAAAATCGTCGTTTATGTTTGAAATCGTCGTGTTATTCTTCATTTTAGCCAGGATGACCTGTATCCTTAAGTATGCGCTGGCTATATCTTTCATCGATTCTCTTGCGGCGGATTTGAAAGCGGCGTCAACCGAAGGAATGGTCCCTACATCGTAATCCGTGCCGAATTCCACGAGACTATTCAGCCGCAATGCCGACCTGAGCATGAGGCAAAACGCGATATTGATGTTGACATCGGCGCTGTCATACTTGATTTTTCCGTCAGCCAGGCCTTTGACTATCTTGGGCAGCAGGTTTGATGCCAGCACGACATTTATCGCCGCGTTGATATTGGCCCTGTTGTTGATGATAGTGTCGGGCAGAAGGTTGTTGCCGGGCGAAGCGTAAACAAGCGAAGATATCGCAGGCGCCAGTCTTGACGGGGCTGACGGTGTCTCCGATATCATGTTTGAGATAAGGGAAGCGATATCCAGGCCGGAATTCGCAAGCGTGGCGACCGAATAGCCGTATATAGCTTCGGAGTTGTTAGGGTCGGTTTGAAGTATTTTCGCGTAGTATTCCATCGCCTTGACGTAATCCTTGTTTACAAGGGCGGTGTAGGCGTCGGATGAAAGCGAATCAATCGTCGTTACGCTTCCGGAACTGTGAGCCCAGGAAAAAATATTGTTTCTCCCGCAGCCCGTGATAAGAATTAGCATGCCAAAGCAAGCAGTTGCGACCAGTAAACGGGTGAATCTGCTGTTCATAAAACCTCCTTGAGCACATAAAGCGTTGTGCTTAATTGCCTTATGCGAAATCCCGCATAGCGGGATATTCCTACTCATAACTATAGCAGTCTACGTTATTCTGTCAACACTTCGCAAATGTGATTTAAGTGCCTTCCTGCCATGAAGCAAGGTATTTTTCCTGTTCGGGCGTCAGTTTATCGATAGAGACACCCATCGCTTTAAGTTTAAGACGGGCAATTTCTTTGTCGATATCTTCGGGAACCGGATAAACCTTGTTTTCGAGGTTCTTGTTTTGCTTCACCATGTACTCAGCGCCGAGCGCCTGGTTTGCGAAAGACATATCCATAACGCTTGCCGGATGTCCTTCGGCGGCCGCAAGGTTTATCAGGCGGCCCTCTCCGAGAATATGAATCCTGCGGTTATTCCTTAATTTGTATTCCTGAACGAATTCACGCACCTGCCTGACCGACTTGCTCATTTTTTCAAGCGCCGGGATGTCGATTTCTACGTTAAAGTGCCCCGAGTTGCATACGATAGCGCCGTCTTTCATAAGAGCGAAATCTTTCGCGGAGACCACTTTTGTGTTGCCCGTGAGAGTGATGAAAATATCTCCGATTCTCGCGGCTTTGGTCATGGTCATGACCAGGAAACCGTCCATCGTGGCTTCCATAGCCTTCATAGGGTCTATCTCGGTCACAACAACGTTCGCGCCGAGCCCCTTTGCTCTCATCGCGACGCCGCGGCCGCACCATCCGTAACCCGCCACAACGATTATTTTGCCTGCAAACAGAACGTTTGTGGCTCTGATTATCCCGTCAAGAGTCGACTGACCCGTGCCGTACCTGTTGTCAAAAAGATGCTTTGTAAGAGCGTCGTTGACGGCGATTATGGGGTAGGCGAGCACGCCGTCGTTTTCCATCGCCCGGAGCCTGATGACACCGGTTGTGGTTTCTTCGGTTCCTCCGATGATATCTTCAAGCAGGTCTCTTCTTTTTGACAGAATCGTGGAAACCAGATCGGCGCCGTCATCCATGGTTATCTGCGGCTTGTGGCCCAGCGCCGAGTAGATGTGTTTGTAATATGTCTTATTGTCTTCGCCTTTTATCGAGAACGTGGATATCCCGTAGTACTTTACCAGAGCCGCGGCTACGTCATCCTGCGTTGAAAGCGGATTTGACGCGCAGAGCCTTACGTTGGCGCCGCCCGCCTTAAGAGTGATAGCAAGATTCGCGGTTTCGGTTGTAACGTGCAGGCAGCACGCCATCCGTACTCCTTTAAGCGGTTTATCTTTTGAGAAACGCTTCTTTATCTGCCTGAGTACCGGCATTTCACGTTCGGCCCATTCAATCCGGTTCTTTCCCGAACCGGCCAATTTCATATTCTTAACGTCGTACTTCATCCCGTTAGACCTCCTAGGTTATTTTAGAGAAATCCTGTTGTCGCCTGCATTCCCCGTTAGATTTTGAAAGGTCTAACGGGATTCATCATTCCTCCATTATTAATTGGTAATTGCTAATTGGTAATTGTTAATTGACTCTATATTCCTGCGTCTTTTTTCAATGCTTTTACTTTATTCAATTCTTCCCAAGTGAATTCCGGGCCTTTTCTCCCGAAGTGGCCGTATGAAGCCGTCTTGCGGTAAATAGGTCTGCGAAGCTTGAGGTAATCTATTATTCCTTTTGGCGTCAGCGGGAAGTTTTTTCTGACGAGTTTGCTGATCTCTTTTTCGGGCATTTCCGAGGTGTTATGCGTGTCTATCATCACCGAAACCGGCTCGGCGACGCCTATGGCGTACGCAAGCTGGACCGTGCATTTTTCAGCGAGATCGGCCGCGACGATATTCTTGGCTATGTGGCGCGCCATGTAGCAGGCGCTTCTGTCCACTTTCGTCGGGTCTTTTCCCGAGAAAGCGCCGCCGCCGTGCGACGCGAAACCGCCGTATGTGTCAACGATAATCTTCCTTCCGGTCATTCCCGTGTCGGATTGAGGCCCGCCGATTACGAATTTTCCCGTCGGGTTGATATGATATTTCGTTCTGTTGTCGATCCATTTGCCGACGACCGGTTTGATTATCGTGTCGATAAGCTCTTTACGGGCCGCGTTTGTGATCTTGCTGCCTGTCCTGTCGAGAATGTCCTCGGTGTGCTGCGTTGAAATAACAACCGTGTCAACTCGCACCGGTTTCCCGTTCCGGTATTCCACGGTTACCTGTGATTTTCCGTCTGGACCGAGATAGTCGAGTATATTATGCTTCCTGACGTAGGCAAGTTTAAGGGTCAGTTTATGAGCGAGGCTTATCGCCAGAGGCATGAGTTCCGGCGTCTCTTTACAGGCGTATCCGATCATTAATCCCTGATCACCCGCGCCTCCAGTGTCAACGCCCTGTGCGATATCCGGCGACTGCGAGTGTATCGCGTTAAGTATGGCGCAGGTTTCAAAGTCAAAACCGTATCTCGGGTGATTATATCCAATTTCTTTTATAATTTTTCTCACAAGCTTGTGGGTATCAATGAAAGCCTTAGTGGTTATTTCGCCGCCCACGATAACCAGTCCCATCGTTACGAATGTTTCACAGGCAACGCGTCCCATCGGATCCTGTCTCAAGACTTCATCAAGCACTCCATCCGATATCTGGTCGCAGACCTTATCCGGATGACCTTCAGTAACCGATTCTGATGTAAAGACAAAGTCTTTACCTTTGAGCAATGACTGCATTTCCGTCCTCCTTTTTATTTGAGTTTTCACTCTATGCTTATTACTGTGCCTTCATACACCGAAATATCTTCCAGCACTTTCGCCTTGTAGCCTATAATACAGCTGTCAAGGTTCACGTTTTTTGACACGTTGACCCTTTCCCAAAGTATCGAGTTCTTGATATTTGCGCCTTTTCCGATCCTTGAGTGGTTGCCTATCGTGGTATATTGATTTATTATAGCATTATTTCCTATAAAACAATAGCGTCCTATGACACAAGGAGGCTTTAATTTTGCGCCTTTTTCTATGCGGGTTCCTTTCCCTATCCAGATGCCGGGCCTTACCTGTTCGCCGGGTATGTCAAGCTTCAATTTGCCGTCCAGAGCGTCCCTGACCCCGCGTTTATACTCTGTAAGGTTTCCCACGTCCGTCCAGTATTCGCTCATCAAGTATCCGAAGATTCTTTTTCTTCTTTTCAGGAGATCCGGCCATAATTGCAGGCCAAAATCGTAGAATTTGTTTTTCGGTATATAATTGAAAACCTCGGGCTCTAGAATGTATATGCCCGTATTCACGGTATTCGCGAAAACATCGCTCCATCTCGGTTTTTCAATGAATTTCCTTATGCGCCCGTTTTTTTCCGTTAATGTCACGCCGTATTCGAATTTAGAATCGACGGCTTTCAGCACCATTGTTGCCATGGATTTCCGCTGTCTGTGAAAATTAAGCGCCATATTCAGGTCGATGTCGGTTAATCCGTCACCCGACATTACAAGAAAAGTCGTGTCAAAAAAACTCTCCGTCCTTTTGACCCCTCCGGCGGTGCCCATCAGCTCTTTTTCGTATGAGTAACTTATTTTCATGCCGAAAGCTGAACCGTCGCCGAAGTAGTTTTTTATAGTCTCAGGATAGTGGTGCAGGTTCATCATGACCTGATGAATGCCGTGTCTTTTCAGGTTTTCAAGAGTGTGTTCAAGCGCGGGCTTGTTTACTACCGGCACCATAGGTTTGGGTATGGCGAATGTCAGCGGCCTCAGCCGCGTTCCGGCTCCTGCCGCCATTATAAAAGCTTTCATCATCCTTCCTTATTTTTTAGCAGACTCACATCACAATTTTGAGAATTTTTTGATTACGGTGCCGTTGCCAAGCGTCGTTTGAGGATTTAATTGTGAATTCGCCTCTATTACGCACTTTTCCCCGATAAGGGCCCCTTCCAGCCGCGCGCCCTCATGTATGACGGTGCCGTCAAGTATCACCGAATCCGAGATATAACTGCCTGTTCCTATGGATACATTGTTGCCTATACAGACGTTTCCGTGCAGCTGGACAAAATCAGAAATCCTGACATTGTTTCCGCAGATGACCCTGCCTTCGACTTCAACATGACTGCTCGATCTGAAATTTCTTCCGACTATCATTCCGCGCCCGTGTTTTTTCCCCTCAAGCCGCAAATCGATGTTGTTCGAGAGAAGATCAAAATTCGCCTGAAGGTACTTGTCTATAGTTCCAATGTCAAGCCAGTATCCTTTTGAAACATAGCCGTATAAAGGATATTTCTGACTTAAAAGATTGGGGAAAAGCCCTCTTTCAACGGAAAAATTGATTCCGGGCGGTATGAAATTCACCGCTTTCGGCTCGAAGATGTATATGCCCGCGTTGATGGTATTGCAGGTAACATCATCCCATGACGGTTTTTCTATGAAGCTCTCTATCCGGCCGGATTTGTCAGTCTCCACAAGGCCGAAATGCGTGGGATCCTTTACCCTTGAAAGAGCGATAGTGATGAAAGCTTTTTTCTGCTTGTGGTATCTCAGCATGCCGCCCAGGTCAAGATCGGTTAAAATGTCGCCGTTGAATATGACCGTGGGTTCATCTATGAATTCCGCCGCGTTTCGGATGGCCCCGCCGGTTCCCATGGGCTCTTTTTCATGCACGTAACGTATTTTCAGCCCCCAGCGCTTTCCGGAGCCGAAATAATTCTCGAATTCGTGCGAGAGGTAAGCCACGCAAAGGACCACTTCCCTGATTCCGTGTTTCCTTATCAGCTGGAACTGGTATTCCAGAAAAGGTTTGTTCGCTATAGGAAGCAGGGGTTTTGGTTTATAGCAGGTTAAAGGCCTGAGCCGCGTACCCAACCCGCCTATTAGTATCAGCGCTTTCAATTTTTCCTCCTCCGGATTCTACCGGAGTCCGCCAACGTTTCAGTGGCGGACGCCCACCGCAGTTATTAGATTTTATCTGAAAAAATCTATGGTCTTTCTAAGGCCTTCGTCAAAACCGACCGACGGCGTCCATCCCAGTATTTTTTTCGCTTTCTTTATTTTAAGGCAGCTTCTAAACAACTCTCCCGGCCTTGCCGGTTTATAAACCGGCTTTTTCGCGTAACCGGAGATAGCCGCCATTTTTTTGAACAGCAAATTGACCGAAGAGGCCTGTTCGGTGCCTATATTTGTGATCTCGTTATTTCCTTTTGCAAGGGCCAGCAGGTTTGCTCTTGCAACGTCCTTTACATACACGTAATCTCTTTTCTGCCCGCCGTCGCCGAAGATGAATACGTTTTCTCCATTGAGCATCCTGCCGGCAAAAATCGCGACCACGCCGGCCTCGCCGTGCGGGTCCTGCCTTGGCCCGTAAACGTTTCCGTAGCGCAATGCTGTGAATTTGATGCCGTGGATGCTGCTGTAATAATTCAGGTAGAATTCGATGGCGTGTTTTGTGATGCCATACGGGGAAAGCGGGCGCCCCTTGAATTTTTCGTCAGGAGGATTTTTGCCGCACTCGCCGTATATAGTTCCGCCTGACGAGGCGAAAATAACTTTTTTGACATTATTTTTTACGGCGTTTTCAAGGATATTCAGGGACCCAATAATGTTTATATTCGCGTCAAAAATGGGGTCAGCCACGGATTTTCTCACGTCGATTTGGGCCGCGTGATGGCAAACGACGTCAAACTTTCCGCCGGAGAATATTCGGGCGGTATTTTTCGCGTTTCGTATGTCGCAAAAATGGAATTTCGCTTTCGGATTAAGGTTCGCCCTGCTTCCTGAAGAAAGATTGTCAATAACGACTACTTTGTGCCCTTTTTCAATAAGCAGGTCTGTAATATGCGAGCCGATAAACCCCGCTCCGCCGGTTACAAGTATTTTCATATTATTGCCTCAATATGTTGTTTTGTATTCTTTCATTCAATATTACACATTCCCCCATTACACGATTCATGTCAGTCCACCTCCGCCCCGAAACATCGGAACTTCGGCGGATTTTCCGCCGCGGCGGATGAACTTCTTATTCAAATGCCCGATAAATCGGGTGGAGTTCAATCCTCCTGCGCCCCACACGACGGGGCTTCGGAGGATTTCGGCTTGCTGTAAGCAGTCCCCGAAAATCGGGGACTGCCATTCAAATGCGGGCTTGCGCCCGCAGAGCCTCAATACGCGCCTTTTTTGCTGAAAATCGCCGGAAGCGTGCTGAAAAGAATCTTGACATCCATGCCCATGGTCCAGTTCTCTATGTAGTAAATATCAAGCTCTATCATTTCTTCATAGCTCAGGGATGCCCGCCCCGAAACTTGCCAGAGACCTGTAATGCCCGGCAAAATCCTGAGCCTTCTTTTTGCCCAGTCATCATAAGCGGCCGCTTCCCAGAGAACCTGGGGCCTGGGCCCCACAAGGCTCATTTCACCTCTGAGAACATTTATCATCTGGGGTATTTCGTCGATGCTGAAGCGCCTCAATATTCTCCCGATATTGGTCACTCTCGGGTCGTTGGACATTTTGAAAACCGGGCCCTTTCTTTCGCTCTGTTTCTTGAATTTTTCCAGGAGCTTGTCGGCGTCCATGACCATTGTCCTGAATTTATAAAAATTGAACGTTTGCCCGCGGTAACCCATTCTCTTATGGTTGTACAGTATCGGTCCCGGCGAATCCAGTTTTATAAAAATCGCTATGAAGAGCATTACCGGCCAAATTAAAGAGAGGAATATTATGGAGATTATCAGGTCCACCACGCGCTTGAAATAGAAATTGAACCCGCTCAGGGAGACCGGTTTGAGCTGGAATATCGGCACGCCCAGGGATGAATCGATGGCGATCTCTCCGCGGCAGATGTGGACGATATCCGGAATGAATTTAAGGGCGATCTGTTTATTTTCGCACCAGTCGTAGAATTTTAAAAGCACGTTTTCCGGCCACTTGTGATGCGTCAGTATTATCTGCGCGATATCTTTCTCTATGCTGAGGGCTTTCGCTTTTTCGATATCATCCGATTCATCGCTCGGAAAATAAGTAACCTTAAAATGGGGGTGCTGCTTGAATATGGCTTTGAGCATGTGGTTGTTCCTGCCGAATACGATGACGCTTTCGCTGCCAATGAGGGAGCGAGAGACGTATTTTACGAAGAGTTTCATCGCGATGCGGATGAAGAACAACAGGACGGTCGCGTTAATGCAGAAAAAGAGGAAAACCAGCCTTGAATAGGAAAATTCCCGGTAGAAGAATATGGCCAGCAGCGTAAAAAACATGCTGATGGATACGACACGTACTGTGCGGATGAGTTCGTCCAGGGGCTTTAAAAAAAATATCTTATAAAAATCATTTTCATAAAAGATGAACAGCCACAGCGGCACGATGAACAAAAGAGTGTACTTATAGATAACCCATTCCGGGATTCCTTTGGTTATGGGATAGAAGGATGTGAATCCCGAAAAAAACCGAGTATGGTACGCCAGATACATGGATAGGCAAAGCGCAAGCGCCTCCAGTATAACAAGCGATAAAAGGATAAGATAATAGGATTTCCTGATTCTCATAATTATATAGTGAAAAATCCTTCGTACGCCGCGGCGGACCCAGAATGACTTCGCTTATTTATGAAAGCAAAATCAATTTTACTATTTTTGCAGCGAAATTGCAAACAGGGCAGGGGTTAAAACTGCATGAAGTTTGTGATTGATTCTCTTATTTCGTTCATGAAACGCTTTTCCGAAAAGCGTCTGGCATTCAATATGATTTTTTCGGCCGAAAACGACGTACTGATACTTTTTTCAACAGCGGCGTTCAGGCTCTCCGGAGTCGATTCGCTGAAAAACACCCCGGTTTCGCCGTTTATGACGGTTTCCAGCGCCCCGCCTTTTGCGAACGCTATGACGGGCTTGCCACAGGCCTGCGCCTCAACAGCAGTGATGCCGAAGTCCTCTTCCTGCGGGAAAACGAATCCCCTGCAGCCCGCGTAATAACGCTTGATCTGCTCGTCTGTCAGCCATCCGAGGAATTCTATATTCCCCTTTGCCGAAGATTTCAGTTTTTCAAGTTCAGGTCCCGAGCCGATTATCTTCAAGGGATATCCGGTGGCATTAAAAGCCTTTACGGCAAGATCCACTTTCTTGTAAGGGACAAGAGCGGAAACGACAAGGAAATATCCGCCGTTCCAGTGCTGCGGGTAATTCTCCGTGTCGGCGGGAGGGTAGATAATGTCGGCCTTTCTTCCGTAGAAGTCTTCTATACGTTTCGCGACGTGGCGTGAAATTGCCGTAAACTTGTCGATACCCGATGCCGTTTGCCTGTCCCAATTCTGGAGCCACGGCCTAAGGAACTTCATTGCAGTTCTGGTCAAAATACCGGATTTTTCCGCGCTGAAATACTGTTCGTACTGATCCCAAATGTAGCGCATGGGAGTGAAACAGTAGCAGAGATGTTTCGCGCCGCGGGGTTTTATTATCCCTTTGGCGACGCAATGGCTTGTGGAGATAACAAGGTCGTAATTCCTCAGCTTGAATGAGCGGATGGCGGCGGGCATCAAAGGCAGGTAATATCTGTACTTAGTGTCAACAAAAGGAAAACTCTGCAGGAAAGACGTTCTTATAGCGTGGCTCTCGATTGTCCCGGAAACGCTTCCTTTCATCCATAAAAGGGTGTAAATATCGGCTTGCGGGAACAGTTCGCAGAATTTTTCCAGGACTTTTTCCCCGCCTCTCATTCCGGTGAGCCAATCGTGGACGAGCGCGACTTTCAGATTTTCAAGCTTAGGCGTAAAACCAGCCAAAATGCCTCCAATATTATGCTGTGGCCGAGTTTGGAACTCCCGTTTTTCCTGTCCGAAAATACAATCGGTATTTCACCGAACGAAAAACCTTTTTGCCATGCCCGGTACTTCAGCTCGATAAGGAATCCGTAGCCTTCGGTTTTAAATTTGTTGTATCCTGTCGAGCCGAGAACGCCGGCCCGTATCCGGTTAAAACCGGCGGTAATGTCAGCCACCGGGATCCCGAGCATGAAACCGGCGAATTTATTCGCGGCATAGCTCAACAGAAGCCTGTACCACGGCCATCCGGATATCCCCCCGCCGCTGACGTAGCGCGACCCTATCGCGAAATCGGCATTTGAATCGATCAGTTCCTTTATCTTTTCCGGAGGATGGGACAGGTCCGCGTCCATCATTATTACGTCTGTATACCCGTTTTCCAGGGCGAAATCAAATCCGTCCCTGTAGGCGGACCCGAGACCTGATTTCACCGCCCTTCTCATAAGTTTAATCCTAGGCTCGTTCTTATAGGCCGATGTAATCTTTTCCGCCGTTCCGTCAGGGGAGTTGTCGTCTATGATCATGACGTCAAGGTCATATTTCAACACGCCCGGTATCAATATGTCGACATTCGCTGCTTCATTGTAAGTAGGAATTATCAGCAGAATTTTCATGCCGTCAACTCTTCGTATATTTTCATTGTCCGCTCGGCGGCCTTTTCCCAGGAAAAAATCTTTGCCCGTTCAAGGCCTTTACTGATAAGTTCTTTTCTCAGATTGTCGTTTGAAATCATTTTATGAATAACCGAGGATATATCCTCGGCACAGTCCGGATTGACCGTCAACGCCGCATTGCCGACCACCTCCGGCAAGGATGACACATTAGACGTTACAACGGGGCAGCCGCAGGCCATTGCTTCTAGCGGCGGCAGGCCGAAACCTTCGTATAGCGAAGGAAAGGCGAATAATTCCGCTCCGCAGTAGAAATCGACGAGATTTCCGGCTTCAGCGTTCTCGAAATGGAGCACTTCATCCTTCAGAAGGTTTTCCGAAAGGATCCTGTTTATCTGCCTGAGATATTCGGGCTTGCTTTTTCCGATAATTATGAGTTTGTGCTCTATATTTTGCGACTTCTTCAGCAGGATAAACGCCTCAACAAGCTTAAGGACGTTCTTGTGCGGTCTGACGGCGCCTACGTAAAGGATGTACTTCCCGTATATCTTTTTCATGGCGGAGGCCTTTTCAGCGGAGGGGCTGAAGTCGGCGCTGACGCCGGGATAGATGATCTCTATCTTGGAAGGGTCCGTTTTAAATTGGTCAATGATGTCATTTTTCGTGTGTTCCGATATTGTTATGATTTTTTTGGATTTCCTGCAGGCCGCGGCGAACAGGAATTTTGAATAGAGGTATGCCGCTTTTGAAGGCAGAAAATGCGGAAAAACCAGGTGAATAAGATCATGGATATTCGCGATCATTTTTCCGCCGAAAAGTACGGGCACGTTATAATGAGTCGCGTGGTAAAGCGAGATATCATTTTTCCTGAGAAGCCCGGGCATCAGCAGCTGCTCCTTTATTCCGTATATCGGGTAATCAGCTTCTATAATGGAAAGCCCGTATTTATCCAGCTGATCGCGCCTGCCAATAAGGGAAATATCCAAATTTCCGGTTTTCGGCAGCCTTGAAAGAATATTTTTCAGCAGGGTGCCAATTCCGGAGTGGTCTATCATCCTTGCGTCAATTGCTATTTTTTTCATAGTTATAAAAAAATGATTAAAATTAGCTGCTTCCTTCTTCTATCTTCCGTCTTCCGTCTTAAAAACGTTCCATATATCCTGCGAAGTATTCTTCCAGTTGAATTCTCGCGCCCTTTCGATGCCTTTGGCGGAAAGCTCCGCGCACAGGCGCTCGTCGGAAATGACCTTTTCAATGGTCTTTATCCAGGCGTCTGTATCAAGCGGCGGCAGCATTATCGCCGCGCTGCCCGCGACTTCCGGGATAGATGATGAATCGGAGCATATTACCGGACAGCCGCATGCCATTGCTTCAAGGACGGGAAGCCCGAATCCTTCGTATATCGAAGGGAATACAAAGGCGTCCGCGGCCGAATAGATGCAGGGCAGGTCTTCCTTGTCCACATAGCCGAGAAAACGTATTCTTTCC
The DNA here is from genome assembly GCA_043811535.1 of Elusimicrobiota bacterium. GTDB lineage: Bacteria > Elusimicrobiota > Endomicrobiia > Endomicrobiales > JBDRNC01 > JBDRNC01. The sequence continues at coordinate 45,665 of JBDRNC010000039.1, forward strand.
GCAACTTCGCTTTGCCTGATTAAATCCATCATCCCGCCTGTTTTCCAGCCGGGCTTGCCTGTGGAAACAAGCAGGTGAGGTATCCTGCCGCTCAGGTTTTTGAAAGCGTTAAAGGCAGTGATGAAGTTTTTCCTCGGCTCTTGCGTGCCTACGGCCAGGATATACGGTCTGTCTAATCCGAATTTTAAACTTACCAGTTTTTTTGCGTCCGATTTGCCGATTTTTTTGAATTCCAAAGAAACCGCGGGCGGTATGACTTTCATGGGTTTCTTTACGGTAGGAAAATATCCGCGAAGGTCGTCTTCGGTGCTTTTTGAATCCGAAATTATAAAATCGGCCTGCTTGATAGACGGAGCAACCAGGAATTTGTGTATGTACATGTTTCCCGAAGCCATCGTTTCAGGGAAGCGCTTGTAGACAAAATCGTGCAGAGTGAGCACTTTCCTTATCCTTTTCAGCGTCAAAAGCGGCAAGACATGCAGCGGTCCCCAGAAAACATCAAGGTTATCTTTCTTTATCATGAAAGGCAGGACGGTCTGAACCCATACGGAGCCGTACATGCCGCCGTTCCCGAACCTGAGACTGAAATTAGCGGGCAGGCCCGGATAGATAATCTTTTTCTGGGCGTAAAGATATATTGTGTTCGCCGGATCAAGCGCCTCTTCCGGCAGATTATCAAGGACGTTCTTCAGGTAAACGCCTATTCCAGTATACTGCGTAGTTGCGAGTGGCCGCGCGTCAATTCCTATTTTCACCTGAATATGCTCCTATAACTGAATGAAATTACATGCAAATATGGCAAGCCCATGTATAGTCTTGCTGATATAACAAATCTCAGGTGACCCGCCGAAGCAATGTCTTTTTGGCGACATGTCTTGCGCAGGAGGGTCATAATCATCCTGATACATGAGAAGCATCGCTTCTCATGTAAGTTTCATATGTTTTTATCGCTTTAATCAACGGTAAAACGCACAACGCTATTATAATCAGCTGGGTAGCCAGCACCGCAGCCGCGGCTCCGGGCGTTCCCCACTTGTAAATGAAGGTAATGGTCAGCAGTATGTTCAGTATAAGGGCTATCAGCTGGTTCAGCGCGTGCCTTTTTTGCTTTTCAAGTACGACCATTAGGTATATAGCTATATGAGAGAAAAATGCCGCTCCGTTTGCCAGCGCGAGAATGGAAAGGACGGGCGCGGCTGTCATGTAGCGCTCGCCGTAAAGAAAGTTTATTATCGGGCCGGAAAAAAAGAAACCGGCTGTCATCCAGGCGGCCGCAAGAGCGAACGCGAAAACAGCTATTCTTTTGATCCTGGCGATGAAATGAGCGTAACCCTGTTCTTTCGCCCTTAAAAGAAGAGGGGTAGTGACCAGCATCAGCGCCGCGGGAACGGCGTAAACCATTTCAAATATCCTGAAAGCCGCTCCGTAGATGCCTGTTTGTTCCGTGCCGGTCAGCCACGTAAGGAAAATTGAGTCGGTGCGGAGATATATTATGCCGAAAATGTTGGCTACGCCGAAAGGCAGGGCTATCCTAAAAAGGTCCTTTATCTCGCCGATGCCCGCCGGCGCGAATTTTATACCCTTGGTTTTCATGAATATCATCCCTGCGGCAAGGGCCCCGATAAGGCTTCCGGAAAAATACACCATTGTAACATTGAGCAGGTTCACTTTTCCGGCGATGAAGAGGAATACCATCCCGGCGATCATGAGGAACCGCGAAGACAGTATCACGTTCGCGGCGCTTTTGAAATCATGAGTCGCGTTGCAGAAAAGCTGATAGAAATCCACAAAAGAATTGCCTATCATCCATCCGACCATCGCCAGCAGTATCACGGGATATTTCCACGGCCAAAGCGCCGGAAGCAGGAGTACGGAAAGAAGCAGGACGGCGATGCTCATCAAAAACTTGAGCGAGATTCCCTGGTTCCAGTAACTTTCGATATTTTCGGGTTTTTCCCCGGCTTTTTTCAAAAGGTAGGTATTCGCGCCCATTTCGGTAAAAACATAAAACAGGTTCGCGAGAACCATCGCGTATGTCAGCAGGCCGAAATCGCTGACAAGCAGTTTTCTGGCTATGAGAATGTTCAGGCCCAGCAGAATGAACCTGGAAAGCATGTCAAGCCCGAAACGCATGATAAACGCGCGAATCATTGTTCCCGCCCCGAAAGCCCGCCTGTATCGGCCCAAAGCGCGGCGACAGTAAGACAGAATACAGTCGCGACCTCAGTCATAAGAAGATGCGGGCCAATATTTAGCAGGATTATCATGATCAGAACCGATAGCGACAGGATAACGGAGTTTGTCGAAGCTGCTTTTGGTTTCATCAGCAGATTAACGGCCGAAGCGGCCAGCCTCGCGAAAAATACCGCGAATAAGATAAATCCGATAATTCCCATCTCGGCGGCGGCTTGCAGGAAATAATTTGCGGTGTTCTCGTTATTATTCACGTGTGCGGGAATTGTTTTCTGATAAACGGGGGCCGCCATAAGATAACGTCCCGCGCCTGTTCCGGCAGGAATATTGTCTTTAAAAACCATCCATCCCAATTCCCAGTACGGAATTCTAGGTTCAACAATATCCGTTAAAAATGTGAAAGGCTTTCCGTCGCCGGAGATGTTCCGGCCCTTTAATTCATAGAGGCGCATGGTTGCAGGCGAACGCATCATGAAGAGGGAAGATATCAGTACAACCACTCCTATCAGCGAAAAAAGTATGAATTTTCCGATTCTCTTCGTGACCGCAAGAAAGAAGACGGTAAAGACGAGAAAAGCGAATAGTCCGATAATCGCAGAACGGCTTCCCGAATAGTACATGATCAATACCATCACGGATATCCCCGCGAACAACAGGTACCGCAGTCTGTTTTTTATTCCCAGGAAAAGGCATATCAGCAAAGGTATGCTCATGAGAAAAAGGTAGCAGAGCGAATTCGGATCCGCGCTTGCTCCCGTTATGCGCTCAAGCGGCGTTGCAAACATGGGTGGCATCGCGAAATTGACGTCAAAAAACTTCTGATAAACGCCGAATTCAATGGATATCAGGATGCCGGCGGCAAGGAACGCTATCGAACTTTTCAGGCAATTAAAACGCTTCAGCCAGTCGTAAAAAGCTATAAGCAATACCGGTACCATGGACCATTGCACAAATCCCAGTATTATCCATCCGACAGCGTTTTTCAATCGGACCTGCTCGCCCAGATACAGGGTCGCGACCGTGGAATTCCATTCAGGAAAATAAGAGAGGTATTTTGAAAATGAGTAGAGCGTAGAAAGAAGAGTTATAAGGAGCATGGAGATGAGGATCCATGACTCTTTCGGCATCTCAAGGCGCAATTTGTTTCTGTAAAGATAAATATAATATCCGGCGAGCCATCCCGAGACAGGTATTAGAGCCGCCGGGATGACGTAATAACGGAACAGCGTGTTGCTTAAGACGTCTATCCACGGTATGAAGAAAAAAAGAAGGCACCCTCCCAGTTTTGGATTCCGGGCCGTGACCGCTATCTGGAACGCTGAAAGCAGAAGGAGCAGGATGACCGGGGAGCTTTGAGATACCAAGGCCCAGGTATTAATTATGAAGATTAATGAAAAAATAAGATAAATTGTGCTCACTACTTTTTTGCCTCGAGAACGATATGCATTTCCATCGCGGGAAAGATAAAGGGCAGAAATCTTTCGTAGAATGTAGGGAATTTTCTTGAAATGAATTGTATCCCGAGAAGTTTGCAGGGAATTACCGGTAGGGAATCGTGGAGTTTCCAGAAACTCAGTTCTCTTTTGATAAGAGCGAATTTCGGCTCGTTTCCCGAATATGACCCCCGCAGGCCGCAGTAGGAGTCGAAGACCTTGAGCGAAAAATAATGCTTGTGGCTAAGGTCCGAGAAAGCGTTGAGCGAAGAGAAATGCGGCGTGAATACTTCGACGTGCCCGCCGTTCTTAAGGACCCGGTGGGCCTCTTCGATCGCCTTTTCAGGATTCGAGAGATGTTCGAGTGAGTGCCTGAAATATACGGTGTCGAATGAATTGTCCTCAAGCGGGTACGGGAACTTATCCAGGTCCCATTGTACGTCGACTCCCGGCAGACGGTTCATGTCAACGCCTACCGCGCTCGGAATCTTCGCCATTCCGCAGCCCATGTCCAGTATTTTTTTGTTCATATTCATATTATCCGCCTTCGTTATACGCGGTATCAATATACATGGCTATCCGCCATATTGATACCGCAACTTCGGTGGATCTCGCTGAAGAACTCAGAGAGACCGCATAAGGTGCTCATTTCACTAGCAGTGTTATGCCGTGGCTTTTTTTTCTGAACAGAATGATATATATGGCCGCGAGACTTCTCAGAATGCCGAGTTTGAAAATCAGTTTCAGCGCCGGCCTATCGGGCCTGTCGTATATGGCCTTGCCGATGTGTATGATCCGCGGGAATATTTTGTAACCGCTGAAGCCTATCTTTTTTGACAGTTTGACGACTTTGCCCGGATGCATGGCCTTTTCGGTGACGCCGTATTTGTTCACGGCGTTCTGCGAGATGGAGTTTTTATCGTGGTTCTTACCGGGTTCCACGGCCACGCAGATGCCGCCGGGCTTGAGCGCCTTGTAGACCATTTTCAGCGCAGTTTCCTCGTTCACCGCGTGGTGCAGCGAATCATAGAATACGGCGCAGTCAAACTCGGAGTCAAAACGCATGTCTTCGTAATCGGACACAATGAATTTTATGTTCGCGATACGTTCTCTTTCCTTGTTGCTGTTGGCGCAGTCTATCATGTCCGCTGCGATATCCTGTCCCGTGACCTCATATCCTCTTTTCGCGAAAATACAGCTTGTCCATCCGGTCCCGCACCCGAGATCAAGAAGCTTTGCCGGCGGCGGCGGGAGCAGTTGGAACACAACGCCGAGGTCCATGAAGTATTTGCCGCAATTCTCGTCGGAATACGGCTTATTGGATGCGTGGTTGACGCCTTCCTTCCCGATATTCTTCAGATAATCTATTTCACCCTGTTTAGGCATGTGAGTTGGTTGAAAAATCCTTTTTATTTTTCCAGGAGAAGGCAAGCGACGCCCTGCACGATATCTTTTGAGCTTACGGCGGATAATTCCTCTTTCGCCGCGGGAAGCCAGAACTTCCTGTCCATCCCCATGTAGTATTCGGATTTAAGTATCTTGAATTTCTTAATCAGGCCGGCGAGCGATACGTCATCATATATCCTGTATCCTTCGCCTTCTTCATTCTTTCCGAACGGCACCGTGATTATCAGTTTCCCTCCGGTCTTAAGCACCCTGTGGAATTCACCGAGTATTGTGTCATCGGCCCTAGTATACGTTCCTCCGCCGTAAGAACCCATTCCGGAATGTTCAAGCGCCGAGACTGCCACAATAGCGTCAAACCTGTCACCGGGAAGAGTATTCTTTGAGAAATCGCCCTTCACAAAAGTAAAATTCGGATGCTCGAGGCCGCAGTCATTCAGGTCGGTCCCGGTTACTTTGTATCCGGCGCTCGCCATTTCAAGGGAGAGTTTGCTGTAATTGCACCCGAAATCAAGTATCTCGGCCCCTTTCGGAAGGCCCAGATTGGAATAGACAAAAGGCATCTCTACTATTCTTTCGGTCGTAATAAGGCGGAAATTAGCCGCGTTAAAGCCGTACCGGAGCCTTGAGAGGAGATTGTTTCCCCCTTTTCCCAGCTGAAAAAAAGCAGGGTCGGCGAAATACGGTTTTAACGCGGTTTTATAGAGACTCAAGAAAGTGAACAGCCTGTCTTTAATACCCAATGGTCACCTTCATCCGCGCATCAGAATGCCGCGGGTCGGTTTTGCGTAGGATGAATATTATTCAACTGGCATTCGGTGCGGGATTCCGCGCTCCAAATGACTTGAAGAATTGATGCCCCGGAGTATATCCGGGAGTGCTTCATTTTTTTGACGAACGATGCGGCTTCTCCTCTTTTATATCAACGGGCGCTTTTTCCGCCGGGACGCTGAAATATTTCTGTCTTATCACGTTTTCTATCTCCTCGGCGACCGCGGGGTTTTCTGTCAGGAAGATCTTGACGTTGTCCCTTCCCTGCCCGAGTTTTTCGTTCTTGTATGAGAAAAAGGCGCCTGATTTCTCTATCATTCCTTCCGTTATGCCCATGTCTATCAGGAATCCGAGCCTGTCAATTCCCTGGCCGAACATAATGTCGAACTCGGCCTGCCGGAACGGGGCCGCGATCTTGTTCTTGACGACCTTGACCCTGACCTTGTTCCCGATAACCTCGTCGCCTTTCTTGATGGATTCCACCCTGCGGATATCGAGCCGGATGGAAGAATAGAATTTCAGCGCGAGCCCTCCCGGCGTAGTTTCCGGGTTTCCCCACATCACGCCGATCTTCAGGCGTATCTGGTTTATGAATATAAGAGAGGTCCTTGATTTTGATATTGTGGAAGTGAGTTTGCGGAGCGCCTGACTCATGAGCCGCGCCTGCAGTCCCATGTGCGAATCGCCCATCTCACCCTCGATTTCAGCCCTCGGAACAAGCGCCGCGACCGAGTCAACTACAATGACGTCCACCGCGCCTGACCTTATAAGCTTATCCGCTATTTCGAGCGCCTGCTCGCCCGAGTCAGGTTGCGATATCAGCAGGTTATCTATGTCCACTCCGAGTTTTTTGGAGTATTCCGGATCCATTGCGTGCTCGGCGTCGATATAAGCGGCTATCCCGCCCCTTTTCTGCGCCTGCGCGACAATGCAGAGAGCCAGGGTGGTTTTTCCGGATGATTCCGGGCCGAATATCTCCACCACTCTTCCCCTCGGTATTCCGCCCACCCCGATGGCTATATCAAGCGGGAGCGCACCCGTGGGTATGATATCCACGATTGTTTTCGCGTGCTTTTCCCCGAGCTTCATGATAGCTTCCTTGCCGAAATCCTTTTCAATCTGCGACAGCGCCAAATCCAGCGCTTTCAAGCGGTCATCTTTTGCCATTTTGTCCCCCCTCCTTTTAGATTAGTGGCTAGCGAATTGCATTGATTATACATAAGATTATGTATTAAGTCAATTTACAGTTTCCAGCCGTGTTTATTGAAAAATCGCACCATGCTCTGAAGATGCCATAGCGTTTTATTGGAGAATCCCTTGGCGCTTTCCCTCTGATGATGGTGGGTGACGGTTGAAAAAGGAAAATAATACGTTTTATATCCCAGCTGCTTTATCCGGTAACAAAAATCAACATCTTCAAAGTAGAGTCTGTATTTTTCGTCAAAATAGCCGGCTTTTTCCATTACCTCGCGGGTTGTCAGCAGGCAGGCGGCAAGCACCCAATCAACCTCTTTGACTGAATTATGGTCCCAGTCGAGCATCAGGTGGTCTCTTTCAAGTTTGGGATTCAGATGGGTCAGGATCCTTCTGAAGAGGATGGTCCTGACCGTGTAGAAACTCCTGCATGACAGCTGAAGCGACCCGTCCGGATACAGAAGCTTCGGGCCGACAGCCCCGGCGTCTCCTGTATTCTTCAGGAACTCCACAAGTTTTTCCAGGGAATCTGCCGCTATTTCAGTGTCAGGATTCAAAATCAGCAGGTATTTGCCCCGAGAGTTCTTTATCCCGATGTTATTCGCGCACGCGAAACCCATGTTTTTTCCGTTCTCGATTAACTTGAATTGCGGGAAAGAACTCTTGACGAACTCCGCGCTTCCGTCCGAAGAGCCGTTATCAACCACTACGACTTCTTTTGAAAGATTATCGTGCGAATTTATGATTGAATCGAAGCATCTTTTCAGGTGCCCGAGAGAGTTGTAGCAAACTATAATTATGGAAAGCTCTGGTTTTGTTTTCATTAGTAAATTTAACTGCGGAGAACCTCTTTATAACATTCTAACGTGCGCGCGGCGGAATTTTTCCAGAAAAAACCCATGTCCCTGATATGCCGCGGCATGTCTTTATCATTTCTGAGCGCTTTATGCGCCGAGATTACTGCGTCACGAATTGATTCCGGATTCTCAGGGTCGCAGTACCAGGCGCGATCCTTATAGTATTCTCTAGTATAACCTTTTTCGGTCATGACAACATTACAGCCGTTGATTCCGGCCTCCAGCCCTGCCAGGCCCGTGGTTTCAAACCAGCTGGCCAGAACGCATACCTTGGCGTGCTTATATAAGGTCATAACTTCTTCTTGATTGACTTCCGGAATATAATAAAGGTTGCTTGAGTTTTGTATTTTCCTGAAAAACGCGCCCGCATAGGAGCTATGCATCGTGTTCGTCCTTCCCGCGAAAACAACGGGGATACCCGTATTCGAGAGTATATCCGCAAGCGTCAAAACATTTTTTCTCGGTTCTATTCTCCCGGCGCAGATGACAAAATCTTTAATGTCGATTCTTTTTATCCAATCCTGTATCCTGGAAGACCCGCCGGCAATAGTTTCATCGATCCCGTTATGGACCACTTTACATCTCGCGCGCAACGGCCCGGTGACTTCAGCGATAATCGCTTTTGTCTCCATATCCGAATTGGGTATTATGTAATCCGTGCCGTCAAGTATTTCCTTCTGCTGCGCCGTGTAGCCCTTTGAAGCCTGCAGGAACCACGAAAACCACGTATTCGGATGTTTATAGACATAGTTCAATGTTTTCAACAGCTGGATACTGTCAGTTGAACGGAGGATATTTACCAGAAAAGAGTGGATTCCAGTGAGATTCTTGGCCTCGTAATTCTTTATATCGGCCATGCTGTGGTAGATAGGAGATATGACAACTTTCTTATTTTGCTTCTTCGCATTAAGGAATTGCGCGTAGGTTTCATGCACCCGGGTGATATTGTATAGATGAATTATATCATATCCCGAGACATCCGGCCGTAAATCCGTAGAAACATCAACCTTGATTTTATATTCTTCAAGGTATTTTTTTGTATAAAGCATCTGGTATGAATCGCCGCCTTTATTGACAAGCGCGTCATACCTGTTCTGCATTAAAACTTTCATTTGATTTGTTTTAAAGCGAAGCGTGTAAACTCCTACAAGACTCGAAAAAGGACGTTCGTTGTTCCCTCCAATTCCGAGATCTCAACGGGTTTTCCGGGTATATCTACAAGAGTCGCGGTGTAAGAGTGACTCTTCATATAATCGGAAAATTGTTTCAGGGAATAACCCAGGAGAGGATAGGCGCCCGGGGCGATCTCGCAAAGAATGCTGGGTTTTCTGGAAGCGCTTTTCAGATAATTATCGAGACCCTTCATGACCGGGAATTCGTAGCCTTCGGTGTCAATTTTAATAAGAGAGATTTCATTCAGGGAATTGGCGGCCGCGTATTCGTCAAGCCTGCAGATAGGGACGTCGACAAACTCTCCGACGGTTTCTTTCGGCATGAAGTTCGGGACAATTGTATTCCATCCGATATTGGGCAGGTTCGTAACCGCTATTTTCGTTGAGCCTTTCGCTTCTCCGGCCGCGCACTGGTTCACCGTCATCCTGTAATCCTTATTCATTTCGGAAAGTTTCTTCAGTTTGTTGAAATACCTGGGCACGGGCTCGAAACTATGAACCTGGCCGGTTTTACCTACCATACCAAGCGCAATAGACGATATATAACCGATATTTGCGCCTATATCGATAAAAATATCATCCTTTTTCAGGAATTTGTTTATTGTTTTGACCGTACGGGGCTCATAAAGGCCAAAATACATTAACTTTATGGCCTGGTCGAAATTAAAATCATATTCAAATAATATTCCGTTGTTGGTCTTGACAACCGGCGATTTCGGTACGGGGAACAAAGCCATTCTGACTTTTTTGAAGAAAACTATCGGGTCTGAGAACAATATGCTTATTGCTTTTACAATCATAACGGATTTTTCCTCTAATAATGCTTTATGTTGCTAATCTTTCTGTAAATTGAATAATCCGAAAAATGAACGTATCTTCATCTGGTTTTTCTTATCCAGAAACTGCCCGGCCAATCAACAGGCGTGTACGAGTTAAATGAGTTCTCAAGCAGCTTGGAATGCCTGTATTTCATGTAACTACCGCCCCATAACACTTCAAAGGAATCATTGAACGCCAAAAACGCCTGAAGCAGGTATTGTTCGTTCCAGAACAGATTGTCTTTGAAAATCCATCTCTGATGATATTCGTAAGGCATAAAAATATCGTGTATATGAATGATGACGCCCTTATTCAGTCTCGGCAGTATTTCCAGGTATTCATACTGGACGTCGCTGCCTATTTTCAGAACGTGGCTCGAATCTATGAATAAGATATCGTTTTCCCTGAGTTCTATAAAAACGGGAAGCTCTACTTCCTGAATGCATTTTTGTTCAAGTCTTGCGAACCCCGGGAAGCCCTTCTTTATTATTTTATTCGGGTAGGGTTCGAAAGCGGTCAATTCCGCGTCCATTGAATTTTCGGATTCATTTTTCAGAACTGCCTGCGCGGACAGCATGGTAGAGAATCCGGAACCGATCTCAAATATTTTCTTTGGCTTGAAATGCCTTATCATGCAGTAAAGGATCTCGCCGTCAACGGTCGCAAACGAGTCGTTGTCGACGAAATATTCTGAAGGATTTGATGTGCGTTTTCTCGGAAAAGCGTTATATTCTTTTGAGTATTTGCCTGAAAATTCCTTCATGAGCCCAATCTGATCGTTTTCTCTTATATCAATGCCTATCATCTCTGAAGGTTTATTCCAGATGCCTTTATCCAGAGTCCTGGTGTCGGGGATCGGTTCATAATAATGCACGGGTGTCACGTGAAATCCGAGAGATTGCCAGAAATAAAAAGTCTTTTTTATGAATTTATGTAAAATACTCTTGAATGAAAGATTCACGTTTTCTCCTTTAACATTTGCCCGTATTTTAAAGGGAAAACGCAGCACAGCGCTGCTACGAACCATATATATGAAAGGTTATAGGCCGTTGTGTTAAACCATGTGAATAAAATAGAGATGAAAGCCAGTTTTAATCCGAGCAAGATCTTGCCCAATTCAGTTCTACCGTCGCTTTTAGACATCAATGATTCGTTTACAGTCAACACTTTCCATATTTTTAGTAAAAACGCGCAAAAGACAACAAATCCTATCAATCCGGTCTCCAGAAGCAGTTGAAGATAAAAATTGTAGGTGGTGAAATCCATTAAAAAGAATCCAGTGTTTCCCCATCCTATTCCCATAAAAGGATGTTTCAAGAAAGTAAGAAAAGAATTTCTCTGTATGTCAAATCTTACCATAGCGGAATGATCACTAAAACTTGACAAATATTCGATCATATTGGGCAGAATGAAATTGGTCAGAAATATGAATAAAATACTAAAGACCATCACGGCATTCAAGGCCTTGTATAATTTATTATCATAAATTATTTCGATATAAGTAAATATCATAAAAATAATAATTAAACCTGCCCATCCTGACCTGGAGAATGACAGGAACATTGCTATGATAAAAACGGTGAACATAGAAAATATTTTTACGCTTTTACTTGAAAAAACAAAGGGAAGAAGAAAACTTATCGGCACCAGCAGGTAAGCTCCCCAAAAAGAAGACTCGGGCATGAACGCCCTTGCTCGCATCATGCCGCTTCCCATCCAGCCGGATGTTTCATTCTTTAGCGCTACAGAGTAGCTTTTCGTGTTTCGCAATATATCTCCAAAAGGCAGATCATAAGTAAGCGCCGCGAACTGGTATATAGAATAAAGAGAAACAAAAAAAGACAAGTAAATAAAAAACCAGAAATATCTGCGTAATTGTTCAAGATTTTGCCTTTTGAAAACTAATAAAAGCAATGAAAAATGGATAATGATGAAAAACAACATAGCGAGCTGTTTTATGTCCTTCATTGCAGCCGTGTCTCCCAACACATTTAAGGAAGTGCTGATTGTGTTCACGGTGAGATATGAGGAAAATGCAGCAATGACGAAAAATAACATAAGGTTTTTTGTTAAATTGTCATTCGGAATTGGAACGCTCTTTTTAGCAGCAATATAAAATATGGCTATTCCCAAAAAGGCGACAAAAGATAAGGTAATAGTTTCACTTCCGACATTTATCCCAAAGGCGATAAAAGGAAGCGTTACGATAAATAATAGGATAAATGAATGGAGTGAAAATTTAATTTTTGGCATAGAGAGTGTGGTATAAACTTAGTGTTTCTTTTGCGGTATTCCGCCATGAAAACTTGGTTATTCTGACGAATCCTCTTTTAATCATATCTTCGCGTAATTTTGAATCAGTAAGCATTCTATACAGCGCATCCGATAACTCATCTAAATCTGCCGGTTCGACCAATAGAGCGGCGTCGCCGCAGATTTCGGGCAAAGAAGAAGTATTTGACGCTACGACAGGGCACCCGCAGGCCATGGCCTCCAGAGCGGGAAATCCGAATCCTTCGTACACCGACGGATAGGCAAAAATCTTGGCGCTGTTATACAGGCACAACAACTCGCTGTCAGAGACATATCCGGTGAATACGACGTCTTTTTGAAGGGAAAGATCGGATACCGCCTTGAAAATATCTTCATAAAGCCAGCCCTTGGCTCCGGTTATGACAAGCTGGTAGTCAACGCTTTTTTTCTCCCTCATCAGTTTAAAAGATTTAAGCAGATTCAGGAGATTCTTCCTTGGCGATATCAGCGACACATTCAGAATGAAATCCCGGGTAATTCCGTATTTTTCAAGAACCGGCTTAATTGCTTTTTTATCTTCGATTCTGTGAAAATATTCGTTAACGCCGGAATGGATCATTTTCACCTTTTCCGGACTGACCTTAAAACGGTTAATTATATCATTTTTTGTGCTCTCAGATACCGCGATCACATAATCAGAGGATTCAATGCTTCTTTTCATCATTGCCTTGAAGTACAGGACGTTCTTAAAAGTAAAACATTCCGGGTGGATAATAAACGCAAGGTCGTGAATGGTTATTACCGTAGGGCATTTTTTGAACATCGGGGCGATAAACGAGGGCTCGTGGAAAACATCTATTTTGTTCCTGGTTATCGCCGAGGGAAGATAGAAATGCTCCCAAAATAAGCGTTTTAACTGGGAATTGGTTTTGAATTTCGGAACGTCAACCGCGAAATTATCGCTTGGGAATCCGCCGGGCACGGGCTTGTCGCTCCCGAAGAAGAGAACGTATTCATTCTTGGAATCGATTCTCTTCAGATTACTTATGATCTGCGACAGGTAATTCTCTATGCCTGTGGCCTGTTTCTGGATATAACGCGCGTTAATTCCGATTCTCATTGCATTCTCTTCTGTATTTTATATAATCATAGATCCCGAACAAAGAACCTTTAAGTACCTTTCCGTAGTGGGCCACCTCATTTTTTTGTTTTAATGACTCCGGGAATAGCAAATATTGGCAGGTCCTGACAAAGCTTCTGATTATTATATCCGACAGAAGGTATAGATAAATGAAACTGCGCGGCAAATCGCTGAATGCTTGTTTAATCAGCATCGAAGCTATCGAGCTCGCGTAATTGAATGCCTTGTTCGCGCCAAGCTGGAACGGATGAAAAAAAACAAGATCCGCCGAATAGAATATCTTTTCCCCCATTTGTTTTATCCTGAAGAATAAATCGCTTTCCCCGGCCCCCCCAAACCTGCAGTTGATCCCGAAAACCTCATTAAAAGAACCTGCTTTTCTTAAGATACTGTTTTTGATGATTATAGAACTCAGCTTAAAGTGCCTGTAATCAAAATAATTCAGATATTTTGAGCCGCTGTTTTCAAAAAAATCCGAAAAATACTTTTTTGAAACAGGATCGTAAATCCGTCCGCAGTAAACATTGCTTTTGTTCAGCATGATTGTGTTTTTGAGAACGGAAATGAATTCTTTGCCGATTTGGGCGTCGTCATCTATGAAAACCAGGAAATCGCCTTTACATCTATTAACGGCATAATTTCTGGCTACGGAAGAGCCCTTTGAATTAACGTTGAAAATGGTTAAATATTCTTTGCTAGCGAAACTATCCCTGTTTAAAGGCTCCCCCTGGTTTACTATAAGTATTTCAATGTTGAAATCGTCATTTGCGGAAACGCCGGCTCTAAAATTGTCGTATGATTCAATTATTGAGTTGACGCATTTGGATAAATCTTCAATTCTGTTTAGTGTAGGGATAATAAATGATATCAGCATAGATATATTTGTTTTATTCTGCCGGCTTTTTCTGTTCTTGCATGTATTTGAGTATCACTTGTTTTGCTTCTTTATTTCCTTTTATCGCGCTTAGAAGCTTCCAGACAGCCAGCCAGATGCCATGCGGTAAAAATGACGAGATATAAAGCAAGGTTAATCTCATGTTTATAGAACGCAAAAGCTGCGTTTTTCTTCTTACCTCAGAGACATCACCCCTTAGCAGCATCGCCCATATGTCCGAGTACTCAAGAGCGCCGTTCAGGATTCTTAATTCCCCGGAATAATCACTGTTAAAATTCGGATAAATGCCGGCTAATTTATTGATGACATACCCGATCTCTTTTTGATTTTTTTCAAAAGCTTTTAACGTATTCATTCCTGAATGCATTCTATATACCGCAAGCAGTTTGTCAATATAAGCGGTGTCCGTGTCATGGATTATTCTGAGAAACAGGTCATAATCACTCGCGTATGTTAAATTGGGGTCAAAAAGCTCGACGCAGGAATCCAGGACGCGTTTTCTTACCATTACGCTGAGAATTCCTATGGCATAGCTTTTAAGCATTCTGCGGAATATGCGTCCCGTGGGTTGTGTCCCGGTCAAAGCCGCTTTTTTATTCCCCTTGAAGACATCAAAAACGTAGAAATTAGTATGAATAAATCCTGTTCCGGGATGCGCGTCCATCAATGACACCTGACTTGACAATTTTCCCTGAAGCCAATAATCATCAGTATCAAGAAAAGTGATGAATTCTCCCTTGGAAACGGAGATCGCGCGGTTGCGGGCCTCGCCGAGCGAGGTGGTTTTGTCGCTTTTGAAGTATTTGACCTTGGGACCGTAGGATCTGGCGATCTCAGCGCTTTTATCAGTTGAAGCGTTGTCCCAGAAAATAATCTCCCAGTCTGCGTAGTCCTGGGCGAAAGTACTGTCCATCGCCTCTTTGAGGAATTTCTCCCCGTTAAGACAGTTCATGATCACGCTTACTCTAGGCATTTATCCGCCTTCGCAGGAAATTGAGCACGTAAGTCTGCAACTGCATTACAAAAAGTAGTTCCCCTGTATAGTTCTGTGATAGTGGAAATTTGGGGTAAGCTTCGGCGGATTTCGCCAAAGAATACAAAAATATCACGACTGAGGAGCTTCATTTTGTCCATTTAAGTTCAAGGTCGAGTTTTTTCTGTTCAATCAGTTGTTTTATCCATTTTACTCTGAAATATTTAACGCCATTCATGTCGTCGTTCGTCATTTTATATTTTTTAAAAGCCTCATAGAGTTCAACGATGCCTTTATCAACGTCAAAGCAGGGTTTGAATTCCGGCAAAACTTTCTTTATCTTGGAGAAATCCACGCGATAGGAACGCTCATCGCTGCCCGTCTTGTTCAGTATTTCAACTTTGCTGCCGGGCACGACTTTTTGCACTTTGTCGGCTATTTCCTTAACCTTGTAATTCTCAAAATCGCGGCCGACGTTTATTATCTGGTTGTGCACGTTTTCGTGTTTTGCTATGACGGCCGAGGCGGAGGCCCTGCAGAAGTCGGATATGTGTATTATGGGCCTCCACGGCATCCCGTCGCTCATTATCGCCACCTTGCCCGTGAAATAGGCCCACGCGGTCAGGTTATTGACCACAAGGTCCAGCCGGAGACGCGGCGAAAGGCCGTAAACAGTGGCATTACGCATAAAAACCGGATGGAAATCCTTATCCGCGAGCTTTGAGACCCTCTGTTCAACGTCGTATTTGGCCTTTGCGTAAGCGGTCAGGGGATTTACGGGGCTCTCTTCGGTTATCGGTTTGTCATCTGAAGCGATGCCGTAAACGCTGCACGATGAGGCAAATATGAATCTCTCAACCCCGGCTTTCTTGGCAATCTCCGCCAGCTTGACGCTTGCTTTCGTGTTGATGTTATCGGTGAGCGAGGGATTCAGCTCTCCGAGCGGGTCATTGCTTAACGCCGAAAGATGTATAACCGCTTCTATGCCTTCCAGGTCATTTTCATTCAGGTCCCTGATGTCTTTAATGATCTGCCTGTCGGGGTCGGTTTCGGGATTGAACAGCTCGCATCCTTTATAATACCCCGTGTCAAGCCCGGTTACGGTATGCGATTGTTCTTTCAGTATCCGTGTCATTACCGGACCTATGTATCCGTTGTTGCCCGTAAGCAGTATTTTTTTTCCCATTATCGCTCCATTAGCAGTAATATTCGTTTATCTGTGTTTTATTTCCCAATCGTATTGTATTTTTTTTGAAAAGGGATCGAGTCTGTCCATCTCTCCCGGGTCGTGGCTCAGCGTGGGGCAGTTAGCCAGCATCGAGACCTTGTTCCCTATCGTCTTGTAGCCGTTCCAGACTTTCGGAGGCATCTGAACAAGGCAGTAGTTGTTTTCGCCGATGAATATCTCCATGAGATTGCCCTTTGTGGGCGAATCCTTCCTGTCGTCGAATATGACAAGTTTTATCATGCCCGAAACGCACACGTAATTGAGCGTCATTTTTTTGTGATAATGCCAGCCGCGGATGGCGCCCGGGTAGCTTGCGGCAAAATATATCTCGCCGAACTGCCTGAACAGAGGGTCATCCGACCTGAGCATGTGCATTATGCAGCCTCTTTCGTCAGGGATTCTCCTGAGCGGTTTGACTACAACTCCGTCAACGCTTCCAATTTTGAATTTCATGATTCTCTCCTATTTCATCCAGGATGCTTTGCCCTTAGCGATAAGTTCATTTAGCACGTCCCTGTCCCTTACCGTGTCCATGCAGTGCCAAAAACCTTCGTGCTTATACGCCATTAACTGTCCGTCTTTTGTGAGGTTCTCAAGCGGATCTCTTTCAAGTATCGTGCTTTCATCCTTCAGATAATCGAGAACTTCAGGTTCAAAAACGAAAAAGCCGCCGTTAATCCACCCTTCATGCATTTGCGTCTTTTCGCTGAACGAACGCACTCTCGCTGAACTGCCTTCAAACTGCATGGCGCCGAATCTGGCGGCCGGTTTTACTGCGGTAATAGTGGCCAGCTTTCCGTGTGACTTGTGAAATTCAAGCAGTTTCCTGATATTTACGTCCGCAACCCCGTCCCCGTAAGTGCACATGAACGCGGAGTTTTTAAGTTTATCGCGCAAGCGGAACAGACGTCCGCCTGTCATCGACTTGACGCCGGTGTCGACAATATGGACCGTCCAGTCTTTGGGCGTTTTATGATCCACTTCAATCTTGCCTGTCTTGAGATGCACGGTCAGATCGCTTTGAAAGTTATAGTAATTAAGGAAGTATTCCTTGATATATTCGTTTTTGTAGCCCGCGGCAAGAATGAATTCCTTAAAACCGTGCATGCCGTAAATATTCATGACATGCCAGAGTATGGGCTTATTCCCTATCTCCACCATGGGTTTCGGCTTTAAATTCGTTTCTTCGCTTAACCGTGTTCCCAGCCCTCCGCACAGAATGACAGTTTTCATGGTTCCTCCGCTATTTTCCGGAATTCTTATAGAATTCTATCGTCCTTTTCAATCCTTCTTCAAGGGATATTTTCGGTTCCCATCCGAGCAATTCTTTCGATAATGACGCATCGGCGTATAACTCCATATTTTCGCCTTTACGGTACGGGTGAGCCCCCCATTGAGGGTTTCCGCCGCCCGTAAGTTTCACGACGGTTTCTATCATTTGCTTGATTTTCACGGGTTTTCCCGAGGCGAGGTTGATGATATGGCCTTTCGCCTTTTCGGATACCGCGGCCGATATCATTCCGTCCGTAATGTCGTCGATATAGCAGAAGTCCCTTGATTGAATGCCCAGGGAACTCTTAAAGCTCTCGCCGGTCAGGCATGCCTTGATTATCTGTGGCAGAAACCTTTTTTCATCCTGGCCCGGGCCGTAAACGAGGAAGAACCTTACCACAACTC
Source organism: Elusimicrobiota bacterium (assembly GCA_043811535.1). Taxonomy (GTDB): domain Bacteria; phylum Elusimicrobiota; class Endomicrobiia; order Endomicrobiales; family JBDRNC01; genus JBDRNC01. The sequence goes on from JBDRNC010000039.1 coordinate 63,675, forward strand.
CGGGAAATCCTTCAAATTTGGAGGCCATCTGTATGAAATGCGAGGCGTTGACTTTCGCGAGCGAATACGGGGATATCGGGTTTTCCCTCATGGACTCCTTCTGCGGAGCCGGCGAGCATCCGTATTCGTCGCTGCTCCCGATCTGTACGAACCCTTTAAGCGCCTGCGTATCAATGCAGTCCAGCAGGTTCAAAAGGCCTGTATAATGCGCTTCAATAACCTTTCTCCCCCCTTTGAGATACGGCGTGTGGTCTATATAGCCGCTGCAGTTGAAAACATAATCGAATTTTCTGTTTTTAAGCGCCAAGGACAGCTCTTTTATATCCGTCAAATCGGCCTTGATGAACTCTGCCTTTGAGTCCATATTCTTCTCGGGGAATCCCAGGACCGTGACATGCGGGGTGTAATCAAGGCATCTTCTGGTCAGATGCCCGCCGATGAAGCCCGTTCCCCCGACAATTAGGACGTTGTCCTTTTCCAAAAGAGTTGTTTTGTTCATGTTCAGATATCCTTGTTAAGTTTCTTTACGCACGCGTCAAGGTGTTCGAGATCGGCGATTATGCTTTTATCAGCGTCGTATTTTCCCACGGAAGAGTTTCTTTCGACGAAGTTAACCCCTGCCTGCTCCGCGGCGATGCGGTCGCTCTGAGCGTCGCCTATATATAGTATTTCATTCTTGCGAAGCCCGTGCCTGGCGATGATACCGGTTATTATGTCAAGTTTCTTTTTCGGGCTCCCGTGAATTTCGGTGAAATACTTATTCAGGCCTCTTTTGAGGATGATTTCAAGAAGTTCTTCTTCGGGCGTCCCGGAAGCTATGAACATCTTGTATTCTTTGCGATTGTCTTCTAGAAATTCGCGCGCGCCTCTGACAAAGGGTGTTTCAAGTATTTTCTCGAAAACAATCCGGGTAAAGCGGGATCCGAGTTCTTTTTCCTCCAGTTCCGTAAGGGGCAACTTGAGGATATTTTTGTATATGTGCCTGAATTTGACGTATCTGGATATCCCGGCGTTAGCCAGGTGGTAATCGACGATTTCCTTCTGTTTTCCGGGGTAATCTGAAAAAAGCTCTGCGAAAGCGTCGGTTTTTATGTCCGCGGATTCCAGTATAACCCCGTCAAAATCGAAAACAATAACTTTAATCATTACGGTTTAACCCCGTATCCTTAACATAGGAATAAAACTTTTCATAGTCAGGGACAGAAAAATATTTTTCTTTTGACGCGGCCGGTATGGTCTTTTCGTTCAACGAGCGGACCAATACGTCCTTAAAATCATTTTCATGCGCGATGAACAGGTGGTCTTTAATGAAATGATCGGTTCCGTCTGAAAATATTTCGGGCCTGTAATAAAGCGTCTTTACCCGCGTTAAAACCGCTTCATATGCGGCCGTAGATCCGGAAGTTATCAATAAGGCGCAGTCCTTGAGCAGTTCCGGTATCGGCGTATCGATATATACGCAATTTTGGTGGTTTTTAAACCTGTCATTATATATCGCGAACGAAGGCAGGTACGGGTGCGGTTTTATACTAACTTTGTAATTACTTAACAGGGATCTATGGTTATCGAGAATATTCAGTATCTCATTTTGTATCGATTCGGCGATATCCCAGTATATCGGAAGCGCGACGATTATGTTCTTGCTGTTATTCGACCTATCGGAGGAATCCCAGATATGCTCGTATCTCAGCGAACCCGCGATATCGATTGCCGATGACTTCCCGTATTGGGCGGCGAGAAAATCAGACCACACTCTGCCGGTAGTTAATATTATTTCGGGCAAAGGCATATTATTTTCGTATTTTGACTTGCGATAATCCAGCCAGTTGTTGGGAATGATCGTATGCAGATAGCCGATCCTGCGATGTCCGGCAAAAGCGATGTAAAGCATTTTTTCAAACGGCTGGTTCTCATAAATGCTGATAAGCACAGCCTGTTTCTTAAGCGTTCTTTCAACGTTTTTAAAAGCGTGATAACATAGTATAAATTTCTTGAATATGTGTTGATCATTTTCTCTTTTAATCTCATTGTCCAAAAGAAAATTCAAAAGCTCGAAATCGAGCAAGTTATTTGAATTATTGACCGGCTTTACGGCCTTAAAAACCGTTAATGAAATACGAGTTAAGTCAAAAAAGCTGACGTAACCCAGAGAATCTATGACATTGTCGAAGTACTTGTTAAGCTTGTTAAGATGCGGTATGGAAACAACCGGCGCGGCCATGCGCCCTGTTTTCAGCCCTTTCGCTTTTAGAAAGGATTCGAGATTCACAAAAAATATATCATTAAATTCCGGCAGTTTGGTAAATACGGCGTCTTCGATCCAGCTGTAGATTATCACGTCATAATCGGCCAAATCATGTTTTTTCTTGAAAATCTTTGAATATAGAAGCAAAAAGAAATATTTATAAGATGAGATGGAGCATTTAATGCGTTTTAAAAAGTTAACTAAAAAATGTGAGCAGCTGTTTTTATAAATCTTATATTGCCCATGAACGGGAAGAAGCCTTATGTTATCGAGCAATTCGTTATTATCGGTGATAAAAACTATATTATCATGAACGGAGGCCAGATATCCTGCCAGTTTCAAATAGACATACTGCTGGAACATTGATGTCTGGGAAATCGATTTTGACGCGAACCTTGATGAATACCATAGAAGCTTGTTTTCCTGCAATTCCGAGAGCGTCCCGATATAGTCAACGTAGTTGTCCCTGCAGGAGTCAGTTATCGATTCAATGTAGCGCCCTAGGAACACTCTGTTTTCCGTTTTGAACGCGCGGGCGGCGTTTTTAATCGAATCCGGACTGCCGAGATAGCACCATTTGTTGTCTTTCAGAGAATCCGGGATCTTTTTGCAGTAAGCGTCTAAAACAAATATCATATTATCCGTGTTTTTTGTGTGATTTACGGGTCATTTCATGCAGGCATTCCAAAAGGCCCTGGCCCATGTCGGTGTAATAGTTGCTGACAAGTTTATGGCCGATTTTCGGGATAAAGGAGTACGGCGTTATGCTGTAGTGGTCTTCATTCAGTTTACCGGTGAACTCGACCTTTATATTCTTTCCCAGAATCTCTTTTATCATTTTGACCATGTCCGCGAACTTCATCTGGTAATGGCCGGTGATTATTATGTGCTTATTCCTGTACTGATTATCTAGAATATCTACGCTGAGTCTTGCAGCGTCCCTTACGTGAATATACTCCCTGAACTCTTCTCCGGTCCCGTCGAGAACCAGCATGTCCTTTTCAAGCGCTTGTTTAAGGTATCTGTAAATGCTGTTGAATTCGTTAGCGTTTGGGCCGTAAAGAGTGCCGTATCTCAGGACCGTGAAATCCAGGTTGTTTCTCCTGTGATATTCTTCGATGTATATCTCGGACGCCTGCTTGCTGCAGCGGTAGAACCCGCCTTTTTGGCTGTATACGTAGATAGTGCTCGCGTAAATATAACGCTTGATTTTCGATTTTACACAGGCTTCGATTATGTTTAGATTGCCGATTACGTTCAATTTTACGGTATCAAGCGGTTTTGTCGATGCGTCATCAAGGCTGGCAATGCCGGAAAAATTATATACGAAATTATTGCCGCTTACCGCTTTTTCGACTGCGGGTCTGTCGAGAATATCGCTTTTAATGAATTTGAAATCGCCCTTAACATTATCCGGCGCGGTTATATCGAATATCGTCACTTTAAAGCCCCTGTCGATCAACTCATTGGCGACGTTCGATCCAAGAAAACCCGACCCGCCGAAAACGACCGCTTTTTTACCGGCTGTTTTTACAGTTTTATTTACCATTATACTCTCCGATGACAGTGCACGGCGCGCTGTCGATATTCGTGAAGATCAACGGCAAAGCAGTGACCTTTAACAACTTATTCTTTTTATTCGGTATTTTCATGTCTTCGATCAGCAGCAGCGGACGGCCGGGTGAGTCCGGGTCAAGGAAGGCGTTATGCGTTTCCCTTCCCATGGCCCTGTCGGAGAAAGACGAAACAGAGATCCAGTCTATTCCGACGGCCCTTAGATTCCGGTAATTTGCCCTGAGCCATCTTGCCGTATCGGGATGTATAGCCGGGTTCCTCAGGGAGTAAACGGGCTTGCGCCGGAATTTCCCCCATCCCGATTTCAGGATAAGAAGATCCGTGTTATTGTTTATGCGGCCTTTAAACATATCAATGGAGGCCGGCTGGCCGGCACGAAGAGCAAGTTTAACAACTTGCGGCCTGTCAAATATCCAGTAAGCCGCCGGATAATTCACAGCTTTCATTCCCTTCCTGAAGAAATGGTTCGGGCAGTCCACATGAGTTCCCCAGTGATTCTCGAATCTGAGTTCAAACACATTGCAGGAATCGCCCGATGAAAGCGATTTTTTCCGCGAAACCCCGATTTTTTGGGACGGCTTTCCGTAAGACGGGATATATTCAGCCATCGGATAAGAGAGGAATTCGTACACTTATTTAAGGTCCTTTATGATGTTTTCCGCCGCTTCAATTTCCATCTGGATCCTGCTTTCAATCGCGTATGAGCCTGCGTGCGGAGTCAAAACGACGTTTTTCAACTCAGTAAGAGGCCCGGAATAGGGCTCTTTGTCATAAACATCCAGCGCCGCACCTTTGATATGCCCGTCATTAAGGGCTTCAAATAACGCCTTTTCGTCTATCAGGCTTCCCCTGGAAGTGTTGACTATCCACGAGCCCTTACGCATTTTGAATAGGCTTTCTTTATTGATCAGCCTTTCGCCGCCCTTCAGTCCCGAACAGTGCAGCGTGATTATGTCCGACCAGGCAAGAAGCTGGTTAAGATCCTTCCTGTTGAATTCCGCGGCGTTCAGCTTTTCGTTTATATCAAAATACGCGATCTCCGCGGAAAAACCGGACAATATTTCGGCGACCCTGCGCCCGATCCTCCCGAAACCGACGATACCTATTTTTTTGCCTTTGATCAGATTCCCCATCTCCTTGTTCCATTTTCCGTTTCTGATCCCTGAATTCATTGAACTTATATTCCTCAGTAAGTCTATTATAATTCCGACGGTCAATTCCGCGACGGCTTCCGTGGGGGCGTCGGGGGTATTGCTGATCCTGATTCCCATTTCACCCGCGGCTTTCAGATCGATATTGTCGACTCCGGCGCCGCATCTTGATATCGCCGATAATCCCGAAGCTTTCAGGGTTTTGAGCGTCACCGAGTCGTATTTTTCGGTTCCTGCGATTATTCCCGCACAGTTCGAGCACAGTCCCGGAATTTCATCCGTTTTCAGCGCTCTACCCTTGTTGTTAAGCGCCAAATCAAATCCATTATTTCTCAGGATGTCAATCGGCCGTGAATCGTGTTCAGCGAAGGATGTGGTAGTGATAGATATTTTATTTTTCATTCCCTCTCCTCAAAGTATATCCTCCGGCAACTTCAATTTCATTATCGTGCCGGAATGCATGATAGTTGTCGGCTTTTTAACGTAAAAAACTCCGAAAACAAGCTTTTTATACAATGTCCTGGCGGTTTTAGACGGTTTTCCCCAATAACCGTAGGCGCTTATGGATTCCGGCGCCGGTTTTTGTTTCTCGAATAACTTTAAGGCGTCGTTTAAGCTGAATACTACATAATTGGCTATCTCCGGTTTCTTGTCTTTTCCGGAAAAGTTTATGTATTGATAGCTTTTTTTTATATCGTTAACACTTTTTCCTCTCGCGAGCCTCAGGGAAATTATGAAATGACCTCCCGGTTTCAGCGCCTTCCAGCAAGAGCTTATGATTTTCTTGGTCTGTAGGTTCCAATCGGCGCAGCTCAAAGAAAAAACCGTGTCATATTTCCCGGCGATATTATTTTGCTTGAGAATATCTCCGGCAACGAACCTTAAAGGCGCGCCGCGGCGGAAATTTCTTTTTGCTGTTTGAATCGCCGGGGCGTTTATATCAATGCCCGTGTAGGAATCAAAGCCGAATTTGTCTTTCAGCGCGGATGCCAGTCCTCCGCAGGCGCAGCCGACGTCCAAAATGTCTCCGAAAGATCCGTTTTCTTCGTACACGCGCATGAAAACCCGCTTTTCGGACGGGTAGAAATTATTGAAGGAGTTCCTGTTGCGAGAATAGTAATCAGAAATCTCTTTTGACCGGTATACTCTGTTCTTCATGCCTTATTCTTCCCAATCCTGATATAGCTTCATGTAGCTGGTATCCTTTTCAAGTATCGCCCCCCAAAAACCCTCATAATCAAAATATCTCCACAAGTAACCAAGGATTTGGCTGAGGATTGGAATTCCTTTCGGATATTGAAAGTATATCCTGCTGTATTTTATCTTCCATCCTGAATGAAGGAATATCAATTCCCAATCTGACGGATTCAATTCAAAAATATGCTCCTGCTCGGCGTTCACCTGCAAATGAGTCTGTTTTCTTATTGAGTGAAGCGCGACCCTGCTTGTCTTCAAATAGGGAACGGTTATTAACATTTTATCGCAAGATGTCCTGTCTGCAAGGCGTTTGAAGAATATTGACGGGTTGTGCAAGTGCTCTACCATCTGGAATGAAGTGAAAAGGTCTATTTTCCTGCCGCCGAGGTCAAGATTTTCAGCTCTGCAAAAGACGGCCTTCAACCCTCTTTTTTCTATCTTTTTGACCGCGTTTGGGTCAAGATTCACGCTGACGGTATCTATTTCCTTGTCTTTTATAAGATTCTTTGCGTAAAGCATGTGCGAGCCTGCGGAATCTCCGATATCCACTATTGTTATCCTGGGAGCGTCGATAAGTTCAACGGCTTTTTGCAGTAATAATAATTGAAACGACTGCAACGCCCTGCGCTTGACTTCCGTATATTCGTTGAAGTATGGTCTCTCGCTTGACTCCTGGTCGGAAATATCAGGAATTATTGCTCTTAATTCGGAAACAAGGCCGTTCAGTCCGTTCTGATTGACAGCGCGTTTAACCGACCATCCGAATACCGACTCCAATACCTTATCTTTTCTCATGTTTTCTATACACCCTTATGAATATCTTCCAGAATATACTCATGGTTCTTTTTGAATTCGTGGTCACCCGAATAAAATTCTTCAAAAACGGCTGCTGAAAATTACCGCTGATAAGTATCTTCCTTTTCCTGAGGTCGTTTATCAGCGCCGCTGCCCCGCGGCGGCATTCTATAAGCACGAAATTAGCATGTCCCGGTATATATTTTATTCTCTCTTTTACAAGATTACTTATAATATAGTCCTTACCTTCTTTGGAATCCGAGACTAATCTGCCGATCAATCTTTTTGTCTTAAGAAATCTATCGGCGAATAGAACTGATAAAGCGTTTACGTCGTAGGTCGGCTTGACCTTTTTGAGATTCCGGATTATTCCGGCCTGGGCAGCGGCGTAGCCCAGCCTGCATCCCGCCATGCCGCACAGCTTTGAAAATGTCCTGAGTACGATAAGATTCCCGAATTTGTTTATCAGCTTTATGTATGATTTATTGTAAAAGTAGTAATAGGCCTCGTCTATTAAAAGAAGAATGTTTTGACGGCGGGCTTTTTTGACAATTTCCAGCATATCCTTTTCCCGGATAACGCTTCCCGTGGGATTATTGGGATTGACAACAACAGCCATCTTAACGCCCTTTTTTAATGAGTTCAGAAAATCTTCAGCAGGAAATGACTGGGCGTTTCTGTAGCGCACATAAATGGGTTTAGCGTTATATATCGCGCAATAGACGGGATACATCGCGAAAGTCGGATCCGTCAGAACCACCCTATCGTTTTTTTGGATATAAGCGTCAAAAATATATTTAATCGCGGCGTCGGATCCGTTAGCCATGCATATGTTCATGGTTTTAAGACCGTCAAGTTTCGCCACGTTCGCGATAAGTCCTTTATATTCGGGATATTTAGATATATATTCCGACGTAATGCATGAAGCGGTATTTTTTATAAATTGAGCGGGCAGTCCCCGGACGTTTTCATTCATGTCCAGGCATAAGCAATCCGAACGGGATGCATCCTCAACATTAAATCTCTCGATATTCATCAGTTGTTTTTTTGGTGTTATGCCGGTTTTCATTTGCATGCCCTATTTGGTCAATTTTGATATCTGCGCTGTACGCCACGGACAACCGTCGCAGTCTTCAACTTCATCAGAACGTCCGGATTTATGCAGTTCCCTGGCGGTATTCAATCTTTCATCATGCCAACATTCAAATATCGTATTTTTCTTTACGTTTCCCGGAGAGATTGTCCTCAAGTCGTCGTTATTGCACGGCAGAATCGTGCCGTCCCACTCTATCGTCATTCTCTGCCAAAGCTGGGGGCAAGCCCAGTCATACACGATCCCTTTTTCCCTCTTGGACTCATCTTTGTAATCGACTGCCGCCACTTCATCACAGAAAGGCCGCCAGGTTTTGACGTATTTGTCGGTATCATCCTCCAGCGAAAAGATAGTCTGTATCCTGACTTTCGGATAATTTAGCCCTCCTTGCTTCCTTATTTCAAGCAAAGCCTCAAGATTTTTCTTAATTACGCTTAGTTTGGCTCCTTTCCTGTTCTTTTCGAACTTTTCGGCGTCAGTGCCTTCAATAGAGACCGATATACGGTCGAGCCCCGCGTCAACGAGCTTTTGTATCATATTCTCCGTCAAAAGCATGGCGTTCGTGTTGAAATATACGTCGATCACGCCGCATTTTTTGGCGTAATGTACCATTTCCGATATCTTCGGGTGCAAGAGGGGTTCGCCGCGGTAGCTTAATTTAACGGCCGCTAAACCGTATTCTCTGCCTTCATCGATTATTTTTGTGTACATTTCATAATTCATATCCCCGAACTGGTCCTTGCTCATCAGAGGAAGTTTATCGCAAAAAGTGCAGCGCAGATTGCACCTGCTCGTCGACTCAATGTCTAGATCGATAGGAAAATCATTAAGAATAAAATTCTTCGGATTCTCCTCCCATTTCCTGCGGTACTCTATGTATTCGCCGGATTTTGATTCATGCACGGATGACCCGCCCAGTGAATAAAAATTAGCGTTTGGTTTTACTTTTACCATGAATAACCTCATACGGCAAATTTGATGCAGTGAAACCATTGCCTTTCAGCCAGTGCTCTAGAAGCGGCATCTGCCATTCGAAATCTATGTCAAAACTGCCGGACTGGATAATCGGATATATTTTCTGCCCCATCCATCTCTGAGGCAGCACGCCCTTTTCCAAATCATCAAGACATCTCGGCCTGACTGCAGAAAGGCATACGTCCGCGAAATACACCGATCCCTGGGCGTCGCGGTTGCAGTTTATTTTCATGTTCTTCGGATAATTTTCAAAGGGAATGAACGGATGTAGAAGGCCGTCATCTCCTATGGAGCGTGCTCTCAGCGGGGAGTACATATTGAATTCAGCGACAGTTACGGCGGAGTCGTAATCGGGATATTTACGGAGCGTTTCAACGGCATGGTCTATTTGAGAAGGAAGCACGCAAATACCGTTGCAATGCAGGAGAAGGATAATCTCGATGTCTTTTTTCAATACATCCTTTATGTGTTTATATCCATGGACGAATACATCCTCGCCCAGCGCTTCTTTGGTGCAAAGGTATTCCGGCCTGTCGATAACCGCGGCGCCGTGTTTGGCTGCAATTTCCTTGACCTTAGCGGAATCAGTGGAAACATACACCTCATCGACGTATTTTGAATTCAATGAAGCAAGAAGTGGGTAAGTCATCAGCGGCCTGCCCATTAGAGGAGCGGCGTTTTTTCCAGGGAAACCTAAGCTTCCTTCTCTTCCAATCAGTAATGCGGGAATCATTTTGTACCTCGGTATTTGTTAATTATGATATTTCGCGTGCCACTAACAATGAAATATGTTGGATTATTAAGCGCGATCGGTCAAATTATAACTTATAAGATATTATTTTATAAATTTCAGTCTTGTAGGGCGGTTTCTTTGAAATAACGCCTCTTCCGAGAAACTGATCATTGATAGTGTTTACTAAAGCGAAATTCTTCCTGGGAAGCTCATTGCCGCCGAAGTACGCGGAAATTACGGGTTTAAAATATTCGTCGGCGACGACGTACTCTATCTTTCTTTTATTAAGGAAATCCAGGAACGCTTTTTCGCTTTCTTTACGGGATTTATAATCGCCGGGAACGTTAAGCTCTTTAAGTATCGTGACAACCCTGGAAATATAGAATTGACCGCCGTAATACCGGGCGTCTTTAAAGGCATACCAGTGGCTGGTGACGCCTATTATGCCCTTTTTTGTGTCCACGGAAGCGTTTATTTTCCCGTAATACTCGCCGGGGTTATAGTCTTTTTTCACAAAGGAATGATAAAAATACTTTTCAAGCAGGTATCCCTGATATAAAGAAGAGGCAAGAAGTATTAGAAGCGACATAATTAAAGCCGCTAATTTCCTGCGTTCAAAGAGTTCTTCTAAAGCAATCCCCGCGAGAATGCATAACGGCGGAAGATATACCAGCAAATAAGTGCGGAACGCAGTTTTTTCAACGACTGACATGAACGCGAACATTATGACGAGCCATGCGACAAGATACCCGGCGGATTGGTATTTATGCCTGAATTTAAACCAGAAACCGGCAAGGATGGACAAGTAAAGCAATTCAAATGCGCCCACAACGGCATATCTTCCGCTGAACAATGAGAGCAGTCTTTCAAATTCGCTCAACAAGGTCCTGAGTGTTATCGAGCCGCCGTCCGAAGAAGCGGCCGCCAGGTGGTATTTGATATAATTATCCAATCCTATCGGGAGTATGTTTAATGCCAGCCAGTAAATCAGCGATACAATAGAACCCGTTATGAGAAGAAGTGAATTCGGCGAAAACAGCTTCTTTCTGTTGAAAATAACGTACATTAAATAAACTCCAGCGACGATTTCAACGCCTCTCAGGCTGATATCTACGGACAAGCCGCTTACAAAGCCCGAGAGAAGGAACAACGCGCCGCGGTTCTTTATCAGCGCGTTGCTTATCAGGAGGAACGATAGAAACGCGAAAAGGCAGTGCATCATATCCTGCCTCGCGTCAGGAAGAGAGACCGTTAGAAGGGGCGAAGCGAGAAATATGAATCCCGATAAAACCGCGGCTTTTTCGGACACGTGCTTATACGCCCAGTAAAACACGCAGCCCGCGAGAAGCAGTCCGGCGATATAGGAAACGAGCCGGGCCTGGAAAAGGCCGACGCCCGCGATCAGGTAGAAAAAATGATGGATCAAATAGAATGTTTTCCCTATCCCCGTGTTCCAGTTCGCTCCGAACGGTATGTCGGGCGCCATTACTCCGGTGAAGCTCCTGTTAAGGTGGTACGCAATATCGCTTATCCAACCTTCGCCAAGCCCGCCGCTGAAAGCGTCCAGTGTGAAAAGCTGCAGTAATTTGAAGATAAGCGGTATTATGAGAAGATAATAATAATTGAAAATACGGTTCGTGTTCTGCGTGCCTTTATCCTGGTTGTTAAACATAATCCCTTTCAGTCCTTGAGCCTTAGAATAATCAAGGCTCCTTTTAATATGCGGATAAACTCGCCTATGCTGGAAATCCTTCGAAGCTCATTTAAAACGATCCTGGGCCTCAAATAAAACCGTTTGTGGGCCTGCGAATGGATCTCATACATCCTTTTAGCCGGTACTTTTTCCTCCCACGCTATCTGAAAGTTGGGATCGGGATTCTTGGCATATTCCGACCAGTAATCTTTCTTAAAGAAACCTGACTTCAAGCCGTCTTCGTAAATACGGGTTCCTGGGAACGGTATGAAAACGCTGAATTCCGCGTGGTCAAGGTTAAGTTTTAGCGCGAATCTTATGATCTCATCCGCGTCTTTTTCATCTTCGCCGGGAGTGAACAGCAGGAAATTCCCGACGCACATCATACCGTACTTCTTCGTCAGGTTTACGGCATTCACTATATCCTTGACAGTGGAGGCTTTCTTGACCCTGGCGAGGCTTTCATCGGTGGCTTTCTCAATGCCGTACTGGATCCGCTCGCACCCGGCCTGTTTCGCCTTCCTGGCGAATTCGTCCGTGATTCCCGTAACCCTTCCGCGGAAAGCCCACTTTATTTTAATGTTCCTTCTCAATATTTCATCGCAAACCGCGATCGCGCGTTCCGCGGAAATATTGAAAAGGTCGTCGAAGAAGAACGCTTCTTCTATCCCGAGGCCGGCGATATATTCCAATTCATCCACCACGTTTTTAGCGCTCCTGAACCTGTACATCCTGTCAGGTGTGTTACAAAACGTGCACTGGAACGGGCATCCCCTGCTGCTCATGATAGTGGTCATAGTCCGCTGTTTGCCCAGTATGCAGAAATAGAGCTCTTTCTTAAGATACGTGCGGTCCGGGAAAGGAAGTGAATCCAGGTCCTGCACGCGCGCGAATCCGTTCTTGAATATTTTGCCGTCAGACAGCCGGCAGACGATGCCCTCTATTTTTTTCAGGGCTTCATCATGATCTCCCGGAGGCAGTTTTTTGTCCAGAAGCTCGACAAGCGCTTTAAAAGCGTACTCGCCGTCTCCGCAGACGGCGTAGTCTATTTCCCGGAAAGAAAGCGTTTCATCGGGGTATAAAGCTATATGAGGCCCTCCGAGCACGACGACGCATTTCGGGTTCAGTTTCTTGGCTGTTTTCGCGATGTCAAGCACGTTCCTTAGAGTCATCGTGAAAGTAGTGATCCCGAGGATGTCAGGTTTAAGCAGAGCGATCTTTTCTTCGATATTCTTGTAGGTCAGCCTTTCGCTTTCAGAGTCAAGTATGTGGACTTCATGTTTTGACGTGTTTCTCAGGTACGTGCCAACATACAGAATACCCAGAGGCGGAAAGAATCCCATGTTCTGCGAGATATCATTTGAAGTTTCAAGGGTAAGAGCCCCTTCGGAAGGGGCGACCATCAACAATACTTTCATTTAATTATCTCCGGTTATATTTCTTCTATGAACTTCAGCTGTTTGATGCCTGTCCGGAAGGCGAAGAATAATCCTACGATGACCTCCGGCAAGACCATTACGATGTTGATCAGCAGAGAGAATAAAACAATCTTAGAGTACAATACCGAGTCAATTCCGACTCCCATTCCTTTGTAGATAAGCCCCACGGCAAAAACTGTCGCTATGCTAATTATCCCGATGCCTCCGGGAGCAGACGGAAGAGTCATTCCGAGGCATATGCACGCCAATATGCAGAAAGAGGCGTAAAACGGAAGATTAAAGTCAAAAAGCCGCATTATCGGGACTATCGATAAGGCTATTATGACCCACATTATCAGCGATAGAAAGGTCACTGAAGCAAGGGACTTCGGGTTATTCAGTATCTTAAGGCCTTCAGAGAACGATTTGACATGTTTCAGCAGCTTTTCAGACGACACTCCTGGAAAAATCTTTTTCAGTAGTGCGGAAAATCCGTCATTGAATTTGAAAAAAAGAAATGCCGCCAGAAACGCGCCGCCGTAAATCACAAGCCCGCCTATCCCCATAAACGACAGATCGGAGTAGCCTTTTTTTAGGAATAACAGGAAAAAGAACAAAAATGACAGGGCCATCAATCCGTCAAAGATCCTTTCAATCAAAAGAGTCGACAGCGTTGACAATTTGCTGACGCCGAAAGCATTCCCAAAATGATAGGTCCTTACAAGTTCGCCCCCCTTAGCCGGGAGAATATGGTTGAAAAGATGGCCTATCATAACGCTTGGGTAAAGATCAGAGAAATTCAGGGCTTTTTCCCTGCCCAATATCACTTTCCAGCGGAATGTCTGTACAACGGAGCTTAGAAGAATTAAAAGCGAAGCGCCAAAAAGAGGCACTACATTTATATTTTTGATGCTTGCAACAAAACTGCCAAGTTCAATTTTCGTGAATATTATGTCGATGAACATCGCGCTGAAAGCAAGTCCGAACCAATACTGTATAAGCAGTTTCTTCTTAAGAAAAAGTATCAGAATACCGTTAACAAGCAGGAACAAGGCGAATAAGCACAGATAAAGCGTATTATGGCTTAAATAGTACCTTGCCGCGAAAAACAGCACGGGAACAAAAGAGAATGCTATTAAAAAAAGTTTTTTCATTTAGGTTTATTGCAATCTGATTCCGTGGAATATTCAGTGGATTCTGTCATCACTTCAAAGCATTTACGAAGCTCCTCAATTCTGTTGAAATTCCGCGTTAATATATTCCCTTCCGGCTTTTCAACAGCGGTTTCCTTTTTGTCTGAGCCTTTTTTGAGGAAATCATAAAAATAATGTTTGAGAGTTCTTCCAATCAATTCAAGGTACTCGAGCGGGGTGTGCCTGTAATAGAATATCTTCCTGCCGTAGGATGTAATCGCGAAAAAATAATGAACGAAGAAAAACAACTTGTTCGGTTTCCAAAAGATCAGATGCTTCGCTATGAGATTTCTTAAAAACGGGAATTTTACCGCAACGATCGCAAGCTCGCACAGATTATACTGAGCGTTTCTTTCGCGCTCGGTAAAGCAGGTAAGCGGGCTTGTGTTCCGCATCCCGTAATTAATATTGTCGCCGTCGGTGTTGAAAACGCCCTTGTCTTTGCAGTAATTACCGAGATCGGTGCCGGGATAGGGCATGAATATGGAAAAATTCGGCATGTCGGGCTGGACCTTTATAGCGAAATCCAGCGACGCGATGTCATGTTCAAGAGTCGTGAACGGAAGCGCGAGCATCGTATTGGCGTAAACATTTATTTTGTGTTTTTTGAATATCCGGAAGCCATTTTCAAGTTTTTCCTTAGGAAGCCTGCGGCGAAGCATGCGGTTTCTGACATCATCGTCCGCGGCCTCTATGGACATGCAGATCGAGAAGCAACCGGCTTTTTTCAGGTAAAACGCCATCTCATCCGTAATAAGTTCCGACCTGAGCAGGCAGTAAAACGGCGTTTTTATCTCCTTTGACCATTTTTCGGCGAATTCCTTGAGCCACTCGTCGGTTTTATGAATAAAAACATCATCCTGTATCCTGACAAATTCAACTCTGTAGTTCTTTATCAATTCCTTCATTTCGCCGATTATAGAATCAACGCTTCTTCTTCTGAATATTCTCCCCTTGTTCTTATAAACGTTGTTATATTGATTGTTGAAGCAATAAGGGCACGGGAAGACGCAGCCCCTGCTCGTCCAGAT
Source organism: Elusimicrobiota bacterium (assembly GCA_043811535.1). GTDB lineage: Bacteria > Elusimicrobiota > Endomicrobiia > Endomicrobiales > JBDRNC01 > JBDRNC01. Next base: position 78,774 of record JBDRNC010000039.1, read on the forward strand.
GCCTTTTATCCCGAATTTACCCATTTCGGGATAGGAATAAACAAGCTCCCTGTCCATGAACGGCAGCGATTCAAAATTGTCCAGCAATGGTCTTATCTCAAGTTTCAAATCGGTAGAGGTCATGATATTGGGTATTCCGTCAAGAGTTTCCCCTTTTTCAAGAGCTTCCACGACGTCTACGATGGCCTGGTCGCCTTCGCCCACGCAGATAGCGTCGATGTTCGGGTCGCTTATGCATGCGGTATCAAGCGTGGAATGCGGCCCGCCCAGCAGCGTGAATATCTTTGTCGTTTTGCGGAGCTCGTCGTTGAATATTTTCATGTCAGCCATGTCCACGGACATCATGCTGTAGGCCAGGAGATTCGGTTTCCATGAGCGTATTTTTTCTTTCAGATCTTCTTGTTTTATCACGCCGAGGACGGTCTGGTGCCCGCGCTGTTTTAATATTGCGGACAAAATCATCGGCCCGAAGGGTTCATTAATGCCCAGGTCATTTACTATAAACATTACTCTCATATGTTTATTTTCCGCCTTTATAGAAATTCTTTATAATCTCCGCGATCTGTTCGATATCTTTTGAAAAAAGCTCGGGATACATGGGCAGTGACAATATCTCGCCAGCGTTCTTTTCGGCTATAGGAAAACTGCTTGCCGGATATCCAAGGAACCTGTAGCTTTTCTGCAAGTGAACCGGCACGGGATAATGGATGAGCGTTCCAACGCCGTTTTCCGCAAGATGCTTCTGAAGATTGTCGCGGTCCTTGCATTTAATCACAAAAAGGTGGAATATATGTTTTGAATTCCCCGCTTCCGAAGGCAGCACGACTTCGGGCAGATTACCCAGAAGTTCGACATACATGCCCGCCAGCTGCCTTCTTCTCTGGTTCCATTCGTCTAAATACGGCAGTTTCACTTCGAGCACGGCCGCCTGGATCTCGTCAAGACGGCTGTTGAAACCGACTATCTTGTGGAAATAGCGTTTCTCCTGGCCGTAATTCCTCAGAAATACCAGTTTTTCCGCCAGGGTCTTATCATCGGTCGTGATCATGCCCCCGTCGCCGTAGGCGCCAAGATTCTTGCTGGGATAAAAACTGAAACATCCCATTTTCCCCAAAATGCCTGATTTTTTGGTTTTATATTGGGCTCCGTGCGCCTGGCAGGCGTCTTCAATAACCGTGATATTATATTTTTTGGCTATTTCATTTATGAGATCCATGTCGCAGCAATGGCCGAAAAGATGAACGGGAATAATCGCTTTTGTCTTCGGGGTAATAGCTGCTTCCAGTTTAGACGGGTCCATTGTGTAAGTTTTCTGGTCGATGTCGACGAATTTCGGAGTAGCTCCGGAGAATGATATGGCAGATACGGTCGGGACCGCGGTATTGGGGACCGTGATGACCTCATCTCCCGGCCCCGCGGAAGACGCTACAAGCGCGAGATGAAGGGCCTCGGTCCCGGAACCGACGCCTACCGCGTGCGCCGACCCGCAATAGGAAGCGAACTTCTTTTCAAAGGATTGAAGCTCTTCTCCGAGAATATACCATCCTCTGTCGAGGACTCGCTGGATTGCCGCGTCGAGTTCCTTTTTGTGGGCTTTGTAAGAGACTGCCAGATCGCCAAAAGGTATTTTTTTCATCGCCAGTAATGCTGTTTTCCGTATTTTTTGTAGTATCCAATCGTCTTTTTCATTCCTGTTTCCAGGTCGGTTTTGGGTTCCCACCCGAGAATTTCATTTGCCAGGTCATAATCGGAATAATAATCGCCGATATCTATCTTTTTAAGATTACTCGGGAAAGGAAGAAGCTTGAATTTCCCGCCGCCGTTTATTTTTATCATGGTTTTCACTATGTCCGCGAGCGAAACATGGACATGGTCCCCGAGATTCATCGCCCGGCCGACCGCTTTTTCTTCGATCCCGCTGGCCAGCAGCGCGTCAACCACGTCATCAATATAGTTCAGGTCCCTCAGCTGCCTGCCGTCGCCGAAGATGGTTATCTCCTTATTGTTCAGGAGCAGGTTGATGAACCATCCTAAAAAGCCCTGGCGGTTGTGCTTGACGAGCAGCCTGGGCCCGTAGGTGTTCGTAAGTCTCAAAACAACTGTTTTAATGCCGTAAATGCTGTTATACAGCAGGTGGTACTGCTCCCCAGCTATCTTATTTATACCGTTAATATCGGTTGGATTAAGCGGATGCTTTTCGTCCACGGGCAGGTAAAGGGGTTTCCCGTAGATTTGCCTTGTGCTGGCGAATACGATTTTCATCTCGGGATTGTTTTTCCTGCACGCTTCAAGGATAGAAAGCTGGCTTTTTGTGTTGATGTCAAGATCCGTGAAAGGGTCCTCCATGCTGTCTATGTGGCTGACCTGACCCGCAAGATTGAACATGAGCTTGTAGCCGCGGACCAGGTATCGCATGCTGAACTCATCTCTTACGTCCGCGATGTTTATTTTAACGGCGTTCTTCACGGGCTGGATGTTGAAAAGATTGCCGCCGTACTGCGGTATCAGGGAATCAATTATCGTTACCTTCGCGCCGAGACGGACCAGTTCAATGGCCAGATTGCTGCCGATAAACCCGAGCCCCCCTGTTATTAATACCGGAAGGTCTTTATAGAATCCGGAATGAGAGATACCCGGTTTTTTCATGACTGCTTTCCTCCTAAGCGGATTTCATCGGAAATCGCATCAAGGTGTTCTTTAATAATGAACTGCGGAGTGGAATTATAGGAAAGATACATTTTACCGAGATATTCCCCTATCAATCCGAGAGAGATAAGCTGGGCACCCGAGAATGTGATGACGCATACAATCAGCGACGGCCATCCGGCCGGCCATTCGCCGTAAGGGTCGAAGACCAGCATCAGCAGAATAAAATAAATGATCATTCCCACGCCGAAAAGCGTCAGCAAAGCGCCTATCATAAAACTGATCCTTAACGGGAGCACGGAAAAATTAATGAACATGTTCAACCAGAGCGAAGTCAGTTTCCAAAGCGTATAATTCGATTTCCCTTCCTTTCTTTCATGGTGCACCACCGTCATCTGTCCGATGTTTGCCGTTACTCGCAGGATCAGGCCGTCGATATACGTATAGGGCGCGCGGTATTTCGTGATTTCATTGATGATAAACCTGTTTACGCACTTGAAGCTTGAAAGATAAAGGTTTTCAGGCTTTTTAAGGAGCAAAACCGACATGCGGTCATTCATCCAGCTTCCGAAGTTCCTGAACCAGTTGTGCTTTTTGTGTTCGTAACGTGTGTATATCACGTCATAATGGTTGTTCAGCATGTATTCATAAACCTTTATTATCTCTTCCGGCGGGTTTTGGAAATCATCGTCCATTATGATCGCATAGTCGCCGATGCACTGGTTAAGCCCGGCTATTACAGTGTTGTGTTCTCCAAAGTTGCGCGACAGCCTGAAATACCTGACTATTTTCGGATTCTCAATTTGCTTTTCCACGCAAACGGCGTGCGAATTGTCCTTGCTGGCGTCGTTGACAAGGACGATCTCAAAATTATAGTCATCCAGCACCCGCATTATCTCGTCAACCAGCCCGCCGATCGTTTTTTCGCTGTTGAAAACCGGGATTACAACGCTTAATTTGTGTTTTTTTCTTTGCATAAGATCCCTCCCGCGTTAAAATTTATTTAGCTCGCCATTTTCAGGGGTGGCGGGCTTTTTTAACTTAAATATATTAAGAATTGAAATTATGTTCGTCCTGGTGATTATCCTGGCCTTAACTCCCATGTATATAAATACAAAAAGTGCGATTATTTTTACTCCATACTTGGCCGCAGGATGTATCCCCGCATGCCTGAAGAGTATCAGTACAATCGCACTAATGAATATGTTCAAATATAGCTGAAATAATAGGTTTTTTTCGTATTTTATTTTATAAAATCTCTGTGAAATTATAACAAAAATCGTGTTTATAGTCAATATCGTTATAGTCATGCTCAAACCGGCTCCCATGGGGCCGAATTTTGGTATCAATATCAGGTTAAGCCCTACGTTTATCAGCAGGCTCAGGACCGATACCGGGAAAGACAAATACGCTTTCTTGACATAGGCTATCTGCGCCCCGACCAATTTTCCGAAAGTCTGCGTTGAAATCCCGCACAACAGGATCAGCATGACATTAATGGCCTTGCCGTAGCTTGGCGGGGCCATAATACGGAAGAATTCTTCTCCGAATAGCACCATCATGATGACCGCGGAGAGCGAAATATAGGTAAATATCGTAAAGTTCCTTCCGATCGAAGCGGAACCTTCATCCCCTTTATCGAACATCTCTTTCATGAATATCGGGTGGAACGTCGACTGAACGGCGGTCATGAATACAAACAGTTTATTTGAGACATTCTGCGCAATGCTGAATAATCCGGCGCTTGCCAGCGAATCAACGGCCCTCAGCAGGTATTTATCGAAGAAACCGTATATTGAGCCTGTGAACAGCGATGGGAGCAAAGGGATCCCGTACTTCAGATTGTCTTTCAGCATCTTTGTGTTCCAGCTGAACGGAAGCTTTCTGAGAAAATTGAAATACATCATGGAAAAGGCTATAGAGACCGAGGCAAGCGTGGCGTATATGACCCCCATATATCCCGCCCCAAAAAAGACGACGAGAGTCAGGCCCAGAGCGGTGTTAACGAGCATTTGAACTATTGTATAAAACGAGTACCTTTTGCCGTCCTCCATGTTCCTGTACATCAGAAGGCAAAAATTGAAGAGGATGCCGAAAGCGATTCCGATGTATGAGACAATGATCGCCGAGCTGTATTCGGGAGAGCCCATTACGAAATTTGATATGACCGTTTTCAGCAGGAACACTGCCGGAGCGGAGACGAGGAACATGATACTGAGAAAGACGATTGTCGTGTTTACGAGCCCGCCCAGGTCGTTAATGTTTTTTCTGTATTCAAAATAATACCTTTCTGCGCCGACATTCACGTTAAATGTCATCGCATTGGCTATGATGCTCGGGAATGTCTGCGCGAGAGCTATCAGCCCGAAATCCTTGGGAGTAAGATACCTTGTCATTATCGGGAATGTGATAAACGGAATAATCGCGCTCAAGACTGAGGGCGAGAGATAGGCCAGGATATTCTTTATTCTTTTCTCTTTTTTATCGGCTTCAGTCATCGATGTCCACCTGCCTCCATTTAAGGGGAGTTCCGCGTTTTATGAAGCATTTTGACTTCCTGCCCAGTATTTTCTTCAGATATTTCGGTTTCAGCCCGTGTGCCGGCCTTACGGACCTGACGTTAATTTCGTCGAAAACCTCGCCCTTGGTTATGTCTCTTGCGGCGAAAAGGGATCTCGCGAATCGCCTGTTTTTCCGGGACTGCGCGGATAATTCGTAACTCGCTTCCCCGAGCGATTTTTCCGTCTCTCTTACGGCATCAACCATCGCCTTGAATTCACGCGGTTCAAGAGAGAATGGGGCGTCGGGCCCGCCAATTCTTTTATCAAGTATGAAATGCTTTTCGATGATTGAAGCGCCGAGACTTACGGCGGCGACCGGCGCGGCGATGCCCATTGAATGGTCCGAAAGCCCGACAACTGTTTTGAATCTTTCCTGCATGTCCGGGATGACCCTCAAATTCATGCCTTCCGGAGGCGCGGGATAGGACGAGACGCATTTCAGCAAAGCTATCTGATTATTTCCCGCCTTCCTGCACGCCACGACCGCTTCCTTTATGTCCGTCATTTTGGCTATGCCAGTAGAGATGATGACCGGTTTTTTCTTGGAAGCGATATACTCTATAAGCGGAATATCCGTTATCTCAAATGAAGCTACTTTATACGCGGGGACACGCATTTTTTCTAGGAAATCAACCGCGGTCCTGTCAAAAGGCGATGAAAAACAGATTAAGCCAAGGTTTTCGGCGATTTTTTTCAGTTTTGGCTGCCATTCCCAGGGCGTATACGCTTTTTTGTACAGGTCATATAAATTCTGGCCATCCCAGAGCGTGCCGTGCATGATCCTGAAATACTTCAGGTCGGAATCGATTGTGATGGTATCAGCTGTATAGGTCTGAAGCTTGATTGCGTCAGCACCGCATTCCTTTACGGCCCTGACCGACTTTACGGCTGTTGCGTAATCCTGGTTGTGATTAGCGGATAATTCCGCGATGATAAAAACCTTGTTTTTTCCGCCGATTTTCCTGTTTTTGATCTTGATCATGGTATTCATTTTTTTAAATCGAGAAATATTTCGTTCAGACATCGTACGGCAACCCCCTTTCTATATTTCAATCGAAATGATATTTTACGCTTTTCTGATGAATTTATCCACCAATATACGTCTGAAAAACCAAAGTAATGCCTGAAATAGACCGTGCTTGATATCCTCGGATTCACTTCAAAAGGCACGTATCCTTTTGAAGTCTTCCTGAACTGTATGTTCACGGATCCGAACAGGCCGGCTTTTTTCGCGATTCTTTCGGAAATCCTGGAAATATCCCGGTCATTTATCAGCTCAGCGACTTTTGTAAGGCTTCCATAGCCCAGCTGTCTCCTGAAAGCTATGGAGAAATACTTTTTGCCGTCTGAAAATACAGTTGCGGTATATTCATTTTCCGGTGTGCCCAGGATTTCCTGTACTATCGCGTTGTCCGTCTTCTTCCTATGGAATCGAAGCTCGCTGTTATTGCGGACATGAACGGCGCCTTTGCCACCCCATCCCCATCTTGGCTTAATAAGCATAGGGAATTTAAGCTGATTCTTGTATTTTGAAAGAAGATACGTTTTAGGATACGGCAAGCCATTTTGTTTCAGGAATACGGCAGTCGCGTATTTGTCAAAGAAGGTTTTAACTAGTCCATGCTTGTTTATAAGGATTTGAACTTTGCTGTCCTTGAAAATATCCCGGTTTGAATCAAAAAAGAATATTTCAGGCTCGCTTACAGGGAGAACGTAATCAACCTTTGCGGTTTTCACCAGATTCAGAATAAAGCGTTTATATTTGCTCTTATCGGCAGCTCTGGGGCAAACGTAAAACCTGTCCGCAAAGTGTTTCCCCGCGGCAAAAAGATCGATATCGCAGCCGATTATGCGGTCAGCCGGCATGGAATCTCTGACGCACTTGATGATACTCTGCCCGATATCGCCTCCGACGGAGGTAATCAGAATTGTTCTACGTTTTTTCATGGCCGATTTCCCTGTTTAGTATCTTTATAAGATACTTATTGTTTTCGCCGTGTCTAAGTATTTCTTCTATCAACGCGTTTTTATTGTAATCCACGCGTTTTATCTTGAATTCGCCTGTTTCGACGTTTAGAACGGCGTAAGACGGCATATCGAAATCGCGAGGCTGTCCGCACGAGCCCGGATTAATAAACCTGGCAGCACCCGTAGTTTTATTCATAGGGTAATGGGTATGGCCCAAAAACACATATTTTTCGCTGATATTTTTAAAAAAAGACAGATTATTTGTCGGGTAAACATAGCCTTCTAAATGGTTGGACGGGCTTCCGTGATACATGCATATTGAATATTTTGAAATCCTTTCCTTTTCCGGCAGCTTTTTCAAGTAATCCATGTTTTTGGGGCTGATGCTGTTCTTCAAAAGCGACAGCGCTTTTCCGTATCTTTCGGTGTATTCTTTTTCAATTTCCTTGTTTTTAATGATCTTAATGAAAATATCGTCGTGATTGCCGCGGACCGCCACGAGATTCTTCATATCCCTCAAAACGTCGATTATTTCATTGGCGTAATAGTAGTAACCACAGGCATCTCCGAGAAAAACGTGTAAATCGCAGGATTCGTTCTTCAGCGAGTTCATTACTTCGTTGAAAGCGTAAATATTTCCATGTATATCGGAAAATATGCCTATCTTCATAATTTCCTTTTAGAATGAACCTTTGCGATTATCTGCAGATTGCGCCCGATCCCGTTACGGGCGAATGACCGGTACAGCGTATCCTTGAACCTGACCAATCCGGAAGCGTACAGGTTTTTTTCGAAAGATACTCTCTTCAAATGAACGGATCTGCCTTTTTTGGCATCATTCAAAAAATCATCTCCCATCAGCCGGAATATCTCCATAGGGAAATCAGAGTAAAGATCGATTATCCTGAAGCCGTTTTTGTTAAGGAAACGCTTAATGGTAGCGCAAGACCAGTAGTTCAGGTGTTCAAGAGGGTCAAGCCAGTAGTTGTGGTTATTGGGTCTTTGGGCTATTTCTGTTTTCATCAAAGCGTTCTGCAGGATGTTGAAATCATTAGGTATCACGATAAATAGCAGGCCGCCGGGGAGCAGAAGACGCCTGCGTATTATCTCAAGAGTTTTAAAGGGTTCCCTTACGTGTTCGAGCACGTTATTCACGGTGACAACCGATACAGGTTTGAGCTTCCTATACGCGCTGTCAATGCTGCCGCGGATGATGCCGAGCGTTCTGGACTGTTCTTCGTCAAAGGACGCGCTTGAAGGCTCGACCCCTGATACTTTCCAGCCGCTGATTTTCATGAAATGCAGAAAATCTCCGTAACCCGCGCCGAGGTCTATAACGCTTCGCGGCATGGAATCAGACAGATTATCGCTGATCTGGCGCATCCTGTCTTTGTACTGCATTGTGTAGTATCCGTCGGGATCGTGTTTTCTGTCTGTCATGGACCTGTTATTGCCGGCTTTAAGCACGCTATAATACTTATTCCTGTAGAAGGATTCCAGTTCCTTTTCGCTCGGTACGGGATAAACGTGCCAGAAACCGCAATCCAGACAGTCAATGACGCGGTATCCGTTTTTCAATATAGATTTTTTGTATCTGTGGGATTTATTCATTACAATTCCATTTATGAGCTTTTAAGAGTTCTGAGACTATCCTTCGCGCACCCTGCCCGTCTACAGCTTTTCTCCCGCGACCGGACATTTTGGCCCTTGGTTTCCTGTCCGCGATGATTTTTACCGATCTTTCCAGCGCCTTTGACACGGTGGCGTTGTCCGCGCCGCTTCCCAATAAAGCAAAACCTGTTTTCTGCCAGTTGCGGGAATTCTTTATTTGATTTCCGGCCACGGCGAAAATGACGGACGGAACGCCTGCGCGGGCAAGCTCGTATGTTGTCTGGCCCGCGGCTGAAACCGCAATATCGCAGCGAAGCATAAGGTTTTTCATTCCGTTTGCGTCAAGTCCGGAATAAAGCGATGTACGGGAGTCGGATAAGGCTAAAATCCTCTTCCTCTGTATTTTGTCGAGCGATGCACCGGTCACCACATGTTTTCTTATTAGCGGGTATTTTAAGGCGAAATATTCGAGTACTGACGCTGTCATGCCCAAGGGATCGGTCCCGCCGAAAGTTATCAGAACGTCATTGATGCGTTCTTTTATTATTTTTGCGGGCGTGCCCCAAAACGGCTTTCTCATGGGAGCGTACCTGCTGCCTAGCAAATACCTGGCAAGTTTGTTCCTTTTATAAGGGAATTGTTCCGAAAGAACCGTGCCGTTCGATACGATCCCTCCCGGGTAGTCCAGGCGCATGTTGTCATCGATAAAAACACATGCCTTTACATCGTTAAAAACGCGTTTATAAACGTTTATGCCCGCAAGATATGAATCAATGACGCACATCGCCGAATTTTTTAATATAGGAGAAAGATTCCCCGATTCCAGCCAGTTTAAAAAGCGGTATTTGACACCCTTGAGGGTTTCCGGCTGTATCCCTTTCCCGTTCAAATAAAATGTCGCGTCGATACGGGCTTCTTTCAGCGCCTGGTACAGGCCCATGCATCTGGTTATATGGCCGTAGCCGATATTGAGTCCGCCTTCCGTTAAAATAGCTGCTTTCATGAAAATCGCCTTAAACGTCGTTTATTCTTAAGCATATAATATTTTATGATATCCATGTCATCCGGAACGTCAAGTTCAAGCGAAAACATCCTTGAACTCTGCACCTCGGGTGCTATCTTTTTTCCCATGTAAATATGGGCTTTCCTAATGCCGCGTGTTTTGTATAAATTCGCGACTCTTAAAACCACTACCGAACCGTCAAATAGGTATCTTGCGGGGAACTCCTGTTTCCTGATACCTTTGACATTCCTTATAAGCGGCTCTATCATGCCGTTCTTGGTTATTGTTTTCATCAATTCGGGTACTTGGTCCACCTCATAGCATGTCGCGCATGAGTCGGCTCTAGTGGAAATAAGTTTCTTTACAGCTTTGTCTATAATCCCATTTTCCCTGATAGGCACGTTAGCCTGCATCCAGACAAGAACATCAGCACAGTAATTGTGCTTCTTTTTCATGTACTCCACCGCATGTAACAGCGCTTCTTCAATCGGGGATGTGTCTTTCGCGTATTCCTTCGGCCTGCCGATTACTTCGACGGTATAATGCCGCTTGACGGTCTCCGCGATCGCCTTGCTGTCCGTTGAAACAACGATTTTGTCCAGCATCTTCGATCTCAACGCGGCTTCAATGGTATAGCCGATAACCGGCTTGCCTAAAAGATCCTTAATGTTTTTGTTTTTGAATCTTTTGCTTCCGCCGCGCGCCGGTATGACACCTAAAATATTCATGGATTACCTCGATTCGGGATGTTTCAGTTTGTTCCAGGCGCCTAATTCAGTTATCATATCGCTTTGTAATTTATTAAGCTCATCATCCGTGAAATCAGTAAAATTGACCCTTATCTTTTCGCCCTGCTCACCGAGCCCGAGCAGATATTCCTCTTCGTCTTTTATCTTGCCTTTTTTAAGCGCCAGTTCGTATAATTCGGTCCCCGGATACGGGGTTAGGAAAAATATGACTTCCGGTGTCAGGCCAAGCTCCTTGCAGAAATCGACCGTTGCTTTCAGCGTTTCCATGGTTTCTCCGGGATACCCTATCATGAAAGAACAATCGGCCCATCCCAGGTGTTTCTGCGTTAACCTAACGGCTTTCTTTGACTGTTCTACCGTAACGTGTTTCTTGATGAAGTCCAGCATCTTCTGGCTCCCGGATTCTATGCCGTAGCCTATACTAAGGCAGCCGGCGTCCTTCATCGCGATTATCATGGGTTCGTCCATTAAGTTCACTCTGCCAGCGCATCCCCAAGTCAATTTCTTGCCTATGCGGGCAGACAGTTCGTTCAGCAGACAGCAGAACTTAAGAACAAAGTCTTTCTTTACCACAAATTCATCGTCGGTAAAATGAAAATAGGTAATGCCATGGCGCTCGTACAGCGTTTTGATCTCGCTGATTATATATTCAGGGGAGCGTGTCCTATATTTTACGCCCATGAAATCATGGTAGCAGTAGATGCACTGATAAGGGCAGCCCCTGGCGCCGCACAAGTTAAACGATAAAATATCCGAATCAGACGCCCCATCGTTCCATTTATTCCTGTTGGGGGCGCCTATAGGGTTTTTGACGTATATATCCATCGGGAATAGATCCCAGGCCGGCAGGGGTATCTTATCCAGGTCCATAATCGGTTCCCTGTGACCGTTGTTGTGTATGGATCCTTTGGAATCCTTGTAATATATGCCTTTTACCGAGCCCAGATCCTTGCCGTGTTCCAGCGCGTCCATCAGCTCGACTGCCGTTAGTTCCCCTTCTCCGATGCAGACCACATCAACCGGATTATTCCTTAGCATTATGTCAGGAATTGACGAACCCACTCCTCCTCCGATGATTATTTTCTTGTCTGGATGGTATTTTTTCAGCGTAACGGCCAGCCATTTGATGTATTTATAAATCGTAATTATCCCTGTTATCCCGACTGCGTCATAGTCGTTTGCCTTTAGTTTTTCCTCAACTTCCTTTTGAGAAGGCCTTAAGGCGTTGATGTCATAAACTTCCACTTCATGGCCGGCCTTAAGCAACACGGCCGCTATATAGCCCAGCCCGATCGGGAACACATTCGGTTTCGCCCATTCTCTTATCAGCGGGTTTATCAGCAATACTTTCATTATATTCCTATCCTCCGTAAAACGGCGCGGTCAATTCAACGCAACCAGATCCCTGAACCTGTCGATCCCGAGATCGTCGGCGTAAGCGTCAAAATCCCTTATTGTGCTTTCAGGTATTTGCTTTGACGGTTTGTCACTGTGCTCGGCTATCTTAACGATCGCGGCGACCAGTTTATCGCGGTCGTCGAACGCCAAAACATCATGATACTGCCTGGAAAAAGGATGGTCGCATTCGGCCTGGTCAAAATAGAGCCCTTCAATGCCGCAGATGATCGCTATTGTCGCCGAGCTTGTCATGCCCTGAGTAACGACAAGGTCAGAGATGCCGATAGCTTCCATAAAAGTCCATTTATTCTCGTCTATCAGGGAAAAATTATTGTGCTTCTTAAGTTTTGAAAAGATACCGTTAAATTTAATCTTCAGGTCCGCTTTAAGGTTTTCAGCCCTGCTGAGCTCTTTTGATTTCATCGCGACATGTGTCCGGGGAGAGCAGATAGCCGTATTCAGCATCGCTTCCCAGAAATTAACGAAATGCTCGGGAGTCATTCTTATGTCGTTGCCGAACGATTCGTCATAAAATGTCGCGACAAAAACGCCGGCAGGTATCCCCATCTGCATGCGCAGGGATTCCCTTGAAACCATGATCTTCTTTATGAAACTCTTGAATACATATCCCGTGAACGCGATCATTTCAACGGGGCCCTCCACCCCGCGGTAATGCGCCTTACCCCACGAAATGAATTTATCGCATGACAAAAATGACGACACGAACCTATTCGCGTTCGGAGAGTTGTCAGACCAGTGCATCAGGTAATACTTGGTCCCGTAATTCTGGCATACGATGGACTCCGGTATATGGACCGACTGGAAGTAAGAGTGTCCGAGTTCCGCCCGTATCCTGTAATTTGAAAAGATCCTTTCATACGGAACCGCGGAAGCTGTAAAAAAAGAGAATATACTGTAGAAATACGAGAAATTAGGGTTGTTCATGCACTTCATGACTTCAAATACGCCGGCAAATATATATTTCGGGAGTATCCTTTTAAAAAACACATTCAAAGAAATCGGGGTTTTATTCAGCTCGAAATGAGCGTATTCGGAATCAACTGCGTCTTCATATGCCTCAATCCTGCGCGTGACAGGCACTCCTCTGCTGAAGAGCAGCAGCTCCTCTTTTTTGATTCTGTTGCCATCGACGAGAAAATCGTCATGGAAATACAGGCCTATTTTTTTCAGTCCCCAAAGTGATTCACGCAGCAGGGTAAATTGTTTCAAGGAGTTGCTAAATATGATCCCGCCCCGCAGTGAAAACCACAAAATAGCGGAAGCCCTGTAAATGATCTGCGATAATTTTCTGGCGATGCCTCTCCGGGATGTCCACTGGACCGGAGCCTTTTTGTGAGAAATATCGTTAAATTTATCAACGGCGAAAGTATTAAGCGGGTTATTCTCAAGCAGGACCGTTTGCTCTCCGGCAAGAGCGTCAAAGAGCATCCCGAATAATTTATGGAAGTAATCTACCGTCCAGCGCTTGGCCAGAAGCGTGAAGCGGTCCGTTTCAAATATCCTGTTCAGTTCTATAAGCATCCGTTCACTGCCGATCCGGCGGCTGTCATAGAATTCATTGGCAAGCTCAAACGGTCCCATATTCGTCCATTTGTGGTATTCATGGGGCCTGCGGAACGTTTTTACATTCTGCCTGTACAGATTCATTAAAAGGTCATCGTTAAGATTAAACATATCTCTTTTTGTACTTATTAAGAATATTATTTGTGGCGTTTATCACTCTATTAATATCCGCTTTAGACATTTTTGGATAGAGCGGAAGCGTAATTGTCCTTTTATAATACTCCTCGGCGTTAGGACACCTCACATTCCTGTAACCGAGCCGCTGATAATACGGGTGCCTGTATATGGGCAGGTAGTGCACGTTGACAAGTATGCCTTTATCCCTGTACTCCCTGAATACCTTAGCGCGGGTGGCCTTGATCCTGTCCAGGTCCAATATGACCGGGTAGATATGGTACGACGATCTGGACCGCGGGAAATTACTCTGGATATTCAGTCCTTCCTGCGTTTCAAACGCCTTATCGTATTTACCGGCTATTTTTCTTCTTATTCCGACGAACTTATTGAGTTTTTTAAGCTGGCTGATACCAAGTGCACATTGAATATCTGTTATGCGGTAATTGTAGCCCAGTTCATGCATCTCGTAATACCAGCCGCCGGGATTTTCGGTCAAAAGCCGCGGGTCCCTTGTTATGCCGTGCGTCCTGAACATCAATAATTTATTGTAGAGATCTTTTTTATTTGTCAGGACCATTCCGCCTTCTCCGGTCGTAATATGTTTTACTGCGTGAAAACTTAAGACAGTCATGTCGGAGTACCGGCACGAGCCTATCTTTTCCCCTTTATATTCGGCCCCGATGGCATGGCAGGCGTCTTCAATAATCGTGATGCCTCTGCGCTTGGCGATTTTATGAATGTTTTCCATATCGCACGGAAGACCGCCGAAATGAACGGGAATGATCAATTTGGTCCTTTTTGTTATCTTCTTTTCGATCTCGAGCGGGTCAACGCAGAACGTTCCGGGATCAATATCGGCAAAAACCGGTTTTACGCCGCAATAAAGCATGCAATTCGCGGACGCGGCGAATGAAACGGGTGTTGTGATGCCTTCATCGCCTTTGCCCGCGCCGGCGGCAAGACACGCAATATGAAGGGCGGAAGTCCCGCTGTTCACGGCTACGGCGAATTTAACGCCGCAGTATTCGGCGACAGCGCGCTCAAAAGCGCCAACCGCCGGTCCTTGCGTCAGGAACGGCGACTTCAAGGCTGTGCTTACGGCTTTTATGTCTCCGGAATCGATCCATTGAGTCGCGTACGGTATTTTTTTCATATACTATTGAGAAGTTTCTTTATTTCCGCTATTGAAAGAAAATCCTTATTCGTGTTACTTGCGTATTTAAACCCTTCGGAAACATCCTTTCCGCTCGAATGAAAATCCTTGCTCCACCAGTGGAATGCCGGCTGTATGATGAAGCAATCATTAAGCTCCTTTGTGTTATAAGCGTCATCTTCTGAAATCATCACTTCGTGGAGCTTTTCGCCGGGCCTTATCCCAACGATTTCTGTTTTGCATTCGGGCGCGATCGCCTTGGCGAGATCGACTATGTTCGTGCTTGGTATCTTGGGCACGAAAATCTCTCCGCCTTCCATCCTTTCAAATGACTTGATGACAAACCTGACGCACTGTTCAAGAGTGATCCAGAATCTTGTCATCTCGGGATGGGTGATGGGAAGGATCCCCTTTTCTTTCTGTTCCATGAAAAAAGGAACAACGCTTCCCCTGCTTCCGATGACGTTGCCGTAGCGGACAACGCTGAATCTTGTCCCGTCCGCGCCGGAATAAGAGTTTCCCGCGACAAAAAGCTTATCCGAGCATAATTTTGTGGCGCCGTAGAGGTTTATCGGATTGCACGCCTTGTCGGTGCTGAGCGCGACGATTTTCTTGACGTTCCTGTCAAGAGCGGTTTCAATTATGTTCATCGCGCCGATAATATTCGTCTTTATCGCTTCTGTGGGGTTGTACTCCATGGAAGGGACCTGCTTAAGGGCGGCGGCGTGAACGACATAATCAACACCGTGAAACGCTCTCCATAATCTTTCTTTGTCGCGCACATCTCCGATAAAAAACCTTATATTCTTATACTGCGAGAACTGCCGCCTCATCTCAAACTGTTTGAACTCGTCGCGGCTGTAAACGATCAATTTCGCGGGTTTGTAGAAGTCCAGCGCGATCTTGGCGAATTTTTTGCCGAAAGATCCGGTGCCGCCCGTGACGAGGATTGTTTTTCCTTTGAAAATGCTCATAAATCACTCCTTTGAAATGTTATCAGCGACTATATCCCAGAAGTATTTTTCCGGGGATCCCGAAGTTTTTATGTATTTATCCTTGTATTCGGAGTATTTGGAAGTGTTGACCGCGCGCTGCACGTTGATGTCGATATTCTTTATTGATGCGGCGTCTACCGGCGTTTTCCCGAGATTCTCCGCGAAATTCCTAATAAATCCGTAAAACACCTTGCTTTTTAATATCTCCGGCAGCATGAATATAACCGGCTTATTGAAAAGAACGGCGAAATTCAATGAAGTGCTTGCGTGAGTGACGACTATTTCTGCGTTCGCGACAAGATTGATCGTGTTTGACTGTATGATCTTGCGCCCGTTGAAACGGTTCCCCACTTTATCGTACCTGGCCCTGGGGTGCGCGGCTATGACAACCGGGATTTTAAGGAGTTTCTCCAGCTCCGAAAGCATGAGATTCACTTCATCGTAATACAAGGAAGGATCATTGAAAGGATTCTTGTAGGCGCCGGCGACGAGAAAATCCGGATGATATGGCAGATACTCGTCCAGAAATACCGCGTAGCTCCCTTTCACTAGCGGTTCGGGCCTGTTGGCTTTGAATTCCAGATACAGGTCGTAGTCAAGAGTATGCCCCAATACCGTGACTGTGTCCTTGCCGGGACGCGGCAATGCCTCCAAAAATGCCCTTCCGCCGGCCAAAATGTAATCGGGGATCCTTATCTTCCTATATTTGAATTTTGTCATTGCCTGCGTAACGGCGTTATAAACTTTTCTTTTCAGGCTGGTCCTGGGAAAAGGCACGGCGTTTGTGTGCAAGCTCGCGTAAGGCAGACCGTATTTGGTCAACAGCTTAAAGACGGGATATGTTTCCTTTCTGCCGATCAGCAAATCAATGTATATTGTCTTTTCCCTGTCGCAGTTTTTCAGCGTTTGTTCAAGCTCCGCCAGCGAAGTGAATACGCGGGTATTTTTGCACTCAAAACGGTTGATTGTCACGGATTTTACGTAATCGGGATTCAAAATATCCGTAAGGTCAAAATATGAAACATTGAAACCGCGCGATTCAAGCAGGCGCGCGCCGAATCTCCTGTAATCCCTTTCGGATAAAGGCGTCGGGATGAGAAAATTAATGTTTTCAGGTTTCATATAAAACATTCCGGTTATTTATGTATGCAAGCTATCAGCGTGTCGCACTGCCCGATCGACGCCAATTGTTTTTCGTAAGCGGCGTGCAGGTCGGGTGAATCAAGAAAACTCCATTTCTGATGCCCGCCCGGAGCGTTGCAGGCCAGCCAGTGGAGATGATTTGAAAGCGGATATCTCTGGATCTGTTTGACGTATTTCACCTTATAGCCCGCCTGCCCGGCAAGTGTTTGCAGCGTTCCGGGCGTGAACAAGTACAGGTGGCAGCTCCAGTAGGTGAACAGTGAAAAGGCTTCGTTCTTGTAAAGGGCCAGGAGCGCGTCGTTGGCGTGCGGGACTTCAATTATGATCTGGCCGTCGTTAGAAAGGTATTTTGACAGGTTTTCAAGGACTTTGCGCGGGCCAGGGAGGTGTTCCAGCACATGGAACAGGGTGATCGTGTCGATCTTTTCATTTTTCGGGAGCTGCTCCAGTTTTTCGTATACCTTCAGGGAATTCCCGGTAAAATGCTGGCGCAGGCGTTTTTCGGGTTCTATGCCCATGGCGGAACGGCACAAATTCTTCGCTTTCATCAGGAACCCGCCGGCGCCGCACCCAAAATCCAGCAGGACCTTATTTGTGATGAAAGGCTTGCAGAAATTGTAGCGCCGTTCATCGTCAAACTCTATCTCGTTGAGCCAGTGCCGTATCGCGACTTGATGATCCTGCCCGTGCATCTCGGAATTTGAATAAAACTCTTCATTGATGTGCGTCATCGGGTACAGATAGACAAGACCGCATCCGCCGCATTCAAAAACGCTGATGGAGCCGTTGTCTCTCACCTTGCCCGGGCGCTTAAAGTGTTTCTCGGAGCCACACAAATAGCAGAGCGGTTTTTCTGATTTAGCTTTGTTTGTCATGTCAATCTCCTTGCACTGAAATCAAAAACCTGTGGGCACGCCCCAGAATTCGCAGGCGCTGCAAAGCGGTATTTTCTTCCTGTTGCCTTCAACATGATATTTCAGCCATTCAAGCCGTTTGGGGCTGTTCCAGATATCCGACAGGGGTGTTTTCAGGCAATTGCCGAGTATGCCTGTTCCCTTGGGGTCAAAGCGGACGCATATGGAAACGTCGCCGTTGCGGCGGATGACCATGTGGTTGAGAAAATCGAGGCAGATGCCTATTTCAGGGACCGTCGGATTCCTTTTTTGATAGTTAAAGCTTCCCATTGGAGAATGAAGAATGCGGGTGGCGATAGTACAGCCGAATTTTCTGTATTTTTCGATATCCATGTTACCGAGACACCTGATGATCACGTTCGGTTTCTTTGTTCCCTTGATCTTCAGGAATTTCTCTATCAGTTCGTACTGTTTTTCGCTCTCTTCATCGTTCTCAAACGTCGAGATAGTCAAGGTGTCCAGGTTATCTATGATATCGCCGGCTCTCTCAACCATGAGTATGCCGTTAGTATCCATGCAGCGTATCTGCCTTTTAAAAAGCTGTGAAGCTTCCTTAAAACGGGGATACAGCAGGGGATCGCCGTTATTGTGCAGCTGAACGACTATACCGTCGGGCAATTGTTTTGCTATGCGCTCAACAAGACCGAATTCCATATCGCCGTATGACAGGGCTATCCCGGGGTAGTCCCTGTCCACCTTCCGCCTGCCGCACATCCAGCAGTTCTTGTTGCAGCGGTTCGTTAATTCAACATTGACAGTGGTTAATCCGTCGAAACATTTATTCATTTCTGTTTCCATGAGCGGCGCGCCCCGCCGGCATTAAAGAGATTTTTTTCCGAAGCCGACAAGCATCAGTTCCCTTGACCATCTGAAGAATTTATTTTTTGTCCGGACCGGCACGAACGGCGCGATAATATCGCACAGAATATTCAGCGCGGGATACTTCCATACTGCGGGAAGCTGCCTGAATTTGAAGCATTTGACATCGGTAAATCCGTGTATCTTGTAGATATCTTCAAGCGAATATTTTGTGAATGGCGTCCTGTGGGAATAGTCATCGAAATATATCTTGTAATTGGCTTCCCAATCGGGGACAAGCGTGAGCATTATTCCGCCCGGCTTCAGGATCCTGTACGCCTCCTTCATGTACTTTTCGGGATAGTAGAGATGCTCAATGAAGGATTTTGAATAAACGACGTCAAAAACCGAATCCCCGAACGGTATCCCCTCTTTTTCGATGTCGCATATCTTGATCGACAAATCCGGCTGGTACTTTGCCGCGCTTTCAACGATATCTATTCCGGAAACGTCAAGGCCGGCGTCCTTAAAGTGCCTCAAGTGTTCCCCTCTGCCGCAGCCAGCCTCAAGGAACTTTGAGCCTTTTTTTATGTTAAAGGCGTTTATCAAATAATTGCACAGCCTCGCGGGATAATCCGTGTAGGGCCTTTGCTTCTCATCATAAACGACTTTCAAATAATCAGCCATTTTATATTTCCTCTACGACTTCGAGTATTATCCCGTCCGGATCGTGGCAGTACATCACCTTTGCGCGTCCGTCCGGCGACAACTGAGGCTTATTGACGCAGTGATATCCGCGTTTCTTCATTTTATCGTAAAACGTGCCGATATTGTCTACGGTGAACGCCACGTGCGAGCAACCGGGTTTATCTGACCTGTAATTGGAAACCCTTTTTTTCGGCCCTTTCTTATTCATATACTGCAATAACTCTATCACCGAGCCGTTCCCGGCCTTCAGCTTCGCCCATTTTATCTTTACGTTCCGGATCCCGACGACTTTTTCAATATAAGCGCCTTTTTCGGCGCGGGTCTTCCACAGCTTCATGCCGAGGAAGTCCCTGTAGAACCTTATGGAATTCCTTAAATTCTTGACTACAAGGCCGGTATGGCGGATATTCAGCATCATTTTGTTCCTATACTTTCATTTATTGATTCCTCAAAAACGGCGAGCCCTTCAAGGAGCGCGGCCTTATTAATGGAAAGCGGCGGCCCGAGTTTAATTGATTCGCGCCCGGTATGGACCACGATAAGCCCTTTCTGCATGCATTTCTCCGCTATCTTGTCGCATAGAGACGACAGCGGTTTGCCTGCGGGATCAGTGAAAACTACTCCGGCAACCAATCCCTTGCCGAGTATATAACTCATATGTTTCGGATAACGGTTCTTGATCTCATTAAGACGCTCATGGAACAACACTCCCAGTTTTCTGGAATTTTCGATTAGACCGTCCTTCAGCAGGGCCTCAAGGTTCGCCTTCCCCGCGGCGCACGTCATCGGGTTAGCCGAATGAGTCGAGCTCATCGAGCCGATATCGGCGACATCCATTATCTTCCTGCTTCCGAGCACAATCGAAAGCGGCAGGCTGGAGCTCGCTCCCTTGCCGCAGCAGATAATATCCGGTTTGACGCCGTAATGCATGTAGCCGAACAATTTTCCTGTTCTGCCAAAACCCGCCTGCATTTCATCGAATGCGAGCAGGATACCGTTCATTCGCGCGAATCGTTCGATCTCCTTTACGAATTCGACGGGATAGAATACGGCTCCCCAGCCCTGGAAGGTCTCGAGCATGAAGCCGCAGATATCCTTCTTCGGGTCGAGTTTCTTTGTTTTCAGCAGGCGTTCAAGGTTATCGCGGAAATACTTCCGCGGGTTCTTCACCGCTTCTTTTCTCCAGGGATACGGGAAGGGCAGGTGGTATATGTTCGGGTCCAGATATCCGATCCATTCCTTCTGTTTCGGGTTGTAGCTCAGCATCTGGGCGCCCATTGTGCGGCCGTGCCAGTTCCCTTCGAAGGCGATGATGCCGGGGCGTCTTTTCCCGTTTTTCCGGCCGGTCATGCGCATTAATTTAAGGCCCGTTTCCGTTGCTTCGGTGCCGGCGGATATGAGGTATGCCTTTTCAAATTGCTTAGGTGTATTTTCAATAAGGTATTTTAGGTATTCGGCTCTTTCACGGCTGGCGTACGTATACGTGTGCAGGAGAGGTTTCTTCAGGGTTTTCTCTACGGCGCTGATTATCCTCTTGTTGCCGTGACCCGCGTTGGTTACGAAAATCGTGCTCGTAAAATCGATCCATTTATTACCCCAAAAATCGTGTACCTGAAAACCTTCGGCCTTTTTCCAGACTATCGGGAGCTGGCCGTGCATTGAGGTTGATTCATATTTATCTATCATTTTCAGTATCTTCAGGCTTCGGGGAACCGGTATCTTCGTCGCGATCCTGCGAAACCTAGTATTTATTGTTGGAACTTTCTTCGGAGTTGTGCTGAAATTGTGGCCGGGCATTATCTGCCTCCGTTCGGAAAATGCTTTTTCAGGTAATCAAGAAGAACGCTTCCGTTCCTTTTCAGCTCGTATTCCAGATAATCGAAATCTTCCATGGAATCCACTTCAACGCAGAACGGGGATTCAAAGCCTATCATTTTGTCGCCGTGGAGCAGGTTGTTTTTCATGATGAACGATGCCTTAAGAACGTCCACGTATCCGTCCGGAATGTAAGCGTCCGGGAAGCCCTGGCGGGCCGAATTGGCTTCATCCGTGGTCAATCCTTTCAGAAGAGGCACGAAATATCCTTCCTTGTCCTTTTTGAACCATTTAAAAGGCGATTCCGGGGCGATATGTCCCGACCTCAGCGACGTTGCGGCCGGATTCTTTACAATCTCATTAATAGCCTTATCGATTATTTTATGGTCGCGCAAGGGAGTCGTGGGACGCAGGTGGGCCCAGTATTCGGGAACCTGCTTCTCATTCTTGCCGAACCAGTCGAGCGCGTGAAGCATGAAATCCAGGTCCGTTGATTTATCACCGGCAAGCTCCGCGGGCCTCCTGAAAGGCGCTTCGGCGCCGTATTTGACCGAAATATCAGCAATTTCGTCGGAATCTGTGGAAACGATAATCCTGTCAATTCCAGCTGAAAGCTTCGCGGCAATAATGGAATAGGCGATTAGCGGATATCCGGCAAGCAGACGGATATTCTTTCCCGGCACGCCTTTTGAACCACCCCTGGCTGGTATTATCGCGGCAGCTTTCATCTCGCGCTTTCTCCTTCAAGCGGGATATGCGCCCTCAGTTTCTTCGCGATTGGCACTTCTTTGGGATGTATCACGACTTTCCCGTCACCCATGGCTTTTTCGATCTTTCTGATGGCGCCCACCAAGCTCCGCAGTCCGGCCGGTTCTATTGATGCCGCCTGATCGGAGCCGTACATCGCTCTGTCCAGGGTTATGTGCCTTTCAAGAGAAGTGATGCCAAGAGCCGCCGCCGCGTATGACACGGCAAGTCCCACTTCATGCCCGCTGTACCCTACGTCGCATTTATAGCGGTCTTTCAGCGTCTGTATGCAATTAAGGTTCGCGTCCTCGTCGTCCATCGGATAAGTTGAAAGGCAGTGCATGAGCTCGAAAGGGCAACTCGCTGCCTTAAATATTTCGACGGCACGGTCGATCGCCTTGAAATCGCTCATCCCGGTAGAGATGAATGTGTATTTTTTTTCGGACGCGACCTCTTTCAGCAAGTTCTCGAAAACAAGCATCGCGGACGCCACTTTATTGTATTTGCAGTTAAACTGGCGCAGGAATTTCTGGCTTTCGATGTCCCACGCCGAAGCGAACCATTCAATGCCTATCTCCTTGCAGTACCTGTCTATTTCCTTGTATTCTTTCAGGCCGAATTCAAGTCCTTCTTTCTGCGCGCGTTGCGTTTTTCCCCACGGGCTTTCTCTTAATGAATCCAATAATTCTTTCGTGTAAACCAGGTCGATAGTGCGTTTCTGGAACTTCACGGCGTCGCAGCCGGCGTCCTTCGCGACCTTGATCAGTTCTTTGGCGATACCAATATCGCCGTTGTGATTGATACCCGCTTCCGCAATGATGAAAATTGACATTTTCGACTCCTTGAACACCTTATGTGTTCCTATTAGATTGCCTTATGTGAAATCCGCCGTGGCGGATTGACACCTGCTTTATGTGTTCCTATTAGATTGCCTCATGCGACCCCGCCGTTGGCGGGGGGACACCTGCCTGCCAAAAATACTATGCCCCGTAATAGAAAAGACCCGATTCGGCAAGATAATGAGTCAGGTCTATTGTCTGCTGCGCGTCTTTTGACTGGAAAATCAGCTCCGCTGTATCTGTTTTCCCCGTATGCTTTATTCTATGGTATTTAATTTCGGGATTGGCCAGATTCTGGAAGGCTATTTCCGTGATATCGGCCAGGTCGGCGTCGCCGGATATGGTGAATTCTTTCACGCCTTCCTTGAAGTGTATGGTGATCAGTTCCTGCAGTTTCTGCTTGGTTGACTTGAAAAGACTGATGGTTTTAAGCGTGAAATTATAGGACTTTCTGGCTTTCTCGCTGAAACCCTTTGAAGTCAAAATGTATTGAATTTTCTTCTGGTTCAGTTGTTTCGCCTTGATATACCCCCTCTTGATAAGGCGCTTAATGATAAGGTTTGTCAGGCCGAGCGAAATCCCCGTCCTGTTAGCGAGCATCCGCTGGTCGGGAAGGTGGTTCTTGTGTATCTCTGAAATGATAGCGAATTCTTTTTCGGATATTTCAATATTGTTGCCCATGTTCACTCCTTGAACGATTAGTGTTCAACTATTGAACAGTATAACTCAAAATACAAGGATTGTCAAGAGGTTTTTAAGAAAAAAATAGCGGGATTAGAAGGGAATATACGGATTATTTGGAGGTTAGTATTGTTTTTAGTTCTTCAGCAATCACTTCAGCGGCGATTTTTGTCCCTTGCGGCGACCAGTGGATTAAATCATAAATATCATAAAGCATAACCGGCGGCTTCTTGTCGATTTTCCTGCGGAATGCCGGCAAGAGATCAATAAAAATAATGCTGTTGTCTTTTGCGAATGCCCGCAACGCGTTAAACTGCATGGCGGCTCTGTGATCCGACTGCTTTTCAGGCTCGGTCAAGATTCCCCGGTATATTTCATATGAACTTGGATTATACATGATTGCTATCCTAGGAGGGTGTTTCACGGCGCGGGCGGCTCTTAGAAGCATTTTGTAGTTATTCAAAGTATTTTCAATTCCGAAATTCATCCATTCATCGTATTTTTCAGGCTTTACGAAATAATAATTAGCCGGAGCAAAAAAATCATAGTTTCTTTCCCGTATCTTGCGGGCCCAGTAGCCTTTTTCGTAACCAAACAAACCTTTTATTGATTTTATAATATTGCGCGTTAGAGCCAGTGTCAGGTTATTTATCCTGATTGGAGTCAGAAAATTCGTTTCGCCTTGATGCTGGCTCTCATTGTTGATGATATCCATATATTTTACGGAACGAGCGAATAATAACTCCCTTTCAACCGGGGAGAATCTTGTTTCAAATCTGCAGGAGGGATTGCTTTTTACAACATCGTCTTCATTCGCTTCGCAGATATCGTTGCCCGAAAAGAATTCTAAAACAACTAATTTTGGGTGTTTCGGCAAAGCATAGATCGTCAACGCCATGGCTTTCTGATAAGAATCGTAACTTCCCGTAGACAGGTTCCATAGAGAAAATGGCAGAATGGCTTTAACCTGCTCCAAACAGGAGGGCATTCCGACGCCTTGCATCACGGAATCCCCGGAAACAAAGATATCAATGGATTTCGCCGCATTATACGCGCCGCGGTTGAGATTCAAATACCCGGTTTCGTCAACAATAGCTTCATAGTTCGTATTATCAGCAAGCCGCCTCCGGTGGATGGATCCGGGCTGGCGGCGGTAAAATATCGGGTAGCTGTCGCTTCCTATGAAAATCTCGTCCTTTAACTGTGTTTTCAGCTTTCTTACGGCATATTTCTGTAAACGCGAGCTTAATTCAAGTTGACGGCAGAAATTCAGGCCGGTTAGATTTTGAATGGAAAATATGGATTCCGCAAAAATTATGTAAATGAATATACATAACGAAAATGAAAAAAACAGACTCATTGCATTTTCGGAATTCCTAAAATAGTAATATACGGTATAGTAGACCGCGCAGCAACATAAAATAATAACCGCTCCTATCAGTATGCCCTTGTTGACTCCACCGATGAAGAGTATCGGCCACAATAGAACACTTGCGGTTATATTGAAGACATGAATTAATACGGGAACTTTCCGGAAACTATTTTTGCTTTCCGCACTTCTGTTGATTTTGCTTTCATCCGGCATATATTATTCCTCGATTAAATGTAAATATTATGGCCGATTAATATCAATGCAAGGCTGATGGCCATCAATTCGCCGAAATTAAATGTTCTTCTTTGTTTTTCAGAAACAATTTGGAGAGCCCATATGCGAAAAAGATGCATAAGAACGGCTGGATGGGATATCTGGAGACTAAACCTGACTCTATACCTATGGATACGTGTACCATAGAATAATAGAGTATGAAAAGCAGGATAATGCCGGTTTTCTTCCATAATTTAACGGAAAGAAAAATCCCAGCGAATGCCAGAGGCATTACTATTATCCATTGAATTGTCTTGTAGATTTTAGCGAAAAGTCTGTTGGGGCTGCGGAACGGTCCCCAAAATACCAGCAATCTCTTAGAGGTCGCCAGGGCATATCTTACCGGATGTGTTTTTACATACCTGAAAATTTTGGCGGATAGATTGTCTTGTGAATTCATATATGAGTTGAATTCTTCGGCGTTGTCGCATTTATTGTTTTCAAAATTGAAAAAGGCGTCCGATCCTTCGTCGGTCAAAGGCGTGAATTTATCGAATATTTTATAGTTATAGTAGGACCAGGGAAGCAGAATAATGACGAAAATAAGCCCGAATAGGCACGCAGCCAGGAGCCCCCTTTTTTTATCGCTTGAAAAAAATATGATTTCCCATCCGAAGATAAACGGCAAGAACGCGATGAAAGTCATTCTTGTAAGCGTAGCCAGCCCGAATATGAAGGCGCTTAGAGAGATAAGCGGTATGCTGCCGCGCTCATTCCCTTTCAGTAAAGCTAAAAAGCCGGCTAGCAGTAAGAAAATATACAGCGTTTCCGTGCGAATCTGGTGTGTCCACAGTATTAAATCCGGGTAAAGCGCCATGGCGAGGGCGGCAATCAGTCCGATCTTGCTGCCAAAAAAGCGTTTTCCAAGAAAAAAAACGAACACGCAGGAAAGACCGGCGATGATAAGCTGAGGAATGAAATATGACAGAGTATCCGGTCCGCCTATCTTAATGCACGCCGCCAGAAAAAGCGGATATAAAGGCGGGACGAATTTATGCGCTATATAACCGCCGGGAAGGTATTTAAAGTCCCCGTGCGTCTGATCCCACGGCCTTCCGTCTTTTATGGTCGCGCTGAAATCGTGCCAGGGCAAATTCATTATGGCGTATTGCTTCGTTTCCAGAATGCCTTTAGCTGTGATTACGTACCAAAAGGAATCGTTCATAAGGAGGTAGTAAAAATCATGACCGGTTATACGCAGCGGATAATCATGAAGCAGTTTTTCCCTGTATACCCCGCCCATTCTTAGCAGCACTGCTATAATGAAAATAACGACGAGGGCTCTCTTCTCATCGCCGAATAATTTCGAGAAAATGTTTTTGTTCACAAAAGCTCCGATAATATTTAATCTACAACGATATATCCCGTGAAACAATCACGAAGGGATTTTCTGTTTTTCCGTTTTTTTTCAATAAAATCCGCGGTTTTGTACCCAATATCAAGACAATCAAGCATGCCAGTATAATCAAATCCGCCGGTCCTGCCGATGCTGTAGAAATTGTCTATCGAGTCAAGAAAACCGAAAACGACGGATTTGTTTTCCTTATAATTCAGGTCATAAATTGGATAAGTGCCGGTCAGGCGCTTGTCGAAATGCTTCAAAACGTCTTCGGCTTTTATGAGTCCGCATTTTTTCAGGTCATTTACGACTTTTAAGAAGATTTCATTTTCACTTGTTTTCCACAGCGGATTGTCCTCCGCGCAGGTTATTTCCGCGCATAACGCGGTCGTGGCTTGTGGGACCATGTAACTGCTGAAGTTTTTTTGCTCAAATACCCGGTTGAAAACATACTCTTTTTCCGGGAAAAACAGCCAGTTGTCGCCCGATATACCCGGTTTGTTGATGATTAAATATTCAAGTATCAGGTTATTCGTTTTCAAAAGAACGATAGCATCCCTGACATTCTGCGGGATGGCCGGGGTGTTTTTCGCGAGGTCGCTGAGCGGCATCGTGCTTATGACGGCGTTGTCCTTTCCGACGGGATATTCTTTCCCAAGAGTAGAAGTAAACGATGTTACGGAACCGCCGGACAGATTTACGCGCTTTATCCCCTCGTTAAGCCTGATCTCCCCCCCGTTGCCGGTTATTCTCTTTGCAAGGCTTTCGCAAAGCACCGATGAACCGTGTTTTGCGTAATAAAACTCCGAAGCGTGCAGAGTTACGTTCTTATCCTTAATACCAAGCACCATTTGAGTGAACATTTTATAAAGGTTGGGCACAACTATGCGAGTCTCGGCGAGTTCTTTATGAAGAGTTTCAGGATCGGCCCATATCTTTGCCGCGTAAGGTCCAAAAATCGCGCTGTAAATGGTTCTGCCGAATCTGTTTATCACCCAGTCCTTGTAAGTATTGTCAACCCCTTTTGATATGATGTTCTTTAGAATGATAAAGGCGTAATCAAACACGAATTTGACTGCGGTCAGAGGCTTTAGCCCGAGTATGATATCCTTTATCCCTACGGGATAATTAAGGAACGTTTCCTGGAGCCTTATCCTGCTGCTCTTTTTCACGGTCAGCAGTTCTTCGCCCAATAATATTTTTGCTTCGCGCATAGCGCCGGGCATGATGGAAAATATCTTGTGCGGTCCGAGATCCAGCAGGTAATCGTTCCAATTGAACGTAGCCGACATGCCCCCGACAAATCCGTTCTTTTCAAAGATAATGACTTTATAGCCCTTTTCTGCCAACGCTTTTCCGGCGGATAAGCCGGTTATTCCCGCGCCGAAAATGTATATATTGCCTTTTTGCATGTTATTTCTTTCTTGAAATGACGTTAGTCTGGCTGGCGTAATATTTAATCTGAGTGTTTCCAACCCCAAGAACACTGAACGCGGATTGGGCGATCTTTGACAGCGGCTTGCTGTACAAAGCAAGCATTTTCGCCAGGTGGCCAAGTTCCATGCCTTGGAAATGCATTTTTGACTTTATTACTTCAAAGCCCGTCTTCACAAGTATCTTTTTCATGGAATTCCTGTCGAAATAATACAAGTGGCCCGACAGTAAAAACCACCATTTTCTGCCGGCCAGCCTGCTTAACGGAACCCCTATGTCGGGATAATTGATTATAAGCACGCCGCCGGGCTTCAGTATCCTGTTTATCTCGGCCAGTTCCGATGACGGGTCGGACGTGTGTTCCAAAACGTCCCACATAGTTACGGCGTCAAAATGGCTGTCCGGAAAATGAATATCTTTCAGAAGACCCGGTTTAATGTCGAGGTTATAACGCTTGTTCCCATAGTCGCTAAGCCATTGCGATAACTCGGTTCCGTGCACATCCCATCCGTCGTCGCGCGCCGCTTTCAGGAAAAATCCGGCGGCTGCGCCCACATCAAGGATCTTGCCCTTTTTGGGGACGTAACTGTCTACGAGCCTAATGTAATCCTTGAAAGTCTTTTCCCTGGCATCCGCCTGGGACACGTATAATTCATCCGTTGATTTTCTGTACGCGTTCGTGACAATATCATCTTTTACCCTTGGCTGAACATATATGAGCCCGCACTTGCTGCATTTGACTATCTGCTGGGTTCCCATGACGCTGCCGGAAGCCGAAAAAATATTGTCAACATTATATTCCGTTACGGACGGGTAATATTTAATCCGGTAATCATCGGAGCCGCATAAGTTACAGTTTATATTCTCAAAAATTGATTTATTTTCCATTTTTTTATCTGTATATTTATTTTCCATAAATCCAGTTTAAGGACGCCCTTAAAAGCCCCGTTCCGCCTTTGAAATATGAAAACATAACTCTCGGGTTGGAAGCAAAGCCCATCATCCTGATAAGCTGCGGAATCCTTAAATAGTATTGGAAATAAGCTTTTCCCACAAATTTCATCAGTTCTTTAGACGTAAGTATTGTGTGCGAGTATTCAAAAGGCGCGTTGTCGCCAACTGAACACCAATTCTGCCAGTTAGTTATTCCTTTTACTTTATCGGAATAATATTTTATGAAAATAGGCGTTCCCGGAAAAGGTATTAAAACGCCGAAAGCGGATATAACGGCTTTTAAAGAGATAGCAAAGTTTATTGTTTCCTTTAATGTTTTCTCGGTTTCGCCGGGACAGCCGATTATAAACGAATTAAGATAACGTATCCCGACTTTCCTGCACATCGCGCAGGTTTCTTCTATCTGTTTTAAATTAATGCCCTTCTTGATATTATCCAATATTTGCTGACTTCCACTTTCTATGCCGAAAAGTATGAAAACGCACCCGGATTTTTTCATTAATCTAAGCAATTCTTCGTCATGCAGCTGGTCAATTCTGCCGAAAATAAACCAGGATATTTCAAGATTTCGGCTTAATATCTCATTGCAAATGCCCGTAACCCTGGATTTCTCAGCCGCAAAATTATCGTCAACAATATGAAAATGCCTGACCCCGTACTTTTTTACAAGAAACTCGAGCTCGTCAACAAAGTATTTAATTCCGTTGGGCCTGAATTTGCGACCGGTAGTGATATTGCCGCAGAAAGTGCAACTTGACGGGCAGCCGCGGCTGGACATAACTGTGGCATGCAGCCTGCCTCTTTCGAACTGGGGATGAAGCCTGTACCATTTCAAATCCACCAAATCCCTTGCCGGGTAGGGAATTTCGTCCAAGTTTTCAATAAAACCGGACCTTTTGTTTTTAATGATATTGCCGTTTTTTCTAAAGCAAACTGAAGGGATCTTTGAAGGGTCAAAGCTTTTATTTTCAATAACATCACATATATCTGCCGTGACATACTCGCCTTCCCCAAGCACCAAAAAATCTATCTCAGGGCAATCCTGCAGGCTTTTTTCCGGCAATGCGGTTACATGCACGCCCCCTGCCATAACCGGACAGCCTATGTTCCGTTTGATTTCCTTTGCCCATAAGCAGGCATTATCAAAATTAGCCGTTACACTGCTTAAACCTGCTAAATCAGGATTGAATTGCTTAATTCTCTTAATGGCTTCGTAGAGTGATAAACCTTCAGCTTCAGGATCAACGAGCATTACTTCATGGCCTCTTTGTCTGACAACACTTGCTATGTATCCGAGTCCTAAAGGAAAGCTGGAATTCTTTCCGGACCTTATTTTCCCGTAAACATCAAGATAAGGGGTATTGATTAAGCATAATTTCATATATTGATAAATCTGTATTTAAGCAGCTTCCAGACTGCTTCAAAACCATGTCTCCAGTGTATTTTCTTCCCTTCGTGGAAAGAACGGGGATTGAACTTCACGGGAACCTCATGTATTTTTATATTTTTACGGCATACTTTTGCCGTTATTTCCGGACAGATGTCAAAGCCCTCGCACTCAAGATTCAGGGATTTGTATAATTCGAGGTTCATTACTTTATATCCGCAAGCTTCATCAGAAATATTCGCATTAAACAGAATATTGGCCAGGAAAGTCACGCACCAATTGGCGAATTTGCTGTAAGATGGCATATTACCGTACCCATTGGCAAACCTGGTGCCGAAAACAACTTCAGCATCATTTTTAAATGGCCTCAACAGATGTATGTAGTCTTCGGGATTAAGTTCCAAATCGGCATCCTGGGTAATCACTATTTTGCCTCTGGCAGCTTTAAGGCCGGACTGGATGCTTGCGCCCTTTCCCTTGTTAGTCTCGTGAAAAACAACGCAAAAGCTGTCATCGGCAGCTTTCTTTATTTCCCTAGTTAATAAATCACGGGTGCCGTCAGTAGAACCGTCGCATACTATGATGATTTCCTTTGATATAGGCACTTTCCTGACAAGTTCAAGCAGTTTCAGGATTGTGTTCTTTTCGTTATAACACGGGATGATGACGGAAAGTTGATAGTCCATTTATACGCCAGCCCTCAACGAAGCCAGTTTGAATTTAAACGCCCTGGCAGGCGTCATTTCCATTTTTGTCCTATAGGTCCCGGCGAAAATCCTGATGACTTGCATAAAAGATTTGAACGGATGAAACAATATTTTCGTCAAGATAAACAAAAGGTACAATTTCAGGCGGTAATTATTAAGAAACTGAAAGTCCTTGCGCCATGCCGGCGAAAAAGTAAGCTCTGAAAGCGAGGAGAAGCCCTTGAAATCATTGTATATGCTTGAGCCCGGTACCGGGGTTATAAGGAACAGTGCGATCTCATCTACTCCGGCCTTTATAAGTTTAAAGAGTAATTCCTTTGTCTGCAAAAGGTCCTGTTTTGTTTCTCCGGGGAATCCAAGCACAAAACATGCCTGTGTGTAGACACCGGCGGTGTTCATGGATTTTATCAGTTTTACGGCGTGCTCTTTGTCAAATGCCTTATTCATGGAGTTCATCAGGGTTTCAGAACCTGATTCCGGAGAAATGGAGACGTAATTGCATCCGGACTCGCCCATGAGTCTTACGGTATCAGTATTTTTGATCGTTTCGGCTTTTGTTCCGGAGACAAGCTTCCAGATAATATCAAGCTTGTCGTCAATGACGCGCCTGGAGATCTCTATGATCCTGTCTTCTGACACAGTAGGATTCAAGTCTTCTATGTGGAATTCCCTCAACTTGAATTTCCCGGAAAACTGTTTCATTTCTGAAACGACGTTTTCCGCGCTCCTTCCCCTCCACTTGCCGCCGGTAGTTTTAGGGGAAACGCAGAAATTACATTTGTACGGGCATCCCCTAGAAGTCAACATGGGCAGGTATCTCTTTGTTTCAAGCGGTCCGTGCGCGTATCCAAGCCCCCAGTACTTTTCAAGCGGAAAAAGGTCCCAGGCCGGGAAAGGCAGTTCGTCCAGATTGTCTATAAAACCGCGGAAAATCCTGGATCCGCCGGTATTTTTCTTTCTCATGCCGTCGAGCAGGACGGGTACGGCGTCTTCAGAGTCGCCGGTAATAAGAAAATCAATGCCGTTATTCAGGAATCCGTCTTTAATGGTTTCCAGAGAATACGCGCTTACCGCCTGGCTGTTTTCCATCAAAGCAACCATAGAACCGCTGTTTTCGTCTTTTATCCGTTTAACGGTGTTCATTATGGTGTTATGCGATATAAGGTTGTTCGCGTAAATAATAATTAGCTCGCTGTCTTTCGGTATCCGGCGGCGGATTTCATCGTAATTCAATCCCTGAATATACTGATTATTTTCCGAGCGCACGGAAGTAACGCCTTCGGCGAACGAATCAATGACCGTTAACTGTTCGTTCAGGGCCCGCAACTTTGCGGCCAAGTACGCCAGGCCGACAGGCATATAGATAATGCCTGTTGTAAAGATATCGTTTTTCTGAACGGCAAGGCAGGGATTTATCAGCGTGATCATGGATTCAACGGTTTATTTCTCAGGATATTATGAAAAACGTCTTGTCTTGAAGTATTCCATTGTATTCTGGATGCCTTCGTCAAGATTAATCTTGGGGGACCATCTTAACGCCTTTTTTGCTTTTGTTATGTTCGGCCTTCTGACTTTCGGGTCGTCGACCGGAAGGGGTTTATAGATTATACTGGATTTGCTGTTGGTTATTCTGACGATGGCATTGGCCAGCTGATTGAGTGTTATTTCATGCGGGTTGCCGATGTTGCAGGGCTCGTTCAGGTTTGAATTTAGAAGCCGGTAAATGCCGTCAACAAGGTCGGAGACGTAGCAGAAGGACCTAGTCTGCTTTCCGTTGCCGAAAACCGTCACAGGTTTGTTCCTGAGCGCCTGGCAGATGAACTCCGGGACGGCGCGGCCGTCATGCGCGCGCATTCTCGGGCCGTAAGTGTTGAATATCCTGATTATCCTTACAGGTATCCTGTGATACCTGTGATAAGCCATCGTTATGGCTTCGGCAAATCGTTTTGCCTCATCGTAAACGCCCCTCGGGCCTATCGGGTTGACATTGCCCCAGTAGGTTTCCGGCTGGGGATTGACAAGCGGGTCGCCGTAAACCTCCGAAGTTGACGCGAGCATGAATATCGCTTTCTTGTGCTTCGCGAGCCCCAGCGCGTTGTGCGTGCCGAGAGCGCCGACCTTAAGCGTGGGTATTGGATGTTTGAGGTAATCTATGGGGCTTGCCGGAGAAGCGAAATGAAGAATGGCGTCCAGCTTGCCGTGAACATCTATGAATTTCGTCACGTTATGTTTGACGAAGGAGAATTTTCTGTTCTTCATCAGATGCTTGATATTTTTCATGCTGCCCGTTATAAGATTGTCCATCGCGATAACGGTGTGCCCTTTCGCGAGGAAATAATCGCAGAGGTGCGATCCGATGAACCCGGCCCCGCCGGTTATTAGTACTCTCATCTTCCCAATCCTTTATATGTAAAACCTAATTTCTCCATTTTTTCCACGTCGAATATGTTCCTTCCGTCTATGATAATGGGAAGCTTGAGCAGTTTCTTTATCCTGTTCAGGTCAAGTTTCTTGAATTCATCCCATTCTGTCAGTATAGCCAGGCAGTCCGCGCCTTTAGCAGTTTCATAAGGGTCCTTACAGAACCGGACGTTTTTGAGCGTCTCCTTGGCTTTTTCGGCGGCAGCGGGGTCATAGGCCCGAATTTTCGCGCCTTTAGCCTGAAGCATTCTTATAATGTCTATAGACGGAGCGAAACGCATGTCGTCCGTATTCGGCTTGAAGGCGAGGCCCAACACCCCTATAGTTTTGTCTTTCAATATCCAAAGCGCGTCTTCAATCTTTTTTGAGATAAGTTTTTTCTGGTTTTCGTTTATCTCTTTTACTTCTTTAAGCAGGTTAAAGTCATAGCCGATCTTTTTTGATATCCAAAGGAATGCTTCCAGATCCTTGGGAAAGCAGAATCCGCCGAAGCCTATGCCCGCGTTTAAGAACGCCCGGCCGATCCTTTTGTCCATGCCCATTCCTTCGGCTACTTTCAATATGTTAGCGCCGGTCTTTTCGCAGATGTTCGCGACGGCGTTTATGTAGGATATTTTCATCGCGAGGAAGGAATTTGACGCGTGTTTTATTATTTCAGCGCTTTTTATGTCGGTGACAAGCACAGGAGCTTTTATCGGGGCGTAAATCTCTTTCAGTATGTTCTCGGCTTTTTTAGACTTAACGCCTATCACGATGCGGTCCGGATTGAATGTGTCCTGTATCGCCGAGCCCTCACGCAGGAATTCCGGGTTTGAAGCGACATCAAACGGGATGTTTCTCTTCAGGTTGCGCTTGATGGTGAGCGCTACCCAGTCGCCTGTTTCAACTGGAACCGTGGATTTATCTACTACAAGCTTGTAATTCTTCATGTTGGCGGCTATTTCGCGGGCGACGGTTTCCACGTAAGAAAGGTCGGCCGATCCGTCTTCCCTGGGAGGCGTACCGACCGCTATGAATATCACTTCCGACTTGCTTATCCCCTCTTTCAGGTCGGTAGTGAAAGAAAGCCGCTTTTTGCTCACGTTCTTTTTTACAAGCTCGGCAAGCCCGGGCTCGTAAATGGGCATCTTCCCCTTTTTTAGCATCGCTATTTTTGATTTTATGCTGTCGACGCAAATAACCCTGTGCCCTATATCGGCAAGACAGGCGCCGGTGACAAGTCCCACATAACCCGTACCTACGACGCAAACATTACGCATTAAAATATCCTTTTTCATTCAAAAATTCTTTTACCGCTTCCTGCCACGGCCTCATAGGCTTGAAACCGTTAAGTTCCCAGACATAATTCCGCATGCCCGAAAACCTGGGGCGGCCTGCCGGAAGCTTCAATTTTTCTATTTTTATCTTTTTTACATTTTTATCCGGCAGTTTAAGCATTCCTGCTATTTCAAGCCCTATCGCGTATCTTGAAGCGAAACCGGAGTTGCATAAATGATAGGTTCCGTAAAGATTCGTCTTTATAAGCTTTTCTATCGCATGCGACAGGTCTTTGGCGTATGTGGGCGAGCTGGTCATGTCAGACGCCGTTTTTACGGGTTTGCCGGATTTAAGCGCGTCGGCTATCTGGGTGACAAAGTTCGCGCGGAGGTGCCCAAAAAGCCACGAGGTGCGCACGATAAAGTGTTTATTCAGCAGTTCTTTAACGAAAAGCTCTCCGGCGTACTTGGAATCGCCGTACACGCTTATCGGACCGGGCCTGTCGAATTCGGTATAACCGGTTTTTGGGGGCCCGGTCCCGGAAAAAACATAATCCGTTGAGATATACAGCATTGCCGCGTCAAAACGCTGGCATGCCGCCGCTACGTTCCTTGTAGCAATGGCGTTGAGCTTGTACGCGAAATCAGGTTCCGTCTCGCATTGGTCAACATTGGTAACTGCCGCGGTATGGATGACGATATCGGGGTTGACTTTTATAATGGCATCGTATGTCGTCTTGCTGTCCGTAAGGTCAACTTTATAAACTTTGCGTCCTGACGGCGCGCTTTCTATATCAATACCCGTGACTTCATGGCTGGGCTCTAATACGCCCGCGAGTTCCGTCCCCAGCATCCCGTTTATTCCTGTAATAAGTATCTTCATGTCGGTCGCTTTCTATACGCTAGTCTTATATTGTTTTTTGTAATAGGCCTTGAAGTGCCTGTCTTTCAGAATTTTCCACCACGCGCGGTTTTGCGCGTACCAATTCACCGTATACTCCATCAGTTCATTAAAATTGCGCGAAGGCCTGTAGCCCAGCTCTTTCATTATCTTTGAGTAGTCAAGCGAATAACGCCTGTCGTGTCCGGGCCTGTCTGCGACGCGCTTTATAAGCTCTTTCCCCCTTCCGGTGAATTTGAGTATAAAATTCGTGAGTTCAAGGTTGTTTATCTCGTTGCCGCCGCCGATATTGTAAATTTCGCCTATCCTGCCTTTGCGGAGCACAAGGTCTATCGCCTTGCAGTGGTCAATAACATAGAGCCAGTCGCGGACATTCCTGCCGTCGCCGTAAAGCGGCAAGCGCTTATTCTCAAGCGCGTTCGTCACGAAAAGAGGGATGACTTTCTCGGGGAATTGGTAAGGGCCGAAATTATTTGAAGCGCGCGTGATGATGACGGGGACTTTGTGCGTTACAAAATATGACCTGGCAAGGAGGTCGCCGCCGGCTTTTGAAGATGAATACGGACTGTTAGGCGAAAGAGGCGATTTCTCGGTAAAGGAACCTTTCCTGATGCTGCCGTAAACCTCGTCGGTGGAAATCTGGATGTATCTTTTGGTCCCGTGTTTTTTCGCGGCTTCAAGCAGGGTATGGGTTCCGAAAACGTCGGTCTTTATGAAAGAACCAGATTCCATAATCGAGCGGTCAACGTGGGTTTCGGCGGCGAAATTAATGACGGCGTCAACCCGCGGGACCAGCCTGTCAACAAGTTTATGATCGCAGATGTCGCCTTTTACGAATTTATAGCGTGAGTATTTCTCTATATCGCGAAGGTTGTCGAGGTTGCCGGCGTAGGTAAGTTTATCGAGGTTTATCACCTTGTAGCTGCCGTGCGTATTCAGGATATATCTGATAAAATTGGAGCCGATGAATCCGGCCCCTCCCGTGACTAATATGCGCATCTATAACCCTCTTATACAGAACTGGTACGGCAGAACTGATACAACAGAACCGGCACGAAGTGTCATCCCCGAACGCTTAAATCGGGGATCCAAGTATTGTTGCAGCAAAACAGCAAAGAAAGACCTAAGAATTAGCTAACCAGTTATAGGTTTTCAGCATCCCTTCGTCAAATCCGACGGCGGGTCTGTATTTCAACAACCTTTTTGCTTTCGAAATGTCGGCCTTCGTTTTTCTTACGTCGCCTGGCCGCGGAGGAGTATGGATGACCTTAATCTGTTTGCCGGTTATTCTCCTCAATGCCCGTATTATATCCATCACTGAACAGCTGCTGCCGCAGGCTATGTTAAAGATTTCGCCGCTTATTCCGGGAGTCAGGACCGCGAGTATGTTTGCCCTGACCACGTTGTCTATGTAGGTAAAATCGCGAGACTGGTTGCCGTCGCCGTG
This sequence comes from Elusimicrobiota bacterium, assembly GCA_043811535.1. Lineage (GTDB taxonomy): Bacteria > Elusimicrobiota > Endomicrobiia > Endomicrobiales > JBDRNC01 > JBDRNC01. The sequence goes on from JBDRNC010000039.1 coordinate 115,695, forward strand.
TACGATAATATTTTCGCCTTTTATCGCCGACCGGATGAATTTGGGTATTACAGCGGCGTATTTGGACTTCGGGTCCTGATTGGGTCCGAAGACGTTGAAATATCTCAATGATACCGTCTGAAGGCCGTAGGTCTTGGCGAAAACACTGCAATAGTTTTCCGCTGCCAGTTTCGACACGGCATAAGGCGATATCGGGCTTGTCCTGTGAGTTTCTTTCTGAGGTATGAACTTGCTGTCGCCGTAAACCGAGGATGAAGAGGCGTAGACGACTCTTTTTACGCCGGCGTGTTTTGCGGCCAAAAGGAGTTTCAGCGTCCCTTCGACGTTTACTTCGTTGGTGCTTCCCGGGTCGTCCACCGAGCGCGGAACGCTGCGAAGAGCCGCCTGATGCATGACGAAATCAACGCCTTTCATCGCTTTTTTAAGATCGGCTTCCCTGAGAATATCCCCTTTCACCAATTCTATTTTTTTGAGGAACGGTTTCAGGTTATTGATATTGCCGGTGGAAAAATTATCAAGCACACGGACCTTGTGCCCGCGTTTTAACAGCGTTTCCGTTATGTTAGAACCTATGAAACCTGCGCCGCCAGTCACCAAGAATCTCATAAAAGTTATCTGTCCTTCCTTGCCCAGTCGTAAGGGATCTTCTTTGTGTGCGCGGGAAGACGGTATTCGTCGGGCTGTTTGTAGTTAAAAAGCTCCGTGGGCACGTTCAATATAACCGCTTCCTTTTCGCTCACGCATTTGAATCCGTGATAGACAAGTTTAGGTATCTGCACGAGCGCGGGATTCTGTTCGCCTATGAAAAATTCGTTGACCTCGCCTTTTGTCTTGGAGCCGCGCCTGTCGTCGTAAAGGACTACCTTCATCATGCCCCTGATGCATATGAAAGAATCTGTCTGTTTTTTGTGGTAATGCCATGCCTTGACAACGCCTGGATAAGCCGTGGTCATATATACCTGCCCGAACCGTATAAATTCCGGCCAGTCCGAACGCAATAACTCCATAAGCCTGCCGCGCTCGTCGCAAAGCGGCTTAAGTTGTTTTACTTTCACTCCGTCAATCATATAGTATCTCCGATACTTGATTACACAGATTTTATACAAAGATTACACCGATTTACGACAGATTACACGGATATGTAATCTGTGTAATCTATTTAATAATCCGTGAAATCGTTTTATATTATTTCGACTTTTGAAGAATCGCCGACCATTATGCGGTATGCGGCCGGTTTCTTCTTTGTCTTGTGCAACTGCACGTTTTGCCCTATGAGGGAGTCTTCAAGCCTTTTTATATCTATTATTTCAGAATTCTCAAGTATGATGGAATGTTCGATTTCGCTGCCTTCAACCTTGCACCCGTAGTATATCGACGTGTACGGCCCGATGTAGGAATCCGCGACCTTTGTGTTTTCGCCGATTATTGCCGGGCCGCGAATAGAGCTGTTTTTAATGTCGGCGCCTTTTTCTATCACTACATTACCTTCTATCTTCGTGGCGGCGTCAATTTTTCCCAGGATGGATTTTTCCCTGGTTTCAAGAATCAGCCTGTTAGCTTCAAGCATGTCTTCCAGTTTTCCAGTATCTTTCCACCAGCCTTTTACGATATGGGGCCGGACTTTGAAATTATTGTCTATGAGCCACTGTATAGCGTCGGTTATCTCAAGCTCGCCGCGCTGTGAGGGTTTAATGCTGTTGACGGCTTTCATGATGTTCTTGTCGAACATGTAAACGCCGACTAAAGCGAGATCGCTTTTGGGTTTTTTGGGTTTTTCCTCAAGGTTTACAACCACATTGCCTTTAAGCTCGGCGACCCCGAAGTGCTCGGGATGAGAGACTTTCGCGAGGAGTATCTGGGCGTTAGGTTTAATGGCGGAGAATTCATCGGCAAGCGCTTTTATCCCGTCCTTTATGAGGTTGTCGCCAAGATACATGACGAAATCATCATTGTTGATGAAACTCTCGGATATCTTGACGGCATGCGCGAGCCCCAGCGGGGCTTCCTGTTCTATGTAAGTTACCTTGATGCCCCATTTTGAACCGTCGCCTACGGCGCCCTTTATTTCGTTTTTTGTGTCACCAACAACGATGCCGACTTCTACGATGCCGGCCAGGGCGATGGCTTCAAGGCCGTAGAACAGGATGGGCTTGTTCGCGATGGGAACGAGTTGTTTTGCCGAGGTATGCGTGATGGGCCGGAGGCGGGTTCCTTTTCCGCCCGAAAGAACCAGTGCTTTCACCGTGCTTCTCCTGTTCAGACTTTGGCGCGCCAGTAATTCAAGAGATCTTCCATGGTTTTTTCAAACGGGATCTCGGGTTTCCATCCGGTGGCTTTGCAGAACTTCGTATTGTCTCCCAGAAGTATCTCAACGTCGGAAGGCCTCATGCGGTCGGGGTCCTGTTTCACCTCAACCTTTACTTTTGAATATGAAAGAAGTATCTCAAGAACTTTCTTTATCGCGAAATCCTTGCCCGAGCAGATGTTGTAGACCTCTCCGGGTTCGCATTTTTCCGTTGAAAGCCAGTATGCCTTTACCATATCCCTGACGTCCGTGTAATCCCTGCGGGCGTCAAGATTCCCCACGTAAATAACGGGTTCCTGTTTATTTTTCTCTATTTTGGCGATCTGTTTCGCGAAATTGCTTTCAACGAAGACCTCCCCTCTTCTGGGTCCGGTGTGGTTGAATCCCCGTGTCCTTATTATTTTCATCTTATATGACTGGGCGTACTGGTAACCGAGCAGGTCCTGCCCGACTTTGGAGACACCGTACGGTGAAAGGGGTCTTAATGGATTAGTCTCTTTAATGGGCGTTTCCTCGGGATAAACCATGCCGTATTCTTCGGAAGAGCCCGCGAGTTGTATCCACGGGTTTATTCCCACTTCCCTTACCGCTTCAAATATGTTCAATTCACCGATGATGTTCGTGGTCAAGGTTTCGGCCGGCGCGTGCCATGAGGTCGGAACGAAACTTTGCGCCGCGAGATGGAATATCTTGTCCGGTTTGACTTTCCGGATAGCCGATTCCACCGAAGTTGCGTCGCGCATATCGCATTCAATTATTTTTACCTTGTCTTCAATATCCCTGATATTTTCCTTGTTTGAGCGCCAGCGGTCGAAACCCCACACCTCGATGTCTTTTTTAGAGAGCAGGTATTCAGCCAAGTGGCTCCCCACAAATCCTGTGATTCCGGTTATTAAGGCTTTCATTTTTTGTTTTTTCTCCTTTCAGAATAAAATGAAGCCAGCGTTGTCACCAGAAGCATTATGATAAATAATGTGGACGTTCTCAGCCTTTTTTCGGGTTTTACCGGGGAATTATCAATTATCGGAGGTATCGCGATCCTCGTGGGGAAAGACCTGAACTCACTTAGACCGCTGCTTAAAGGCACCGGCCTTATCATTTCCTTCACGAACTTGACGGCTTTTCCGAGATTTTCCTGCGACAATTCGTGCAGGTTGTGGTGACGGTCAATAATTATATCCGCGGATGCCTGAACGATTTGCGCGGCTTTTTCGGGAGATTCATCGCGCGCTACGATCTTAAGAAGGCCGAAAACGTCAAAGTATTTTACTTCCAGGCCCTTATTCGTGTTTTTCGGCATGTTCACTTTACTTTTGATTTCTTCTATCATGGGCGCTGATTTCATTATTTCATTTATCACATAAACACTCTCGATTTGTTTATCGCCGTCAAATCCAATTTTAAGCAACGCGTAGGATTCATATTGTTTTGGGAGTGAAATACTGATTAAAAAATAGACAGTTGAAACCAAAACGCTCGTTCCCAGAATGAATTTCCAGTAATTTGCAAGCATTTTGCCGATATCCTGAAAACTTATTTCTTTTTCATCTTGTTCCAGCTGGTGTTCCATCTGAACCTCCGGTAATCTTTTAACATATTTTTTATATATTACAAAAAAATGAACGTAAAATCAAGCAACAAAGCTATTCCCTCCAGGGGTAGAATTCCTGCTCTTTTTGTTTGTTATAAATCTTTTTTCGCGTTTCAGTTGATGCTTTCAATCCGATCTGGAAAAAGACCTCTATGACTTCGGACACTCTCCTGTAGGTTGTGCCGATTTCCCAGCAATGGAGGTCGCGGTATAGTTTTGCTTCATAAAATGTCGTTCTGGTTTCGGCGAAATTATTGAGCGTGGATGTCCTGCTGTTGAAATCCAGTTTCCATTTTGACGTCGGCCAGAACCCGAAACCGACGTTGAAATCGTATTGTCCGGGCAGCGCGGACTGGTAAAAGAATCCCAGATTCAGGTACCGGGTTTCCGGCATACCCATTTGAGTCATTGCCTGGAAAGATTTTAAGTAGTGGTTGGGATACAATCCGGATTCCTCCCTGACATAAATGGACATCGCTCTTCCGGGTGACCAGGTAAGCTCGTTGACGAGCGGATTGAGTTTCTCCCTCCAATCAACTACAGTTTCGTTGCGCGCCACCCTGAAATCATAACCCGTGGAATTCCTTAAGGTCATGTTGCGGAGCAGGTACATGGAGTTCCTAAAATACACCTGCTTGGACTCTTCGCCGTAGTCGCTGGCTTCTGTGTCCGGAAAAATCGTGTTAACGGCGGTCCTGACCTTGTAGTTGTAACCGTAATCCCAATCCATCCAGCGTAGCAGCCTGTACCTGATGTTGAGGTCGTTGTAATACCGCGTGATGAAAATGGGCGCGAAATCGGTCTTAGAGGTCCTGTTCGCCCAGTACTCGCTGATTCCGAATCTCGGCGTAAGCGTTGTTTTGCGGGTCAGGCGGTAGTCTTTTGTGAGATTGTAGTCCGCATTCGCGTCAATAAGGTAGTAATCGTTGCTTTTCGTGTATTGGTTCTGAATCCACGCGGAAAAGTTCGTGTAAAACGGGAAAAGCCCTTTTTTCGTGTACATCGTGTAGTCCACGCGCGGTATGGTTAGGCGTTCCATAACGAAGCCGTTTGTCGTGGTGTCATAATTATCCTGGCGTTCGGTCGTCAATCTGAGATTCGACCCCGATGTTTGGCGCGTGAATGACAGGTGTGAGTTTAACTGGATATCCTTTCTTTCCCAGTTATCAAGCGAATAGACGCTGTTGAACGAGGTATCGCTCATATAATTTAACTGGAGCTGTGCAGTCCACAGAAGATTCAGCCGCTGCCAGTATCCTCCGCGCATCGTCCATCTTTCATTCTCGGTGGTCTTTTCCTTGATGTGGTATCCGTAAATCGAGGCCTTAACCTTATTGTCGATAAAATAATTATATTCCGCGCCTTTTCCCCATCCGCGTTTGCTGAAGTAGTCAATGTAGAGTTTACCGTAGGAGTGCTCCGACAAAGGATAACCGATTATAGTTTTCAATATAAACCCGTCTTCGCTGTTGTATCCGGGCTGGACCTCGACGCTAAGCTTGGAGCCCCTCAATGATGAAACGTAGACAGGCGAATAAAAGACGGGTACGCCCTGCACGTAAAAGACCGGGTTGTAAACGATCACTTTCTCTTTCATTATCACCTTGGCGCGGTTTGACCGTATATAATAATGGGGTTTCTTAAGGTCGCATGTGGTCATCCTGATACTTTGAGCGTTAAAAGCATTTTCTCCCACGCTGAGGAATTTCTTGGAATGGAAATACCACGGCTCCATGATCCCCGATGTGTTATAAAGAGTCCCGGTGCTTGCCTGGAAATCGTAATCCATGCTGTCGCATATCATCAGGCTGTCCGTAGACCTAAGTATCACGTCGGTATCCGCATACATGCGGTCCTCTTCCATCCAGAATTTCACGTTTTTCGCGGTCAGCACTTTGCCTTCCCATGCCACGGTGACGCTGCCGGTCGCTGTCATGTATTTTTGGGCTTCATCGTATTCCATGAAATCCGCCTGGATGTCGATTTCCGAGGTCTTAGACTCTTCCGCAACCTGATTTTTAGCAGTACCGGAGCTTGGATTTATCTGAGCGGCGGCATTGCTTATCGGAAGACTCCGGACTTCCGCGCGCAAATCCGCACAGCCCAATAACAAAAACAAGCATGTTGCGGCCATGCTTGATCGTGGAAAGATATCGATAAAGATGCGTTCGTATCTCGTCATATAAGATGATCGGAAAAAACAGAGAGATTCTTCGCTCGGACGACGCGGGTTCAGGATGACTTCGTCGAATACAGCTTCGCCGAAGTCATTTTGCCATTAGGGCGGCACCGACGACTCCGAGTTTCTGTGTGTATTTTGATATGACTATCCTGCAGGCCTTGGCCGGCGTTTCATAGGCCCGCGCGAGAATCGCCTTTTTCAGCGGTTTTATCAGCAAATCGCCGGCACGGCTTACTCCTCCGGCGAGAACTATCATCTCCGGGTTCAAAAGATTGATTACAGACGCCAATACTATCCCCAGCCGTTCGCCCGCTGTTTCCCATATCTTTTTGGCATGCCTGTCGCCGAGTATCGCGGCCTGCTCCAGAATTTCCGGTGTAATTTTGTTCAGGTCTCCGTTTACTAATTTCTTGATTATCCTGCTTTTCCCTTTTATAACGGCTTCCCTTCCCTGCTCGCTCAACCGCGGCGCGCCGATATACCTTTCAATACAGCCATGGCTCCCGCAGTTGCATTTCGGGCCGTGCGGATTTATGGTGACATGGCCTATCTCTCCCGCGGAACCGGTAGCTCCGATATATAGTTTCCCGTCGCAAATAAGGCCTCCGCCGACGCCTGTGCCCAGGGTTACGCAAAGCATGTTCCTTGCCTTCCCTTTTGATTCAAGCCAGTACGCGCCGAGCGCGGCAACATTGGCGTCGTTGTCTATCCTGATTCTTTTTTTCAAGGACTTCGCGAGCATGTCCCTGAACATTACGTTTTTCCATCCAAGGTTGGGCGAAAACCTTACAACGCCTGTTTTCTGGTCGATATCTCCGGCGGCTCCTATGCCGATTCCTTTGGTTCTTGAATAATGCTTCAATTTTTTGACATGATGGCTTATCTGCTGAGCTATCTTTTTCGGGTCACATGGGCTGGAACTTGGGAAACCCGAGTGTTCTATTATTGTACCTTTCTCGTCAACAACGGCGATTTTTACGCCAGTCCCGCCAAGATCAATTCCGACATAGAAGTTTTTCATGAATATAGTCCTTTCGATTAGGTTAATATGGTGTTGGTTTAATCTTTCTTAATATTTCGCCGGCCAGATACAGCGATCCAACGACAGCGACAGTGTTTTCCCGGGCGGCTTCAAGCGCCGCTGAAGCTGATTCTGCGGTTGAAACGCTGCCAGCCGGCAAATATTTTTTCCAGATGCCGCTTAAGACGCCTACCGGAGCGTTTCTCGGAGAATCTACGGGGCAGATTATCACTTTATCGGTCGCTTCCGAAAGGATTTTAATGGCTTTACCGTAATCCTTATCCTTTAGCATCCCGAAAATAAACACTGACGGTTTTTTCGCCCACGGGCTTGAGCGCCACGCGCCGGCAAACCTGCGGATCGCGCCGGGATTATGAGCCCCGTCAACAACGTAAGTCCTGTTTCCGCGTGTAATGACCTCGAACCGACCCGCCCAGCGCACGTTTTTCATGGCGCTGATAATATGAGAGTTCAGTATCTTGAAACCCCTTTGCCTGAGGAGTTCGCATGCCGCTAGGGACAGAGAGCAATTCTTGAGCTGGTGGACGCCGAGCAGCCGGACAGACAGCTTCAAGAAAAATTTTATACCGTTATATCTGAAAAGCTGGTTTCCATTAACCCAGTCAGTCTTTATAGGGGTAAAATCAAAATCCCTGTAAATACGAAATTCGGCCGACTTACGTTTCCGTGCAACGGAAGATATTACTTTGGCCGCCTGGCTGTTTTCCGCTCCGGAAATCACGGGACAGCCCTTTTTGATTATGCCGGCTTTTTCAAAAGCTATCCTGCTTATCGTATTCCCAAGAACGGCTTTATGGTCGAGGTCTATGTCCGTTATTATGCACGCGAGAGGGTTTTTTAAAGTGTTCGTGGCGTCGAAGCGCCCGCCCAAACCCGTTTCAATTACGGCTATATCTATCTTTTCCTGCGCGAAATATATGAAAGCAATGCCCGTCATGAACTCAAAAAATGTCAGCCCGCAGTCTTCCGCCTTGCGGGAATATATCCTGACGAGCCGGCTAAGCTTATTTCTTTTTATTGGCTCGGAATTTATCTGAATTCTTTCCGTAATGTCGTAAATGTTAGGAGAAATGAACAGTCCCGCGCGGTATCCCGCTTCGGCGAGGATGTCCGAGAGCATTTTAGCCGTAGAGCCCTTGCCGTTCGTTCCGGCTATGTGTACCGCAGAGAATCTCTTATGGGGTTCCCCGCAGATCTTCAGGAACCTGTGTATCCTTGCGAGGCCGGGTTTCATGCCCGTATATTCCCGTTTCTGCCAAAGATCAAGGTCTTTCATTTTCAGCCCGCCTTCGCTGTATTGATGGTTGAAGTTTATAAATTTTCAGAACGTTATAGCTTCGGTGCACAGTCCTCCGTAGTCCCGTTCAGGGACGAAGGACGGAGTTTTCAGTTTGCCGTAAACGTCATATTTAAATGCCGGATAAATCCGGCAGAACTTCAATTTTTAGGGTCGAAGAAATCAAGCACTCTGACAAGAGTGTTCTTCAGGTCTTTCCTTTCGGCTATAATATCTATCATTCCGTGCTGGAGCACGAATTCCGAAAGCTGGAATCCTTCGGGAAGCTGTTGTCGAATTGTCTGTTCGATGACGCGCGGGCCGGCGAAGCCAACGAGCGCCTTGGGTTCCGCGATTATTACGTCGCCGAGCATCGCGAAAGAAGCGGCCACGCCGCCAGTGGTAGGGTCCGTCAGCACGGAGATGTAGGGGATGTTATGCTCGGCAAGTATCGCGAGGACCGCGCTTGTTTTGGCCATCTGCATGAGGGAGATTATGCCTTCCTGCATCCTGGCGCCTCCGGATGAGGAAATGATGATGAAAGGAATTTTTTTCTTTAGCGAAATCTCGGCTGCCCGGACTATCTTCTCGCCCACGACCGCTCCCATGCTCCCGCCCATGAACCCGAAATCCATGACTGCAAGCACCGTCTTGTGCTTTCCGATATCCCCCTCGCCTATGACCACCGCTTCGGGCAAAACAGCGGCCTGTATCCTTTTTTCGTAATCGGGGAACTTGAGCGGGTCCGTAGGAGACATGCTGCGGTCACATTCCTTGAAAGACTGGTGTTCCGTGAGCTGTTTTATCCGTTCGTGGGCGCTCAATCTGAAATAAAAGCCGCATTTGGGGCATACTTTAAGGTTTTCGTGAAGCTCCTTGTTGTAAATGATCTGTTCGCATTTTTTACATTTTGTCCAGACGCCGTGCGGTATTTCCTTTTTTTGTGAAGTTTTCGAATGCTGTTGCTGCATCATGATTCCTCCCGGATCAAACAAGAGCGCATTTAAGCGATCTTACGAACTCCGACAGTTTTTTTGTTCTCTTGTCGGCACTGCGGTATTTTGTCAGGATATCGATGACGGCGGAGCCTACAATGACACCGTCGACGTATTTTTTAAGCGAGCGCACCTGTTCGGCCCTGGATATGCCGAAACCGATGTATCTCGGTTTCCGGATATTGCTTTTTGTCCTAGCAAGAAATGTAATTAAGTCCTTAGGCAGGTTTTTTCTTCCTCCCGTAACGCCTGTTAGCGAAACAATGTAGACAAAAGGATCCGAATAACGCGCGATGCTCTTTAACCGCCCTGCGGGCGTGTTCGGCGCGGCAAGGAATATGAGCGAGACACCGTGTTTCTTGAAGATCTTACGCAGCTCGTCGCTTTCTTCCGGTATCAGGTCCGGAACAATGAACCCGTCAACGCCGCTCCGGCCCGCCAGTTCCGCAGTCCTTTCAATCCCGTTGCGCATAAGCGGGTTGAGATACCCCATCAGTATTACCGGCGTGTCGCAGTTCCTGCGTATCTTTTTGACTAATTGAAATATCTTGTCAAGGCTCATTCCATTCTTGAGGGCCTGATCGGACGAGCGCTGGATGGTAGGGCCGTCGGCTATAGGGTCCGAGAACGGAATACCCAGCTCCACTATATCGGCGCCTGAATCCACGAGCGTCCTGAAAATGCCTTCAGTGGCCCCCGCGGATGGATATCCCGCGGTGATATAGGTTATCAGGGCTTTCTTTTTCTGCTTTTTCAGGGATAATACTTTTTTTTCAAGTCTGTTCATTTGTTTTTTGAAGCTGTTTGTCTTTTATTTCGAATTTCGAGTTTCGAATTTAGGATTTAATATAACAAACGCTAATTAGATATTTGCTAAGCATTTATAACTTCATTACTGTGCGCATTGTGTCTATATCTTTATCGCCGCGGCCCGATAGGCAAACCACTATGATATTGTTTTTCGGAAGTTTCGGGGCGAGTTTGGGCAGGTGCGCGAACGCGTGGGCCGATTCGAGCGCGGGTATTATCCCTTCAACGCAGGATAATGTATTAAAGGCGTCAACTGCCTGCTTGTCCGTTACCGCGTAATAGCGCGCGCGGCCCGACTGCCTGTAAAAACTGTGTTCCGGCCCGACTCCCGGATAATCGAGACCCGCCGAAATGGAATGCGTGCCAGAAATCTGGCCGTCTTTATCCTGCAGTACGTATGTTTTCATGCCGTGCAGGACTCCGATCTTTCCCTTGCACAACGTAGCAGCTCCTGCTGCTTCAAGTCCTATGAATTTAACCTTTTTATCCTTATAAAAAGCGCTGAAAAGCCCCAGCGAGTTGCTTCCCCCGCCTACGCAGGCGAGAAGGTAATCCGGAAGGCGGCCCTCGGCGGCCAGTATCTGCGACCTTGTTTCTTTCCCCACCACGGACTGGAACTGCCTTACCATCAGAGGGTACGGATAGGGGCCCATCACCGAGCCGATAACGTAAAACGTGGTGCCGACGTTCGACACCCAGTCGCGCATCGCCTCGTTTATGGCGTCTTTAAGCGTCCTGCTTCCCGACTTAACGGGTATGACCCTGGCGCCCATCAATTCCATCCTGAAAACGTTGAGCGCCTGCCTGCGGATGTCTTCTTCGCCCATGAATACATCGCACTTAAGGCCGAAGAGTGCCGCGGCGGTGGCTGTCGCGACCCCGTGCTGGCCCGCGCCAGTCTCAGCAATGACTCTTTTTTTGCCGAGTTTTTTCGCGAGCAGGACCTGACCGAGGGTATTGTTTAGTTTGTGGGAACCAGTATGGCAGAGGTCCTCGCGCTTGATATATATCTTCGCGCCGCCGAATTTACGCGTGAGCCCTTCGGCAAAATACAGGGGCGTGGGCCGGCCGGCATAGACTTTAAGATAATAATCGAGCTCGGCGCGGAACTTCCTGTCCTTCCAAGCTGACAGGAAAGCCCTCTCCAATTCCCTGATGGGAGTCACCAGTGTTTCAGGAATGAACTGTCCGCCGAAACCGCCGAAATATCCTTTTTTCATAATGTTCTTTGATTCCTATTCGCTATTCTCTATTCCCTGTTTTTTAAATTCCCTCAGCCAGCAGGTCCCGTTCGTCCAGAATGCCTACCGGCTTTGAGTTCTTATTTACCACAGGAATATTGTCGAAATTATGCTTCTTAAGTATTTTCGCAGCTTCGACGGCAAGCGTGTCGGGCCCTATCGTAAGAGGCGACCTTGTCATAACTGAAGAGATTTTTCGCTGGAGAAGCTTTTTGTCGGTCTGCAGTTTGCGGCGCAGGTCGCCGTCAGTGAAGAAACCGACGAATCTGCCGGCTTTATTGGTCACGCTTGTAGCGCCTAGCCGTGTCCGTGTCATTACGAGCAGCGCTTCGTTGACGGTATGGTTCTCGGTTATGAGCGGATTATTTTTCCCGGTTCTCATGATATCTTTAACCTTGGTTGTCAATTTCTTCCCGATCCCGCCTCCGGGGTGGAATCTTTCAAGGTGCTCCTTCCTGAACCCTTTCTTTTCCGCCGCGCAAAGAGCCAGCGCGTCGCCCATTGCGAGCATAGCGGTTGTGGAAGCCGTGGGGGCGAGGTTATACGAACAGGCCTCCTTTTCCACGCGGCTGTTTATTATGGAGTCGGCCTGTTTCCAGATCTTCGCCGAAGGATGTCCGGTTATAACCACTATTTTCGCGCCCATGTTCCTGAATACGGGGACAACCTTTTTAATCTCGTCCGATTCGCCGGTGTATGAAAGCGCGAGGATAACATCGTCTGGCATCAGCATGCCTATGTCTCCGTGAAGGCATTCAGCGGGATGCAGAAACAGCGCCGGTATCCCGACCGAAGACATCGTGGCGGCTATCTTCCTTCCGATGAGCCCGGATTTGCCGATACCCACCACGGCAACTCTTCCGGTTGACCTGTAGATTATATCAACCGCCTTTTCGAACTCGTTGTTTATGTGCCTTACCTGGCCGCTGACGGCCTTTGATTCGATATTCAGAATTTCTTTTGCGCGCTCTTTGCAGTTGCTCATAATTTTTACCTCTCCTAAGCGAGACACAACACTGCTATAGTCCCCGCGCGTTCCGGATAAACGCTTTCATTTTCTCAAAATCCTTCTTGCGCTGGAGTCGTTCAACCCCGGAAGCGGCGTCAACGCCGAACGGAAATACTTTTTCAATGGCGTCAGCCACGTTGTCCGGAGTCAATCCTCCGGCAAGGAATACGGGGATATTGAGGTCTTTCGCTTTTAAAGCGATGTCCCAGTTGAATGTTTCCCCCGTCCCGCCCGGTTCTCCTTCTACGTGCGCGTCCAGCAGGAAATATTTCACGGCGTCTTTGTACTGTTGAAGCTGTTCGATGACCGTTTCGTCCTTGACGCGGAAGGCCTTTATCACGGGAATCTGGGTAAGTTCAAATGCCTGCCTGCAGTAATCCGGTGTTTCAAACCCGTGGAGCTGAAGGCACTTGAAACCGCATTTTTTCGCGGTTTTCGCGAGCGCCTGTATGTCCTCGTCAACGAACACTCCAACCGGAGATATGAACGGCGGGAGTTTAGAGATTATGTCTTTTGCCATGTTTAAGGATATTTTTCTAGGGCTTTCCTTATACATGTTAAGTCCGATAAAATCGGCTCCCAGGCTGGCGACAAGCGTGGCGTCCTCAACGTTCGTCACTCCGCAGATTTTCACTTTCATCATAAAGTTTACCCCGTTAGAGATAGATAGGAATACTCAAATTGAGATTATTGAAAAACCCCAACAATCTCTGATTACGCTGATTTTACAAAGATTATGCAGATTAAACTCCGACGATGTTTCTGTGAAATCTGCTTCTATAATCTGTGTAATCAAGAACGTTGAGGACTTTTTCAACGGTCTCAAATTGGAATTTCAAATGCTGCGCAAAGCGCCGGTTAGACAGTTAATCTCTAACGGGGCTTACCTCATTAGCTCTTTCACTGCCGAAGCCCTGTCGCCGCTTCTCATAACGCTTTCGCCTATAAGAAACGCCCTCACTCCCGACAGCGAGTACCGTTTTATGTCGTCTTTTGTTTTTATTCCGCTTTCAATGATTATTAGCTTGCCTGCGGGTATTTTCGGGATAATCCGCTCCGATGTTTTTAAGTCTACGGAAAAATCGTCAAGGTTACGGTTGTTGATCCCTATGATCCCGGCGTCGGCGTCAACCGCCTTTTCCAGGTCGTTCTCGTCATGGATCTCAACCAGGCATTCTATCCCGATGGAGCGCGCTTCGGAAACCATGTTTTTCAGTTCCTGTTTTTCAAGCGCTGCAGCTATCAGCAGCAGCGCATCGGCGCCTAAGTACGCAGATTCGGCGACCTGGTAGCGGTCAACGATGAAATCCTTGCGGAGCACGGGAAGCCCGCAGTTTTTCCTGACCACAGCGATGTACGACGGTTTCCCTTGAAAATATTTTTCTTCCGTAAGGACCGATATTGCCGAAGCGCCGCCTTTTTCGTATTCGCGCGCGATTACCGCGGGGTCAAAATCAGCCAGGATCACTCCCGCCGACGGGCTTGCCTTCTTGATCTCGGCGATAATTTTAATCTTGCCGGCGCCCCCGACAGCTTTTCTGAAATCGCGCGGCTTATACGAGGTTCCGAGTATTTTCCTTATTTCTTCGAGCGGAAGTTCTGCCTTCGACGTTTCAACCGTCTTTTTCTTTTCAGCGATTATTTCATTCAGAATACTATGCATTTGTGGCCCTGACCAGAAGCTCAAGCTTTTTCGCCGCGTTCCCGTAGTCAAGCGCTTCCGCGGCCGCAGCTATCCCCTTTTTCAGGTCCTTGACTTTCTCCCCGACATATAGGCCGGCCGCGGCGTTTAACAGGACGATATCCCTCTTCGGGCCTTCTTTGCCGGAAAGGATCTCTCTTATGATATGCGCGTTCTGTTGCGCGCTGCCGCCTTTGATATCTTCAAGCTTTGCGGATTTCAGCCCAAAATCCTCGGGTTTGACGCTGAATGTCTTGATATTGCCGTTTTTAAGTTCTGCGACGTGAGTAGGGCCTGTGATGGAAATCTCGTCAACGCCGTCGTTGCCGTGAACGACCCATGCGGATTTTGTGCCAAGATTCTTAAGCACTCCCGCCATTTTTTCCGCGAGCTCCTTGCTGTAAACGCCTAGGACCTGCGCAGTCGCGCCGGCGGGGTTTGTGAGCGGGCCGAGTATGTTAAAAACCGTCCTGATGCCTATCTGTTTCCGCGGCCCTATTGCGTATTTCATGGCGCCGTGGAGAGAAGGCGCGAAAAGAAAGCCGATGCCGATGGTCTTGAGGCATTCCTCTACTTTTTCCGGGGGGACGTTGAGGTTCACTCCGAGCGCTTCGAGCACGTCGGCGCTGCCGCACGAGCTTGAAACGGAGCGGTTTCCGTGCTTGGCGACGGTAAGCCCGCACGCCGCTATGACGAACGCCGTGGCGGTTGATACGTTGAAGGTGGAAGTGCCGTCGCCGCCTGTGCCGCAAGTGTCCAGGATGGTTTCTCTGTCTATATTTATGTCTTCCCTGTCTATGTCGACTGCGGCCTTCACGGTAATTGGAGTGGCGAACCGCCTCATTATCCTCGCGAAACCGGTTATCTCTTCCGTTGTTTCGCCTTTCATGCGGAGAGCCGTGATGAGCGACGCGATTTGAGCTTCCGTCGCTTCTCCCGACATGATCTCGGTCATGGCCTCCGCCGCTTCGGATTCGCTGAGATTCTCTTTTCTGACAGCTTTTGATATGGCTTCTTTTATCACGGTTTTTCCCTCCCGGCAAGGCCGCGGAAATTCCTGAGCAGCCTCCTGCCGTGTTCCGTTAAAATAGATTCGGGGTGAAACTGCACGCCTTCAACAAGAAACCGGCGGTGCCTCAGGCCCATTATCTCGCCTTCTTTCGTGCGCGCGGTGACCTGAAGCTCTCTCGGCAGGGATTTTTTCTCCACAAGCAGTGAATGGTAGCGTATGGCTTCAAACGGGTCCGGGAGCCCCTTGTAAATTGTTTTCCCGTCGTGGTGTATCATCGATGTCTTGCCGTGCATTATTCTGGAAGCCCTGACAATCTTGCCTCCGAAGGCCTCTCCGATGGCCTGGTGCCCCAGACATACCCCGAGGATCGGAATCTTGCCGGCGTACGCGCGGATGGTCTCAACTGAAATGCCCGCTTCGGCGGGCGTGCAAGGCCCGGGTGAAACAAGAATAAAGCTTGGTTTCAGTTTCCCTATATCTTCAACCTTTATTTCATTGTTCCTGAAAACGCGGATGTCTTTTTCCCATTCGCCCAGGTACTGGACCAGGTTATAAACAAACGAATCAAAGTTATCGATGACTAGAATCATAAGATAATTCTCCAATTACATATTACGGATTAAAGACGAAAAGATGTCAATTTGTAATTTGGAATCTGTAATTTGTAATTATATTTATTCTATGCCTTTCTCCGCCATGTCTATCGCGGCGAACAATGCCGCGGCCTTGTTTTTGGATTCCTGGTACTCGCGTGACGGGACCGAATCGTAAACAATGCCGGCGCCGGCCTGTATGTACGCTGTCCCGTCTTTTACGATCATTGTCCTTATTGTTATCGCCATATCCATGTTTCCGGAAAACGAAAAATAGCCCACAGCGCCGCCGTACGGGCCGCGCGCTTCGGGCTCAAGTTCGTCGATTATCTCCATTGCCCTTATCTTGGGCGCCCCGGAGAGCGTGCCGGCGGGGAAGCAGGCCGCGAAAAGGTCGTAGGAGTCAACGCCCGGTTTGAGAGTCCCGGTAACCGAAGACACGATATGAATGACATGCGAGTATTTTTCTATCGTCATAAGCTGGGGCACTTTCACGGAGCCGTGCCGGCAGACGCGCCCGAGGTCATTGCGCCCGAGGTCCACAAGCATGATATGCTCGGCCCTTTCTTTTTTATCGGATAGAAGTTCCCGGACCAGGCGGGTCTCTTCCTGCTCGGTCTTTCCGCGCGGCTTTGTGCCGGCGATAGGCCTTGTCTCGGCGGTGGAATCCTCTTTCCTGACAAGGATTTCGGGAGATGACCCGGCTATGCTGAAACCGTCCAGGTTGATGAAATACATGTAGGGAGAAGGATTCAGGAGCCTCAGCGCCCTGTAAACGTCGAACGGTTCCGCGTTCAATTTTTTAGAAAACCGCTGAGAAAGCACGGTCTGGATAATATCCCCTGCCTTTATGTATTTCTTCGCTTTGACCACTATTTTTTCAAAATCTCGCCCGGTCATGTTGGAAGTAACTTCGTCCGGGCGGCGGCTCTTTGCTTTCCTGCGCCCCGGAACGGCCGATTTTTCAAGTTTAGATTCTATCTTTTCAATTTCTTCGACGGCGCATTTATAGACAGTTTTCGGATCGTCGCCGTTCCTCATGTCCGCGCACACGACGATCTTGAGAGTATGCTTTAGATGGTCGAATATGACAAGATGGTCCGTTATCAGAAATACAGAATCCGGAAGCCCGAGCCTGTCCGCCGGTTTGTTTTCCAGTTTTTCAATGAACCTGACCATGTCGTAAGAGGCGTAGCCCACCGCTCCGCCCCAGAACCTGGGCAGACCCTTGACTTCAACCGGCTTGAACTCCGACATCAGCTGTTTTAACTCGTCAAGAGGCTTTTCGGCCGGCCTCCACGACGGATTTTCTTTTGGCGCGCGGACAGAGACCTTCTTTCCTCGGCTCTGGAAGACCAGCTTCGGGGCCCATGATATAAATGAAAAACGCCCCCATCTCTCTCCTCCCTCGACGCTCTCGAGAAGATACGAGTAGCGCTCATTCCTGGCGAGTTTCAGGAAAGTAGAGACCGGCGTTTCCATATCCGCAAGGATTTCCTTGAAGACAGGCACGACGTTGCCCTTTTTTGAAAGCCTGATGAATTCTTTTATATCCGGGTTATACATAGTTTCAGAAATAGTGTCAAAAAAACAGAATGAGTTTCCCTTTTACGGCGCTTACCGGGATGAAATATGAGTGCTTCCCCGTTTCAGGATTTTTCCAGTCCCTGCTGTCTTCGGATTCGTCTCGGTTGTCGCCCATCACGAAAAGCATTCCCCGGGGTATTTCAAACGGCCCCAGATTGTCTCCCACCAGGATTTCCCTCGGCCGCGTATGCTTGACGTAGTTCTCGGCAAGTTTTACGCCGTTGATGTAAACGGCCTTGTCCCTTATCTCTATCGTATCGCCTTCGACGGCGATGACGCGTTTTATAAGATCGTAGTTCTCGGTTTCGGGCGACGGAAATACTATGAAATCGTTCCTTTTGGGCTCTCTGAACATGTACGTAAGCTTTTCAAGGAAAAAGCTGCTACCCATCTTAAGCGTCGGCTCCATGGATGTGGAAGCCACGTATATGCCTTCAATTACGAAAGTCCTCAGCAGAAGTGTTGCGGCCACGCCTATTGCCAGAAGGAATAGAAGTCTTCTTATCATTTCTTCGCGGTTTTATATACTTTGTCCGGATTGAAAACTCTTTTTCCTTTTACGCTTATCCTTCCGCCGGAAGATACATTTCTGTAAAAACACGAGCGATATCCCGCGTGGCAGGCCGCGCCGCCTAACTGCGCTACTTTCAGAAGAATGCAGTCGCCGTCACAGTCAAAATACATGCCCTTAACATTCTGAATATTTCCGGATTGTTCGCCTTTTACCCAGAACTTTTTCCTCGAGCGGCTCCAGAATGTAGCCTTTCCGGTTTTCAATGTCTTTTTGACGGCTTCGCGGTTCATATAAGCGACCATGAGCACGGCGCCGTCCTTCCAATCTTGAACTACGCACGGTATCAGACCGTTGGCATCGAATTTCAATTTGTTTATAAAACTCATATTCTCCTCTTAAAACACTAAATGCTAAATAAGCTCAAAATACAAATAGTTAAACTCAAACACTGCATTTATATTTGATTTTTGGAATTGTGATTTTGAATTTACGACTTCATTAGTATCCTTAAATGGAGTCCCGCAAAGCGGGACTTAGTGCTTAGAATTTAGTTTTTAGTATTTTACCCTAACCTTACCGGCACTTTCTTGCGTTTAAGGTATATTTTCAGTTTCGCAATAGACAGTTCTTTATAGTGGAACAGCGATGCCGCAAGCACTGCCGAAGAGCCAGCCCTGTAAGCATCCAGGAAGTGCGCCGGCTTTCCTGCGCCGCCCGAAGCTATGACAGGAATCCTGACGGCGCGGCTGACAGCTCTTGTCAGGGATGTGTCGTAGCCGTCTTTTGTGCCGTCGCAGTCCATGCTGGTCAAAAGTATTTCACCCGCGCCGAGTTTCTCGGCTTTCTTCGCCCAAACAACGGCGTCAAGACCTGTCGGCCTACGCCCGCCGTGAGTGTATACTTTCCACTTGTTCTTTCCCGGAAGTTTTTTCGCGTCTATCGCAACCACTATGCACTGCGATCCGAATCTTTTAGAAGCTCTGTGAACAAGTTCCGGATCGAGGATAGCGGCAGTGTTGAGGGAAACCTTGTCTGCCCCGGCTTTGAGCATCGCCCTGATGTCTTCCAGTGTCCGCAGGCCTCCGCCGACGGTGAGAGGGATGAAGACCTGTTCGGCCGTCTTGCGCACGACTTCAAGCATTATCGGGCGTTCCTGGGACGACGCGGTGATGTCAAGAAAGACAAGTTCGTCCGCGCTTTCTCTGTTATAACGCTTTGCGACCTCTACGGGGTCCCCCGCATCGCGCAGGTTAAGGAACCTCGTGCCTTTTACCACGCGGCCGGCGTCAACGTCCAGACAGGGTATTATTCTAAGAGTAAGCATATTAGTAATTTCAAATTCCAGATTTCAAATTGCAGATTAAAACCCCAAAGAAGTTAATTTGAAATTTGCAATCTGAAATGTGCAATCATTTTTACTGTTTTTCCGCTATTTTGATTGCTTCCTCTAACTTTATATCTTCGGTATACAGGGCCTTTCCCACAATAGCGCCGAAAACGCCTTTAGACTCAAGCGCCTTGACATTCTCTACGTCTTTCAGGCTGGATACTCCGCCGGAAGCGATTATCTTCATCTTGCTTTTTTTCGCGATTAATTCCAGGCCTTCCAGGTTGGGCCCTTCCATCATGCCGTCTTTTTTTATGTCGGTATAGATGATTTCTTCTACACCCATGTCCCTGGCTTTTAAGGCAAGCTCAAGAGCGTCTATGGTCGTTGTCTCTTTCCATCCGGCTATGGCGACTTTTGAATCGCGGACGTCCAGCGCGAGAACTATCTTTTTGCCATGTATTTCGACGGCCTTGCGAAGTATTTCCGGATTATAAACGGCCAGCGTGCCCAATATGACATAATCTATTCCGGAGTTAATCAGCGAGTCAATGGCTTTCAGGTTCCTGATGCCGCCGCCGAATTGTATCGGTATCTGAATGGAGGCGCGGATGTTCTTTACGATTTCCATGTTCTTAGGGGTGCCCTGAAAAGCCCCGTCGAGGTCAACAACGTGCAGCCTTTTTGCTCCCTTCGCCTGCATCAGCTTGGCTATAAACACGGGATCCTTGGAAAATATCTTTTCAGCTTCTATTTTCCCTTGCGTAAGCATTACCGCGTTGCCCGCTCTTATATCAATTGCCGGTATTACGAGCATTTTTTTACCCCGTTAGAGATAAGCCTCTTGCAAGCGGGCGTATCACCGATATTTTTGTTTTTCGAGATATTGATAGTAGTTACAGTTGTCTTATACCGCATATATTTTCCATCTCTAACGGGGTGAACCTCTCATATGATGTTCACAAAGTTTTTTAAAAGCTGTAACCCGTATCCGCTGCTTTTTTCGGGGTGGAACTGGCATCCCCAGACCCTGTTCATTGTCACGGCGGAACAGAAATCGCTTCCGTAGCCGGTAATACCGGCGATTTCGGACGCGCCTGACGGCGCCGCGTAATACGAGTGGACGAAATAAAAAAAGGAATTTTCCGGTATCCCGTCAAACATCAACGGGCGCGCCTTTCCCCGGGGATAGCGGATGCTGTTCCATCCCATGTGCGGGACCTTCAGCTTTGTCCTGAATTTGACGACTTTTCCCGGTATGATGCCGAGTCCTTTGTGAAGCCCGTCTTCAGAACTTGCATCGAACAGCAGCTGGAACCCCAGGCATAATCCGAGAAAGGGCCGCCCTTTTCCGACCGCTTCAAGGATAGTATCGTCAATGCCCGCCCGTTTCAGGTTCTTTATCGCGGGGCCGAACGATCCGACGCCCGGCAAAACTATGGCGTCCGCTGATTTGATTCGTGAACTGGAAGCGGTGATTTCGGTCCTGGCGCCGGAAAGCTCAAGGGCTTTGCCTACGCTGCGCAGATTTCCCATCCCGTAATCAATTACCGCTACAATAGGTCTCATGGTTAAATGGTCATACGGCTAAATGGTTAATACTGCCAACGGCTGCATGGCTAAACGGTTAAATGGTTATAGACTTTAGCCATTTAGCAATATAGCAATTTAGCCATTTTATATTCTTCCTTTCGTCGACGGAACGCCTTTTCTTTTTGATGCCGGAGAAACCGCCTGCGAAAGCGCCCTACCGAATCCCTTGAAAATTGATTCGGCTATATGGTGATTGTTGCGGCCGGATTTCATTTCGATGTGAAGCGTTATGCCCGCGTTTATGGCGAGCGCGTAGAAAAAGTCGTTCAGAAGGTCAAAATCAAAGCCCGTTCTCTGGTTCTTGAATTTTACCTTGAAGTTCAGATACGGCCTCCCGGAAACGTCGATGGCCACGTAGGACAAGGCCTCATCCATGGGCAGGAGGAAACTGCCGTAGCGGTTAATCCCCTTTTTGGAGCCGAGCGCTTTCGAAAGCGCCTGTCCGAGGGTTATTCCGATATCTTCCACAAGATGGTGGTCGTCTATCTCGGTGTCTCCGCATGCTTTCAGTTTGAGCCCGAAGTCCCCGTGATAGGCCATCAGTGTTAGCATGTGGTCAACGAACGGGATTGTCGTGCCTATTTTGGCAGTAGAAATCCTGTCAAGGCCGATCTCGACACTGACTTCGGTCTCTTTTGTTTTCCGCGATACTTTTGCTTTGCGTGCTTTCATGTTGAACTCCTAAAGCGTTCTTGTTAAATTGTCTTTTGTGAAATCCGCCGTGGCGGAATAACTCCCATCCATATAATTATCAATTAACAATAAACAATTGACAATTCAGTCAATGAGACAGGTTGCTTTGGCTGTTGTTGAGCAGGCCCTTATCAAACAGATAGGTGTTCCGCAGGGCCGACTCCAGCTTTTCGATCAGCTCTCTTTCTTCCAGAGTCAGTATCGGATTGCCGTTCGGGGTGAAATCACCCGCGAAAGCGTCGTTAAGCAGAAGCAGAAGCAATTCAATTTCCTTTTGAGTCAATTCTATTTTCATCGTATTTCCGCCTTTCTTTTATCTTCTTACAGTTTATGTTTGCTTCCGTCTTCTGTCTTCCGTCTTCCTACTTTTTATATCTTGCCGCTATGGACTTCCTGTGGTTTTCCAGGCCTTCCGCAGAAGCAAGTTTTTCCACTATTTTGCCGAATTTCTTTATCACCGAAGCGGAGCATTCAATGTAGCTTGTCCTTTTCATGAACGTCTGCACTGAAAGGCCGCTCGAAAAGCGGGCACGTCTGGCCGTGGGCAGGACGTGCGAAGGGCCGGCCCAGTAATCGCCTACCGCCGTCGGCGTGTTGTTCCCGACGAATACCGCGCCCGCGTTCTTGATAGCGGCGACGTATCCCACGGGTTTTCGCACCATCAGTTCAAGGTGTTCCGGCGCGATGCGGTTGACCGATTCTACGGCTTTGACAAGCGAACACAATTTGGCCTGGAACTGGATTCTGAGATTGAAGCGTTTGCCGTCCTTTTTTAGAATGGCGGAAACCTTGTTCAGAAGCACCCTGGAATTCGTGAAAAGGAATGCCCTGGCGTCCGGATCGTGTTCAAGCTGAGCAAGTATGTCGGCTGCTATATAAGCGGGTTTCGCGCTGGAGTCCGCGATAATCGCTACTTCGCTGGGGCCGGCAAGAGAATCAATACCTACCCATCCCAATACTTGCCTTTTTGCTTCATTTACATAGGCATTCCCGGGACCTGCTATAATATCAACTTTGGGTATTGTGAAAGTACCGATAGCCATCGCAGCAATGGCTGCGGGGCCGTTAACGCCGTAAATCTCATCAACTCCCGCGATTCTGGCGGCGTATAGAACGGCCGGCGACAAATTCCCTGGAGGCGTGACCATGATTATCCGTTTCACGCCGGCTACGCGGGCGGGGATGGCCGTCATGAGGACCGTTGAAGGATACGGAAAACGCCCTCCGGGCACGTAAATCCCCGCGGTTTCAACCGGATTATAATTCTGTCCCGTCTTTACTCCGTCATAGACAACGGACCATGACCTCTTGATGTTCGAAAGCTCTATCGCGTGGAATCTTTTGATATTTTTTGCGGCCATTTCAATCGATTTCTTCAGGTCAGGCTCAAGCATACCCCCGGCCGAAAGCAAGGCTTTCCTTGAGACACGGAAATCTCTCGGGGAGAGCTTGACCTTGTCCCACTTGGCTGTGTACGAAATGACAGCGGCGTCACCTTTCCCGGCGACATCTTCAATAATTCCTGCAATGTAAGAACTCAGTTTTTTGTCCATGTTTAAATCCAGTTATTCTCAAATTATATTATAAAATTAAGTAATTTTCAATCTTTAACCCTTCTTATATCAGCTCCCAGTTTCTTAAGTTTCTTTTCCAACTGTTCGTATCCGCGGTCAAGGTGGTATACCCTGTGTATCTCGGTCCTGCCCTTTGCCGCCAGTCCGGCCAGTACCAGAGCGGCGCCTGCCCGCAGGTCAGAGACCATGACGGGAGCTCCAGACAGAGAATCAACGCCGGTTACGGCCACCTTGTGAGGCCAAATCTTCAGGTTCGCTCCCATCCTTTTCAGTTCAACCGCGTGTATGAACCTGTTCTCAAAGACGGTTTCTTCTATCACGGACTTTCCTCTGACAATCGACATCAGCGCCATCCACTGGGCCTGAACGTCAGTCGGAAAACCCGGGTAGACATTCGTTTTAACGTCAGCCGGTTTGAGCGCCGATATCCATTTCGCGCTTATAGCGTTATCGCGGCAGTTTATCCTGAGCCCGCTTTCCCGGAGTTTGTCTATGACTGCCTGGAGGAGGCGGGAATCGGTGTTTTCAAGCGTGATATCGCCCTTGGTTATGGCGGCGGCGATAAGATATGTCGCCGTTTCAATCCTGTCGGGTATCACCGAATGGACGAAACCGCCGAGGGTTTCAACCCCTTCGACAACTATCTTTTTGGTACCGGCCCCGGTAATCTTGCCGCCCATCTTATTGAGCACGTCGGCCAGGTCAGTTATCTCCGGCTCGCAGGCGGAGTTTTCTAATACCGTTTTCCCTTCAGCCAGAACAGAGGCCAGTAGAAGGTTTTCCGTGGCGCCGACGCTCGGGAACCTGAACCTGATTTTCCCTCCCATGAGCTTGTCGCACCTCATTTCAACGTATCCGGCCTGAAGGTCTATCTTCACTCCCAATTTTGAAAAAGCGTCAAGATGTATGTCTATCGGCCTCGGTCCTATCGCGCATCCTCCCGGAAGAGAAACCCTTACCTTGCCCAGCCGGGCTATAAGAGGGCCCATCACAAGCACACTCGCGCGCATCTTACTGACAAGGTCGTACGGCGCAGTGTCGCGCAGTTTCTTTTTAGGAGATACGAAAACCGTGTCCCCGCGGACCTCTATCTCTTTGCCTATGAACCTGAGCAGGAGTATAGTTGTGTCGATATCGGCAAGTTTCGGGATGTTCCTGATAACGCATTTCCCTTCGGTTAGGAGCGTGGCGATAAGTATGGGTAGAGCGGCGTTCTTTGAACCCGAGACACGCGCGCTTCCTCTTAGTTTTTTTCCGCCGTGAATGACAATCCTATGCATTATTATTACCTCGAATTAATGATTTTCGCCGTAAGCACTCTGTCCAGCCCCGAATAGTCCTTGATAATGGTCTCAACCGCGAAACCGGTTGATTCGAATATATCCCTTATCTGATAGCTTTTATTGGAATTCAGTTCCACCGCGATCAATCCCCCGGGTTTCAGGTATTTCCTGCTTTCTACGGATAATATCTTATAGAAGTCCAAGCCGTCCTCGCCGCCGTTTAGCGCGTTCCGAGGCTCGTACTTCAGTTCCGGTTCGAGGCCGTCAAACTCGTCAAGCGAAACGTATGGAGGGTTTGACACAATGATATCCGTCTTCCCCTCCAGGCCGTCGCTTTCCAGCGCCCTGAACATGTCGCCCTGCCTGAGAACGACTTTTGACGCGACACTGTGTTTGAAAACATTCTCCTGCGCGACTTTCAGCGCGTCCATAGAGATGTCCGTGGCGTATATTGTAGTAATATCAGTCAATTTGGCGATGCTTACGCTTATATTACCCGAGCCCGTTCCGACTTCAACCAGGACTTTCTTCCCTTTTCCGCGGACAAGGTTTACGACTTCTTCCACCAGGAGTTCCGTTTCAGGCCTGGGTATCAGCGTCGCGTTGTTGACGCGGAAGCTCATTCCCATGAATTCGTGTTCGCCCAGTATATAGGCAAGCGGCTTACGTTCTTTTCTTTCCGTGATGAAGCGCTTGTACTGGGACAGTATTTTTTCCGGTATTCTTTCATCCTTGCGCAGGTTCAGATCCAGCCGGGGGCACTTGAGCACGTGCGAAAGCAGTATCTCGGCATCAAGCCGGGCGCCGGAAATATTATGGCGTTCGAAGTAATCCGCCGTCCAGTCTAGCACGGAACAAACCGTCCAATCCCTGATATCCGGGTTATCCATGTTTTAAACCGTTCCTGACAGTGTTTTTTCCTGGTCCGAAGTTATAAGCTCTTTAAACAGTTCGTCCATGTCGCCGTTCAGCACTTCTTTCAGGCGGTACAGGCTGAAATCGATCCTGTGGTCCGTTATCCTGTTCTGCGGAAAATTGTACGTCCTGATCTTTTCCGACCTGTCGCCCGAACCGACCTGCATTTTCCGCTCATTCGCCATGGCCTGCGCCTGTTCCTGTTGCTTCGCTTCAAAGAGTTTCGCTTTAAGGATCCTCATCGCCTTCGCCCTGTTCTTTATCTGGCTACGCTCGTCCTGGCAGGCCACGACAACATTAGTCGGTAAATGAGTTATCCTGACTGCGGAATCCGTCTTGTTGACATGCTGCCCGCCCGCGCCGGAGGCGCGGTAAGTGTCAATCCTGAGGTCTTCGGGCCTGATATCCACTTCAACGTCTTCTACTTCAGGCAGCACCGCAACCGAGACCGCCGAAGTATGTATGCGGCCCGACGCTTCAGTCTCGGGGACGCGCTGAACCCGGTGAATGCCTCTTTCAAACTTGAAATGTTTCCACGCCGATCTGCCCGATACCGAGAATACCGCTTCCTTGAACCCGCCTAGACCGGTGGCGTGGTTGCTCATGCCTTCCACCTTCCAACCCCTGGTTTCGGCGTATCTGCAGTACATCCTGAACAAATCCCCTGCGAAAAGAGCCGCTTCTTCGCCTCCGGTCCCGGCCCTTATTTCCACGATGATATCCTTGTCGTCGTTCGGGTCGGGCGGGATCAGCGCGAATTTGAGCTCGGATTCAAGCGTTTGTTTCCTGTTCCCCATTTCTTCGTGCTCGCTCGCGGCCATAAGGCGCAGCTCGGTGTCCTGGGTATTCTTCAGTTCTTCCAGGTTCTTTAACTCGGCCAGAACCCTTTTATAGTCTTTGAATTTCGCTATTATGGGCGATAGGTACGCGTGCTCTTTGGAATATTTCAGGTATTCCTCTTTTCTGGATATCACATCCGGGTCGGAAAGGAGTTTCTCTACTTCCCCGCAGCGATTTTCAAGTCTGTTCAGTTTATCTAATAGCATGATATTCTGCCTTTGAATGAGTCTTAACCATCAATCCCGCGGTTATGCCCGCCGCGGCGGGCCCGACCTCTTGTCGGGGGAGGAATGCGAGCGGAGCCGTCCGACTACGCATGGACTCCATCGAATACGCTAAGGAAGTCGCGGGAGGTCGCATGATGTATAGAGGTGCTCCAAAAAAAATGACAGAGCTAGTACGAATATCGCACTCTGTCATCGTTATGGAAAGTAGACGCTACTTCTCTTTTTTTGGCGTTTCTGTTTTTGCCGCAACCGCGGTCAATTTCTTCCTGCGCGGAGCGGTGGAAAACACCTTCCCCTTGACCTTCTTAACAGCGGTCTTGGGTTTCGCAACCTTGGCCGTTTTTATCATTTTGCCTTCGGTTTTCGAGAAGCGCTTGGTGAATCTTTCAACGCGTCCAGCGCTGTCAACTAATTTCTGCTTTCCCGTGAAAAACGGATGGCAGTTCGAGCACATTTCCAGCTTTATTACAGGCTTGGTAGAGCGGGTTTTGAACGTGTAACCGCAAGCGCAGGTTACCGTTGTCTCAACATACTGCGGATGGATGCCTTCTCTCATTTATGTGGTCTCCTTTTCACTATTTATGCGACGTATTATTATCTCAAAAAACGGGCAAAAAGTCAATAAAAAAAACAGGATCAAGGGTCAGGGGTCCAGGGACAAAGATTTAATAAGGACTTGTCGTTGTTTTACTGGACCCTGGACACTGGCGACTGGACCCTGCCGTTTAGTTTGATATTTCCATCGATTTGAGGAAATCCTTGTTGGACTTGGTCGCGGAGACCTTTTCTAGCATGAGCTCCATGGCTTCGATCGGATTGAGAGGCGTTATGACCTTTCTCAGTATCCAGACCTTGTTCAGTTCATCTTCATTCAGAAGGAGCTCTTCTTTTCTGGTTCCGGACCTCGTTATGTCTATGGCGGGGAAGACCCTGCGGTCGGCGAGTTTTCTGTCAAGATAGACTTCGGAGTTGCCCGTGCCTTTGAATTCTTCGAATATGACGTCATCCATGCGGCTTCCGGTTTCCACGAGTGCCGTCGCTATTATCGTCAAACTGCCGCCTTCTTCTACGTTCCTCGCGGAGCCGAAAAAGCGTTTAGGGCGCTGCAGCGCGTTGGAGTCAAGCCCTCCGGAAAGCACCCTTCCGCTTGAAGGCGTGACGGTGTTATAGGCCCTCGCGAGCCTCGTTATTGAATCGAGCAATATAATAACGTCTTTCCCGTGTTCAACGAGCCGCTTCGCCTTCTCTATAACCATCTCTGCGACCTGTATATGGCGCTCGGACGATTCGTCGAATGTGGAAGATATTACCTCGCCCTTGACCGAACGCTGCATGTCCGTGACTTCTTCGGGGCGTTCGTCAATAAGAAGCACCATGAGAACGACTTCGGGGTGGTTTTCCGTGACCGAGTTGGCGATTTTCTGGAGCAGCACGGTTTTTCCGGTCCTGGGAGCTGCGTTTATCAACATCCTTTGCCCCTTGCCGAGTGGTATCATCAGGTCCAGTATCCTTGTTGACATCTCGTCGCGTTTCGTTTCAAGCACTACCCTTTTATCAGGATAGAGCGGCGTAAGGTTATCGAATAACTGGCGTTCGCGTATATTATCAAGCTCCTGCCCGTTGACCGACTTAACCTGGAGCAGCGCGAAAAAACGTTCCTGGTCCTTCGGAGGGCGCACAAATCCCGCGACGGTGTCACCTTTCCTTAACGCGAATTTCTTTATCTGCGAAGGCGATATATATATGTCATCCGGGCCAGGAAGGTAGTTGTAATTGGGCGATCTTAAAAAACCGAAACCGTCAGGCAAAATCTCAAGCACGCCCTCATCATAGATGAGGTTGTTTTCCTTTGTTTGGGCTTCGAGTATTTTGGCTATGAGCTCCGGTTTCCTGAGCCCCGAAGTAGTTTCGACCTTAAATTCTTTAGCGATTTTAGTTAGTTCTGCGATGGTCTTTTTGGACAGCGTAGACGCGTCCATTGACGGCGGGGCTTGAGGCGGTGTTTGTTCCATTTAGGTCCTCCTGAAAGTAAACAACAGTTGTGGGGGTATTCGCATATGGCGATAGAAAAAACGGGGCAGAAAGATTCTGTCGTTGATTCTTAGTTTTTGTGGTTTTTTGCTTCAATCATGAAGGTTCTTGCTCTTGCAGGTACTATGTATCCCGCCATTTACGCTTGGATGGCTATTTAAAAGATTTAAGCGGGATTTCGCCCAGAATTCGTTGAAAGATATTTAGATTTCTTTGAATTTATTCCGGGCTCAACAGGTAAGTCCTAACGATAAGTTTAAAAACCTTTGCTCTGTAGTAAGTGTATACAATATTTATTTCTTTGTCAAGTCATTCCAGATTTTTTTTACTATTCTCTTCGTTTCAGGCAATGTCCCCGAATTGTTTACCGGATAATTTGCCATTTTCCTCTTGATGTTCAGCGGCATTTGCGCCTTATCCCTCGCCTCTATCTGGCGTTTATTCAGACGTCTTTTTCCGCCAATCCTGTTAAAACGGAGTTTTTTCGGGGCCCATACCGCGATTGTCTTGTCAAAATATTCCTCAAGCCCGGCTTCAAAGAGCAGGGGCGCCTCTACGATAACCGGGGCATTCTTCTTCTTCGCCGTAACCGATACGGCGTCCTTTATTTCTTTTATAATGGCAGGATGGGTTATTTTTTCAAGCGCTTTTCTTTTTGCGCGGTCAGCGAAAACAATAGCGCCAAGTTTCCTTCTGCATATGGATCCGCTTCGGTGTAAAATGCTTTTGCCGAAAAAAGCGGCTATTTTTTTCCACGCGGGTTGCCCGCGGCGCATTATTTTTCTGCTTATTGAATCGGAGCTGATGGTTGCTGCGCCGAGTTTGGCGAATTCTTTCAGTACAGTTGTTTTTCCGGACCCGATTCCCCCCGTTAATCCTATAATCAATGGTTTTTTCACTTTTATTCCTTCTTCCCTCTTCCTTCTTCCATCTTACTTAAGTCGGCCCAGTTTTTTCCGGTTTTAAGGTCAACGATAACAGGCACTTTAAGCTTGACGGCGCTTTCCATGTCAGATTTTATCATAATAGGAAGCGTTCCGGTATCATTGTCCGAAATTTCAAACAAAAGATCGTCATGAACCTGGACTAAAAGCCTTGATTTTCTTTTTTCGTCGCCAAGCCGTTTGAAAAGATTTATCATGGCCACTTTTATTATATCAGCGGATGTTCCCTGTACCGGCGTGTTCATTGCCATCCGTTCGGCGAAGCTCCTAATCTGGTGGTTCGGGGAATTAATCTCCGGCAGATAGCGTATCCTGCCCAGCAGTGTTTTCACGCAGCCGTTAGCGCGGGCTTCCTCTATTATCTTTTCCGTCCATTCCTTAACGCCGGAATATCTTGCAAAGTACCTGTCGATGTACTGCTTTGCTTCAGCGTTTGAAATGCCGAGCTGCTGCGCCAGTCCGAACGGCGACATGCCGTATATTATCCCGAAATTAATGGTTTTAGCGATTCGCCTGAGTTCCCGGGAGATTTCTGAAGGTTTTTTGCCGAAAACCTCCGCGGCCGTAGCTGTGTGCACGTCAATGTTCTCCTTGAAAGCATTGATGAGCATATGATCTCCGGAGATATGCGCCAGCACGCGCAGGTCTATCTGCGAATAGTCCGCTGATAGAAAGGTATATCCCTTGTCCGGGATGAATCCTCTCCTGATCTCTTTTCCGTATTCCGTCCGGATCGGTATGTTCTGCAGGTTCGGATTGGAAGAGGACAGCCTTCCTGTTGCCGTACCCGTCTGGTTGAATGTCGTGTGTATCCTTGAAGTGTTCCTGTCTACTTTTTCGAGCAGCGGGTCAACATACGTTGATTTAAGCTTCTGGATTTCCCTGAATTCAAGCAGTTTCGCGGGTAACTCGTGGGACGGCGCGAGCGAGCGCAGTACTTCCTCGTCGGTGGAATAGCCAGTTTTTGTTTTTTTTACCGCAGGAAGTCCGAGTTTTTCGAACAATATGAATGAAAGTTGTTTCGGCGACGCCGGATTGAATTCCTGTCCGGCGGATTCGTATATCTTTTTCTCTATTCCTTTCACTTCGATTTCAAATTTCCTTGAAAGCTCCCTGAAATAGGATTCGTTTATTTTGAGGCCGTTCGTTTCCATGTCCGCGAGAACGCGCGCCAACGGCGTTTCCATTCCGGAAAACAAGGCTTCAAGTTGTTTTTCTATCAGTTTTTCTTCAAAAAACGGTTTGAGTTCGAAAACAACAGACACGCTTCTGCAGGCCGAATCCGCGGCCGTCTCGATCGCTATATCCCGGTAGGGAACGCGTTTTTTTCCTGTCCCGGCAAGTTCGCTGAAATCATTCAGCTCGCGGGCAAGATGATCAAGCGCGATATCTTTAAGTTCGTAAGAAGGTTTTGACGGGTTAAGGCAGTACGCCGCCAGCATAACGTCAAAACACTCCCCGCGCAGTTTTATTCCCCTGGCTTGAAGTATCCTTCCGGCGGTTTTAAGGTCATAGAGCAATTTATCACTGCCCGCGTCTTCAAAAAATCCTTTAAGAAGCTCAATGGCCTCTTTTTCGGAGAGCTGTCCTTTCGGGCTAAGTTCTGAATGCGCCAGAGGAAGGTAATACGCTTTGCCGGGCTCAACTGCAGCTGAAACTCCGATCAATGCGGATCCCGGGTCTTCATCGGAGTTTATAAAGAATAACGCGCAGGACCGGGCTTCGGACAATTTTTCAGACAGCTCCTTCAATTCGTCGCTGTCCGCGTAAACCACGGAGGTTTTGGCTAAAGAACCGGTTTTTACCGCCGGCTTTGGCTCACCGGGATCGGGAGGAAGGATTTCCTTCAAAAGGCTGTTGAACTCAAGCCTTCTGAGGAATTCGGAGAGTTTTTCGCGCTCATATTCCTTATGATAACACTCTTTCCACCCCCCTTCCAGAGGAACTTTATCGTCAAGAAAGACAAGGTTTTTGCTTTTAAGGGCTTCTTCGCGTCCGGATAAGAATAATTCCTTGAGCTTGCCTTCAAGAGAGCCGGCATTTTCCAGAAGATTTTCAAGGGTTTCGTATTTTTGGATCAGTTTTACGGCGGTTTTTTCGCCTATTCCTTTGATGCCCGGTACATTGTCCGACGCGTCGCCCATCAGCGCGAACATATCCACGAGCTGGTCCGGCCTCAATCCGTATTTTTCGGTCACCTTTTCAGCGTCAAAAAGCGTGCGTTTGGGTTCGTTGAATACCTTTATCTTATCGTTAACCAGCTGGAGCGCGTCCTTGTCTCCTGAAACTATGACGACTTCAAGTCCGTCCTTTTCCGCGTCTCTGGCAAGAGTGGCAATGGTATCGTCGGCTTCGTACCCGGGTATCTCGAATGTCTTAATATTCAGCGCGCGCGCGGCTTCCCTCGCCAGCGGCATCTGGCTTTTCAATTCGTCGTCGATTTCCTTGCGATGCGCCTTGTACGCTTCGAATTGCTTGTGTCTGAAGGTCGGAGAAGGGTGGTCAAAGCAAACGGCCAGGTAATCAGGCTTGTCCTGCCGTTGGAGCTTGAGCAGCATCCGGATAAGGCCGTAAACGGCGTTAACCATCTCGCCTTTTGACGTTGTCAGCGGAGGGAGTGCGTGGTAGGCGCGGTGGATGTATCCGTTTCCGTCGATGATATAGAATTTAGACATAATTCAAAGATTACAAGATTGGAATGATTGAAAAATTGAAGGTTAAAAACGATTTAGTAATCTTTAAATCTTTTTAATCTTTCAATCTTTAAATGTAGTTATTTGTATCTCGTGCCCCTGAGTTCGTCAATATATTCCTGCGCGGAGAACGAGGCAAGGGCGCCTTCTCCGGCCGCGGTCACGATTTGCCGGAGGATTTTTTTTCTGGCGTCGCCGCACGCGAAGATGCCGGGAACGGAAGTTGACATGTTTTCATCGGTAGGTATGTAACCGGACTCGTCAAGTTGTATCAATTTGGAGACGCAGGCGGTATTCGGCTTAAGTCCGACGAAAACGAAGACACCATTAAAAGGCAATTCGTTTTCTTCAGAGGTCAGCACATTCCGGATCTTTAGACCGTCAACCAGTTCGCCGCCGTGAATAGAAACAGGCACGGAATTCCAAAGCATTTTAATCTTCGGGTTGTTTAACGCGCGTTCCTGAAGAATTTTTGCGGCTCTCAGCCTGTCCCTGCGGTGTATTATGCTGACGCTTGAGGCGAATTTGGTGAGATATACAGCTTCCTGAACGGCGGAATTTCCACCGCCTATTACGGCAACATCCTTCCCTCTGAAAAAGGGGCCGTCGCATGTCGCGCAGTATGAGACGCCTTTCCCCGAAAACTCGCTTTCGCCGGGGATATCCAGTTTCTTATGATTCGCGCCGGACGCCATTATTACGGCTTTTGCCGGAATATTTTCGCTCTGAGTTTTCACGTTAAAACTCTCTCCGCATATTGAGACCGCTGTCACTTCGTCAAACGCGAATTCAGTCCCGAATTTCTTTGCCTGCTCTTCAATCTTCTGCGCCAGGTCAAATCCCGAAATGCCTTCCGGAAAACCCGGAAAGTTTTCTATCCAGTCGGCTATGGCCGCCTGTCCGCCGCAGCCCATTTTTTCAATAAGCAGCGTCTTAAATCTTGAGCGCGACGCGTAAAGGCCGGCGGTGAGCCCGGCAGGGCCTCCGCCTATGATGACTATTTCATATTCTTTTGATTGCATTATTTTTTCCGTGGAGAGGGTTTCTTCGCGGGGTTGGGCTTTTCCTCCTGTATTTTCAGCAGAAGTTCTTGTATGTCCGATTTCCATGTTTCCTTCAGTCCGTCCTGGAAGCCCACATAAGTTTTGACGACGTTTCCTTGATGATCTATCAGGAAAAAGGCCGGTATTCCCCTCACGCCGTAGGCGCGCGTGGTTTTCTGGTCCCCCATGAGTATTGTGTAATTTATACCGTTATTTATCGCGAAATTCCTGGCGAGCGCAGGCTTGTTCTCAATGTTTATCCCGATAAAAACGACTTTTTCATCCTTTAATTCTTGGTAAAGCGATTCAACGGCGGGAATGGAATTCCTGCAGGGAGGGCACCAGGATGCCCAGAAATCAAGGAAAACTACATTTCCTTTTAAAGAATTAAGTGTGACGGTTTTGCCGTTAACGTCCGAAAGTTCGAAATCGAGAGCCAGCCGGGCCGCGTGTGAATTTGAGAATCCGGCGCACAAAGCTGCGATAATAACGGCGGTGGACAATATTCTAAAGCGCATTATCTATGATTTTTTTAAGTTCCGTTTTTTGTTTGAATCCTACGATTTTATGGAATGGTTTCCCGTTCTTGAAAATAATAAGCGTCGGAATAGATGTTATCTGAAACTGGCTGGAGATGCTCATGTTTTCGTCCGTGTTGACCTTCCCTACTTTAAGTTTGCCGGCATATTCAGCCGCGATTTCTCTGATAACGGGAGCTATCATCTTGCACGGTCCGCACCAGGGGGCCCAAAAATCAACGAGCACGGGCAGCGATGAGTTGGTCACCTCTGAACCGAAATTCTGTTCATTAAGTTCTATTTCAGACATTTATTCCTCCGTAAATTAACTTTAATGATTGTAAATATTACAAAACAACACTGTCAAAGTCAAGGAATGACAAGGGACAAAACTGCGACGACAGAACTGATGAGACAGAACTAATACGGCAGAACTGATATGTCAGAACCACGGAAGACGGACGACGGATTACGGATTACTGCCGGCAGGAGGCGGAGTTTTTGGCTTTTTCCTCTTTTTTGAAAAGTGAAACTTCCTATTGTTTTCCATTTCTGAAAGGTAGGCATTGTTTTTCTGGTGAAGTTTAGTGATTTCTTCTTCTTTTGCCTGTTTGAAGCGCTCATATTCCGCTGTTATGTCGCTCTGGCGTTTTTGCCATGTATCGCGTTCCGCAGCGATTATTTTTTTCCAGTCCGAGGCTATCTCTTCGTTCTGTCTGAGTATTTGCTGAAGTTCGGATTCTTTCTGCAGTAGTTTGCTTTCCGCGGATTTTCTTAAACGTTGCTCTTCAGTCAGCTGTTGTTCAAGTATCTCGCCGGATTTAGCCAGCCTGGACAGTTGTTCGCCTGTCTCTTTTCTAAAGATTTCTTCTTTCGACTGAAACTCTTGTTTCTGTTTTTCAAGGTTTGACTGCTCTTCTTTTACGGTCCTCTGCAGGCTCAGGCGCTCTTCATCAAATGTCTGCCTGAGGTTTTTGTTATCGTCCTGAATTGTTTCAATTACTTTCTGGAGTTCAGCGGCCTTTGCATCAAGTTTGTCGTTTGACTGCCTTTCCGTCGTCAACTGGACGATCGCGTTCTGAAGCCCTTTCTGCAGGTCAAAGATATTCCTGTCTTTTTCTTCCTGTATTTTCGCATTATACTGCCGTTCGCTCGCGAGGATGTCGTTTATACTCTTTAACTGGTCTTGTAAAAGAGCGAGTTCTTCGTCTTTAAGGGACTTGTCCCTCAAATAGGCATCTTCCCTTTTCAGGGAGAGTTCCTTGTGCTGCATTATCTCCTCTTCCTTGGAATTGAGCTGTTCGTTGAAGAGTTTTTCGTTATATTCAAAGTTCCTTTTTAATTCAATGATTCTTTCGCGTTCAGATATAAGCTTGTTCTGCGCGTCGGCTGCAACCGACCTGAAAGACCTGATCTCATCTTCTACGGCCTGCCACTTCTTGGTTTCGGATAGCTTTCTCGCTTCAATCTCGCGGCTCGTAATCCTCAACTGATCTATTTGCTTTTGCGTTTCGCCGTCAAGTTGCATTTGAAGATTTTTTATCTTCACGTCGGAATCGCCCATGCTCTTCTGCAGTTCCAGAATAAGACGCTGTTTTTCCTGCAAAAGGTTTTCCCAGTAAAGCTTCTCTTTTTCATATCTCTGTTTAAGCAGCAACAGCGATTCTGACGCGATCTCTTTTTCGGTTTTGAGCAGATCGCGCATGATCCTGTCAGGGCTGTCGGAAGAAGCGCCCTTGTCCTCGGCTCCGGATATGATCTTGTCGTTAATTTCGGTCATTTGTTGTTTTCCGTTTCCCTGAGAATGTTGATCTCTATGCGGCGGTTACGCTCGCGGTTTTCCGCAGTGTCGTTGCGAAATATGGGATGATACTCGCCGTATCCGGCGGCCGCGAACATAGAAGGATTTAAACCCTCCGTATTGATAAAATACTTTATAACTTCAATAGCCCTGGCCTGTGAAAGGTCCCAGTTTGATTTGAACCTTCCGCCTCCTACTACAGGGATATTGTCGGTATGTCCTTCGACTATAACGCTGTTTTCCATGGTTTTCAGGATGTTTGCGACATTGTGGAGTATCTGTGTTGAAGTGTTTTTGAGGTCGGCTTTACCGGAATCAAACAGCACGGGAGTCGTCATTGACAGCCTTATCTTTTCAGAATCCACGCTTACGGTCATAAGTTTTGAAAGATTCTGCTTTTCGACCATCTCGTCGAATTTCATCACAGTCTGCTCGGTTCTTTCCATTTCCCTCATTTCTTCCATGACTTCGTTTTTAACGGTTCCGCCCAGTTCCTGCTGGATCTTTGATATTATCTCGTTATAGCGTTTTTCAGTTTTGGAGTTGTAGGCGAAAACGAACATCATGAGAAAAAGTATCATGAGAACGCTCATGAAATCCGCGTAAGGAATGATCCAAAGGTCATGTCCGGAATGCCCTGCTTGCGGGTTGCGCCCGCTATCGCTCTTGATCTCAAACCTGCTTGGCGCCGGATTATTCGCTGACATTGATATCCTGCTGCTTCATTATGTTTATTTCTATTTTTCTGTTCTTGGCCCGGTTAGATTCGCTGTCGTTTGGCGCCGAAGGCCTGAATTCCGCGTATCCGAGAGCGGAGACGCGGTTTGGGCTTATTTTTTCTTTTTCTATAAGGTACTGGACGACGCTGAAGGCTCTTGCCGAAGAGAGTTCCCAATTTGATTTGAAACGCTCTGTTTGGATAGGTATGTCGTCGGTGTAACCTTCCACGACGACGCGGTTGGGCAGGTTGCGCACGACTTCAGCTATATCGCGCAGGTTTTTGATGGTACTCGGTTTCAGATCGGCCTTGCCGGAATCAAAAAGAACCGGGCTAGGAAGGATTATCGTTATCTTTTTTTCGCTGATCTGCACGTTCTGAAATTCCTGTTTAACCTTGTCTTCCAGGTCCTTCGTCTTGTCAATGCCTTTTTCTATCTCAGCGAGAGTCTTCAGCACCGCGCCTTTCTCTCCTCCGAAAGTTTCCTTGAAGGACGCCGCAGCGAGATTGCGGTCGGCTTCGCTGAGCCATGTCAGGCAGTAAAGCATCAGGAAAAATATCATCAGGTTGCTTATCATGTCGGTATATATGATAAGCCACAGGCTGGATTGCCCTTCGACCGGTGGATCTTCGAGGCGTATCTGGCGTTTTTTTGTCTTAGGGGATGTCATTTCGTGCCCAGTTCTTCGCGTATTCTTGACGCGAGGAACGCATGGAGTTTTTTGGACACTATTATCGGAATATCGCGCGTTTGGATAGACAAGATGCCTTCTATCATAACTTCCTTCAGGAGCAGTTCGGAATCGGTGTGCGCGTCTAGTTTGTTCGAGATAGGCAGGAAGATGAAATTCGCTGACGCGATGCCGTAGAACGTTCCGGTGACGGCTATGGCCATGGATGTGCCGAGGCCTTTAGGGTCGCTTATGGACCTTAGCACCTGGACAACTCCAAGCAGCGTCGCGAGCAGTCCGAATATGGGAGAGAACGTGCCCATGGACCGTATGACGTTGCTGACCTGAAAGTGTCGTTTCCTGATGAATGTGATCTCCTTGAGCAGGTTTTCTCTGATAAGGTCGGGATCGAGGCCGTCAATGATCATGCTAATTCCATCGGCGAGGAATTTTTCCTTTATCGTATCTAACTCGGTTTGCAGCGTATCGATGCCGCTCCTCATGGATTTTTCAGAAAGGGAGACTATGAGGTTTATTATCTGCTTGGGTTCGGAAGTCTTTTTCTTGAAAAACACGAGAACAAGCGCTCTCGGGAGTCTCACGAGTATGTCAAAAGGGGTCGATATCAGCATTGACGCGAACGTGCCGCCGAAAACCAGGACCGCGGCGTCACGGTGCCATAACAGATGGCTTGTCCCCCCCCAGTACATGACTATCCAAACCGCGCCGGCGCCAAGAATCAGCCCGAATATAGTTAAAAAATCGAACATTGTGTTTTGAACCTCCGTAATTTAGCCGTATGGAATTCCGCTACCCTATGTTAGGCGTTTCAGCGACTGCGTCTGCTTCAGGCGTGAATTTTTTTGTCCTGTCAATTATGATTTCGCCGGTTTTTTCAAGATCTCTCGCCAGCGTGGAGATTTGGCGCTGCTCGTCGCTTATTTTCTTTTCGGGGACCTCGCCGAGCAGGTCTATCTGTTCCGCCAGCATGGCCTGCGCTCCTTCAGTGAGGCAGTCCATGACTTTCATTTTTATATCTTCATTACTGGTTTTCATCGCTACGGCGAAAGACAGATTGCGCCGC
The DNA here is from genome assembly GCA_043811535.1 of Elusimicrobiota bacterium. Taxonomy (GTDB): domain Bacteria; phylum Elusimicrobiota; class Endomicrobiia; order Endomicrobiales; family JBDRNC01; genus JBDRNC01. The sequence goes on from JBDRNC010000039.1 coordinate 153,488, forward strand.
TGGGCTTCGCGTATAAGGCGCTGAAGAGCGGTTTTGTCAAGAATAACGACATCCTCAAAGAAGAACAGCGAGCGGCTGAGGCGTTCCGCGAGCGCGGGATTTTCGCGTTCAACGGTCTTAAGGATATTTTCCTGAGTTTCCCTGTCAACCTGATCAAGCAGGCCGAGGAAGTACTCTTCCCCTCCGAGCAGGTAATCGATCTTGCTTTTTATGTCGTGTTCGATAACTTCAACCTGATTGGCGTCAAAAAGCTTTGTTTGTGAAACATTTATTGCGACCTGCGACTGGGTGGTCGGAGTAAGCGAAGCCAGCACCTGTGAAGCGTGCTGAGTCGGGAGATAGCTGATAACCACGGCTATCTTCTCGGGAAGCTCTTTTCTGAGCAGATAAATAAGGTTTTTGATATTTCCTTCGTTTACGAATCCGAAACGTTTGACCGCGCCCGATGATTCCCTTTCATGTCCCATGGAAGGATATTTATTTTCCATGCGGTCCGCGGGCCCTCCCGGAAGAAGAGGACCTGCCGCGCCCCCGCCCTGTCCTCCCATAAGGTTTAACGATTCGCTGGATTTTATCCTGGTTTCGGCGTCTATCCTGATTTCCATGGCTTTGACTATGGTTTTAAAGAAACTTCTCATGGGCCCGAACAGGAATAATGTTATGAGGAAAAGCGTTACCAGCCAGTATATGTGGCCCGAAGACTGCTCCATGTACTCCTTGAAGCCGTAAGACGGCCTGGCAAAAAGGATTTTCTGAACGTTGATCACGTCCCCTCTCATAGCGTTCAAACTAAGCAGAATATTGACCTCGGATTTGATCCTGTTCACGAGATCGTCGGGAACCGTCTGGTCAAGAGTGACAAGGATCGTTATCCTCTTGACGGAAAGGCCCTGCGATGCCGGAGAGACATTGTCGATGGGGTAATATGAATATGTTATGCCCGGCAGGAACTCTTCTTCCGACATTTTCGATCCCGGGTAAGCGGCGCTCATGATCGTCGCCGCCTTTTCCTGCTCGAGGTCTACCGTCACGAGAACGACTGAATCTTTTGAGCCTATGATCTTTTCTATGAGGCGTTCGGTTTTTTCCTGTATGGATTTTTCAAGGGCCAGTTTTTCTTCTATTATTGCCGCGCCTACGGCAACGCAAAAGAACAGCGGTAACAAAAATACGAAGATACGCGGAATCAAACGCTGCGCCAAAGGATTTCTTGTTTTCATTCAATACCTCATTATCACTGACTCTTTAATTTATTAATAAGCTCTTCTATTTTCGGGTCAGACTGCAATTCCTGGGCTTTCTCCCACGTTGAGAGCGCTTTTTCCTTCTCTCCGAGCGCGAAGAAGGCGGAGCCAAGGCGTTTCAAGGCAAGAATATTTTGCGGCTCAAGCACGAGCACGTCTTCGCAAAGCTGTATTACCCGCGAATAGTCCTTCTTGCGGAAAGCGATAAGGCTCTCGAAAAGTTTCTGATCCACGATGGACATTCCCGAAACGGGTTTCGAGTAATCGGCCTTAAGACCTGTTTTTTCCTCTATGCGGCTGAGCACGCGCGAAATGGTGAAGTTATCCGGTTCCGTTGACAGAGAATAAGCCACGGTTTTCACCGCCGACTGGCCGTCGCCTTCTATGAAGTATGTTATGCCGCGGCGAAGAAGGTCCGAAGTCTTGTCCGGGCTTATCACCTGCGGGACTATCGGCGTCAGCAGTCCTATCCTGTCAAGATAGAGAGGAACATCAATGTCCTTCGGGTCTATGTTCTGCGATTGCGTGAATTTATCGTATGATTGTTTGTAAAGGCCTCTGCGGTAAAGCGCGATGGCGTTCTGGAATATTTCGCGGAACTTTTCAGCAATCATATCGCGCTCTGCTTCTTCGGCCGGCGTCATTGTGCCCTCAGCCTCATCCGGCCCCGTCTTCCTAAGCTCGCCAAGAGTTGCTCCGAACTTTGTATTGAAAGATACCCTGTGCGAAGAACCGAGGTAGTGGAGCGCCATAGCGTAATCCAATTTGAAGTTTTTCCAGTTTACGCCGAATCCGGCGGCGGTTTCGTCCTGGTTGCGCCCAAGCCGCACCGTGAACATCTTGTTTATCGCGCTCTCCGCGCCTATGGCGAAAGTGTCTATCGCCGCGCTGCGCGATTTACGCCCGATATCAAAAGCTATTAGCAGCCTGTCTCCGAACAACTTGTAGGCGGTTCCTATCTTGAAGACGATCGGAAGCTTGTCGTCGGTTTCGCTCAGCATTCCCGATATCACGTTCTGCAGCGTAAGCCCGACGGTCGGATTCCTGTTTTTTCCCATCGGGATATACAGCCCCGTATCGAACGTGAATGCGTTCTGGGCGAATGTGTCCAGAGTAAGGCTCATGAATTTTCCGGTCGCGCCCCAGAAGATATTCCTGTGAAGGTTCTTTCCGTATGAAAGGCCGACCGCGATCTGGCTGTGGTTAAAAGAGCCCACGCTTACGTTATTATCGTCGCGTTTATCCGCGTTTCCTGAGAAGAGCCGGACCAGGCTTGCACCAAAAACGCCTTTATTCAGCGTCGGGTGCACGTATCCGAGAAAACTGAAAGAGGTTTCTTCCCATAGAATGGAATGGAATGTGGCGAGCTCCTTGCTCTCAAGAGTTCCGAGCGCTCCGGGGTTCCAGTAGAGCGCGAAAGCGTCATTTACCGCGCCCACTGAGGCGTTACCCATGCCCATCGCGCGCCCGCCGGCTCCCCAATACATGAATCCGCCCGGCTCACCGGCTGCGTAAGCAGCCGGAAGATGGAAGATAGAAGATAGAAGAAGGAAGCAGACAATTTTTTTAATCATTTTATTGCTTTTAAATAACCACTCAGCATTTTTGTTATTTCCTGTAAAAATCCATATAATCTTTCATATTCAGGCATTGTCAAATAATTTTGCTTAACAGATAATTGAATTAGGGCGATGCATTCAAAAGCTGATGACCTCGATATCCTCAAGAATTGCGAAGTATCTTTAGAATGTATCCTGCCTGTGCCTTCAGCCAGATTTGCCAATATAGAAACAGCTGCCCTTCTAAGTTGGCTGAGTGATACTCCGCCGGCAGGAGCCGGCGGCTTCTTTCGCGTTCTTTAGAAATTGAGTTTCAGTTGCCCTGTGTCTTCTTTGAACTGATGCTCTACATAGGCGAGAATTTCCTTTTCGTTCATCCCTATGCATGATATACAG
>JBDRNC010000040.1:0-2099 GCA_043811535.1 Elusimicrobiota bacterium
TGTTTTTCCGAGGCGGATGGCTTTTGCGCGTACACTATACGAATCCGGCCTCCAAATCGCTTGTTGAAAATTGTGCTTATCCGCTGTCCCATATTTCCCCCTCTACCGCGTATATACAGATTTTGTTTTCGAAATGAGACAATTTTTTTTCGCACACTTCAGCCATAAAATCTGTATATACAGGTAGAACACCTCTATTGTAGGCCATATTAAGGGGGCCTCAAAAACCCTTAATACAGCTTGACTTATATTCTTTTGTGTTATAGGGGTGTTGGTAAAAGGAAAGAAAAACATGATACAGCACAACAAAAAAACCGAGAAAAAACGATATGTGATCTACACCCGCTGTTCTACCGACGACCAAGCCCAGGGCGACTTTACCACCCTCGACGCCCAGGCCTATCACTGCAAAAACATGCTGGATGCATTCGGGTATGAACTTGCCGATATCGGAAAGAAAGGCGTAGTAACAGACGACGGCTATTCCGGCAAAGACCTCAATCGTCCCGGCATCCAATCGATCCTGTCCCAAATACACAAAAAGCCGTCCTTCGACGGAATTATATTCTTCCGCCTCGACCGCTTAACCCGCAATACCCGGGACCTTTATTGGCTTATTGACCAGTTCAGGGCAAAAGAAATCGATTTCGTTTCCGTAAGAGAAAATCTCGACAGCTCAACCGCCATAGGCAGGGTAGTAATCGGCATACTCGGAATTTTGTCAGCTTTTGAGCGGGAGCTCACCGGCGAGCGCGTGAAAGCTTCCTGCATAGCCAGGGTAAGGCAGGGTAAATGGGTGGGAGGCAACGTACCTTTCGGATATAAATTAATGCCCGACGGCGATCCATTGCCGAACGGAAGACAGCCTCACAAAATCATTATCAATCCTGAAATAGGCCCGAATATACGCTTCATATGGGAAATGGCCGCGGCCAATAAATCGCTCTACGATATTGCCCATGAATTGATGCGCCGGGGAATAAAAACACCGCGCGATAAAGTATGGCGCAAACAAACCGTGGCCTGGCTCATAAAGAACCCTTTTCATAAAGGCTACATAAAATACAGCGATGAACTCCACAAAGGTAACCATCCCGCGCTCGTGGATGAGAAGCTCTGGGAAAAAGCCAATAAGATGCTGAGCGTAAAAATGCCCTGGCACCGTTTCATCAAACGGCCCCGGGAATACATATATCTTTTGGCCGGACTTCTTAAGTGCGGCAAATGCGGCAGTCACTATGTCTGCGAAAGCGGCAACGGCCACTCCGAAAAATTCTATTATTATGTCTGTGGAAGATCCAAACAGAAATTAGGCTGCGATGTATCTCGATTCTCTGCCAAAGGATTCGATAACGCATTGATCGATTACTTCAAGCGCGCATCCAAAGACCAGGAAATCATCGTAAAAGCGATCGGCGAGGCGATCCTGGACTCCCAGATAAAATTGGAAAGCCTTGAAAAACTAATCAAACCTCTTCAGAAGAAACTGTCAGACGCCAGGGAAAAAGCGAATAAGCTTCTTGAGCTGGCGATGAACGGCAAGGTGTCGCAGGGCAGGACATACAAAGACAAGATGACCAAACTGGACGATGAGATATTCAGGCTGGAAGATGAGCTGGAAAAACTACAGGCCAAAAAGAACGTCGCTCAAATAGCCGCGCATTCCGGAGAATTTCTGCACTCAAACCTCAAGCTCGCCATGCAGTATATCGAGCAGGCCCCTCCGGACGCGCAGAAAGCCCTGATAAGGGCCCTTATCAAAGAAATAATAGTCTATGAGGATCAGATAGAAATCAAGATGTATATCGACCAGCCCGCCATGGAAAGCCTCTCCTGCACACTGCCAGCCGTAGAGCACGGGAAACCTCCCCAAAATGAAAAACGCCCTACAGATAACTGTAAGGCGTTAGTCCCCACTGCATCAAGCGGATTTGGTTCGCCTGAGCGTCAAGGTTGGCTGCCCCCTGTGGATTCGAACCACAATTAACTGATCCAGAGTCAGTCGTGCTACCATTGCACTAGAGGGCAATTGATCTAAATTTTACCAGAGATTTTTCCTGAACCAAGCATCCGCATTCTTAATCCAATTCCAGTCCTTT